>CALVLM010000012.1:0-65193 GCA_944338075.1 Candidatus Gallimonas intestinigallinarum | reverse complement strand
GCGCCGCTGATACGATCAGCATGTCTCATTCTAAAAACGAGCAAGCGCAGGAGAGCGCGCAAACGACGAAGGGAGCGTACCAAAACGTACGTGACCGAGGAGTGCGTAAGCTCGACGAACGATTGCGAAGTTTAGAGGATGAGACAAGCGTCGCCGAAGGAGAAGAAGCGGTACCTCTCCTCCACCGCCACCCGATAGACCTCGAGCATCTCTTCCCGCGAACAGAGCGCAGAAACGAGCATTAAAAGAGTGCTTTCGGGCAGGTGGAAATTGGTGATGAGCGCGTCCACGCACTTGAACTTGTAGGGCGGGTAGATGAAGATTTCCGTGTTCCCCTTGCAGGCGTGCAGGTATCCGTCTATGCCTGCGACCGTCTCCAGCGTGCGCACACTCGTCGTGCCGACGCAGATGACGCGCCGCCCCTCTCTTTTGGCGCGGTTGACGATGTCCGCCGCCTCCTCGCCCACCTCGTAGTACTCGGAGTGCATCTTGTGATCGAGGACGTTTTCCTCCTTGACGGGGCGGAAGGTCCCCAGCCCGACGTGCAGCAGCACTTCGGCGATCTCCACGCCCTTTGCCCTGATGCGCTCTAAAAGCTCGGGCGTAAAGTGCAGCCCCGCGGTGGGCGCGGCGGCAGAGCCGTTCTCCCTGGAGTACACCGTCTGATAGCGCTCGGGATCCTTGAGCTTTTCGTGGATATAGGGCGGAAGCGGCATCGTTCCCACGCGCGATAGGACGTCCTCAAACGCGCCCTCGTACGCAAATTTTACGATACGTTCCCCCGAATCGGTGACGGAGAGGACGTCCAGGGACAGCTCCTCGTTGACGACGAGGCGGGTGCCGGGACGGCACTTTTTGCCGGGGCGCACGAGCACTTCCCAGGTATCGAGCGCGAGGCGCTTTAGAAGCAGGACTTCGACCGCGCCGCCGTGCAAGGTATGCGCGTACAGCCTTGCAGGCAGCACGCGCGTGCGGTTGACGACCAGAACGTCCCCCGCCTTTAAGTAGTCGATAACGTCGCGGAAGATCTTGTGTTCGATTTCGTGCGTATCCCTGTGATAGACGAGCAGACGCGAGGAATCGCGAGGCTCGGCGGGCGTCTGCGCGATGAGTTCCTCGGGCAGATCGTAATAAAAATCACTTTTTTTGAGCGTTGTTTGCTGTTGCATGTTTATTCCTCCGTGTCAAAGACGGAGAGCTGTCTTTTTGCACTTTCGGGCATCCTGACGCCCATGTGCTCGTAGGCATCCTTCAGACACACCCTGCCGCGCGGCGTGCGCGCAATGAAGCCCAGCTGCAAGAGGTAGGGCTCGTAAACGTCCTCGATGGTCGCGACATCCTCGTTGATGGTCGCCGCCAGCGTGTCCAGCCCCGCGGGACCGCCGTTGAACTTGAAAATGAGCGCGCGCAGCAGGTTCCTGTCCGTCTCGTCCAGACCAAGTTCGTCGATCTCCATGCGGGCAAGGGCACGGCGGGCGTCCTCTTTTGTGACCGTGGCGTTGCCTGCGACGGCGGCGAAGTCCCGGACCCGTTTTAAGAGCCGGTTGGCGATGCGCGGCGTGCCGCGCGAGCGGCGGGCGATCTCGTACGCGCCGTCCTCTTCGATGCCGATGCCCAGCGTGCGCGCCGAGCGGGTGACGATGCGCTTGAGCTCTTCGGGCGTGTACATGTCCAGACGGCACATGATGCCGAACCTGTCCCGCAGCGGCGAGGAGAGCATGCCCGCGCGCGTCGTTGCGCCAATTAACGTGAATTGCTTTAAGGAAAAGCGGATATTGCGCGCAGAAGGCCCCTTGCCGACGATAATATCGAGGGCGTAGTCCTCCATGGCGGAATATAAAATCTCCTCCACTGCGTGGTTGAGGCGGTGGATCTCGTCGATGAACAGCACGTCGCCGTCGTTGAGGTTGGTCAGAATCGCGGCAAGGTCGCCCGAGCGCTCGATCGCGGGACCGCTCGTGAGCTTGATCTGCGTGCCCATCGTGTTGGCGATGATGTGCGCGAGCGTCGTCTTGCCCAGCCCGGGCGGGCCATAGAGAAGGACGTGATCGAGCGCTTCGCCGCGCGATTTTGCCGCCTCCATGTAGACGGAAAGATTTTGTTTGACTTTATCCTGCCCGACGTACTCCGAAAGCGTCTTGGGGCGCAGGATATTTTCCTCCGCATCCAGTTCGCCCTTGGTGCTCGAAAGCAGTCTCTCTTCGCCGAATTCGTCCATGTCACATTCCTCTCAACGCCGCCGCGATGACCTCTTCGACGGTCACAGCGCCCGCGGCCTTGGCGCGCTCGACGGCGCGCGTGCTCTCCTGACGGGTAAAGCCCAGATTCATGAGCGCGGCGACGGCGTCCTCGTCCTCCTGCGCCTTGGGCACGGCGGTGATGCGCGCCTCCGCCCCGTCCCCGCCCAACAGCTCGTCCGCGGAGATTTTGCCGTGCAGTTCCAGAACAATGCGCTCCGCCGTCTTTTTGCCCAGCCCCTTGACGGAGGTGAGCCGCTTGACGTCCGCCGTATAGATCGCCTCGGTGAGGTCGGCGGGACGCAGCGTGGAGAGCGCCGCGATGGCGAGCTTGGCGCCCACGCCCTGCACGCTGGTCAGGCGCAGAAAGAGTTCCTTTTCCTTGAGGTCGGCAAAGCCGTAGAGTGCGATGCCCTGCTCGGACACCTGCAAATAGGTATAGACTTCGCCCTCTTCGTCCTTCTTCACGCCCGAAAGGCGGGCGAACGCCGCGCCCGAACAGATGACTTCATACCCCACGCCGCCCACGTCGAGCAGCACGCTCTCGGGCGCGAGAAAGCGCACCCTGCCGCGCAAATATCCTATCATTATTTTACTCCGAACAAAATTCCGAATCTGCTGGTAAAGGCGTGGCAGAGCGCAACGCCGAGGGCGTCCGCCGCATCGTCCGGGCGCGGGGGCTTGGGAAGGCGCAGGTGCGCTGCCACGACGCGCTGCATCTGTCCCTTGTCCGCGCCGCCGTAGCCGGTGAGCGCCTGCTTGATCTGGTTGGGCGTGTACTCGAAGATGCGCCCGCACCGCTTGTTGCAGGTGAGCAGGATGACGCCGCGCGCCTGCGCGACCGCGATGCCCGTGGTCACGTTTTTGGAGAAAAACAGCTCCTCGAGCGCCGCTTCCTCGGGGTGAAACTTGTCGAACAGAGCATTCACGCCCTCTTCGAGGATACACAGCCGCACGGCGAGGTTCTCACTCGGCGGGGTTCTGACGACGCCGTAGTCGACGGCGGTGCAGTTCCCGCGCGCGTCCTTTTCGATGACGCCGTACCCCATCGTGCCGATGCCGGGGTCCAGCCCTAAAATGATCATACGTTTATTGTACCCCAAAGGGCGGCGTCCTGTCAAGAAATTTGCGCGCCGCGCGGGCGTTTCCCCCGAAAGCGCTTGCCTTCTGCGCGGAAATATTGTACAATGAACGTACCCTGCGGGCCTGAGCCGCGAGGAGAATATGAGGTCACACGATGAAACTTTGGGAAGGAAGATTTGACGCGCCCACCGCAGCCGATGCGGACGCGTTCAACGAATCGCTCTCGTTCGACAAAAAACTTTGGCGCGCGGACATCACCGCGTCCATTGCGCATGCCACGATGCTCGGCAAGTGCAATATCATCACCGGGGAGGAATCCACAGCGATCTGCGAGGGCTTAAAGGGCATCTATGCGGACATCGAAGCAGGCAAACTCGCCGTTGAGGGGCAGGAGGACATCCACTCCTTCGTCGAGAACGAGCTGGTTGCGCGCATCGGACAGGTGGGCAAAAAGCTGCACACGGCACGCTCAAGAAATGACCAGGTCGCGACCGATTTCCGCCTGTACGCCCGCGCCTCCGCCGACCGCGCGATCGAGGCGCTGAAGGCGATCATCTCCGCGCTGCTCGCCCGCGCGAAGGAGACGGTCAAATATATCATGCCCGGCTTTACACACCTGCGAAAGGCGCAGCCCATCAACTGCGCGCAGTACTTCAACGCGTACTCGGAAATGTTCCTGCGCGATCTTGACAGGTTTTCGGCGCTCAGAAAGCGCATGAACGTCATGCCGCTCGGCAGCGCGGCGCTCGCGGGCACGTCCTACCCCATCGACCGTGATTTGACGCGCGAGATGCTGGGCTTTGACTCCATTTCGCAGAACTCGTTGGACGCGGTGTCCGACCGCGACTTTGTGGCGGAGTACCTCTTCTGCGCGTCGCTTGCGATGGCGCACCTCTCCCGCCTGTGCGAGGACACCATCCTCTATACTTCGGACGAATTCGGCTACTGGGTCATTCCCGACGCCTATTCGACGGGCTCGTCCATCATGCCGCAGAAGAAGAATCCCGACATTCCAGAGCTGGTGCGCGGCAAGACGGGGCGCGTCTACGGACACTTGATGGCGATTTTAACGACGATCAAGGGCATTCCGCTCGCCTACAACAAGGATCTGCAGGAGGACAAGGAACCCCTCTTCGACGCTGAAACGACGCTGGAGAGCTGCTTTGCCATCTACACGGCGCTCATCTCGCAGCTCACCTTCAACGTCAACGCGATGTACGAGGCGGCGGGCGAGGGGTATGCGACCGCGACGGACGTCGCCGACTACCTTGCAAAGCGCGGCGTCCCCTTCCGCGACGCCCACGCCGTGACGGGGAGACTGGTGCGCTATTGCATCGAACAGGGCAAGACGCTGCCCTCGCTCACCTTGGAGGAGTTCCGCGCGGCAAGCCCCGTGTTCGAGGAGGACGTGCTCACCGCCGTGACGACGCGCGCCTCCGCCGAGGGCAGGAACTCGGTGGGCGGCTCCTCGACGGAAGCGGCAAAGGCGGGCATCGCCTCCATCCGCAAGCGGCTCAGACAGTATTGACAATTTGGCGGTGCGCCCCCGGGCGCGCCGCTTTTTTCGTCCCGCGCCCGCCCTCGTTAGATAATTCCGTTTGCGGCGATGCAAGAAAGGAATGCTCCGAAATTGCGTCCGCCCCTTGACAAAGCCGGCATTATCTAATATAATGAAAAGAACCATACTCGCAAGGGGGAACTTTATGAAACGAATCGGAGCGGAGATCCTCATCGAATGTCTCAAAGAGCAGGGAGTGACCACCGTATTCGGCTATCCCGGCGGGACGGTGCTCGATATCTACGACGCCCTCTACCGCGACGGGACGATCGAACACGTCATCACCTCGCACGAACAGGGCGCGGCGCACGCGGCGGACGGCTGGGCGCGCGTCACAGGCAAGACGGGCGTCGTCATCGCCACGAGCGGCCCGGGGGCGACCAATCTCGTCACGGGCATCGCGACGGCGTACATGGATTCCATTCCCGTCGTCGCCATCACGGGCAACGTGGGCGCAAGTATGCTGGGGCGCGACTCCTTCCAGGAGATCGATATCTTCGGCATCACCCTGCCCATCACCAAACACAACTATATCGTCAAAGACGTCAAGGACCTTGCAGGCGTCGTCCGCGAGGCGTTCCTGATTGCCAACTCGGGCAGAAAGGGCCCCGTGCTCATCGATATCCTGAAGAACGTGCAGAGTGACACGGCGGACTATGAGCCGCAAAAGCCCGTTCCCGTGCGCAAGAAGGCGGTCCCGCCGCGCGAACTCGAGGCGGCGGCTCGCGCCATCGCAAAGGCGCAGCGCCCGCTCATCATGGTGGGCGGCGGCGTCATCGCGTCCGAGGCGGCAGCCGAGGCGCGCGCCCTCGCCGAGCGCCTCCGGGCGCCCGTTGCCTCCACGCTCATGGGGCTTGGCGCCTTCCCTGCCTCCCACCCGCTGTTTGCGGGCATGATGGGCATGCACGGCACCGCGACGGCGGCAAAGCTGTGCATGGAGAGCGACTGCATCATCGCGCTCGGCACCCGTTTTTCCGACCGCGTCGCGCTCAACCGCGACAAGTTCGCCGCGGGCAAGACGGTCGTCCAGCTGGAGATCGACGAAGCTGAGATCGATAAGAACGTGGGCGTCACCTACGGCATCCTCGGCGACGTGAAGCAGTCGCTCACGACGCTCATCCCCATGCTGCCCGAGGTCAAGGAGCGCGCCTTTGTAAAGACGCTCGAGAACTACCGCGCACAGGAAAAGGCGACGGCAAAGCCCCTGGAGCTCGGGCACAAGGTACTCATTGAGGCGGCAAAGCTTGCCAAAGAGGACACCATCGTCGTCACTGACGTCGGCCAGCACCAGATGTGGACGGCGCAGTACTACCCCATCGAAAAGCCGCGCACCTTCTGCACGAGCGGCGGCCTGGGGACAATGGGTTACGGTCTTGGCGCCGCGATCGGCGCGGCAAAGGCGACGGGCAAGCACGTCATCCTCGTGACGGGCGACGGGTGCTTCAACATGAACCTCAATGAGCTCTCCACCGCCGTCACGCACGAGCTGCCCATCACCATTCTTTTGATGAACAACCACGCGCTGGGCATGGTGCGCCAGTGGCAGAAGCTGTTCTACGGCAACCGCTTCTCGCAGACGGACGTGCGCAAGCGCACCGACTACGTCAGGTTCGCAGAGAGCTTCGGCGCCGTGGGGCTTGCCATTGAGAAGGACGAAGATATCGTGCCCGTGCTCACGAAGGCGCTTGCGACGCAGACCCCCGTTCTGGTGGACTGCCGCATCAGCAACGACGAGAACGTTCTGCCCATGATCAAGCCCGGGCAGACGTACGACACCATCATCACCGACTGGGAGGCGAGAGAATGAACAGATACACGATCAGCGCACTTGTTTCCAACAAATCGGGCGTCCTCGTCCGCGTTGCCGCCCTCTTCGCGCGCCGCGGCTACAACATCGAATCGCTCTCCGTGTGCAAGACGGAGAACGAGGAGCTCTCCCGCATGACCATCGTCTTAAACGGCGACGACTATATCCTCGGGCAGATGATGAAGCAGATGGACAAGCTCATCGACGTCAAGAAAATCAAGCGCGTCGAGGAGGACGCCGTCAGCCGCGAGCTGCTGCTCATCAAGGTCAAAACAGACGCAGCGACCCGCTCGCAGGTGCTGGAGATCAGCCAGATCTTCCGCGCAAAGGTCGTGGACGCCTCGCCCGAGGCGACCATCCTCGAGCTGACGGGCAAGCCCATGAAGCTGGACGGGTTTGTGACCATGCTCATGCCCTACGGCGTCATGGAACTGGCGCGTACCGGCGTGACGAGCATCTCCCGCGGCAAGTCCACCATCAAGGACGAGACGGATTATAAAGAGAAAATCTGACTCGGAGATTTTCTCCCGAACTGACGGGAGAAAATCTTCCGATTTTAAGGGCGCTTTCTTGCACAAGTGGATACTTGTGCTTCGGTCAGCGATTTTGCGTTGCAAATGCAAAATCGCTAAGCTCATGTGTGCGCAGAAGCCGCACTGCGGCTGTCTGCATGACGCACACATTCGCCCTCTGCGCGGAAATGGCAACAAAATAGCCTCCGCGCATTCACCTGCTGAGGTCGCAAGCGACAAATTGAGTACCGCTGGCGCAGGGGTGAACGGCGCGATATGCGCATCGCCATAGTATGGCGTGCGCGCGCCGTGAACTGCGGTTTTTGACATAGCCGTCAAAAACCGTGACCGCAGGCGACGTTTTCCTTGCGTCGCCAAGAACCCTGCTTGCGGCGTAATTTTAGCAAAAGGCGACTGTTGGGTTTTTCTTAAACTCACGAGATTTCTTTTCGTCAGTTCGAAAAGAAATCTGTGAACAAAATCTCAGATACAAGCAAAATCGCAATTTTGCGCAGTATGCCCCTATTTGCTGCTGACGCAGCTTGGGTGGAGATGGTGAATGCGGGCGAACTATAATGGTAAGCCCCTAAGGTTCGCCCGCAGAGGGTGAGGGCGTGCGTTATGCCGATAGCCGCGGTGCGGCTTCGGCGCATGCCCGAACTTAAGAAATTGCCATGTGCAAGGCAATTTCTTGACCGAACGCGGGGATCCACCCGCGTGAGAAGAGGTGCCGTCAGGAGTTTACTCCGTGCCGGCAGCCTCTTCCTTAGATCACGGAATTTTATCACGCCTTTGCGTGAGAAAATTCGTGAACATAGAAGGAGTTTTTATGAATACTTTCACACATGGCAGCAATATGGCAGCGCAGCGCTCGCTTCTCAGGGCGCTCGGGTGGACCAATTCCGAAATGCAAAAGCCCATCGTGGGCATCATCTGCGCGCAGAGCGAGATCATCCCCGGGCATATGCACCTCGACAATATCGCGCGCGCGGTCGCGGAGGGCGTCATCGCGGCGGGCGGCAAGCCCGTCATCGTCCCCAGCATCGGCGTGTGCGACGGCATCGCGATGGGGCACAAGGGCATGAAGTACTCCCTGCCCTCCCGCGAGATCATCGCGGACAGCGCGGAGATCCTCATCACGGCGCACGCCTTTGACGCCTGCGTCTTTGTGGGCAACTGCGACAAGATCATCCCCGGCATGCTGATGGGCGCCGTGCGCGCCAACGTCCCCGCGGCGTTCTGCTCGGGCGGGCCCATGCTCGCGGGGCACAAGGACGGCAAGAAGCTCTCCCTCTCCTCCATGTTCGAAGCGGTGGGCGCGTACACCTCGGGCAAGATCGACGAGGCGGAGCTGGAGCGCTTTGAGTGCGCCGCCTGTCCCTCGTGCGGATCGTGCTCGGGCATGTTTACGGCGAACTCGATGAACTGCCTTTTAGAGGCGCTCGGCATGGCGCTGCCCGGCAACGGGACCATTCCCGCCGTCTACTCCGCCCGCCTTGCGCTTGCAAAGCAGACGGGCGAGGCGGTCATGTGGCTGCACTCGCACAATGTGCGTCCGCGCGATATTCTCACGCCCACGGCGCTCAAGAACGCGGAGCGCGTCGACATGGCGATCGGCGCGTCGTCCAACTCGGTGCTGCACCTTCTGGCGCTGGCGAGCGAGCTGGGCTTTACCAAGGAGCAGATCTCCGTGGACACCATGAACGAGATCTCGGCGAACACGCCCAATTTGTGCCGCCTTGCACCCGCGGGCGATCACTATATCGAGGAATTGGAGGACGCGGGCGGCATCTCCGCCGTCATCCGCACGCTCATCGACGCGGGGCTGTTCGACGGCAACGCAAGGACGGTGGCGGGCGTGACGCAGAACGAACTGACGAGCGCGGCGCGCGTGCGCGATCCCGAAATCATCCGTCCCGTCGACAACCCCTACTCCCCCTACGGCGGGCTTGCCATTCTCAAGGGCAATCTTGCGCGCGAGGGCGCGGTCGTCAAAAAGAGTGCGGTCGATCCCAAGATGTATGTCCACTCCGGGCCTGCAAGGGTATTCGACTCCGAAGAGGACGCCATGCAGGCGATCTCAGGCAACAAGATCCACCCCGGCGACGTCGTCGTCATCCGCTATGAGGGGCCCAAGGGCGGACCGGGCATGCGCGAGATGCTCTCCCCCACCTCGTCCATTGTCGGCGCGGGACTGGGCGACACCGTGGCGCTCATCACCGACGGCAGGTTCTCGGGGGCGACGCGCGGCGCGGCGATCGGACACGTCTGCCCCGAAGCTGCGGCGGGCGGCGTCATCGGCATCGTGCAGGAGGGCGACATCATCGACATCGATATCACCAAGGGCGAAATCAATCTGCGCGTGCCCGAAGAGGAGATCACAGCGCGGCTTGCCAAGTTCACACCGTTGGAAAAACCCGTCGAAGGGTATTTAAAGCGCTATCGCGCCCTGGTCACCTCCGCCTCCGACGGCGCAGTCTTTAAGAAGTTCTGAACACATGACCTCAGTCTTTGGCTGGGGTCTTTTTGTTGTTTTACACAACCTTGAGGACAGAAGGGTTCATGATTGTACGCCACTGATAACGCTCAGATTCAGGCAAACTTGCTTCCCATAAAAGCCAAGAGAGAAGCCACTTGCTTCTTGCCTCCCATGAACCGAAGGTTTAGGGGAGGTGTCTGCGAAGCAGACGAAGTGGTGCGGCAACGAAGTGAATCGACCCTCCTGCCCCTTCGGGACACCCTCCCTTGCGCAGGGAGGGCTTTACATGTCTCCTGAACTGAATGTTTCCCCAAAACACAACTGCCGCCCGACGCATGTGCGTCGGGCGGCAGATTTTCGTCATTTTTTGTTTTGATTGCGTCGCGGTGCATATATCCTGCTCGTATGCCCCGCCGCTCATATGTCCTGCGGCGCATCCACCTCGGGCGGGAAGCAGATGTCTTTATCCTCCCTGCGGCAGACACAGTAACTCGGGATCTCCATGCGCATGAAATCAAGGGGCGTGATCTCGGCGAATGCGCCGCTTGCAAGCTCCTCTTTGACGATGCCGCGTGGCAGAAAGGCGTAGCCCAGCCCCGCCTTCAGGTAGTCCTTCACCTTGTTGGAGTTGTCCACCTCGAACGGGAACACATGCCCCGCGGGGAAGAGCTCGCGCAGATAGGAGCCGATCTCCTGCAGAGAAAAGTTGCACATGGCGCAGGGAATGCCCGCAAGCTGTTCCTGACGGATGCCGTCCGGGAAGCCGTTTTTGTCGGCGCGCGCCAGGAATACCAGCTCGTCCCGCGAATAGGGCGTGCAGGAAAATCCCGCGCGGCGCACGTCCTGATAGACGTATGCCGCGTCCAAAAGCCCGTCCCAGAGCATCTCCAACAGCCCCGCCGTGTGCCCGATCGTGACGCGGTAGGCATGCCCCGCCGCGATCCCCTCGAAGATGCGGTCCTTGAGTACCCCTTCATAGATGGCGTTGGTCGTGCCCACGCGGATCTGACGCACGCCGCCGCGGACGGCGGAGACGCACGCGTCCTCCATCTCCACGATGCGCCGCGCGTACTCATAGAAGGTCTTTCCGTCCTCAGTGAGCGCCACGTTGCGCGTATCCCGTCGCAGAAGGCGCACGTCCATCTCCCGCTCCAGCTCCGCAATGCGGTTGGTGACGGTGGACTGCGCGATGAACTGGTGCTCCGCGACGCGGGTAAAGTTCTTGAGTTTGACAAGCAGCAAAAATGTGCGAAGATTATCGGTATTCACGATTGATTTTTTCGATAACTCCTATTTGATCATTCATTTTTCAAATGATTGACGGCAGTATAGCACATATGATATACTTTTGTCAAGATTATTTCAACAATCAGGAGAGTTTGCCATATGGGAATGACCATGACGCAAAAGATCCTTGCCGCGCACGCGGGGCTCGATTACGTCGCGGAGGGTCAGCTCATCGAAGCGGAGCTCGATCTCGCGCTCGCCAACGATATCACCGCGCCCGTCGCCATTCGCGAAATGGAGAAGGTGGGCGGTCACGTCAAAGACAAGGGCAAGGTCGCGCTCGTCATGGACCACTTCACGCCCAATAAGGACATCAAGGCGGCATGCCAGGTCAAATGCACGCGCGAATTTGCACAGCGCGAGCAGGTCGAACACTTCTTTGACGTGGGACAGATGGGCATCGAGCACGCGCTCCTGCCCGAACAGGGGCTTGTCGGCGCGGGCGACTGCGTCATCGGCGCGGACAGCCACACCTGCACCTACGGCGCGCTGGGGGCGTTCTCGACGGGCGTCGGCTCGACCGACCTCGCCGCGGGCATGATGACCTCCAGGTGCTGGTTCAAGGTCCCCGCCGCCATCCGCGTGGAATTGACGGGCACGCTGCCCCCCTTCGTCACGGGCAAGGACGTCATCTTGCACCTTATCGGCACGATCGGCGTGGACGGCGCGCTCTACAAGAGCCTGGAGTTCACGGGCGAGGGCGTAAAATCCCTCACAATGGACGATCGGTTCACCGTATGCAACATGGCGATCGAAGCAGGCGCGAAAAACGGCATTTTCCCCGTGGACGACGCGGCGCTCGACTACATGAAGGGGCGCTTTTCCCGCCCCGTGAAGATCTATGAAGCCGACCCCGATGCGCACTACGAGCGCACGATCACGATCAATCTGAGCGCCCTAAAGCCGACGGTCGCCTTTCCCCACCTTCCCGAAAATACCAGGACGGAATGGGAGAATATCCCCATCGATCAGGTCGTCATCGGCTCGTGCACCAACGGGCGCATCTCGGATATGCGGCAGGCGGCGCAGATACTCCAGGGCAGAAAGGTCGCCAAAAATGTCAGGTGCATCGTCATTCCCGCGACGCAGGAAGTGTACTTGCAGGCGATGCGCGAAGGGCTCCTGGAGATCTTCATCCGCGCGGGCGCGATCGTCTCCACGCCGACGTGCGGTCCCTGTCTGGGCGGACACATGGGCATCCTTGCCGACCACGAGCGGTGCATCTCCACGACCAACCGCAACTTTGTGGGACGCATGGGACACACGACAAGTGAAATTTACCTCGCCTCCCCCTACACGGCGGCGGCGAGCGCGATCGCGGGCAGACTTGCAACAGCTTCGGAGGTGATGGAATGATCGTCAAGGGCAGGGTGCATAAATACGGCAGCGACGTCGACACCGACGTCATCATTCCCGCGCGCTACCTGAATACGTCGAGCGCGGAGGAACTGGCGACGCACTGCATGGAGGACATCGACCCCGACTTTGTCTCGCGCGTGCAGAAGGGCGATATCATCGTCGCCGAGGACAACTTCGGCTGCGGCTCCTCGCGCGAGCACGCCCCCATCGCCATCAAGGCGAGCGGCGTTTCGCTGGTCATCGCCAACACCTTTGCGCGCATCTTCTACCGCAACGCGATCAATATCGGGCTGCCCATTCTGGAATGTCCCGACGCGGTCAGGGCGATCAAGGCGGGAGACGTCGTTTCCTGCGATCTCGCTGCGGGCGTCATCCGCGATGAGACGACGGGCGAGAGCTTTCAGGCACAGCCCTTCCCGCCCTTCATTCAGCGCATCATCGACGCCGGCGGGCTGTTAAATTCCCTGAAAACAAAATGAAGAAGCCCTCTCCCCTCACGATCGCCGAATTTGTATGTCTCGGCGGTGTGGTCGCGTGCGTGATCGCAGGCGCCATCCTTCCCGAAGGCGAGAGCCCCGAGCGAACAGCGGTTGTCATCGCCTTACTTATTTGTTGCCTCGCCGCCATTGTCTTAATTACCGTCAACCGCAATCGTCAGGCAAAAGTGCGCGAGGTTAAGCGGGAACAGGAGGAGAAAGTGCTCCGGGACGCGCTTGCCTCGCAGGAACATAAGGTCATCTATCTCTATTATATTGGCAAGAAAAAGCGCCTTGGCGCGCCGCTGGAGAAGGACAGCTTTTCCGTGCAGCTCTACCGCACCGACGATGTCGAGCAGATCAGGGCGTACGAAAATTTCGCGATGGAAAGCGATGCGTACGACACCTTCGCGAAAGAAGTCGCCTATGAAGATCTGCTCTTTCTGACGCCCATGCAGCTGTTGGAAATCCGCGGCAAGACCATTCTGCTGCATGACGACGACTACGCCGTCATGCGCTACGCCCCCTTCTATCAGCAGCTGTTTGCCAACAACGATGTGCAGGTTTTGTAACTGAGGACGCCGCAGCAATACCCCTCATCACCGCCTTCGGTGACAGCGTCCCTTACAAAGTCAGGGAGGCAAGAAAAGCCCTCCCTGCGCAAGGGAGGGTGCTGAGCGAAGCGAGGCGAGAGGGTCGACGCCCTTCCGCCCCTGCGGGGCACCGTCTTGGCGGCGCAAGGAAAACGTCGCCTGCGGTCACGGTTTTTGACGGCTATGTCAAAAACCGCAGTTCGCGGCGCGCGCACGCCATACTATGGCGATGCGCATATCGCGCCGTTCACCCCTCCGCAGTATGCCCCTATTTGCTGCTGATGCAGCTTTGGTGGAGATGGTGAATCGCCGCAAACTATATTGTAAGCCCTTCCTGTTTGCGGCGAGAGGAAGAGGTGCCGTCAGGAGCTTGCTCCGTGCCGGCCGCCTCTTCCTTAAATCACGGAATTGCGCCTTTGCGTGAGAAAATTCGTGAACAGGAGTTTTTTTATGAATAAACACATCGCAGTTTTACCCGGGGACGGCATTGGTCCCGAAATCACAGACGGCGCAGTCGCCGTCCTTCAGGCAGTTGCTCAAAAATTCGGGCACACCTTCACCTTTGAAAAGCTTCCCATCGGGCTGTGCGCGCTGGAGGTCGCAGACGATCCCCTGCCCCGGTCCACGATCGACAAGTGCCTTGCATCCGACTCCGTTCTGTTGGGCGCGGTCGGCGGCGCGGTGAACGACCCGAGATACAACGCCCTGCCCGCGGAGAAGCGTCCCGAAACGGGACTTCTGAAGATCCGCAAGGCAATGGGATTGTACTCGAATATCCGCCCCGCGCGGCTCTGGGCGGCGCTCGCGGACGCCTCGCCCTTGAAGCGCGAACTGGTCGAAAAGGGCATTGAGATCATTGTCGTTCGGGAACTGACGGGCGGCATCTACTTTGGCGAGCGCGGCAGGTACGAAGACGAAACCTTGGGCGAGACCGCCTGGGACACCGAGAAATACTCGGTCAAAGAGGTCGAGCGCATCACGCGCATCGCGTGCGAGCTGGCAATGAAGCGCAAGAAGCAGGTGATCTCCGTCGATAAGGCGAACGTGCTGGAGTCCTCCCGTCTGTGGCGCAAGACCGTGCATGCGTATGCCGAAAAGCACTTCCCCGATGTCACCGTGACCGACATGCTCGTGGACAACGCGGCGATGCAGATCGTCAAAAACCCCGCGCAGTTCGATATTTTACTGACGTCCAACATGTTCGGCGACATTCTCTCGGACGAGGCGGCGCAGGTGACGGGCTCGATCGGCATGCTCGCCTCCTCCTCTCTGGGCGACACGACGTGCGGGCTGTATGAGCCCATCCACGGCTCCGCGCCCGACATCGCGGGACAGGACGCGGCGAACCCCATTGCGACCATCCTCGCCGCCGCCATGATGCTGCGCGACTCCTTTGCGATGCCGGAAGAGTGCGCCGCGGTGGAAGCTGCCGTCGGCAAAGTGCTCTCTATGGGCTACCGCACGGCGGACATCATGTCTGCGGGCATGAAACAGGTCGGCTGCAAAGAGATGGCGCGCCTGATCGCCGAGAACATATGATTTTTGAGGCTGATCTGATAAAGAAACTGACGAAATAGCGAGCGCGCGGGCGGAAAATTTTCCGCCCGCGCGCATTTTTTATCTTTTACGCCCATCAATGACGGTATGGGATTTATTCTGAAGCAGAGAAAATCAAACGTCTTGTTCTTCAACTGCTTTCCCCTTCACGCCTGTTTCTCCTGCGCAGATTTTTGCGTAGTTTTCCCTTCAACCGTTTCCCCTGCCCCATGCCGCTCTGATTTTTGGATCGCATGTTTTGCCATGATATGGATCTCCCGCAGCAGAAAAGGATCGGCTTCCTCTTTTTCGCTTTCATTATATCCATGGCTTTGCGGAATGTCAAGATAGGCGCGCGCATTCCCACATTTTATTGACAGGCGGGCGGGAAAGGGGTATAATATGGACGTTCAACGGAGACAATATGAGCATTTCAGAAAACGTAACAACATACTTAAAGGAACTCGCGGCGGGCAACTGCTTCGGCGAGCCCGTCACCCTTGTGGCGGCGACCAAGACGCGCACCGCGGACGAGATCAACGAGGCGATCGCCGCGGGCGTTACCGATATCGGCGAGAACAAAGTCCAGGAATTCCGCGATAAATTCGACCTCGTCCACGGGGGAAACCGCCACTTTATCGGGCATTTGCAGACCAACAAGGTCAAATACCTCATCGGCAAGACCTACCTCATTCACTCGCTCGATCGGGACGAGCTTGCCGAGGAGCTCTCCAAGCGCTCCGTGCGCGCGAACGTCACGACGGACGTCCTCATTGAGGTCAACGCGGGCAGAGAACTCTCCAAGAGCGGCTATTCGCCCGAGACGGCGTTTGCCGCCTATGAAAGACTGCGCACCGTCCCCGGCATCCGCGTGCGCGGCTTTATGGCGATGCTGCCCGAGTCCGACGACACGGCGCTGCTCGCCTTGCTTGCGGACGAGATGCGAGCACTCTTCAACAGGGCAAAGGCGCAGGACACAAATATCCGCTGGCTCTCCATGGGCATGAGCGGGGATTGGCGGCTGTGCGTGGCGCACGGCTCCAACATGGTGCGCATCGGCACTGCGCTCTTCGGCGCGCGGCACTATCCCGCGCCCGCGCAGCCATAACAAACAGCGCTCTTTGGTACAATTTTTGGGGGTACGTTATGCCATCTTCCATCACACATGCACTCATCGCGCGCACGGCGCAGGCGCGCCTGCCCGAGGAGATCGGCGCGCTGATCTCCGCCTCGCCCGAGATGTACTTCCTCGGCGCGCAGGGGGCGGACATGTTCTTCTTTGCTGCCAAGGCGAACAAACAGGAAGGAAACCTCGGAAAGCACCTGCACCGCAATGCGGTCTATGAACTGTTCTCTGCCTTTGTTGCGGCAATCAATTCCCTTTCGGGCGCGGCGCGCGAGCGGGCGGCGGCGTACTGCCTTGGATACGTCACGCACTACTGCGCGGACGTCGCGTTCCACCCCTTTGTCTACCGCTACCTGGAACAGAACGGCAAGGCGAAGCGGGTACATCAGCGGCTGGAAAACGACTGGGACGTCTACTTTGCGCGCAAGATCGAGGGGCGCGAGGCGGAGGACTATCCCTTCCCCGACCTGAAAAAGTGCGACGAGGAAACGCTATTTGCCGTCTGGCAGCACGCGACCGCGGCGCTCGGGCGCACGCCCATGACAAAGAACATTCTGCACGGCGGTCTGAAAAATTTTGCAGCGTACCTTAAGTTCTTCCACGGCAAGTGCTATTCCGCGCAGAAGGGCTGGGCGGGCTTTGACAGATTCTTTCATGCGCACCTTTTATCCTGCCTCTACCCGGGCGACACGCCCGATCCCGAAGTCCTCTCGGGCGAGGTCTTTGAACGGGCGGCGAACGCCGATCCCACCCTTCCGCCCGTGAAATCGGCGGACGATCTGTTTGAACGCGCCGTCGAGGAGAGCGTGGAGCACATGGGGCTGTTTTACGACGCCCTGCAGGGCGCGCCCCTGAAAAAAGAGCTGTTTGACAGGCACCTGTTGACGGGCGAGCATATCGCATAATCTCTGCCCATGCACAATCATACAACATGAAAACAGACCGCAGCGGTCCGTTTTTTTGATGATTTGCCCCAAAAGTCCCTTAATTTTCGGATACGAGACAAAGAAGATTTGATTTCGAAGCTGATACATGATAAAATAGATTAAAAAACGGTGGCAGATATAGCCGAAAAACGATGTTATTAAAAGATCTCGTGCCCGCCTGGTGGGGGGCGGACAAGTTTCAGGAAGTATAGTTCGTCTCTTATGAAAACAACGCGCGGCGCGGACATTTTGTCCGCGCCGCGCGCTTTCTTATTGTTCTCCCCTCTATTCTGGCCGCAATCTCTGTTTGGAATACACGCACCCGCAGTAGTTCTGCCGGTACAATCGGTGCTCGCGGGAAAGGACGATGGACTGCTGATAGCCGCCCCGCTTTTTGAAGTCGGAGGGCAGCCACTTCACACCGTACTTTTCTGCCAGCCCCGCGCCGATTTCGTTGATGACGGCGGCGTTTTTGAGCGGCGAGACGGTGAGCGTCGTGCCGAAATAGTCATAGCCGCCCTTTTTTGCCTCCTGCGCCGTGCGCGCAAGACGCAGCGTAAAGCAGCGGGCGCAGCGCGCGCCGCCCTCGGGCGCGTCCTCGTACCCCGCCGCGATCGCCGCAAAGTCCTCGGGCGCGTAGTCGCAGTCGAGAAAGTCGGCAAGCCCCGTCTCCTGCAAAAAGCGGAGCTGCTCGGACTTGCGCTTTGCGTACTCCTCCGCGCAGTCGAGGTTGGGATTGTAGTAGAGCACCGTCACGCGGACGGACTTAGCAAGCTCTTGCAGGCAGTACGAGGAGCAGGGCGCGCAGCAGCTGTGCAGAAGCACCCGCTTGCCCGCCGCGCCTGCAAGCTCCTTTTGCATGAGGGCGTCGTAATTGACGGCGTTCATGCGCTTAAGAGGTTATTGAGCGCCGAGACGAGCGCCTGCACCGAGGAGATCGTGATATCCGAGTTCTCGCCCGCGCCCCAGTATACATGCTCGCGCGTCTCCACGCCCAGATAGGAGATCGCCTGCGCGAAGGAGCCGGAGGAGAGCGCGTGCTGTTCGTAGCCCGTGATATTGTAGGAGATCCCGAAGTGCTTTTTGAGTGCGTTGGAGACGGCGTCCAGTCTGCCGTTGCCCGTCGCCTCGACGACGGTGCTCTGTCCCCTTTCTTTGATCTCGACAACGGCGGTGATGCCATTCTCCTGACGGTAATGCACCTCGCCCAGTTCGAATACGGAGCGGGGCGTTAAGAACTTCCTGCCGAACACCTCGAAGATCTCGTCCGCCTTGAGTTCCTTGTGCAAAACGTCCGATTCGTGCTTCACGGCATAGCTCATCGCCTCCTTCATGCGGGCGGGCAGCTTGATGCCGTAGACGTGCTCCAGAATATACCCCACGCCGCCCTTGCCGGACTGGGAATTGATGCGGATGACGTCCGAATCGTACTCTCTGCCCACGTCCTTGGGGTCGATGGGAAGGTAGGGAACGTCCCAGACGGTGCGCCCCGTCTCCTCGCGGAACTTCATGCCCTTGGCGATGGCGTCCTGGTGCGAGCCGGAGAAGGCGGCGAACACCAGCTCGCCCGCATAGGGCTGGCGGGGCGAGATGCGCATGTTCGTATAGCTCTGATAGAGCGCCGCGACATAGGGCATATTGGAAAAATCAAGCATGGGATCGACGCCCTGGGAATACATGTTCATCGCGAGCGTGACAACGTCGCAGTTGCCCGTGCGCTCGCCGTTGCCGAAGAGCGTACCCTCGACGCGGTCCGCACCCGCCAAAAGCCCGAACTCCGCCGACGCGACGCCGCAGCCGCGGTCGTTGTGCGGGTGCAGCGAGACGACGACGTTCTCGCGGAACTTCAAATGCTTGCACATATATTCGACCTGCTGCGCGTAGACGTGCGGCATGGCGTTCTCCACCGTGGCGGGCAGGTTGATGACTGCCTTTCTGTCCGCTGTGGGCTGCCAGATATCCAGCACCGCGTTGCACACCTCGAGGGCGTAGTCCGGCTCCGTCCCCGTGAAGCTCTCGGGCGAGTACTCAAAGCGATAGTCTGCCCCCGCCTCGTCGGTGAGTTTTTTGAGGAGTTTTGCGCCGTCCACGGCGATCTGCTTGATCGCCTCCTTATCTTTGCGGAATACCTGTTCGCGCTGGGCGACGGAGGTCGAATTGTAAACGTGCACGATGACGTTCTTCGCGCCGCGGATGGCCTCAAAGGTCTTTTTGATAATATGCTCGCGCGCCTGCGTCAGCACCTGAATGGTGACGTCGTCGGGGATGAGGTTGCGGTCGATGAGCGCGCGCACAAAGTCGTACTCCGTCTCGCTTGCGGCGGGGAAGCCGACTTCGATCTCCTTGAACCCGATCTCGACGAGCAGGTTGAAAAACTCCAGCTTGGTCTCCAGCCCCATCGGCTCGATGAGCGCCTGATTGCCGTCGCGCAGGTCGACGCTGCACCAGACGGGCGCACGCTCGACCATGTTCTTCATTGCCCAGTCCATGCAGGGCTCGGGGGGCAGGATAAACTGCTTCTGATACTTTTTAACGTCCATTTCTCCACCTCACGATTACATCCGATTTTTGCCGCACGTTTCGCCCGACACAGGCAGTGGTGCGACTTCAAAAAAATGCGCCCCTTACGCGAACGTAAGAGACGCATTGATTTGCGCGGTACCACTCTTATTGCGGAAATTTTCCGCCACTTTGCAGGCACGAACATGCCCTTCCCCCGTAACGATGGGACTCCGTTCTCCCCTACTTGCCGTTCAGGGAGACCGCTCTGCGGGGAGTTCCGCCCCTGCCGCCTGCCGCCTCGCACCAAACGGCGGCTCTCTGCAAGGTGACTTTGGGACGTACTGGTCCGCTTCACAGCGTTATCTTGTTTCTATCATAGCACACTCGCACAAAAATTGCAAGCGTTTTCCGCAAAATTAATAGTTCTCGGGCTTGACCTGGAAATACGCCTTGGGATGCGCGCAGACGGGGCAGACCTCGGGCGCCTCGCTCGCCTTGACGATCGCGCCGCAGTTGAGGCACTGCCAGTACACTTCGCCGTCTTTCACGAACACTCTGCCCTCTTCGACGTTGGCAAGCAGCTTTCTGTAGCGCTCCTCGTGCTCCTTTTCGACGGACGCGACCTTTTCAAACATGACGGCGATCGCCTCGAAGCCCTCCTCGCGCGCGACCTTGGCAAAGGTGGGGTACATATCCGTCCACTCGTCGTTCTCGCCCTGCGCCGCAAGCGCCAGGTTCTCCGCCGTGGTGCCGATACCGCCCGCAATGAGCTTATACCACATCTTGGCGTGCTCGCGCTCGTTGCCCGACGTCTCCTCGAAGATCGCGGCGATCTGGTTGTAGCCGTCCTTCTTTGCCTTGGACGCAAAGTACGCGTACTTGTTGGTTGCCATGCTCTCGCCCGCAAATGCCGCGAGCAGATTCTCCATCGTCTTGGTTCCCTTGAGTTCCTTCATGTTTTCACCTCTTTTATTTTATTTGTGCGCTTTGGCGCATATTCATCTTGCTGCAATCCTGACAAATTCCCGTAAACTGCACCTCGCAGCCGTCCACATGAAAGCCGCCCCATATGCTCCCCTCTGCAACCGGGGCGAGCGCGGGCAGAGGCAGATCGCACACCCTGCCGCAGACGCGGCAGACGCCGTGCGCGTGGGGCGCGGTGGTCACGTCAAAGCGCGCGTCGCTCTCCGCAAGCGACAGCTTTCTGACCAGTCCGCGCTCCGCAAAGCCGCCCAGCACGCGAAAGACCGTCCCGCGCGACACCGTGGGGTGCTCCTCATGCACCCGCTCATAGACCTGCGTCGCCGTGGGGTGATCGAGCGCGGCAAGCGCATCGTAGATCGCCTGCTTCTGTTTGGTTTTGCGCTGCGTTCCCGCCATGGCTCTCTCCTTATCAGGATTTAATCTTGATAACAGAATATCATACATTCACGATTCTGTCAAGGGGTTTGAGAAAATTTCCAGAATTTTTCTGACGAACCGTGGACAACCGCCGCGCGCCCCGCAATATTTGCGGGGCGCGCGGCGACAAGATTTATAAATCAAAAGCCGATTTTGAGATAAATGTAATGTTTGCAACCGCATAGGTTGCGGACTCCATTCCCGACTCATAGTCCATCAAATTTCCATCCACAAGGTTGAGATACTGTTCCCCGCGCTTGACCGCCGGAATCAAAGCATCTGACCCGGAGCCATGCGACACCGATACAATTGACAACAGATATCGGCGTTCATTTTCGATCCCCGCCACTTTGAAATGACTTTGATGATAGATGATGACATCCCCGTTTTCATCGCGGAACAATTCACGATCAGTATAAATCGACGTGTGTCCGTTCTCGTCTACCACCTCTTCTCGCATCCCCTCATGCACCCGATAGGGCATCCAGCTCACCGGCTCCAGTTCGCTGCACAGATACATCCCGACGCCGCTGATCCATTCAAACGTGACGTCATCTCGGATAAGGACATACATAAACCCCTGCGGCTCCAGTTCGATGAGCGCATATTCCAATTCATCGTATTCATTGTAGAGCGGGTAGACTTCCAACCCCGTGTACTCGCTCCCCTCGCCCAAAAAACGCTCCTCGGCGCGCGCGGTGATGCGCTGCATGTGCTGATCTTCCGAATACATGCCCGTGCAGCCCGTGCACAGCGACGCCGCGACAAGCGACACTCCCGCCGCAATACATGCAAATACTTTTGAAAATTTTTTCATACCTTCCCCCTGCTATGAATTTCTGACCCACTTGGCATACAGATATATCCCGTCGTAGGATTCGTAGATCATTCCCTCTCGAATATTCAACAATCCTCCCGTCTTATCGGTTTCAAAGTTCCATGGATTGATACATGCGGGGTCTTTGTACCACCCGTCAAACAGATACCCAAGCCGCTCCGGATCGGGCGGAATGAACGTAATGACCGCTTCATCATAGCTATCCACCCAATAATAACCGTCATTTTCCGCTCCCGCATAATTGTACATATACGACACGTTCGCGATATAGCTGCGGCTATTCTGAAACGGCTCGCTGAAATACTCTCTATAATAATTGAAGCCAAAAACAGCACCCTTCCCGAAAAGTATTTTGTTATTCCTGCGTGCTGAATCCCACCACACGGGGTAAGCATTGGGGAAAGACAAACTCAGATTGCCGACAACACTTTCCAGCGGTGTTTCCGGGAAATAGAACTTTTCCAACCGTGAATTTGCAAATCCTCCGATAAGATCATTGTAAAACAGCTTGGGGATCTCATACCCCAGTCCATATACCTTGATTTGGTCGATATATTCGGGATAGACGAGAATCTCTTGCTGCTCGCCGAGCCCCGTCAACCCGATCAGGTATGCTTTTTTGCTGCCGTCATCCTCTGTGCTGACCGCATACCGGAAGTACCCGCTCTCGTATTCCGGCAGCGGATCGGGAATACATCCTGTCATTGTTGCCAGCGACAATATCGCCACGCCCAGCATGATACTTGTTATTTTTAATGTCTTTTTCATAATTGCCCCCCATTATAACGAAAAATCATATTTGGGAATAAAAGACAGGTGTTCAACGGCATAGGTAGCAGACTGCATTCCCGGCTCATAGTCGATCAATGTTCCGTCCACAAGGTTGAGATACTGCTCTCCGCGCTTGACCGCAGGAATCAAAGCATCTGACCCGGAACCATGCGACACCGATACAATTGACAACAGATATCGGCGTTCGTTTTCGATCCCCGCCACTTTGAAATGACTTTGATGATAGATGATGACATCCCCGTTTTCATCGCGGAACAATTCACGATCAGTATAAATCGACGTGTGTCCGTTCTCGTCTACCACCTCTTCTCGCATCCCCTCATGCACCCGATAGGGCATCCAGCTCACCGGCTCCAGTTCGCTGCACAGATACATCCCGACGCCGCTGATCCATTCAAACGTGACGTCATCGCGGATGAGGACATACACAAAGCCCTGCGGCTCCAGTTCGATGAGCATATAGTTCAGTTCATCGTATTCATTGTAGATCGGGTAAACTTCCAACCCCGTGTACTCACTGCCTTCGCCTAAAAAGCGCTCCTCTGCCCGCTCGGTGACGCGCTGGATGTGCTGTTCTTCCGAATAACTTCCCGCCGTACAGCCCGTGCACAGCGACGCCGCACACACCAGGACAAACGCAACTGCACAGATAAAAACTTTACCATGTTTTCTCATTGATTTCCCCCCTTGGCCTTCTCTCTGTACTAAGTGTATCATGCAGATGGAATATTGTCAATAGTTTTCCAAAAAATTATTGCAGACAAAATGCAAGCCCCGTTTCCCCTTTTTTTATGCAAAAAGCCCGCCGTGAAAGCGGGCCTTTGTGCATTTTTCATGTGACACGCAATTCATATGCCTCTGCTTGCTTCCGAATGCCTTATTTGGCGCGGGACTTACGCAGCGACAGAATATGTACGGCAAAGCATAGGACTGTAAGCGCCGCAAAGATGCTGACGATCACCGTAGCGGTGGTCCGCATTCCTGCAGCATTGCCCTGCCAATAGGCATTATAGCTCTCCGGCGTGATCACGGCCTCGCCGTTCACGGACAGCGCCGCGACGTCCGCAAAGCCGCCGCCCTCAAGCGAGGCAACGTCCTGTTCAAACAGGAGAAGGGTAAGGCTGTCTCCCCGTTCGAGCGACAGCACTTCCCGCCCGTCTATAAAGGTCGCGGGCAGGATATTGAGTCCCCCCGTAAACTCCTCTACCGCGACATAGGGAAGATCGGCAGCGTCCGCAGAGATCGTGACGTCCTCCTTGACGGTCGCATGATATTGCGTCGTGTTTTCCTCCGTGGCGACAGGAATTGCCTGCGGAGCGAACAGCAGGACGATGACAAACACGAGGGCAAATACCAGAAAAATATAGCCGAGCGCGAGAAATGAAACCTTTTTCTTTGCGGGAAGGGCTGCGGGGCGCCCGGAAGCGGCGATGTCCTCCTGCGTCAAAAAGGGTGGCAGCGATGCCTCGGCCGATGCGGAGCGATCCCTCTCTTCCGTTAAAAACTTGCGTATGCGCGCATTTTCGCTCTGCGCAAGCAGCCGATCAATGCGCGCAGACCGCGCCTCGCACTCGGAAGGATCGATGACCTTGAGAAGTTCATCCAGCCGCTGCAACTGCGCTGCCCATTTGCTGCCTCGCGCCGCCACCAGACATTGCGCATATTGCTCCCGCGCATGCGGCAGGTCGTGATGCACCACAAAGAATACCGCGCGGGCATAGCTCTTGGACGCCGCCCAACGCGGATCGGTCACCTGCTCCGTCTCCTGCCAGAAGCGTTCATCCTCATTCAGCTGAAAATATGCCGCGGCGGCCAATATGTGATAGTTGCTCCCGTTTTTGCCGCCGTAGTACCATTTTTCCATCGTGCGCGCAAACCCGATGATCTTTTCATATTCGCCCCGCTTGCCATATGCGGCGATCTTCCTTCCCGCTGCGGCGCTTCCGATGACATAGATCAAGCAAAACAACAGAAGCGGCGCAACGGCGGCGAGCGTCGTGGTAAGTTCCCCCCAAGCAAACTGCCCGCCCAAAATGGCGAGCAGCAGCACAAGTCCGATTGTCGGCAGGAATGTAAGCCAGAAATAAACTGTTCTCTTCATACCTGTTTGTCTGTTTTTTACTCTCCGTCGCCGTCCAGAAGTGCGGCTTCTTCGGCGTCCTCGAAGTCCTCGTACTGCGCGCAAAACTCGGCAAAGACTTCGTCCAGCTCCTCGTCGTCCTCGATCTGCACGAGCTGCTCGTTGTCCTCGTCGCCCTCGATGCGGTAGATGGCGACTTCCTCCTCCCCCGCCTCGTCCTCTTCGGGCTCGGCGTCCTTGACCTCGGTGAGCGCAATGTACCAGTTTCCCTTGTACTCAAAGGTCATCAGATGCTCGAAGCGGAAGGAATTGCCCTCCTCGTCCACAAGCTCGACGATGTTCTCCTCTTCGTTGTAGTCGTTGCGTTCCTCTTTCATCGTTGTTCTCCTTGTTTGATCTTGGCAAGGTAGCTCTCCAGAATATACGCCGCGGCGATGGAGTCCACCTGCTTTTTTTTCTTGTCCTTTTTGCGGGAGACGCCCATTTCCAACAGATCGCCCCGCGCCGCGCGCGTCGTGTAGCGCTCGTCTTCAAAGACGATCGCAAGTCCCGCGCGCTCTAAGGCGGCAGCAAAGCGGCGCGTCTTTTCGCTCTGGACGCTCTCCGTGCCGTCCTCATTGAGGGGAAGCCCCACCACCGCGCAAACCGCCCCGCGCGAGGCGGCAATTTCACAGAGCGCGGCAATGTCCCGTTGAAAATCGCCCGTGCGGAAGTAGGTATCGGAGGGAATGGCATAGTCGCCGAACGGGTCGCTGAATGCGACGCCCACCCGCCGATCGCCCACGTCGAAGGCGACGATCTGCTGTATCATAGCAAAAGTATACCATACTTTTGTGGGAAAGTAAAGTACTTCTCGCAAAGTGGTACAAAGCAGAAGCGGCGCGTTGCCGCGCCGCTCCCCTTATTTGGACTTCTTGTCCGCCTTGTCCGTGGACTCCATCTGCTTGAGACGTTCGTCCATCATCTCATCCACCTTCTCCATCAGCTCCGCCTGGCTCTTTTTGACGAGCGAGCGCGCCTTGTAGCTGTTGGCGACGATGAGCGCTCCGCCCACCGCGCCAAAGAGAAGCCCGAGACAAAACATCTTTTCCATACATTCCTCCTGCGGTTTCCCGTCAGGTGCAGTTTGTGAAAAGACGCGTTTCTTATTCCTTCCCGCCGCTGCGCAATTTTTCCAGCTCGGCGCGCAGACGACGGTTCTCCTCCTTCAGATCGGAGGCAATGCGCTCGTACAGGGCGTCGATCTCGCGCTCTAATTTGCGCTGGAGAAAGCTCTTTTCCTCAGGCACGCCCGCCGCCTTTGCCGCCGCCCGCACGCGTTCGGGCTGCTTTTTGAGTAAATTGCGGTACTTGTTCTGCATGCGCAGCATGAGTTTCTCGTCGCCCTCCGAGACGTTGCGGATGGCGCGCCGCACCGACATGCCCTTGCTCTTTTCGGTCAGCACTTTCTTGAGCATCTCGTCCGTCTCCTCCTCGGTGAAGGGAACGATCGCGCCCGCCTTTAAGTCCTTGCCCTCGAGGATCTTCTGTACGCGCGCATCGTTGGTGCGCTTCAGGAAGGAATAGTAGTAGTTTCGTACGCTCCCCTTGGCGCGGTTGTGCTCCTTGCCGTACGTCTCAAAGAGGTAGGAGAGCGTCTTGCCCGCATTTCTGCCCGTGTAGATGTATTCGATGAGTCCCGTTGCTTCCTCTTCCGTGTAGCCGTTGATTTTGTTCATAGCGTCACCTCGGAAAAAATTGTTGACATAATTTTATCGCTTTATACATACAAAAAAGAGATGCGTGTATATTTTTTCTCCGACCTTCCCTGCGCTTTTTTTGTCAACGGTATGCACCTCGGGCGCATCGACAGCTTTGCGCGCGCGATGGAACTTGCCTCGATGGACGGCGTATTCTGCGAGTGTAAATCCCCCGCCTGTGCGCCCGTGCGCTTCCGTTTTGACGAGGACTTTTTGTTCGACCCGCCCGAGGGGATCGAGCTGTACTTCCACCGCGGCGCGGCCGCCGTGCGCATCGCGGACTTTGTGCGCGCGGATCCGACGCTGCGCGTCGTGTGGCAGAAGCACTTTGCGGGGTGCCTTTTAACGCTGTGCGTGCAGGGACGCGTCGTGCTCAACTTTGAACGCGAGCGCCTCTTTGTGCAGATCCCCCTGCCCTTCTGCTTTGAGACTTGCCGTGCGAGCCTCGCGGGCGAACATATCCTGCTCGAATGCGACAGCGCGTTCTGCCTTCTCGACCGCGACGGAAACGTGTTGGTGCGCTCGGACGGCACGATTGTGGAGCGGGGCGCGACAGTCGTTGCGAACGTGCCCCTGCACGACGCGCTCTCGCACGTCATGCGGTGCAGCTACGAGGGAGGAAAGCTTGCGGCGTGCTCCGTGCTCTCCGCCCGCGCCCCGACGGAGGCAACCGTCGGACTTGCCCTCTTTGAGAGCGTGCTCGCCGGCTTTGACCCCGCGCCCTACCTTGCGCCCGCGCTCGCCCAAAAAGCGGGGCTGCTGCGGGAGTTTTTGGGAGACTTCTGCGCCGCCGTGCCCCTGCAGGAACCGGGCGCCGTAGGGCTCATTTATCCGCGCAAGCCCCGCGTCTTTGACGTACGCGATATTCTCGTCACACTGGAGGACGGAAAAGTCGCCAACCTCACGCCCGTTGAATGAATGTTTTTATAGCGCGCGGCGCGGCATCTTTTGATGCAGAAAATTGCAGCGCTGGACGAACAGGACAGCGCCTTCTTCTCCCACTACGATCCCGCCTTTGTTGAGATGATCGCATCCATGAAATAAGGTACAACTTTTTCATTCCGCCGCCCGAGCGCACAGGTTCGCTCGGGCGGCTTTTTTGATCCAAAAATGGCGTTTGCACGGAAAGATTGGGCAAAAAAATTTTTGGCTCTCAGATCGCGCAGGAGCGTTTTTAATTTTCCAGGCGAAAATTTCGCCCCCTATGACTTGCGCTCAGCTCTCTGCTTTTGAACAACAATTGTAAGCATGGTCGCCAAAAATTGTGTGCAAAATAAAAACGGTCTTGCTCAATCTTTTGTATGGACGAAATAAGCGCCTTCCCCCCTGCCGCAGCGCCGATCGGAAGCAGCGAGCACGGACCACTGCCGTGCCTCGCGCGGCTGAGTTGTACAGGCTTTCTTTGCCGTCACGACTGCGCGGCGCAGGTAGACTCGTCGCCATATCGGGGGCTGATAAGCCGGCTGTACAGTCTGTCTGCTGCGCCACCGCGGTGCTTGTTTCGCAGACATTGTCCCCAGGCACCCCCGCTCGTTCTTGCGCCGCACCTTGCAAACAGAGGGGCAAATTTCGACATATTCATTCTTAGCGAAGTATTATGTCTGACATAAATAGTGTATAATCATAGTAATATGCGTCGCATAGTACTATGAAAATCGCGAAAAATGTCGATTTCCGACACACTTTGTATGCCGCCGTCAGAATGCGGCGCTTCTACGGCCGACGCTTCCTCCATGGTGCTTTTTCGCGCCCTGAGACGCGATTTCCCGCCAAAAGTACGGTAAATTGGGCGATTCTTGCCTCAATTGCCGCACTTTTGGCGCCTATATGCCCTACCATTCCTCCATGGTACTGAATATGCGCTCATTGGCGGCTTTTAGCCCGATTTCGCCCATATTCGGCACATAATATGCCCCCTTCCCTCCCCTTTGCATGGCATCCTCGACTTTAGCCCCAATAGGCGTAATTTTGCGGCAAAACTATGCACAGTTTGCTGACTTTTCCGCTTCTGAATGCGCCTGAAATATGGCAAAAACAGTTTCAATAAATTGATGGGTCGGTTTTGGGTGATTTTGGTACAAAAACGCCCATTTTCGGGGGTAATACGATTCCCTTACCTACCGCCCGCCCCCATGCTTCCACCCCTATCCAAAATGGCGCGCTGTCGTCATTTCTGCCGTAAAAATTGCGCTGTTTTTCCGTAAAATCGGCGGAAAAATGACGTACCTGAGGCGACTTTTCGCCCTGAAAACAGGGTGCTGAATTGCCCGCTGACGGCGTGCGAGTTCATTTCCCGGAGCACTTATCGTCCTGCGTGCCACGTGCCTTGGGAAGGCAAATCCCGAAGCAAAATCCCCCACCGCGGCAACGCCTATCGGGCGGGAAGCGATCTTCAAAAGGACATGAAAAAGCTCCCGCAATACCATTGCGGGAGCTTTTCAAATGTTGATTATTTTTCCGAATAGGGATCCTGACCGTAGAGCGCGCTGACGCTGTCGGCGTACTTTTTGGACTTCTCATACTGCCTCAGCTCCACGCCCTCCGCCGCGTCCGCGATCTTCTTTTTCTGATCGCGGGTGAGCCTGGTGGGAACTTCAACGAACACTCTCAAATAGAGATTGCCCGTGCCGTTTCTCGAGCGGATGCCCTTGCCGCGCACGGTGAACGTCGTGCCCGACTGTGTGCCTTCGGGGATCTGATAGTCGAACGTGTCGTCCAGCCCGGGCACCTTGACCGTGCCGCCCAGTGCCGCCGTCTTGAAGGAGATGGGAAGATCGACATAGAGGTCCATGTTCTTGCGCTGGAAGATGCGGTGCGGCTCGACGCGGAACACGACGATAAGATCGCCGGGTGCGCCGCCCTCGGTACTCGCCTGCCCGTAGCCGCGCTTGCGGATATACGAGCCGGTGTCTGCGCCCGCGGGGATGTCCAGGCGGATCTTCGCCTCGCGGCGGATGTACCCCTTGCCCTTGCAGTCGGGACATTTCTCCGTGATGATCTTGCCTCTGCCGCCGCAGTCGGGGCAGGCGCCCACGCGGACGGTGCGCCCGAACATGGTCTCCTGCGCGTATCGGACCTGACCCTTGCCGCCGCACTTGGAGCAGGTGCGCATGGCGGTGCCGCCCTTTGCGCCCGTACCATTGCACGCGGGACAGGGCTCATTGCGGGAGTAGCTGATCTCCTTGGAGCACCCCTTTGCAGCGTCCATGAAGCTCAAACCAAGCGAGAGCTGAATATCCTCGCCCGTGGTATCCCTCTGGACGGACGCACTGCCGCCGAAGCCCTGGAAGATGCTGTCAAAGATATCGCCGAAGCCACCGAAGCCGCCAAAGCCCGCGCCGCCGGCGCCGCCCATGCCGCCCATACCTCCCATACCGGGATGCTCCTGCTCATAGTCGTACGCGGCGCGCTTCTGCTTATCGGAGAGGACCTCGTTCGCCTCGTTGATCTCTTTGAACTTCTCGGCGGCGAGCTTATCGCCGGGGTGAAGATCGGGGTGGTACTGCTTGACGAGCTTTTTATACGCCGCCTTGATCTCCTCTTCCGACGCGTTCTTGCTGACCCCGAGTATTTCGTAATAATTCTTTTTCTCTGCCATATGATGTTACCTGATATTCGCGCACCCTTCACCGCAGAATTGCCGTAACACAACGTCCCGACCATCCCTTCGCGGACGACGAAAACACGCGCCCGCCCTTGGCAATCGATCATGACGCAAGCAAAACCACGCTTTTGCGCAGCGTGCCTCAATTTGCGCACCCCTGCGCTTACAAGGAAAGAGTGAATTGACGCGAGTTAAAAATGTAAGCCCTTCAATTCGCGTCAAGAGAGAAAACGAGCCGCAGTCAGCGATAGCGTGCCGCGGCGACGTTTTCTTTTTCCTCACGGAATTTATCCGAGCCTTTGCTCGGATAAATTCGTAAACGTTTATTGATGGAACTCCGTATCCCCGGCGCTGCCGTTCGTGTCGGGACCGGCGCTCTGAGGTCCTGCCTGCTGGTACATCTTCTGGAAGATGGGCTGGATCTTATTCGAAAGCGTCTCAAATGCGGCGTTGAACTTCTCTTCGTCGTCCGCGTCCAGATCCTTCTTCGCCTCGTCCACAGCGGACTGCAGCGTCGCCTTATCCTCCTCGGACAGCTTGTCGCCCGACTCCTTCATCGTCTGCTCGACGGAGAAGATGAGGCCGTCTAACTTGTTGCGCGCGTCCACCTTCGCCTTACGCTTCTTGTCCTCTTCGGCGTACTGCTCGGCTTCCTTGACCGCCTTGTTGATCTCGTCCTCGGAGAGGTTGGTGGACGACGTGATCGTGATATCGGTGGACTTGCCGGTGCCCAGATCCTTTGCCTCGACGTGCACGATGCCGTTTGCATCGACGTCGAAGGTGACTTCGATCTGAGGGATGCCGCGGGGTGCGGGTGCGATGCCCGTCAGCATGAATCTGCCCATCGTCTTGTTATCGCGGCAGAACTCACGCTCGCCCTGCAGGACGTGGATCTCGACGCTCGTCTGATTGTCCGCCGCCGTGGAGAAGATCTGACTCTTCTTGACAGGAATGGTCGTGTTGCGGTCGATCAGCCTCGTGAACACGCCGCCCAGCGTCTCGATACCCAGCGAAAGGGGCATGACATCGAGCAGCAGCACGTCCTTGACTTCGCCCGTCAGGACGCCGCCCTGGATCGCCGCGCCGATCGCGACGCACTCATCAGGGTTGATGCCCTTGAAGGGCTCCTTGCCGGTGAGCTGTTTGACCTTCTGCACGACGCAGGGAACACGCGTGGAGCCGCCGACCAGGATGACCTTGTCGATATCGTTGTAGGTGAGGCCTGCGTCCTTCATCGCAAGGCGCATGGGCTCTGCGGTCTTGTCGACGAGGTCAGAAATGAGCGCTTCGAACTTCTGACGCGTGATCTCCATATCGAGGTGGACAGGGCCTGCCTCGGTCATGGAGATGAAGGGAAGGGAGACGGATGTGGACATCGTGCCGGAGAGGTTGATCTTCGCCTTTTCCGCCGCTTCCTTCAGACGCTGCATCGCCATCTTATCCTTGGTGAGGTCGACGCCGTTGCTCTTCTTGAACTCCTCAGCCATGTAGTCCATGAGACGCCTGTCGAAGTCGTCGCCGCCCAGCATATTGTTGCCGTTGGTCGCAAGGACCTCAAAGACGCCGTCGGAGATCTCCAGAATGGAGACATCGAACGTACCGCCGCCGAGGTCGTAGATCATGACCTTGCTGTTTTCCTTGTCCTTATCCAGCCCGTACGCGAGCGCCGCAGCCGTGGGCTCGTTGATGATACGCAGCACGTTGAGGCCTGCGATCTTGCCCGCATCCTTGGTCGCCTGACGCTGCGCGTCCGTGAAGTATGCGGGGCAGGTAATGACGGCGTCCGTCACCTTGCTGCCGAGATATGCCTCTGCGTCCGCCTTGAGCTTGGAGAGGATCATTGCCGAGATCTCCTGCGGCGAATATGCCTTCTCGTCGATCTTGACCTTGTAGTCGGAACCCATCTTTCTCTTGATGGAGATGACCGTCTTGTCGGGATTGGCAACTGCCTGGTTCTTTGCAACCTGCCCGACGACACGGGAGCCGTCCTTCTGGAACGCAACGACGGAGGGCGTCGTGCGGGAACCTTCTGCGTTGGGGATGACGACGGGCTCGCCGCCCTCCATCACTGCCACGCAGCTATTTGTCGTACCTAAGTCGATACCGATAACCTTTGCCATATTTCTAATCTCCTTCTATCTTCCTGAAAATGTTATGATGTTATTTTGTGACCAAAACCTGCGCAAACCGCAGGACTTTGCCGTTCTGTTCGTAGCCCTTGGCGTACACCTCTTTGACGATGCCGCTCTCCTCCCCTTCCTTGGGATCGACGGCGAGGATGGCTTCGCAGCGGCCCGCGTCGAAGGGCTCTCCGACGGGCGCGATCGCGGTGATGTGCTCGTCCGTGAGAATCTGCTCGAAGTTCTTCAAGACCATCGCGATGCCCTGCTTCGTCTTTTCCTCCGAACAGGACGCAAGCGCGCGCTCCAGGCTGTCCGCAATGGGGAAGAGTTTGACGACGACGTCGCTGCGCCCTTCCGTGTACGCCTGCGAGCGGGTGGACGCGGTGCGCTTGCGGTAGTTCTCGTACTCTGCCGAGACGGAATACCACTTGCGCTTGTAGTCCTCCGCCGAGGCGATCGCCTTGTCAAGCTCCGCCTGCAGCTGCTCCGCATCGGGAGGCGCGGGCATCTCGGGTGCAGGTGAGGGTTCCGGCTGCGCGGGCTGCTCTGCCTTGACTTCCGGCTGCGCGGATGCCGCAGCGTTGTCTGCGGGCCCCTGCGCGTTCTCATGCTTTTTTGTCTTTTCCTTGTTCACGGTTACACCTTGATTTTTCTTTCTTAATCACTTTTAATATAAAGTGAAATGACCGTGCTTAAACAATTTTTGCAAATTTTCCCGAAAAAATTTCACAAATATATGATGCCGCCCTTCTGCCGAGGCGTCGGTGAGCGGCAAGACAAAATGAGGCGCCGCCGCAGGGAGACCCTGCGACGGCGCACCGTTTGGAGTAAGATATGATCGTGTGTTTATTCCACCGTGAACTTGTAGTCCGCCATGAACTCGTACTCTTGCCCGGCATCAATGATCGAGCTGCCCCTTTCTGCGTACTCGGGTACGTTGACGTTGTTGGGGATCGCCTGCGTCTCCAGGCAGAAGCCCGCGCGCTTGCCGTAATAGATGCTCTTGCCCTGCTGGTGCAGCCCGTTGCCCGCATAGAACTGGACGGCTGGCATATCCGTGTAACAGGTCATCACAATGCCCGTCTTGGGGCTCTTTGCGACGGCGTACCTGACATACTGCCCGCACTTGTTTTTGAGGACGTGGCAGTGGTCGTACCCGCCGCCCTGCTTTAAGTCGATATCATCCGCATCGATATCCCTGCCGATGGGCTTGGGCGTGTTGAAGTCGAAGGGCGTGCCCGCAACTGCCTTATAGCCGCCCACGGGGATCATCGTGGGATTGGTGGGCGTGATCATGTCGCAGTCAATCCAAAGCTCGTTGTCAAGAATTGAGCCGTCCGCCTCGCCGTTTAAGTTGAAATAGGCGTGGTTGGTGAGGTTGACCGCCGTCTTTTTGTCCGAGACTGCATGATAGAGAATCTTGAGTTCGCCGCGCTCGAAGATGTACGCCACATGCACGGTGAGCGTGCCGGGATAGTTCTCCTCGCCGTCGGGCGAGACGAGGGTGAGGCGCAGTTCGTCGCCGACGACCTCGTGCGACCAGATCTTTTTGTTGAAGCCGACCTTGCCGCCGTGCAGGTGGTTGCCGCGGTCGTTGCAGTACAGCTGATAGGTCGTGCCGTCGATGGTGAGCCTGCCTTCGCCGATGCGGTTGCCGAACCTGCCGATGAGCGCGCCCAGGTACCCGCCGTTGTTCTCATAGCCGGCAATATCGTTGTAGCCGAGGATGACGTCCACGGGATTGCCGTTCCTGTCGGGCACGACGATGCTCTGAATGATGCCGCCGTAGTTGAGGACGGTCGCCTTGTAGGGGCCGTCCGTAAAAGTGAAGGCAAGCACCTCCTTGCCGTCCTGCGTCTTGCCGAAAATTCTCGTCGAAATCATAGTTTACCCCTTTGGCGCGCGGTCAGGCCGCTTGCGCTTTCCAGGACGTATTATAGCACGTCCGAGGGAAAAAGTAAATAATTTTGTTAAAATTCCCCAAACTCCGTATATGCAGAAAAAAATCTATCCACTGCTGCTCGTTATCCTTGCACTCACCGCCCTCGCCATTCACGCGGGCGCACACGCCGTACGCGCGCAGGCAGTTTTCTCCTACGCCGAGGAAAAGACCGTCTATCTCACCTTTGACGACGGCCCGAGTACCGTCGTGACGGGGCGCATCCTCGACACCCTGCACGAGGAAAATATCAAGGCGACCTTCTTCATCGTCAGCGACCGCGTCCGCGGCAGGGAGGATACGCTCCGGCGCATCGCGGCGGAGGGACACACGCTGGGCGTGCACTCCGCGACGCATGATTACAAGGCGATCTATGCCTCGGACGAGACGCTCCTGTCCGACGTGGACACCTGCGCCGCGGTCATCGAACACGTCACGGGCATCACGCCCCGCGTCTACCGTTTCCCGGGCGGCGGGACGGCGGACTTTGCGCGGCAAAAACAGCTGCTCACGGAGCGCGGCTACCGCGTCGTGCGCTGGAATGCCGTCTGCGGGGATGAGGAGATCAGGGATGCCGACGCGGCGCAGCTCGTTGCGGAGACAATCCACACGGCAGGAGAGCGCAAGAACGTCGTCCTGCTCCTGCACGACAGCGCGCCGCACAGGGCGACCGCCGATGCGCTGCCAGAGATCATCCGTTACTTCCGCGAACGGGGATACCGCTTCTCCGCCTTCTGACGGGCGCTCTGACGCGCGCCATGCAGAAGCGGTACACCGCGCCGACGGGAAGGATGGCGAGCGAGCAGACGGCAACCCACAGCCACTGCACGGGCGTGAGCGCGCTCAGGCGGAAGGCGGTGCGCAGCGCGGGGATGAGGACGAGCGCCGCGTTGAGAACAACGCCGACGAGCACCGTCAGCCACATTGCCCGCCCCGAGAAAAACGCCTTCTTTGTCATATGCACGCCCTCCGCGCGCACGTTGAAGCCGTGGAAGAGCTCTGAAAGGGAAATGGTGAGGAAAGCTGCGGTCGTTGCGACGGCGGCGCCGTAGACGTGCAGGGAAATACAGTACTGTGTGACGACAACGGCGGAGAGCATCACGCCGAAAAAGAGCATGCCGAGAATTGCCCGCCGCGAGAAGATCTCTTTGTCGGACACGGGCGGGCGGTCCATCGCGCCTTGCGTGCGCTCCATGCCCAACGCGAGCACGGGCAGAGAGTCGGTGATGAGGTTGATCCACAGAAGCTGCGTCGAGGTGAGAAAGTCCTGCTGCCACAAAAAGAGGGTGACGAAAAAGACGGATAAAACCTCGGCAAAGTTGGTGGAGAGGAAGAAGGAAATGGTCTTTTTGATGTTGAAAAAGACGTTGCGCCCCTCCTCCACGGCGCGCACCATCGTCGTGAAGTCGTCGTCGGTGAGCACGACGTCGGCGGCGTCCTTGGTGACGTCCGTCCCCGAGCCCATCGCAACGCCCACGTCCGCACTCTTGAGGGCGGGCGCATCGTTGACGCCGTCCCCCGTCATGGCGACCACCTCGCCCGCCGCCTGCAGCGCTTTAACAATGCGCTGCTTGTGCCCGGGAGAGACGCGCGCGTACACCGAACAGGTCTTTGCGCGGCGGGTGAGCGTCCCTTCGTCCATGCCGTCCAGATCGTCGCCCGTGACGACCTCGCCCCGCCCCTTGGCAATGCCCAGCCGCAGGGCGATCGCGTACGCCGTTTCGGGGCTGTCGCCCGTGATCATGACGGTGCGCACGCCCGCGCGGCGGCAAGCCGCCACCGCCTCCCTGACGCCCTCCTTGGGGGGATCGAGCATGGCGGCAAGCCCTAAAAAGGTGAGGCCCTCTTCGCGCTCACTCCTCCCGCAGGCAAAGCCGAGAACGCGCATCGCCTGCGCGGAAAAGGTCGCCGCGCGCGCTGCGATCTGCGCCCTGTCCTGCGCGGTGAGAGATCTCTCCCCCGCCGCCGTCAGAATGCGGTCGCACTTCTTTAACACGACGTCCGCGCCGCCCTTGACATAGAGCGTCCCGCCCCGCTCGGTGCGGCAGAATACACTCATCATCTTGCGCTCGGAGGTAAAGGGCGTGCCGCCCAGCCGCTCGCAGTCATAGAAGTACCCCCGTCCGTCCGTATACTCGAGGAGCGCGACTTCCGTGGGGTCGCCCACATATGCGCCCGCGCGCCCCTTGACCGTATGACACATGCGCATGCAGCGCAAAAGTTCGTTCTGAATGGGCGTAGCTACATATGTCTCGCCCTCCATGAAAGCGTCGGTCGCGATCGCCTCGACGGTCATTTTGTTGCGGGTGAGCGTGCCCGTCTTGTCCGAACAGATGACGCTGCACCCGCCCAGGCTCTCCACCGCCCCGAGGCGGCGCATGACCGCGCGCGAGGACGCCATGCGCTGTACGCCCAGCGCCAGAATGACGGTGACGACCGCGCCCATGCCCTCCGGAATGGCTGCGACCGCGACGGCGACCGCGCGCATCAGGCTCTCCAGAAAGGTGTGCCTGCCCGTGACCAGGGAGCCGACAAAGAGAGCGAGCGCCACAAACAGCACGACCGCGGTGATGACCTTCCCGAGCTTTGCGACCGTCTTATCGAGCGGCGCGGGCGCGGGCTTGCTCTGATGCAGGAGCGCCGCGATCTTGCCCATCTCCGTGTCCATGCCGCACGCCGTGACGACGCAGCGCGCGCTTCCGCGCACGCAGAAAGTGCCCAGATGCGCCGTATTCGCGCGCGCGGCGAGCGCGGGGCGCGTGACGACGCAATCCCGCTTTCTGACGGGCTTGCTCTCCCCGGTGAGCATGGATTCGTCGCAGCGGAAGTCCTCGGCGTACAGCACGCGGCAATCGGCGGGAATCCTGTCTCCCTCCTCCAGTTCGACGACGTCCCCCACGACGAGCGTCTCCGCGTCCGCCCTGACGACCCGCCCGTCCCGCACGACTTTCGCCTCGCACGCCGAGAGTTTTTTCAGCTTGGCGATGGCGGTGTCGGCACGGTACTGCTGGAAAAAGCCGATGATCGCATTGAGCAGGATGACCGCAAGCAAAATGACGGTGTCGGCGAGCTCCGATTTATCCCCCGTCGCGACGGCAAGTCCCGCCGAGAGCGCCGCGGCAATGATGAGAATGACGGTCATGAGATCGGTGAACTGTGCGAGAAAGAGAAGCAGCTTGCTCTTTTTTTTGCCCTCCGAAAGGGCATTCGCGCCGTTCTTTCCCAGCCTGCGCGCCGCCTCCGCTGAGGTCAGACCACCCTCGCCGCTTGCAAGGCGCTCTAAGACCTCCCGCTTTGTCTTAGCATATTGTTCCATACCGATATGGTATGAGCGCGCAGGCGGGAATTATGCCTTTGTATGGACGTGTTTCCTGTTGTTCCCTTTACTATAATACAGACGGCAAAAATTTCGACCGCGCCGCGCTCTCACCCAAGCGCACAGAAACGCATAGAAAGACGCGGGGCGGCGGCCGAAAATTCCGGCCGCCGCCCCGCGTCTTATGCTTGAAAATTACTTTTGTGGGCGCGCCGCTTTGCGGCGCGCTTTACATTATACCCCGTACTGCGCCCTGTACGCGCGCATCGCCGCAAGGTGCTCTTTTCCCCCGATGACGCCCGTTTCGATCGCCTCGATGATGTCCTCGACGGTGACGATGGAGTACACCCTGACGCCGAACTCGTCGTACGCCTCCTGTACGGCGGACTTCTCGCCCGTCCCCTTCTCCTGGCGGTCGACGGAAATGATCATCGCGCTGACCGTGACGTCCGCCTCCTGTCTGATCTTGGGCAGCACTTCTCTGAGCGCCTTGCCTGAGGTCATGACGTCCTCGATGATGGCGACCTTGTCCCCCGCCTCCAGCTTCTGCCCGACGAACATGCCGCCCTCGCCGTGGTCCTTGACTTCCTTCCTGTCAAAGCAGAAGCCTACGTCCACGCCGTGATTTTTGGCAAGCGCAATGGCAGTCGCGACGGCGAGCGGAATGCCCTTGTAGGCGGGGCCGATGAGCGTCTTGGCGTCCACGTTGTGCGCCAAAAAGCACTCCGCATAGTACTCGCCGAGCGCCGCGATCTGCGTGCCCGTACGATACTTGCCCGCATTGATGAAGTAGGGCGCCTTTCTGCCGCTCTTTAAGGTGAAGTCCCCGAATAAAAGCACCTCGTTCTCCACCATGAACTGAATGAAACGCTGTTTGTAAGTAAGCATAGTTCTCTCCTTATGAAATAGGCTTACGCCCGTTTAGTTTAAAGTAAGGGTGTCCGTCAGGTCCGCGACGCGCTCAACGCCGTGACGGTCGCACCACTCGCTGAGCCCCGCGATGATCCTGGGGCAGGCGCGCGTATCGGTAAAGTTCTGCGTGCCGACCTGTACGGCGACGGCGCCCGCCATTAAAAATTCGATCGCGTCCTCGGCGCAGGTGATGCCGCCCATGCCGATGACGGGGATGCGAACGGCGTGCGCCGCTTCGTACACCATGCGCACGGCGATGGGCTTGATGCCCGCGCCCGACACCCCGCCCGTGTTGTTGGCGAGGATGGGACGGCGGCGCTCAATGTCGATCGCCATGCCCGTGAAGGTGTTGACAAGGGAGAGGCAGTCCGCACCGCCCCGCTCCGCCGCGCGCGCGTTCTGAGCGATGCTCTCCACATTGGGCGAGAGCTTGACGATGAGCGGCGTGTTCGGGCACTTCGCCTTGGCGCGCGAGGTGACTTCCTCGATCGCCTCGGGGCGAATGCCGAACGCCATGCCGCCGCACTTGACGTTGGGGCAGGAGATGTTCAGCTCCAGAAAGTCGACGAGCCCGTCAAGGCGGGCGCACACGCCCTCGTAGTCCTCCAGCGTCCTGCCGACGACGTTGGCAATGACGCAGGTCTTTTTCTTCAGCCAGTCAAGATCTTCCGCGATAAACTTCTCCACGCCGGGATTTTGCAGCCCGACGGCGTTGAGGATGACCCCGCGGCTCTCCGCGATGCGTGGGACGGGATTCCCGCCCCACGGGACGAGGGCAATGCCCTTGGTCGCCACGCCGCCGAGGCAGGAGATATCGTAGATCTCATCGAATTCGCGCCCGAACCCGAAAGTCCCCGACGCAGTGATGACGGGATTTTTCAGCTTTTTCCCGCAAAGCGTTACCGATAAATCAGACATTCCTTATTTCCTTCACTTGTCTTTTTTCATTGTGTCTCTTGCAAAGAAACGAAACCCTACTCCTCTTTTGCGGAATACTCGTACTTTAACTGCATGATGCGGTCGTGGACACGGTTGACATCCGCCACAAAGTCGCAGGAGAGCGCCTTGCCGCTCTCGGTAAAGACGGTGATCTTGCCCCAGTGCTCCATGCTGCCGTAGCGGCCGCGCGCGTTGCGGTAGTCCACGCTCGCGATCTCGGAGAACCTGACGCGCTCGCCGAGAAAGACGAGCGTGTCCCCCTCCCGTGTCGCAATGATCTCGGGCACCTTGCGGATGCGCACGAGCGTCCTGACCGCAACGACGACAACTACGATCACCATCGCCAGCGCGAACAAGCCCACGATCCATCCGAGAGAGCCGACATAGCCGATCATCCAGATCGCCATGCCCACCAAAAAGGCGGCCGCGATCAAAACGATGATGTTGGACACGACAAGTCCCTTTGCCCTCTGTGCGATAATTTCCATACAATTCCCCTTACAACACGACGTCGTCGATCGGGAACACGGGGCCGTCCTTGCAGACACGGGCGTGCGCACCGTCCGTCTTTTCGCATACGCAGACGAGGCACGCGCCGATGCCGCAGCCCATGCGCTCCTCCAAAGAGGCGTACACGGGGACATTCCTGCCCTTCATCGCCTCCTTCAGGGCGCGCAGCATGGGCACTGGGCCGCACGCGAGCACGACGTCGGGCCGCACTTCCTCATATTCGTGCATGAACGCCTGCACCGCCGTGCCGTGATAGCCGAGGCTCCCGTCGTCCGTCGCGAGCACCGTCTTGTGGCACTGCATCATATCGTACTCCATACACAGCGCCGCGCGGTTGCGAAATCCCATGTAGGCATAGAGTTCCTTCGTCTTGCTGTAGGCGCGGATGACGGAGATGAGCGGGAAAATTCCCACACCGCCGCCCACGAGGGCGACTTTCTTTTCGCTGTCCTTGACGTAAAACCCGTTGCCCAGCGGCAGCAGGACGGAGAGCTTTTCGCCCATCTTATAGTCCCGTGCGAGCGCGCGCGTGCCGCCGCCCTTTAAGCGGTAGCACACCGTGATGCGCTCTCCCTCCGCCTTGCACACGGCAATGGGACGGCGCAGCGGATACCCGCCGACACCCACCATGACGAACTGCCCGGGACGGACGGAGACGATCTCGTCCAGCCCGAACGTGAGGGAGTACACCTCGTCCGCGATGCGTTTGTTTTCCAATACGGTCGCCGTTACTTCGCGCATATCTCCCCCAGTACGGACGCAAGGTCCGCTTGCATGTCAAGGCACGCCGCGCGCGCCGCTTCGTAGTACGTCCCACCGCGCTTTTTATAGGCGCACAGAATGCCGCGTGAATTGTTGACCACGCCGCCCATGCCGCCAGCGGCGAAGCAGCTTTTGAGCATCTCCGCGTTGCCCCCCTGCGCCCCGTAGCCGGGGATGAGGAAGAAGGTATGCGGGAGCCGCCCGCGCAAGATCTTCGCCTCTTCGGGGTGCGTCGCGCCGACGACCGCGCCGACGGAAGAGTAGCCGTACTTGCCGATGCTGTCCTTGCCCCAGCCTTCGACCATGTCGCCCATGCACTCGAACACGGTGCGCCCGTCCGCGAGCTTTAAGTTCTGCAGCTCGCCCGAAGAGGGATTGCTCGTCTTGACCAGTACGAAAATGCCCTTGTCGTATTGCTTGCAGTCCTCCAAAAAGGGCGCGATGCCGTCCGTGCCGAGGTACCCGTTGACGGTGAGGAAGTCGCACGCCCCGAGGGCGACCTTTTTCCCGCCCAATTCGGTCGTGCCGAGGTATGCCGCAGAATAGCGCGCCGCCGTGGAGCCGATATCGTTGCGCTTGCAGTCGGCAATGACGACGAGCCCCTTGTCCTTTGCGTAGCGGCAGGTATCGAAGAACGCCTGCACGCCCGCCGCGCCGTACTGTTCGTAGTAGGCGATCTGTACCTTGACCGAGGGTACGATGTCCGCGACGCTGTCCACCAGCTTCTTGTTGAAGGCGAGGATGGCGTCCGCCGCCTGCTCGGGCGTCGTAACGCCCGCGCGCATCTCCTCGGGCAGGTAGGACAGCTGCGTATCCAGCCCGACACACGTCGGGTTCTGCGTGGCAATGATTTTTTCAATGAGTGTATCGATGATCATAAAGGTCTCCCTTGTTCTGATTTTATGTTGGAAGGCGGGGTGCTTTTTGCCGCGCTTCATTCTTCGCGGTACTTGATGTCGCCGTCCACCACGGTGTACTTGACGCGCCCGTAGACTTCTCTGCCCGCAAAGGGCGTGTTCTTGCCCTTGGAGACGAAGTCCTTGGGATCGATCGTCCATGCCTTATTCAGATCGACGATCGTGAGATCGGCGGGCGCGCCCACTTCAAGCGTGCCACCCTGCAGATTGAGGATGGCGGCGGGATTGGCGCTCATCTTGTCGGCAAGCTCTGAAAGGGTGAGAACGCCGCCCTTGACCAGCTGCGTGTAGGAGAGTGCAAAGGAGGTCTCCAGCCCGCTGATGCCGAACGCCGCGAGGGCGTATTCGACGTTCTTGTCGTCCTCGTGATGGGGCGCGTGGTCGGTGACGATGCAGTCCAGCGTGCCGTCTTTCAGGCCCTCGATGATCGCGAGCCTGTCCCTTTCGGCGCGGATGGGCGGGTTGACCTTGGTGTTGGTATCAAAGCTCGCGATGACCTCGTCCGTCAGGGTGAAGTAGTGCGGGCAGGTCTCCGCCGTCACCTGCACGCCGCGCGCCTTTGCCTCGCGGATGAGCTGCACGCCGCTGTAGGTGGAGACGTGGCAGATATGCACGGGCAGCGAGAGACTCTCGGCAAGGCAGATCTCGCGCGCGATGATGATGTCCTCCGCCGCGCGGATGCTGCCCTTGAGTCCCGTCAGCGTAGAGTAGTACCCCTCGTTGACGACGCCGCCGTCTACGAGGGAGGCGTCCTCGCAGTGACACAGACACTTTAATCCGAAGTCCGCGGCGTACAGCATCGCGTTCGCCATGAGGTTGGTCGCGACGACGCTCTTGCCGTCCTCGGAGATGGCGACCGCGCCCGCCGCCTTCATCGCACCGATCGCGGCGAGGTTCTTGCCCTCCTGCCCTTCGGTGATCGCGCCGATGGGGTTGACCTTGCAAAGCCCCACTTCCCTGGCGCGGTTTTTGATATAGGAGACGACCACCTTATTATCGGTGACGGGCTTGGTGTTGGGCATGCAGCACACCTGCGTGAAGCCGCCCTTGACGGCGGCGCGGCTGCCCGATTCGATATTCTCCTTCTTTTCAAAGCCCGGCTCGCGCAGGTGGACATGCATATCGATGAGCCCGGGGAAGATGGTCAGCCCGGTGCAGTCGACACCCTCCCCTTCGAGGTGCTCCGCAAGTTCGGCGATCTTGCCGTCCTCGACGCGCAGATCAAGTTTTCTGACGCCGCCGGATAACACGACGTCCGCATTTCTGAAGATCATAGGATATTCTCCTTTTTATGAAATCACATACTGTTTGAATCGTAGTTGCAAGTAAGGCGAGGAGCGCGAGGAAAAGTTGAGGGAGCGTACCAAGACGTACGTAACCGAGACTTGCCTCGTCGCGGCAAGGCGATCTTTGGGAGCATTCGGCAACGCCGAACGCTGCCCTTTTAACGCCTGCTTTTCTCGCGCTGTGGATTTTGCGCTGCGGTCACGGTTTTTGACGGCAATGTCAAAAACCTTAGTTCGGAACGCGCACACAGCGCACTGCGCTGATGTGCATAACGCGTCCCTCACCCTCTTCGCAAAAATCTTTTCTGCAAAAATCTTTTTGCGATTTTTATTTTGTATTTTCAATTTACGCAGTAAATCCGCTTCAAACCTCCTCTTTTGTGAGCAAAAAGAGTATCGCCATGCGCACCGCGATGCCCGAGAGCACTTGCTCCTCAATGCGGCTGGTATCGCCGTCGATGAGGGCGCTGGTGAGCTCCACGCCGCGGTTGACGGGGCCGGGGTGCATGACGAGCGCGCCCGGCTTTGCGTACTTCATGACGTCTTCGTTGACGCCGTAAAAGCGCGCGTACTCCCCGAGCGAGGGGAAGTTGCCCGCGTGCTGGCGCTCGAGCTGGATCCTCAGCCCCATGACGACGTCTGCGCCCTCCACTGCCTGCTCGCGCGAGGTGCATACGATGGCGCCCATCTTGTCGATCTCAGCGGGCATCAGGGTGCGCGGCGCGAACATTTTCACCGTCGCGCCCAGCTTCCTCAGCCCGAACAGATTGCTCTTGGCGACGCGCGAATGGCTGATATCGCCGACGATGGCGACCGTCAGCCCCTCCAGCGAGCCGAAGTTTTCGCGCATGGTGAGCATGTCCAAAAGCGCCTGCGAGGGATGCTCGTTCATGCCGTCGCCCGCGTTGACGACGTGCGCTTTGACCGTCTTGGCGAGCAGCCGCGGCGCGCCGCCCATCGGGTGGCGGATGACGATGACGTCGTTTTTCATCGCGTCCAGCGTCTTGCCCGTATCGACGAGCGTCTCCCCCTTCTGCACGGACGAGGAGGACGCCGCAATGTTGACGACGTGCGCGCCCATGTACTTGGCGGCGAGCTCGAAGCTGCAGCGGGTGCGGGTACTGTTCTCGTAGAAGAGGGTGGTCACCGACTTGCCCTGCAGGTGCGGGAGCTTCTTGATGTTCTGTTTGAGGAGCTTTTTCATGCTCATGCCCACGGTGAGGATCTCGTCGATCTCCTCCGCGGACAGGTCATACAGCCCCAGTACGTCCTTATGATGCAGCATTGTCTCTCCTTGTAATGGTCAGGCTGTCCTCGCCGTGGCCAAGTTCTTTGAGTCTTACGTTGATATATTCCTCACGCGCAGTGGGCACGTTCTTGCCCACGAAGTCGGCGCGCACGGGCAGCTCCCTGCCGCCGCGGTCGACAAGCACCAATAGCTCGATCTTTGCGGGGCGGCCGAGTCGGAACAGCGTCTCGATGCCCGCCACGGCGCTCCTGCCCGTATGCAGGACGTCGTCGCACAGCACGACCGTCTTGCCGTCCAGAGAAAAGCCCAGTTCATTCTTCTCCGCTTCGGGCAGAATGAATGCCGAGACGAGATCGTCCCGCGCCATCGTGATATCCAGTCCCGCGCAGGGGACGCGCCCGCGCCCCGCGCCCTCGATGATGGCGGCGAGCCGCTTTGCAACGACCTCCCCGCCCCGCTTGACGCCGACGAGCGCGACGTTTTCAAGCCCTTCATTTTTCTCCTCGATCTCGTGCGAGAGCCGCACGAGCGTACGGCGCATGCCGTCCGCGTCCATGATCACAGGCTGCATATGCTCCCTCCCGATGCGCAAAAAAAAGTCCTGCGGCGCGCCGCAAGACCGAACTATCCCCATATACTGACCCGAGGCGTCTTGTCGGCATCGCGGTGCCGCTCTTAAAGAACCGCTGACTGGCACACGAGCCCCGTGTACCTTACTTATTATAGCACGCGCGCCCCGAAAAGTAAAGGGGCGCGGCGCAATTTCTCTATAAAATTTGTGTGAGGCGGAATCTGACTTTATCGCAGGAGGTGAGGAAGTATTCGATGCCCCCGCGCTCGCACTTTAAGGGGAAGAACCCGCTGCCGTGCAGGTGCCCGAACACGACTTTGTCCACCTTGTTCTCGTCGAACAGCGCCGTGAAGAGAGTCTCTTCCTTTTTGACGTTGAAGGGCGGGTAGTGGATGAGCGCGATGAGCGTGTCCCCTTCCTCGCGCACCTTTCTGACCTCCTGAAAGGCAAGGCGGAAGCGCTCGGCTTCGCGCAGGTAGAGCGCCTGATCGTGATCGGTAAAGTCGGGACTGCCGGGACACGTCCAGCCGCGCGAGCCCGCCACGATAACGCTGCCCAGCTTCACGCAGTCGTTCTGCAAGAAGTAAAAGCTGTCGTCGGGGCGCGAATTGCGCACGCGGGTGATGCCCGTCCACCAGTAGTCGTGATTGCCGCGGATGAACACCTTTTTACCGGGGAGATCGGCAAGCGAGGCAACGTCGTACATGCCCTCCTCGAGCTTCATGCCCCAGGAGGTGTCGCCGCCGAGGAGGACGATGTCCTCCTCGGTCACCCTTTCCCGCCAGTCGGCTTTGATTTTATCCAGATGCCCTTCCCAGCCCTCGCCGAAGACGTTCATCGGCTTTTGGACAAGCCCGGAGAGGTGCAGATCGCTGACCGCAAACACTTTCATGGCAAAAAGTATAGCATATTTTTGCGCGCTTGGCAACCCATTCGGACAGGTCCGCCCGCAATTCAAAGCGCCGCACACACGGGAAAGACCGGCGGCATGCGGCAGGAGCCGACGGAGATTGCCGATACGCTCTATGAGCTCATCCGGCGTCTCCTGCACAGCTGCGCAGCCGAAGTATAATCGTGCAGCGACAAGCGGCGGCGCACATATGTGCGCCATAACAAAAAAACGCAGCCTGGCGGCTGCGCGGTGCTGGAGCAGGAAACGGTAGTGCCTCCGCCCGCTGCGCGGTGCTCGGCGTGCTTCGCAACGACCCGCCTAAATCAGCTTGGAAAGCCGTTTCCTGCAAAAAAACGCAGCCTGGCGGCTGCGCGGTGCTGGAGCAGGAAACGGGAGTGCCTCCGCCCGCTGCGCGGTGCTCGGCGTGCTTCGCAACGACCCGCCTAAATCAGCTTGGAAAGCCGTTTCCTGCAAAAAAACGCAGCCTGGCGGCTGCGCGGTGCTGGAGCAGGAAACGGGAGTCGAACCCGCCAGAATCAGCTTGGGAAGCTGACGCCATACCGCTAGGCGATTCCTGCATTTTATTGAATTGTTCGATCCCGTTTCCACCGGAAACGGTAGTGCCTCCGCCCGCTGCGCGGTGCTCGGCGTGCTTCGCAACGACCCGCCGGAATCAGCTTGGGAAGCTGACGCCATACCGCTAGGCGATTCCTGCACGAAAAAAGTGTCTCTATTATAGCCGATTTTGCAGACACTGTCAAGCGCAATCTCCATATGAACGGAAATTTTTTTCTTGCAGGGCATGCGGAAATTCGCCAAAAAAAGGACGGCGCTGCCGTCCTTTTTCCGCGTTCATGTTGTATTCCATAATTATGCCCGCGTCTGGAAATCGCCCGCTTCCACCGTCACGGACAGTTCCTGTGCCTCGCCGCCGCGCGAGATGAGGATGGTGAGCGTATCGCCCTCACGCAGGTGATAGAGCATCGTGGGAAGCTTTTCCTGCGTGGTAATGGAGACCGCACGCACTGTCTGACCGTCGCGGTCGATGCGCGCCGCGAGCAGCGTATCATTGACGTCCATACCCATGCGCGCGGCAAGGCTGCCGTCCGTGAGCGATTGCACGACCACTTTTTCCTCCAAGTAGACCTTGCCCGTCTGCTCATCAAACACCCGCCCGGAGTTCTCCGCCAGAATGGTGATGCCGAGCGTCACGCAGCTTGCCGCTTGGTTTCCGCGCTCTGCCTGCCACAAAAGATTCCCCACAACGGCGGCGACGTGGTTGGACGCAATGGCAGCACCGCTCCCGACAACGCCGTCCGTGTCCGAGCGCGCCGAGACGATGCCGAGAAATTCGCCCATCTCGTTGAACAGTCCGCCGCCCGAATTGCCGTGATTGACGTCCGCGTCCGTGCGGATGCCCGTGATCGAAACGGCGCTCTGCCCGTCCGCCGAGGAGACGAGAATGGTCTCGTTGACCACGGAGACGATGCCCGCCGTAACCGAGATCCCATCGCCTGCAGCATTGCCGATGGCATAGACGGTCTCGCTCAGCGTGACGGAGTCGGAATCGGCGAGCGTCACCGCACGATATTCGCCCGTCGTGAGCAGCGCTTCATCCTCAATGCGGATGACGGCGAGATCCTCCGACTGCACGCCGCCTACGAACTCTGCCGTGATCGGCGTCGCGCTCTCGTCGCCATAGAGGCAGACGCTGATCGTGTCGCTGATATCGCCCTCGCTCGTGGAATAGACGACGTGATAATTGGTGACGATGACGGCGTCCCCTTCCGCTTCATCCAGCGACCAGATGACACCCGAGCCTGCGGCGCTCTCCGTCTCGATCGCGACGACGCTGCTTGCCGCCTCTGCCGCCGCCTGTCCCGCGTCGGAGGCATCCGTCCCGGAGACCTGCGCATCGGAAGAGGCGATCGTCTCCGTGCCGAACTGTTCCAGCATCGCGTTGACGTCCGCCACGGGGATGGCATAGCCAAACCCGTCCACGTCGACGCCCGTCTCCGACGCAAGAAGGCGCGCCGAGACGATGCCGACCAGCTCGCCGCGGGCATTGAAGAGTCCGCCGCCCGAATTGCCCTGATTGACCGCCGCGTCCGTGCGCATCACATTGAAGGAGACGAGACTGTAATTGTCCGCGCCCGTGACCGTGATCTCCTCGGACAACAGCGAGACGATCCCCTTTGTAACGGACGTCCCCTCGCCGTTGGCGTTGCCGATGGCATACACCGTCTCGCCGACGGACGCCTCCGCCATGGTCGCCGCGACGGCGTCGCTCTCCCTAAGATCTTCCGAGCCCGTCACTTTGAGCACGGCAAGATCGGTATCCGTATTGGAGCCGGCGACGAGCGTCACATCCTCCGAGCGGATGGTCTCGCCGCTGTACGTCGTGAGATAGATGTTCGTCCAGTCGGTCGTGGAGGAGTGCGTGCCCCAGGGGCCGAAGCCGCTGCTCAGATAGGTTGAAATGACGTGATAGTTGGTTACGATATACGCGTCACCCGCCTCCTTGTCCAGCCGGTAGATGACGCCCGAACCGGAAGCTTCCCGCTTGATATTGTTGATCGTGAACGTGACCGTGATCTCCACGACCGAATTGACCGCACGATTGATGTATGCGGTGTCGTCGGTGAAGTCCATCGCAGCGAGGAAGTCGTAATATGTCCCCTCGTAGCCGTCCGCAACCGCCTCCTCATACAGGCGCCGTTCGTAAGTAGAGGGCGTCTCCTGTGCGGCAAGGAACTCCTGTACCGAGCTGTACATGCCGCTCTCCACCCCCGCCGAGGAGGAAGAACTGTCATCGGGCGCGGAAGAAACATTGCACCCCGCAAGCCCGAGCGTCAACGCGCCCGCCATAACGCAGGCAAGCGCAGTCATCCATCTCTTTTTCATTTCCGCCACCTCTAACTTTTGTCAGTTCTTGACAATCATACTATTATTATAATCTCGTTTTTGTTCATTTGCATTATAATGCTGTGAAAGATGCGTGAACAATGTCCGCCTGCACCGCCGCAGCGCCTCATGCAATTGTAATATACCACAAAAACGCGGCGTACAACCGCGTTTTATAAAATTGAACGGGGCGGTCACCCGCCCCGTTTGCTCAGAGATCGTCCGCGTCCTGCACGGGCTTTTCATAGCAATCTTCCGTACAGATGCCCGTGTAGCTGCCGAGGACGTCCTCTTCCGACTTCATGTCCGCGCCCTTTTGAAGGGAGCGCTTATCGGCCGCAGTTCTGCGTTTCATTGCTGCCGCTGTTCTTCGCGTTCTGCGAATTCTTTGCGTTCTTTGCATTCTGCGCGTTCTGTGCGCCGTTCGAAGTCTTGTTGTTTGTCTTCTTCATCGTTTTTCCTCCTTGATCGACCTCTGAGACAGGCGTCTTTCAGAGGTGATCCTTTGCGTAGGGGAGGTGAAGTTCGACTTCCCCCTGGGACGCGCCGCACAGCGGACAGATATTCCATGCGTCCTTTGACGTGTGCATGTATCCGCACTCGCTGCAGACCCACAGCATCGGTCTGTCCGCGCTGTAGAGGGAGCCGTCCTTGAACGCCTCATACAGATAGTTGAAGATGACCCGATGATGGCTCTCCACCTTCGCGATCTGTTCGAATTTGAGCGCGATTTGCCCAAACCCCTCCTCGCGCGCGATCTTGGCAAAGGAGGGATACAACTCCTCCGCCTCGGACTTCTCATCCATCGCCGCAAAACGAAGGTTGTCCTCCAGCGTTCCCGCATGGAAGGGATAGTGCGCATCGATGTGCACATCGTCGCAGCTTCCCGCATTCTGAAGCAATGCTTCAAAAAATACCTTCGCATGATTTGTCTCATTCTTTGCGATCGAGCGGATGGTGTCCGCAAGGACCTCATAGCCCTGCTTCATCGCAGCTTTTGCCGTAAGTTGGTACCGCATGCCCGCCTGACACTCGCCCGCGAACCCGCGTGCGAGGTTGTAAAAGGTCTGCGTCTTGGTAAAATCCATACCGTTCCTCCCTTACACAACCTCATTATGGGCGGAAGGCGCGCGCTTTATACGAAAAAATCCCGCCAAAGCGGGACTTTCGCAAAATTCTCTTTTTGTCCGCGCGGAGAGCGCTTCTGCCTGCGCTACGGCACCTCTGCGCCGATGATCTCGGCGAGCACGGCGCGCGATTCCTTCTCTTCGCCCTCTGCGGTAAGGACATCGCCCTCCAAAATGAGCGTGTTTCCGTCGGGCAGGATACGCTCTTCTCCGCGCTCGATGCGGGTGATGCGCACGTCCGCAGGCCACAAGACATCACGGATGCGCCGCCCCGCCGCCATGCCTGTGCCGTTCACGAAAAAGCGCGCCGCAAACAACATCGGTTTGTCCTCTTCTTCGAGCATCTCGTCGAGCAGGCGCTCATACACGGGCTTGGTGTGGAAGATATCGCCGACGAGGTACCCCGCCGCGACGCCCATGACCGCGGGCAGCAGGAACATGAAGTTCCAGGTCAGCTCCACCGTCATCACGATGCCCGTGACGGGCGCCTTAGAAATGGCGGTGAAGTACGTCGCCATACAGATGACGATGAGCATGTCCGTATAGGCGGGATCCATGCCCATGGTCTGCGCGAGCAGGCTTAAAAGCGCGCCCAGCCCCGCGCCGATGGCGAGCATGGGAACAAACGCGCCGCACGGCACGCCCGCGCCCATGTTGAGCACGGTGGCGACGAGCTTGAGGGCAACGACGATCAACAGGCTCGCCCAGAGCGGCGAGGAAAAGACGGAAATGCTCGCCTCAGAGGCGCTGCCCAGATCGGAGATGAAGGCATGCCCGCCGCCGATCGCATAGAGGGAAATGAGCCCCGCCGCGCCCGCGAACAGGAAGGGAAAGAGAAATTTGCCCGTCCCCTTCCAGAACTTCAGCTTTTTAAACAGCCTGCGCGCGAGGAAGATGAGGTAGTACGTCCCCACGCCGAGCAGCGCCGTAAGAAGCGCCGCGCCCAGCACATAGGCGTAAAAGACGGGCGTGAAGTCGGAAAAGACGAAGGTGGAAAAGTATGCGCCGACGGGCAGTCCCAGCGGCACGGCGAGCAGCATGCGCATGAGTACCGCAACGACGACCGCCGACACAGCGCAGAAAAAGACCTCGGGCGTGAAGCGCTTCTGTCCCTCCTCGAAGGCGAATGCCATGCCCGTGAGCGGAGCGTTGAAGGCGACGGCGAGCCCCGCGCACGCGCCGCCCGTGATCTGATAGCGCCTTATGAGCGCGTTGCGCCGCAGAAGATCGCTCGCGCCGTGTCCGAGCGCCCCGCCGATGAGGATGCTCGGCCCCTCGCCGCCCGCAGACAGCCCCATGAAGATGGTGAACAGGCTGACCGCGAACATGCCCGTCAGCTCGCGGTACCAATGAAAGCGCATAAGTCCGCGCATCGCGCCCTCCGTCTGCGGGATGCCGCTGCCGCGGATGAGGGGCAGAAAGCGGACGACTCCGCCCACGACGATCACCCCGAGCGCGAGCGCCAGAAATAAAAGGGGCACAAAGGCAGGATGATCGAGGAAGAAGCGATAGTAGCCGCGCGCAAAGTCCTCCGCCGCGGCGGCGAGCGCCGTGTAGAGGGAGACGAGCACCCCGACGAGCGCGCCCGTGAGCGCGCCGACGAGGACGATCTGAACGCCGCTTCCAAGGCGGCGGCGAATGTGCGCAGACTGTTTCATGCCTTGTATTCTAACACAACGCCCGCAAAAAGTAAACGCTCCTCACCGCCATTTTGAAAATTTAGTGAAAATCAATGCGCGGCGGAACACTTAGCAGCGTTCCGCCGCGCAACAAGCCGAATGACGCCCCGAAGCGGCTGATTCCCACGATCAACACGAAGCGCGGCGCATAGTTAGAAAAATCAAAGTGAAGATTGATCACTTAACATGAAACTTGCCAGATCGCCAATTATCTTTGTCAGCTCCGTTTCAAAATCTCTTGACACGTCACCCTCGCCGCTGATTGCGTGTGCACATTCATGCAACAGCGTTCCTGCGTACTCTCTCAGGTCTCTTAATTGCTTTCTTTTGATTAAAATACGCTTTTTTTCAGCCTGCCATAGTCCTACGGTTTCATTAAAAAATTCGCTCTCATAAATTTTATCTACAATCTCTATGATTTTAACATTGCAAGGTTTCCCTCCAATTAGCCGCAATATCTTGTCGGTTTGATCGTACACTTTACGTTCAGCTTCTGACAATAAATTAATGGGTATGACGTTGGGCACAAACCTTCTTTGCTGCTCTTCCCTGTATTGACTTGCCGTTCTTAACATGTCTCCGCTTTGCGCACCAGCGTTATAATCCTCCATTTTTTGGACTAAGAATTCAGGTACAATGATTGGATTATACCCATCTCTTCGCATATCGTCTATTAGCATAGGATCGTTCGTCGCTTGATCGGCGGTTATATATGATACTGATTGATCCAACTCGCTCATCTTTCTGGAAGCATAGAGCGCTACGTCATTCCAGGATAACTCATCATGTCTGCTCCCCGAACCAAACTTCTGCAAATCTTCCACCAACTTTGAAATCACATCCTTTGAGCAACAAGCTAATAATATATCTTTGATTCTTCCTGTATAGGCAGTTCTCCCGACATTCGCTCTTTCACGATTTAGTGCTTTTTTGATTTGAGCATTTAACGCAGTAATATTGTATGAAAACAAAAAATTGGGTTCCTCTGCCACTTTCACGCCATTGATATAGATATTTGCAGTTAATCCATGTCTACTAATAACATCACCATATTTTGTACGTTCCAGTACTTCATCTTTAGTAAAATTCAAAAATAAGGATTTTGCCTTTTCGATATCCTCTGCCGTACATCCATGCAAGCAAAAATCCGTACCGACCATATTTGCATCGTCTGCCGGAGCTATTTCTGCATGTAAAGTTATGATATCTTCAAATCCTGCTTTAGGCGTTGTTTTTAATGTAATTACGCCATACTTTGATTTTATTTTCACATCGACATGATGACGGTACAACGTCGCCAACGCATCTTTTAATCCGACTCCAAAACGTCCAATAAGTTTATCATTGGTCAGTTTTTCCTCATTTTCATTCTGGGTCAAATGATGATAGTTTAATCCACGACCATAATCTCTAATATGCCACCAACCATCGCTTGCTTGTTTTATTTCTATCTCTTTTGTTCCTGTAAGTATTTGTTCGTCCAAAGCATTCGCAATGATTTCTCTTATAGCATGGTAATTTTCCCAATTTTCAAGGATTTTTTCAATATTGAGATCAAACTCTCTTCCCGTTTCAGCATTGAGATTCGTTAGCATCATTGTTATTCTCCCTTCACATTTTTCTTCTATTATACCCCCCCCCATGAAATGTCAAGTCTTTTCCACATTTCAAGTGTCAAATTCGGAAAATAGGAAAGCGCGGCGCGCCTGTTCGGCGCGCCGCGCTTCATTGTGTTGCAAATCAAAACTGCGCCTGGTAGAGCTGCGCGTAGAAGCCGCCCTTTTTGAGGAGATCTTCGTGCGTGCCCTGCTCGACGATCCTGCCCGCGTTCATGACGAGAATGACGTCCGCATTCTGAATGGTGGAGAGGCGGTGCGCGACGATGAAGCACGTCCTGCCCTCCATGAGCTTGGCGAAGGCGTCCTGCACCAGTTTTTCCGTGCGGGTATCGATGTTGCTCGTCGCCTCGTCCAGAATGAGCATGGGCGGGCGGCAGATCATGACGCGCGCCACGCACAGAAGCTGTTTCTGCCCTTCGGAGAGCGCCCCTTCGCCGCCGATGACGGTATCATACCCCTTGGGCAGGCGCTTGATGAAGCCGTGCGCGTGCACCGCCTTTGCCGCCGCGATCATCTCTTCCTCCGTGCAGTCGGGCTTGCCCATGCACAGATTTTCGCGCACGGTGGCGCGTTTGAGCCACGTCTCCTGCAGCACCATGCCGTAGTTTTTGCGCAGCGAGGCGCGCGTGATCTTGCGCACGTCCTGCCCGTCCACCGAGACGCTGCCGCCGTCCACGTCGTAAAAGCGCATCAGAAGATTGATGATGGTCGTCTTGCCGCAGCCGGTGGGTCCGACAATGGCGACGCGGTGTCCCGCCGTCACGCTGACGTTGAAATCGCGGATGAGCTCCTGATCGGGACGGTAGGAGAAGCTGACGTCCTGAAGCGCCACGTCCCCCTTTGCCCTGCCAAGGTCCGCGCAGCCTTCGTCCGAGGGCTGTTCCTCCTCCGCCGTGAGCGCAAAGATGCGCGCCGCGCAGGCGAGCGAGTTCTGGAACTCCGCGAGCACTTCAGTGATCTCGTTGAAGGGCTTGGTGTACTGGTTGGTGTAAAAGAGGCAGCTTGAAAGGCTCCCCACCGTGAAGGCAAGCGCCGTACCCGCCGTCGAAATGCAGATGAGCGCGCCCGTCAGCGCGACGCCCGCGTACACAATGGAGTTGATGAAGCGCGTGACGGGGTTGGGCGTGGAGGCAAAGAACACGGCGCGCAGGGCGCACTTTCTGAATTCCTCATTCTTCTCGCGGAACACCTCGGCGTTCTCGTCCTCGTGCGTGTACGCCTTGACGACTTTCAGATTCCCGATCGCCTCGTCAATGAACGCCGTCTGATCGGCGCGCACTTCCGCCTGACGCTTGAAGGTCTTGTAGGTGCGCGAGGAGATGAAGCGCGCCGCGAACAGCGAGAGCGGCGTGACGCACACAACGACGAGTGCGATCTCCCAGCGCATGACGAACAGGATGACGAGCACGCCGAGAATGGTCGTAACGCCCGTTAACAGCTGCGTGAAGCCGAGCAGCAGCCCGTCCGCAAACTGCTCCGCATCCGTCAGGACAATGCCCGCGACCTCGCCGTACGGGCGGGCGTCCAGATACTTTAATGGCAGGCGCTGGAGCTTGGCAAAGGCGTCCTCGCGCACCTGCGCCAGCAGGTGGAACACGATGCGGTTGTTGATGAGGCTTAAAAGATACTGCGCGACAAACGCCACGGCGATGCACGCGCCGATCGCGACGAAGATGGAGAAGATCTCCTCGTAGTGCACGTTGTTCTCGCCGATGATGCAGTCGATCGCCTTGCCGATAAAGTAGGGCACGGCGAGCTGCGCGGCGACGGTCGCGAGCGCGCACAGCAGGGAGAGTGCCAAAAGAGGCGCAAACGGCTTTAAGTAGCGAAGAATGGTGCGGAAATTTTCCCGCCTGGAGACAGTTTTCATTGCAGCGCCTCCTTTGCCTGCGACGCGGCGATCTCGCGATAGAGCGCGCAGCTGCCCATGAGCTGCTCGTGCGTGCCGATGCCCGCAATGCCGCCGTCGTCCAGAACGACGATCTTGTCCGCGTGCCGCACGGACGCCGTGCGCTGCGAGACGATGAGCACCGTGCAGTCCAGCTCCCGGAGCGCCTCCCGGAGCCGGGCGTCCGTCGCGTAGTCGAGCGCAGAGGAGCTGTCGTCGAGGATGAGCACTTCGGGATCGCGGACGAGGGCGCGCGCGATGGTCAGCCGCTGCCGCTGTCCGCCCGAGAGGTTCTTGCCCTCCTGCTCGATGGGCGCGTCCAGCCCGCCCTTTGCCCTGACGACGTCCTCCGCCTGCGCAAGGCGGACGGCGCGCGCGAGCTGCTCGTCCGTCGCTCCGCCGTTGCCCCATAAGAGGTTGGAGCGGATGGTCCCCTTGAACAGCACCGCCTTCTGCGGCACGACGCCCACGCGCGTGCGGAGCGTCTCCGCGGGAATGGCGTTGACGTTGACGCCATTCAGCTTGACCGCGCCGCGGCTGGCGGGATAGAAGCGGGGCAGCAGGTTGACGAGGGTAGATTTGCCCGAGCCGGTGCCGCCTAAAATGCCCACCGTCTCGCCGCGCCGTGCGCTGAAGGTGATATTGTGCAGCGCGGGCGCGCCGCCGCCGTGATAGGCGAACGTGACGTCCTCAAAGGAGAACGCGGGCGCGTCCGGCACCTCCTTCTCCTGCGCCTCGGGCGCGAGGGTCGCGGGCTCGCCCTCCCGCTCCAGCACCGCCTCGATGCGCTTTTCGCAGGAGATCGCCTTGGAGACGGTGAAAATGAGGTTTGCGAGCTTGACAAGCTCCACCAGTATGATGGAGAGATAGCTGTAGAGCGCGACGACGTCGCCCTGCAATAAGATCCCGCCGTCCACGCGCGTCGCGCCCACCCAGACGAGGGCGATCGCGGCAATGTTGACGAGGGCGTAGGTCAAAGGATTGGTGATCGCGGCGATGCGGCCCGCGCGTTTTTGCTCTTTTCTGAGCGCCGCGTTGCGCGCCTCGAACTGTTCAACTTCGTCCTTTTCCTTGCAGAACGCGCGCACGACGCGCACGCCCGCGAGGTTTTCGCGCGTGGCGAGATACACGCCGTCCATCTTGCCCTGCACTTTTTTGTAGAGCGGGATGCACAGCGCCATGATACCGACGACGGCGAGCGCGAGCAGCGGAATGACCGCGACAAAGACGAGCGCCGCCGCCCAGTCCACCGTGAACGCCATGATCATCGCGCCGAACACGATGAGCGGCGAGCGCAGCAGCAGACGCAGCGTCATGTTGACGCCCGACTGCACCTGATTGACGTCGCTGGTCATGCGCGTGATCATCGTCGCGGTGCCCATCTCGTCGATACTCGTATAGGACATGGACTGCAACTTGTCGAACAGGCGCGCGCGCAGCTCCGCCGACGCGCCCACCGCCGCCTTTGCCGCGAAGAACTGCGCCGTGAGCGCGAACGCAAGCCCCGCGACGCCGAACGCGACGAGGATAAGGCAGCGCGTGAGGATATAGCCGACGTCGCCGCCCGCGATGCCGATGTCCATGATCTGCGCAACGACCAGGGGCACGAGCAGTTCCATCACCGCTTCGCACAGCTTGAAAAGGGGCGCGAGGATGGCCTCCTTGCGGTATGCCTTCAGGCAGGAAAACAGATGCTTCAAACTTCTCTCCTTTCGTATCGGCGGGATGGTCGTCCCGCCCGTTGATTCCGACGCGCGCCCCTGCGCGGAGAATTCCGCACAGGGGCGCACAGCATATTTACGATAGAATACGCACGATGCGTTTTGCCCTGCCCACGGGCACGGGCGCGGTCTGACGGGTGCAGTTCTCCGTGCGGACAACGACCCCCTCCGCATTCTCACGTTCGAAGGGAACGAGCACCTTTGCGCCCGCCTCGACCTTGAACGGCGCAAGATACCAGCGGGGCGTGCCCGCCACGTCCACCTTGGCGAAGGTGTGCACCTCGCCGTCCGAGAGCACGCCGCCCGAAAGAGAATGGATCATAACTTCCTCCGTAATCGTCCGCCGCACGGGCGGTTTGTGGCGCCTCAAAAGAGAGGCGCAAACAGTTTGGCGATCTCGCATACCCACCGCCAGACGACGTTCTTCTTGGCATCCTCCTGCGTCTGCAGGGAGGATGCGGCGATCGTGCGAAGCATGTCCTCCTTGATGGCGGGGATCGCCGCCGTATCATACATAAAGACAGCGTTTTCATAATGATGCAGGAAAGAGCGATAATCGAGGTTGATCGTCCCGACGACCGCCGCCTTATCGTCCGCCAGGAATCCCTTGGCATGCACAAACCCGGGCATATACTCATAGATCTTGACGCCGCCCTTGATGAGCGCCATATAGTTGGAGCGTGTGAGCGCGAACGCCACCTTTTTATCGGGAATGTGCGGCGTGATGATGCGCACGTCCACGCCGCGCTCCGCCGCCAGCACGAGCGCTTCGCGCATGCGGTAGTCAATGATGAGATAGGGCGTCATGATCCACACATAATGGCGCGCCATGCTCAGTATGTTGATATACACGTCCTCGCCCACGCTGCGCGGATAGACGGGGCGCGGCCCGCTGCCGTACGGCTGCACGAGGCCCTGCCCTTCGAACTTTTCATACGTCTTGGGGATATAGGGAATGAAGTCCTCCGCCTCCCCCTTTGCCGAGAGGTTAAAAAGCTTCAAGAACATGAGCAGCAGCCCCTTGACGCCCTCGCCCTCCAGGCGGATGGCGGTATCCTTCCAGTGCCCGAAGGGGGAATTGATGTTGACGTACTCGTCGGCGAGGTTGATGCCGCCCGTATAGCCGATCTTGCCGTCGATGACGGTGATCTTTCTATGGTCGCGGTTGTTGTGCACGTTGGAGAGCACGGGCACGAAGGGGGAAAACTTATGGCACTTGATGCCGAGCTTTTGAAGCTTTTTGGGATAGAAGGTATTGACGCAGCCCATGCAGCCGATATCGTCGTACATGAAGCGCACCTCGACGCCCTCTTTTACCTTGCGCGCGAGCACTTCGAGGATCTCGTTCCAAAATTCGCCTTTCTTGATGATGAAGTACTCCATGAAGATGTACTTCTCGGCGCGCTCCAGATCGGCAATGAGGCGGGTGCGGAACGCCTCGCCAACGGGGAAGTACTCCGTCTTGGTGTTCTCGTAGACGAGCGCCGCGTCGTTGCTGCTCAAGAGCGCCTCGCTTACGTCCGACCAGCGGCGCATCTCTGCATCCAGGCGGGCGCGCGGAACGCCGCCATCTTCAAACTGACGGGCATTTTCAAAGATCTGCATCGCGCGCGTGCGGTTCTTGCGGCTGGGGCGGTGAGAGGAAAAGGTCGTGTAGATGGCGACGCCGAACAGTCCGAGCGCGATGATGCACAAGATCCACGGGATCTTGGTCTCGGGGACCATGTCGCGGTTGGCGGCGTGAATGGCGGTGATGAACACGACGATGCCCGAGATCGCCTGTACGATGAGGATGCCCCAGGACGCCGCAAACTGCTCGTTGATCAGCAGAATGAGGAGATAGGTCAGAAAGTAACCGAGCCCGACGGTGACGCCGACTTCGACCAGAAAGAGCAAAAGAATGGTCATGGCGACGATGAAAAACCGACTGAACAGTTTTTTGAGCATTTTTCTCCTCCTTCCGCCCTGCGGCGCGTTGTTATATCCTTGTATATTGCGTACAGCCGCAGGCAAGCGGCGTTGCTGTAAAACTTCCCGTCAGGCGCACGTCCGCGCGCGGCGTGTGCAGCGATCGGAGACCCGCCATGCCGACAAAGGCGTCCGCATCGATATTCTGCGCGGGAACGGTGCAGGCATTCACCTCTTCGATCCTCGGGCAGGCATAGAACGCGTTTGCCGCGAGCACGCCGCCCGTCACCGTGACTTTGGTAAGCGTTTCCGGCACACGGTACCTGAAATCTGAGACAAACAGGTGAGCAAACAGCCCTTCGAAGTTGCTCCCCGCGCTGCTCTTCGCGCCCCCGACGAAGGGCAGCGTCAGTTCGCAAAGCGAGGTGCAGGCAGCGAGCGCGCCCTCGTCCGCATAGTCCGCGTCGGGCAGGATGAGCGAGGTCGCCGTCGGCGCGGCGCACACGATGCGCCTGCCGCCCGCCGTCTCCAGTGTGACGACGCTCCCGTCCGAAGCATAGGGCGGAGCAACGAGAATGCGCGCAACCTGCGTCCCTTCGAGGCGGGCAGCGGAAAGCTCCACGCCCTCGCGGCAATGTATCGTCGTCACGCCGAGCTCTGCGATGGTCTCCGCCGTGGGGAAGCCCGCAAAGAGAGTGAGCGTGCCGTCATGATCGCTGCGCGGCGCGTCGACAGGGACGAGCGTCTCGCCGTTCCAGACAAACAACCCGTTCGCGTACCAGAGCCTGCGCGAGAAGATGCGCACGAGTGCCGCGCGCTCCAGGCGCGTGCAGCCCTCCTGCGAGAGAGAGAGCACCTCCGGATAGCTGCCCGCATCCAGCGTCCGGTATGCCGCGCCGTATGCCTGCGACGGGGCGACCACGCCCGTCTGTCCGTCCCTTTGCAAAAAAATGCGCGCCTCGTCCGCGCCCGCAAAATCGGCAAAGGCAGAGGCGTAGCTCTCCTCCGTCACGCCGCTCTCCCAAAAACAGAGATATTTTTCCTCCGCCGCGATACTTTGCGGCAGGGGCAAAAACAGCAGAATTGTCCCCGCCAGCCAGAGTATGGCAGCAAGCACGGGCGCGAACCGCCTCACCATGTAAGGCGGTGCAGGTCGCCTTCCTGCGCGAGGGCGGCAAAATCGTTCTGCCGCAGTCCCTCGTACACGGCGATCGCAACGCTGTTGGAGAGGTTCAGAGAGCGCGCCTCCTCCCGCATGGGGATGCGGACGCACGCCTCGGGGTGCTGCACTAAAAATTCTTCGTCCAGCCCGCGCGTCTCCCGTCCGAACACGAGAAAGTCCCCCGCGCGGTACTGCGCCTGCGTGTACGTCCGCTTTGCCTTGGTCGTAAACAGGTGCAGCCTTGCCGCAGGGTACTGCGCAAGAAAGGCTTCGAGGCTCTCATGCACTTCCACGTTGACGAGGTGCCAGTAATCCAGCCCCGCGCGCCTCAGGTATTTATCGGAAATTTCAAACCCGAGCGGACGGACGAGGTGCAGCGTACAGCCCGTCGCGGCGCAGGTGCGCGCGATATTGCCCGTGTTCTGCGGGATCTCCGGCTGTACCAGCACGACGTGAAACATAACTCCCTCCCGTTCCGATCTCTTTTGTGAAGCGGACGCACAAATTTCCGCACGCAATGACCGCTATTATGCCTATTTTACTTCAAATCGCGCCATTTTGCAAGAGTTTGCGCGCGCTTTCTGTCAAGAAGTTGATTTTGGCACGTTCCGCATCCCGCGCGGCGAGAGGCAGGCGCAATTTTTCCAAGAAAAAACCGGGCAATTGCCCGGCTGTTTCATGCAATGTTCCGTTACGAAAGGTAGCTGCCCTGCGCGCTCGCGTGCACGCGGAAGATGCGCACTTCCTCGCCCGTGCGGGCATCGAGGTAGAGGATGAACTGCTCCTCGCCGCTCATGCAGACGAACTCATAGGTGAGCATCTCCCTGCCCCGCACGGGGATGAGCGCGAGATGCGCCGACTTCACCTCCAGATCGGAAGAGAGCTTTGCCTGCGCCTCCGCCTTGCTGAGGGCGGGCGACGTGTTCCGCTCGCCGTGGTGGTTGACAAGATACCCCCTTGCATCCATACCGACCACTCTGCCCTTCTCCTCGCAGACGCGCACGCGGATCATGTCCGGATAGACGCGCACGCCCTCGATCTCGGCGACGTAAGTGATGGAGGCGACCATGCCCGCATCGGAGAACCAGACGGGCGTCAGATGCTCATAACCCAGCGTCTTGAGATACGCCTGCGCGATGGTATCACAGCTGTCCAGATCGAAATTCTTGGTAGTGCATGCCTCGAAGCTGTCAAAGAAGGCGAGCTGACCGCCGTTCTTGGTGACCTGTGCAAAGAATTCCGTGCCGTTCTCGTCTGTCAGCACAAAGTTGTACGCCCTGACGTCTCGCGCGAGCGTCTCGCCCGTCAGCCTGACGTCGGCAATGTGGTAGCCCTCAAAGTACTGGCGCACCTTCTGTTCGGCGTCCGACGCAGTGATCTCCACAACGCCCGCGAGCCGGTTCTCCTCCACGTTGCCCTCGCCCGCGAACGGGACGTCGCTTATCTCCTTGCGCTCCGCGCGCATGCCCTGCCCGAGTTCGGAGAGGCGGTTGGTGACGTCCCCCTGCGCGCCGTCAAAGAATGCCTGCAGCTGATCGGCGGGCGTGTGCAGCGCGAGGTCGTTGAGTTCGGCGCACAGCGTCGCGTTGGTCTCGTACAGCGCGGCGAGGCGCTCGCGGTCCTCCTGCGTGAGCGTGCCGCCCGAGGAGAGCTTTTGCAGCATGGCGCGCGCCGTCGCGTTCGTGCGGTTGATAAAGGAGGACATGTCCGTCCCCGTCGCCGCGTCCACGGGCATTTTCTCGAGTGCGCTCTCCAGGATAGCGCTGTCCACCAGGATCTCCGTGAGCAGCGTGCGCTGTTCGCCCGTGCCCGAGGAGATGCGCAGCTTTGCAAAGTTGTCGTCCATGTCCTCGGAGACGGAGACCAGCTCGTAGAGGGTGGCGCGATATCCGTTTGCCGACTGCATCATCATGTCGTTCATGCGGAAATATCCCGCCGTGACGACGGTCGCCAAGGCAAGGCACGCCGCCCCCAGCACGCTGACTGCGGCGATCCAGCCGCCGATGCCCGGCGCGCGCTTCTTGCCGCCGCCCGACTTCTTGTTATCCCTGCGCTGCGAAGCGCGCTTCTCCTGCGCCTTCTTGCGCGCCTCCTGCTTTTCCTTGAGCTTCTGTTCGCGCGCCTCCGCCTTTTGCCTGCGCTCAGCGAGGCGGGCGCGCTTTTCGCGGTTGCGCCGCGCCGTGCGCTCTGCTTCGCTCTCGGTGGCGAGCATCTGCTTTCTTGCCGCCTTTTGGGCGAGCTTCTCCGCGCGCTCGCTCTTGCTTGCGGCAAGCGCCTCCTCCTTTTTCTCGCGCGCCTCCAGCTTTTGCGTGAGTTTTTCCTGCTTCTTCTGCGCGAGCGCAAGTTTCTTCGCCTCCTTCTTGGCAGCGCGCGCCTTGGCGGCTTCGAAGCGGGCGTCTGCCGCCTCCTGTTCCGCCTGCACCGCCTGCTGCGCCGCGCTCTGCTGATTTGTGCGCTTCTGTGTTTTACGGGCGCCCTTGGTCTGCCGCGCCGACGTCTCCTGCGGCTTGGTCTGCTGTGCGTCGTCGCCCAGCGCTTCTACCTTTTTTGCGCCGCTGGACATGTTTTTCCCGATCTTTTTCTCCATAACTCCTCCTTAAATGGCAAAGACGTGCTTGCCGATGACCGTCACCGTTTCCCTGCCGAAGATCCATGAACTGGTCGCGACGGCGGGGTTGTAGTAGTACAGACACCCGTAGGTGGGATCCCAGCCGTTGATGGCGTCGCGCGCGGCGCGGTACGCCGTGTCGTTGGGCTCCAGATTGATCTGCCCGTCGTCCACCGCGGTGAAGGCGCCCTTCTGATAGATGACGCCCGCGATCGTGTTGGGGAAATCGGGGCTCTTGACCCTGTTCATGATGACCGCGCCGATGGCGACCTGCCCCGTGTAGCTCTCCCCTCTGCCCTCGGCATAGATCGCCTTTGCCATGAGGTAGACGTCCGACGAGGTATAGCCGCTGACGCCGCCCGAACTGCTCGAAGAGGAGCCGTTGAGCGCATTGTAGGAGTCGTTCATGCCCAGCGCCTTATAGGTCGCCTTGCCGACGATACCGTCCGCCGTCAGCCCGTTCTTTTGCTGAAAACTGATGACTGCCTTGCGCGTCCCTTCGCCGAAGATGCCGTCCACCGCGCCCGAATAGTAGCCCCAGTTCTTCAGGCGGCGTTGGACTTCCTTGACCTCGCCGCCCGAACTTCCCTGCCGCAGCACCGCCGTCTGGACGGCGACAAGCTGCGTTTCGGCGTGCATGGCGTGACCGCCCGCGACGCCCGCGACCGCCGCTGCAAGCAGTGCAAGCGACAGCGCACCGATCATCAAACCTTTCTTCATACTGTCCTCCTACGTCCACCTTGCGCAATTCGGGAAAAAATTATGCAGACGGCTTCATTTTACACGGACGTATCCCATTTTTTGCGCCAAACGATAAGGTGCGCCTTCCGCCAAAGCGAAAGGCGCGCCCCGAATATGCTAATCAAAAAAACTTTCAATGATCTCCAAAATCTTGCTGCGGTAGGTCACACTGACGTTGCCGCCCGTAAAGCAGAGCGGCGGATAGACGACGCACCACCAGTTGTCGCCCGCGCCCGTCCCCAGTTCGACGATGAGCGCATCGTACATGCCCGCCTCCAGCGTCACGCCGTCATACACGCGCGTGGGAAATTCCTCCGCCCGGATGCTCGCCCGCGCGCCGTAGGAATAGCCGTTCTCATATAGGACGCGTTCGGCGACCGCCTCAATGCCCGCCAGATTTTCCGAGATGGCATTGATCGCCTGCTGCTTGGTCGTGCAGGACGCCGCCAACGGGGTGAGGTACGCCACGATGCCGTCGCGCACCTTGTACTTGACCGCCTGGTCCGCTTCCCCGTTGGAATTGGCGCGGATATGGATGCGCAGGTACTCCGTATTTGCCGCGCTCCCGCCCGTCTGTGTGCTGCCGAACAGGAGCGCGATCAGTCCGATCGCCGCCGCCAGGAGAAATACAACTGCCGCTTTTTTCATACCAAAATACCCTCCGCATCTGTGCGGAAGGTATTGACAACTTTCATAAATTTTATACGAAGATTGTTTGCGTCCGTCACGCCATCTTGCGAAAGGAGGACGTGATGACGCCGCCGCCCAGGCACTGCGTCTCGTCATAGAGGACGGCATACTGTCCCTCCGTGACGGCGCGCTGCGGTTCGTCAAAGCAGATGGTAAGCGACGTCTCGCCCGTCCGCTCGACGCGCACGCCCTGCTCGGGCTGACGGTAGCGCATCTTCGCGCGGCAGGCAAACGCATCTTTTTCGGGCGGGAAGGGAATAAAGTTGACCCCCTCCACCGTGCAGCCGTCCGAAAAGAGCGGGCGCTCGTCCCCGTGCGAGACATAGAGAATGTTGTGGGCAAGGTCCTTTCTGACGACGAACCACCTGCCCTCCTCCCCCTTCCTGCCGCCGAGATCGAGCCCGCGGCGCTGTCCCAGCGTGTAATACATGAGCCCGATGTGCTCGCCGACCTCCTCGCCGTCCAGCGTGACGATCTTGCCCGGCTGTGCAGGCAGATATTCCCGCAGAAACTTGCGGAAGTTGCGCTCGCCGATAAAGCAGATGCCCGTGGAGTCCTTCTTGCGCGCCGTCGCAAGCCCATGCCTCTCTGCAATCGCGCGAACTTCTGCCTTTTCAAGGTCGGCAAGCGGGAACAGGACGCCCTCCAATTGCTCTTGCGAGAGCTGATTGAGAAAGTATGTCTGATCCTTGGCGGCGTCTTTGGGCTTTAAGAGGCGGTGCACGCCGCCCTCATGCGAGACGGCGCAGTAGTGCCCCGTGGCGATATAGTCCGCGCCCAACCGGCGGGCATAGTCCTTGAAGGGGCCAAACTTGATCTCGCGATTGCATAAAACATCGGGATTGGGCGTCCTGCCCGCGCGGTACTCGGCAAGAAAGTGCGCAAAGACGCGGTCCATATATTGTCTGGAAAAATCGACGGTGTAATAGGGAATGTCGAGAAGCCCGCATACGCGCACGACGTCGGCATAGTCCTCATCCGCCGTGCAGGCGCCGTTCTCGTCCGACTCCTCCCAGTTGCGCATGAACAGTCCGACGACGTCGTATCCCTGCTCTTTTAAGAGAAGCGCGGCGACCGAACTGTCCACACCGCCGCTCATTCCGACCACGACCCGCTTGTGCATGGCGACCTCCCGCAAATTTTTTTTGAAATTATAGCACAATCCCCCCAAAATAGAAAGCATTTTTGTCCGACTTGTGCTATAATGGGTATAATTGAATTGCACTCGTGGCGCAATTGGATAGCGTGTCAGCCTCCGACGCTGAAGGTTGTGGGTTCGATCCCCGCCGGGTGCACCAAACGGGAATAATTTGAACCGTTATGCAAACTTAACAATCGCATCGTTTCAAATTACCTGTCCCATTTCATAAAAGAGCTCCCATTCGGGGGCTCTTTTATGCTATATTCTGGTCCTCACGTATTTTTGCTTTTTTCGTTTGGGCTATGGTAGCACGGTCTGCGCGGGGTGTCAACGGTCGGGAAATCGTTGCATAAAACTTCATACAAAAAAAGATAGAGTCGAAATCGGATATTCCGGTTTCGGCTCTTTTTTTGTTTTTAATCGACTTGCACGCAACGATTTCCCTTTGGCCCGTTGACGCCCCAATCAGAACGAAAAATATGCCCTCTCCCCTCTTGCAGACCGTGCATCCGTCGCCCTGCCGAAAAAAGGCAAAAATCAAAAATACGGAGGTAGTAACAATGCAAAAGGTAGTGTACAGCGTTTCCAAGTTGAACAGGTTTGGAAACACGAAGATGACGGGAGTCGGGTTTATCACCGACAGCGATCTCATCA
>CALVLM010000011.1:0-66108 GCA_944338075.1 Candidatus Gallimonas intestinigallinarum | reverse complement strand
ACCTTTCCATTATAGCTTAGGTAACGGAACTTGGAAAGTGCTATTCCAAATGCCCCACTTTCTCGGTCAAATATATTCCATATCGATCATACTCAATATAATACGACCTCCCAAGCTGCCAATTATCCTCGCGTTCAAGTCTGTTTGCATTATCGTATTTATAACGCGCCAACTGATCTCCGTTCCCGTTCTTGACAAGAGAGATATTCCCTGCACTGTCATAGCAATACTGTAACGATCCGTCTTCAATCAAAGTACCCGCCGTAAGCGTCTTAAAGTAGTGTATTTGGGATACATAGCCCCCTGCCCTGCCGCTACTCAATTTATAGCTGTATTGTTCTTTGGCAAATTCTTTATTGCCAAGTCCGGAAAGCGCGTACGCCTCGGCTCTGCCCAGATCATCATAATAAATCTTGCTTCCGATGCCGCTGCTGCCGTTTGTTGCTGACGTTACTTTAACCAGCTCCCGCGCTGCCGTATCGGCATATTGGTATGTGTAATTTTCCGTATGCGTATTACAGGTACGGCTGACTTCGGTAATATCGCCATATTCGTTATACGAATATTCTTCGCGATACACCTCTGCACCGTCTTTCGAGCGGGTTACGCTTTCCAGCTTGCTGCCCGTATAATGATATTGTTCCGTTTCTCCGCTTACATGATCGATCAACTGATCCGGACGACTATCCGCATGATAGCTTCCTTCCATGAGCGTATTGCCGTTGTACTCCACCCGAAGTGTGTTCCCGAACTTATCGCTGACTTGCGTAAAGCTATCCTGCACACCGGATGCGCGCGCAATATACGTTGCCGTCACTTTATCCACGCGTTTTCCGTTCTCCGTCGCGCTATCCGTGTACGCCATGGAAACATAACTATCCCCGTTGACGTTGACATTTGTGACGCGGCGCTTTGCGTCATAAGTATACAACAGCGTATTTTTACTGTCCGTAAGTTTTGTAACTTGTCCGTTTTGGTAACTGATCGAATGAACTCCCTCCGAAAAATAGTTTATCTTGTAGTTCATTGCGGAGACGCGATTCGCGCTATCGTAGGAATAGGTTTTCCAGCCTTCCTCTTCACTGCCCGAACCAAAATAAGTGCGTTCCGTGTTGACCAGAGTACTGCCCGTGTTCAGCCCGCCTATATAGAAAGGCTCTGAACTTATCGTAAAGTCCAGAGCCTTAGAAATTAATCATTGTCGTATTTTATAAAATTAAATAAATAGTTTGAAATCAGTAGAACCACCCAGAAAAAACATATCTACTTCATATCTTATTCCCAAAAGTTACTTTACCCGTGGGACCAGTGGGACCGGTGGGACCAGTGGGACCAGTTAACCCCGTCGGCCCCGTGGGTCCGGTGGCGCAGGTGCCATATGGGACCTATAGTATGAAGGGTGATTGATTTACAAGCATCGCGCTCGCCGTCCAAACATACATCACGTCCACTGGAGCGTTCCGAAATTCAAGACAATGTTATAACAGTTGGTGACATCTCTCCCGTTTTCATCGTAGATCGTGACCAATCCGATCGTGTTTTCGGCGGAGCTTTCCTCCGGATGCAAAACGCCTGTCACCTCTGCCTCCATTCTGTGTCCGTCTGCCAAAGAGCCAAGAGAGATCCAGACTGCATTGTCAAAGGCGTTTCCGTAGAGATTCTCCCCCTGATTTTCCACCGAAACGGAGATACTCGAAACAATGATTTTCCGAGGCAGCACACGCAGATAGCATTCGCCGATCACAGAAATCATCTGTTGTGCTGTGACATCTCTGCCGCTTTCATCAAAGACCTGTACCGTCACCTGCGGCGTCCGCTTTCCCGGTTCGGTCAAAGATCCATTGATCATCACACGCACATCGTACCCTTCCGGATGATGGATGACCCGATAATCGTCCTCCGTATAGGAAAGCGGCGTTCCGTCATAATACTTTTCCAACCCGAACACGCGCACGATGACCGCTTCAGAAATGCGCAAGCTGCCGTAGTCGATCTGAAGAGAATAGTTGGCGCTCACGTCCGTATTCTGTGCATCCATAATGGAAAACGTCAAAATATTCTCCACATAGCCGGGAATGTCGCCGTCATCCGTGACCTCCTTGACGGACGTTGCAGACATGACCTGCATCGCATGGCCTTCAACCAAACCAACGGCGGAAAACTCCTTGCAGGAATGCGGCAAGCCGTCATATGCCCACGTCTGCGAGCCCGTCGTCACCTCCAGCGTTCTTGGCAACACGGTCAGGGTTCCGAACGTCATCTGTAAGCGAAAACTTCCGCTCACGTCCTCCCCTTCCGCATTGACGATCACAACAGTTGCCGTATTTTCATAGGTGCCCACATTGCGAACGGACGGGAATGCAGAGCATACTGCAGTGTGCCCGGCAGGGAGAGGCACGCTTGCCGTATATGACTCCTCTGACCAATCTGCGCCGTCATATACGCTCTGCGCACTTCCTGTCGTCAACATGATCTCCATCGGCTCCACCACAAGCATCCCCACATCGATGGTGATATCGTAGTACGCGGTAATATCCGTACCGGCACGATCCAAGATATGAACCACGGGCGTATTTTCGACCGTCGATGCCAAGGTCACGGAAGCGGAAAAGTCCACTTCAAGGCGATCCCCTTCGACCAGCGAGCCATCGGCAATGCAATATTCGCGGGACGTGAGCGGCGTGCCGTCATACACTTTTACGGCGTCCTCGACGGAGATCGTGATGGGGCGGGGCGCCATGGCGACGCTGCAAGGCTGAAAGCTAAACTGATAGTTTTCCGTGACCTCCTCGCCCGCTTCGTTGACGACAGTGAGCTCTGCCGAGGAAATCATAAAGTTCGCATCCTCGATTTCATACGCTACGGACTGCGATAGGATCTCATCGGAATAGACAAGCTCTGCCGTCGCAACGGGCGTCTCCCCATAGACCAGAGTTTCCTGCACGATCGTTACTTCGGTGGGACGCGGCAGCACCGAAAACGAAAGAACCTGACTGTACCGTGTTCCGCCGATGCCGTCCGCCGACGCCCGCACCTCATAGTTGCCAACTTTTGTCGGACGCTCGCTGCCCCAGGTTCCGCCCGCCTGCCGATACTCATACGTTACGCCCTTAAAGATCGCCGAAGCCGAGACCTGCAATTCATCGCCATACCATACCGACGAATCGCAGCGGAACGAAACGATGGTCCCTGTGATACCCAGCAAAACGCCTATCAATGCGACGACAAATACGACGGCGCAGACAATGAGAATGCGAAAGTGCCAGATTTTCGCAAAAATCGCTGTCAGATGATCAAGTTTTTGTTGATACGATTGATAGAGCATTCTGATCCCCTGTCAATAGACCGTCAATGTGCCTGCGACGACCTCGATCGAATAGCATGTGGTTACATCCGTCCCGTTACGATCGTATATCACAAGGTCGGAAATGCCGTTCTGACTTCTTCCATGCTCGGTCTGAGTGCCGGTAAAAACAATCTCGCCGATCTGATCGCCCTCCGCAAGCGCGCCCGACGTGACCGAATATGTATCGCATTGCAACGGCGTTCCGTCATATACCTTGGATGCCGAGCCTGTCTCGATCGTGATCGACCGCGGCGTCACGGTAATCGTTCCATAGGTATATTCCATCTTGTACATGGTCGTGACATCGTTTCCGAGGCTGTCATAGACGAGAATTCCCGCCACTTCATTGGTCGCGACGCCGACCCTCGTCAATTTCGTCACGTTGAATGTTTGAATTCTGTGCCCGCTCGCCAGCCCGACAACGGAGAAGTCCTCGCTGAAATGCGCCGTACCGTCATATTCGGCAACGATGTCCTGGGTCGTGATTTGTAATGTACGGGTGGGAGCAATGGAAGGCGGCTGTTGTCCGCCGGGTTGTTCCCCGCCGGGCTCTTCCCCGCCGGGCTCTTCCCCGCCGGGCTCTTCCCCGCCGGGCTCTTCCCCGCCGGGCTCTTCCCCGCCGGGCTGTTCTCCGCCGGGCTGTTCTCCGCCGGGCTGTTCTCCGCCGGGCTGTTCTCCGCCGGGCTGTTCTCCGCCGGGCTCTTCCCCGCCGGGCTGTTCTCCGCCGGGCTCTTCCCCGCCGGGCTCTTCCCCGCCGGGCTGTTCTCCGCCGGGCTCTTCCCCGCCGGGCTGTTCTCCGCCGGGCTCTTCCCCGCCGGGCAGTCCTCCACCAGGCAGCCCTCCGCCAAGCCCCCCACTCCCAGTGGCATCGATCGTGATCCAGCCGCAGCCATCGAGATAGATCTCCGTCCAGGCATGCGCCTGATTGCCCGTCACGACGGCGTACTGCCCGGCGGAAGTCGTACAGACGCACCCCGTTACATAGCGCGCCGGGATACCAAGTGCGCGATACATCAACGTCGCAGCCGAAGCGAAATGCGAGCACGTCCCCTCTCGATAACGATCGAGAAACGCGACCACGATATCCTCCTCCGCATCCATGTCTCTGTCATATTGCATATTGTACGTTGCAGAGGAACGGATCAGCGCCTCAATTTCCCAAATCAAATTCTCATCGGAGGGAGAGATGCCGTGTTCCTCCGCATACTGCAACAAAAACTCCAATGTTGACGCGGGAACGGAGAGATAGTTTTCATAAACATACTGCCTGTACGCTGCCTCCGCGGCGCTGTACGCGCCGAGATCGGGGGCAGAGGAAAGACTCCCCCTGACGTCCGCATTGGTGGAATACGGGACCGTATAGCTCGCCGTATACTTGCCGACATACAGCACGTCGCTGCTCTGTATCTCGTATCCGCCCGCCCCGACAGCCAGATAGCTCGGAAGAATATAGAGCGAAGTCTTGTTGAGGATGGTCATTTTTGACGGCACATGCTCATTTCCCATCCAAGCCCCCGTGAGATAATTCATCGAGTAATCGGCAACAAGTCTCCCGTCATACGCCTCCGCAGAATCCCACATAAAGCCGGCATAGTCGCCAAAACTCTTGACTTTGAGGTACTCGCCGCCGGACGTATCGGAATAGACATATGCAATTACGGCATCATTGTAAAACATCGGTCCTCTGATCAGGCCGCTCAGATCGAGTCCGGAAAACTCTCCGCCTCCGCCGCCTTCAGGCGGAACTTCCTCAGGCTTTTCATATCCGCACACGATACAAACATCGCTCGCGTTATAAATATGCTCCTCATTGCCGGACTGCGCATCGCAGCGAATGCAGGGATGATAGTGCTCTGAGGTGGTGTACTCCCATTCCTCGGAAAAATCATGTCCGAGCGAGTCGAGAAACACCTCGTCCTCCGACAGGACAATCTGCCCGCACGCGTCCACAAAATACACATCACATGTTTCGCAGTACCAGCACGCGATATTTCCCTCTTCCGTACAGGTCGGGTCTTTCTGCTCCAAGTAAGTCAGTTCATGCTCGTGGCACTCGATCTGCGTATCACCGCCGCCGGGCAAACCACCGCCGCCGGGCAAACCACCGCCGCCCGTGCCGCCGCCCGTACCGCCCGATCCCAATGCTGACCAGTTGATCAGTCCAAAACCGTTTCCGGCACCGATCAGGCATGCGGCAATGATCACTGCCGAAATAAGGACGACAACGATCGTACCAAAAACATATAAAAGTCTGGATCTACCGTTCATATACCCTCCTTACGCATTCCGCGCGACGCGCCTGACATATGCAATGCACTTGGGAACTTTAGTTTCGCCGAACAGCTCGCAAAGGTAGTTGCACAGCGCTTCCGCCTGATTTTTGACGTATACGGCGTTCTGCATCTCCAACTTCCGAAGCACTTTTTTGGATATGATATCATCGAGCGCTTCCATTTCGTCACCACCGCATCCGACATAGACGGAAATATAGTCCTTGATCTGCCGCATGATACGGTTTCCGAAGGTGATCTGAAATTTTTCGATCAGGTATTCGTCCAACTCTCTGAGCCTGCGCATATTGCGGTTGGTGATCTCATACCCCGCCTGCGCAGAGGCAATCAACTTCCTGAATCCGGCGGCGGAAATGGGAACACAGCGCACCTCGTCGCCGTCCGGCAAGAAGGGCTCTGCCTTGCTGTCAAGATTGATGACCATTGCCCTGTCGTACACCTTGTCGGAGATCGCGAAGGTGGAATCGTCGTTGTTTGCCGTGCCGATAAACCACATGTTGTCGGGCAGTCTGATTCTCCCGTTTTGCAGACCTGCGGGATCGGTCGGCCAGCGGTCAGGTACGACTTCAAGGTAGCGAGAATTGGGATCGGGGATCTCCAGCAGTGAGAGAAACTCCGCAAAGTAGTATTCCACGCGTGCAATGTTCAGCTCATCCAGGACGACGACATACAGCTTATCGCTTGCGTTTGCCTGGTACATCTTTTGCAGGAAAGGCGTTTCGTTATACTTTTTTGTAAACTCATTGTAATAGCCCAGAAGATCGGTGCGCTCCTTCCAGACGGGCTGCACGGGAACGATCTCCGAAGAATTTCCGAGAAACTCGCCGAACGCATAGGCGATCGATGTTTTGCCCGTGCCCGACATGCCCTGCAAGATCATCAGGTGCGAGACGGCAAGCCCCGCCACAAACTGTCTGATGACGGAAATATCATAGTACAATCGAAACTTCTGCGCCGCAAACATACGGAAGTTGTCGCAAAAATCGCCGAGCGTGAGCGTAAGCGCCGCCTGGTCCGCCTTACGGGCGGGCGATTTGTGATCGTAGCTGTTCAGTGTCCCGAAGCGGGAAATGGTCTGTTTTTTCTTTTCCTCTTCCCGCTTCCTGGCTGCCGCCTCCTTTTCGGCGACGATCCGCGCCGCGTCCTCCCAGCCCTTTTTGATCTTCTTGAACCTGTCCCTCCTGAACAGATTGAGCACAAAGATCAGGACGAGCATCAACGGAATGATGATGACCCAGAATAGGATCAGGATCCCGTAGATGGTGTTCTGCGCGACAATTTCCCGGATCGCCTCCGTGAGCGCGGCAAACTGACCCGTAACCTGCAAGTAGATCAGGGCAGTCAGCAACAGTCCGCCCGCAATGGCGACAAGCGCGATGAAAAATATGGACAGCTTGTAGTGTTTTTTAGGTCCTTCTTGTTTCTTCATTGCGCTGTTCGCCCTCCGCTAATGCAATTTCGCCGCCGTCCTGTTCTGCGGGCTCTGCCGCAACCTGCTCCGGAGCCTCATGTGCAGCAGCGGCCTCGTCTTCCTCCGGCAAAACTTCTGCCTTTTTCGCAGCGGCAGCTTTGCGTTTTTTACCGCTTATAATGTCCTTGAGGTCATGCAGGAAATTTCTCCGCAAGATCTCTTTCGCATTCTTCCATTCGCCACGAACCAACTCATACAGCGCCTCAAGTTCATCTTCCAGTTCCGTAAAGGCTTCCTCGGAGGAAAAATCATCCATGGGAGACAACAGTCCGTATTGCTGCCGAAGCCCGTTCAGACGGGCATCGTTGAGGGCTTTTTGTTTTGCAAGCCGTGCAAGGCGCTCCGTCAAATCCTCTGCCTCGCGCGATTTTTCCAGATAGCGGCCGTCTCTTTCGGCGAGCAGTGCATCCGTCTCCTCCCGCAGCTTCGCAAGTTCCGCACGCCTCTGTTCTTCCAGACGGCTGCGCTCATTGGCGCGCTCTGCCATTTCCTCGGCAAGCTTTTGCCGCTGCTCATCAAGGCGCGCCTGATAATCTGAAATCTCTCTGGCGTGTGCCTCGCCGATGCATTCCAGCTCTGCCGCATGCGCGGCGATCTGCTCATGAAGCGCATTGTTTAATCCTTCCAGCTCCTCCATGCGCGAACGCAACGCAGCGACGCGCTCATTCTCGCGCTCCAGCAGACTGTTTTTCTTTTCCAACAGTGCGATATAACGCTCTGTCCAGCCCGTTTCCCGCATCCGGTCGCGGATGGACGATAGCTGTGCCTCGACTTCGCGCAGTTCCTCCGCCCGCCTGCGCGCTTCCTCCTCCTGATAGCGGCGCAGCAGCTCGTCTTTCAGGGCAAGCGTGCTTTCGTATGTGAGAAAGGCGGCGAGCAGAGCGGGATCGACAAGTTCGTCCGCCACATCCCCCTTTCGCGGATTGAGCAATTGTTCCTCCTGCGTGATCGTGTAGCCGTCCTTCTCATACGCCATCAGAAACTCATAGAGGACGACCGTCTCCTTGAGATTTTTATCCATGCGCAGCGGATTGGTCTTGGTGATGGGCGGCTTGAGCTTATCCGCCTTCGCGACCTCCGTCATCAGCGGCGTATTCAGATAGTAGTGCACCGTACGCAAGATGATCTCCATACGCTCCAGCGTCTCGCGGACGTTATTATTCGCGCGCATGACAGGATCATCCTCACGCTCATCGTCCAGCTCCAGCCGATAGCGCAGCCTGTGCTTTCCCAGGGAGACCGCCTTGTCGACCGAGAGTTTCCCGTGATATGTATTGGTCAGGCGGACGATGGCGTTATAGCGCACCGAGACAAAATCTTTGACCATGTTCAGGAGCATGAATAAAAACCTGTTCTCGTATACGGCATAATTGCTCAACCTTTCCACCGTATAGAGTTTGTCGGGTACAATATCATCTGCACTCTTTTGTTCGTGCATGATCAGGTTGCTGTGCCGCGCAAGGTGCTCCACCGATTCCTTGGAGACGCGCTTGATCTTCTCGATGGGCTGGACTTCGCCCTGGGAAAGGATGAATTGTCGCTCCTCATCGATCGACCTTCCGATATAGATCAGCCCGCGCTCGACGGCGTCCACCCAATCGTTTTCGATCTCACAAACTGCGCGCACGCTGGCGATATGCTCCGCTTGCTCCGCCTGCACAAGGGCGGCGCGAAGTGTGGACGTCTCCCTGTCCTTTTGGAGCGCCGTTTTATAGTCGAGATATGCACGAAAATACAGATCGGTCTGCGTCATGTTTTACGCCTCAAATATTCCTTGCAATACGGCGGATATACTCGGTGCAACGCGGCATGGCGTTCTCGCCGAACAATCCCTCAATATAGTTGCAAAGTTCCTCGGATTCGCTGCGCAAGTAGGCAGTATTCTGCGTCTCCAGTTTACGCAGTACCTTCTTTGTCAGAATATCGTCCAGTGCTTCCGGCTCCGTTCCGCCGCATGCGATAAAGATCGGAATATAGCGCAGAATCTGACGCATGATTCTGTTGCCGAAAGTGATCTGGAACTTTTCGATCAGGTATTTATCCAGCTGATCGAGGCGCGCAAGACTTTCCTGCGTGACAGAATAGTCCTCTACTGCCTTGCGTGCCAGTTCATCGAACTTTTTCGCGGTGAGCGGCATCTTTTTGCTGCTCGAAGTCTGAAAGGGCTCCGACTTGCGGTCAAGATTGAGGACCATCGCTCTGTCGTACACCTTGTCGGAGATGGAAAACGTGGAATCGTCGTTGTTTGCCGTCCCTACAAACCACATGTTTTCAGGCAGCCTGATACGCCCGTTCTTTAGCTTCGCGGGGTCGGTCTCCCAATGATCGGACACCACTTCCAGATAGCGAGCCTCAGGATTGGGGATCTCCAGCAGAGACAAAAATTCTGCAAAATAGTATTCCACGCGGGCGATATTGAGTTCGTCCATGATCGTGATATACATGTCCTCCCGCTCGCCCGCCTCATACATCTTCTCCAAAAGCAGCGTTTCGTTGAAGCGGCGGGTGAACTCATTGTAGTACCCGAGCAGGTCGGTGCGCTCCTTCCACATCGGCTGCACGGGAATGACGACAGAGGAATTATCGATAAATTCCCCGAACGCATACGCGAGCGACGTTTTGCCCGTACCCGACATACCCTGCAGGATCAGGATGCGGGAAACAGCAAGCCCCGCGACAAATTGCCTGATATCGGAGATATCATAGTACAAATTCAGGCGGTTTGCGGCAAAGAGGCGGAATTCATCGCAGATCTCATGGAGGGTGCACGACTGCGTAAAATCGCTGCGTTTGTTCACCCCCTCCGCATCGATCTTTTTGAGCAGTTCAAAACGATTTTTGTTCTTTCCCGCCTTTTCCTCCCGTTCAAGCTGATCGAGCTTTTCCGTCTTTTTTGCCTGCGAGAGAATGCGTTTGACCGACTGATTAAACCGGCGTTCGTTGATCATGACGGAGATCACCACGAGCAGGATGAGAAGGATGACGACGGCAATATAAATAATGATGAGCAAAGGACTTGTCAGGATCTCCAGCACGCTCGACGCGCCATCCGCAGTCAATACGTTGATAACGTTACTCACTTGATTTAGCCTCCTTGAATTGGGGATCGGGCTGTTCTCCGAAAGATTGCAGCAACTGCATCATCCGCTTGCACTGCGTAGTCTGTTCCTCTCCAAGCGCCGCTTCCAGCTCTGCAAGGACTTGCCCCGCGTATTCTTTGTCCTGACGATCGGTAAAGACCCCCGCCAACAGGCAACAGGCGACTGCGCCGTCGAGCGCATCCGCCTCCGTGCCGCCGGACGCCGCAAAGGCAGAGGCAAATATCTCCATCTTGTTCCAGAGCCTGTTTCCCACCCGGTATGGACGCATCCCCGCAATCCCCTCTTCCAGACGGTCCACCCGCTTCCAGAACTGTTCTTCCAGCGGGAACTGCTCTCGCACCAACCGCCGCATATTTTCAAACTGAAAATAACTGAGCGGTTTGCACAGCGACGTTTCGGACGAGACGGGTCCCCTGAGAAAATCGGGAATGAAAACGGTCGCGATTTCCGTCAACGTCTCCGAGAGAGAGTCGATATCGCCGTCGACCGCGGCGACGATCCACAAATTGGGCGGAAGGCTGTGCACGGCACTCAGCCCGTCGGCGTAGGCTTCAAAGTGCGCGGGATTGCCGCCGTGCTGCTCCAGCCCCCACGCAAGCGTCCCCAGCAATTCCTGCGCATATTGTCCACAAATATGTCCGACCGCCGCCACATGGGGAACGCGTGTATTTCGCGACGCCTGTTCCACGGCCGCTCTTAAATTAGTACTTCGCATGCCGTTCCGATCGCGCACGACAAACAACCCGCCCGCCTGCGCGACCCCTGCGGCATTGTCGCGATAGGAGGCACAGCCAAAGTACTCTGCCAGCACGCGGCACATCGAATACATCTGTTCCGTGTACTTCCCGGGTACGAGAAGGAGACGGGAACAAGTCAATGCACCGATCAGGTCAAACAGGACGTTGTTTTCCGCCAGCAGACCGCGTTCCGAAAAAAATGTTTTCAGCTGCCCGGACAGCAGCGAAAAGGTAAACCCCTTCTCGTAATAGTGCAATCCCTCCCTGACGGGCTCGCTCGTCTGTACGGCGCTCTGCGTCTTTTCAAAGGCATCTTCAAATGCGCCCTCAGGCGTGACCGCGCTCTTCGCATCGGATAAAAATTGCTTTTTTTCGTCCTCCGCATCCAGTTTATGCAGCAACTTCTCGCGGTGCAGTTTCATGGCGATATAGACAGCTACTTCGACGAGGACCAAGCCCCCTGCGCCCGCGACCAGGACCCATTGCCAGATCAAAAACTGCGCTCCGAGAAACACATAGCAGGATGCCGATATGACCATCGTAAGAATGGCAGCTATAATAAAGATCGCGCCCATGACGGCGCCGGGGGAATATGTTTCATATCCCTTCTCTCCGTCGCTGACGGCTGACATGCGAAACGCAGAAGGCATCTTTGCGCCCCCCTTAACAAAGCGCAAAAGAACTGTCGGGAAGGCGGAGGCAACCGACGCCAGTTTATGCACCATGCCGCCCATCGTCCCCTTGAGCTTAATATTTTGAGACGACGAGCCGACATAGACGGTACGGCATTCCGTCTGCCTTCCCGTCTCATCCGATTGCGGCTTCACAGGCGGGATGGAGACGCGAACCGTCTTGCTCTCCCCCGCCTTCAGAGAAACTTTTGCAAAGCCCTTGAGTTCTTTTACCCCTCCGCACCCGTATGCAACATACACCTGCGCCGTCTCGACCCCATCGCGGCGTCCCGTATTTTTGATGGTAAATGTGACGTTCGTCCCGTCGATCCTGAGCGAGGAGTAGGAAAATCTGGTATAGCTGAGTCCGTATCCGAAGGGATAGCGCACTCGCAGTTTTTCCGATGCGAGATATCTGTAACCGGACAGGCTTCCGACTTGCTTTGTACCTGAACGTATCTGATCTTTCAGCTGCGCAAAAAAGGCATCTCCGCCGTCATAACAGGTGCGGGCAAGCCGCCCGGACGGATTATAAGCGCCGCTGAGCACCTCCGCGAGCGCCTTTGCGCAGGACGCGCCGCCGGACGGTACCATCAGGACAGCCGAACAGCACGCATCGAAAGACAGATCGACGGGCGCGTCTCCGACGATTACGGCAATCAGCTTTTTCGTGTTGCTGCGCAGCGTATCGATCAGCGCCAGTCTGTTTGCCGGGAGCATCAGGCTTCGCGCAGCTCTGTCTGTGGTGCGGCGCTGCTCCAGGACCGCCACCACGACGTCGGCAGACTTTGCCGCCTCTCCTGCCGCAAAGAGCAAGTCGTCGCTGCGCTCTGCAAGCGTCTCATACCCGGCAGCCGTCCCGGAGACGGGATAGTATGCCGCGATCTCATCTTTCCAGTTCCGGAAATCCCCGATCACGGCGACGGACGCGCCCTTCCTGATAGGCAGAACGCCGTTGTTCTTCAATAAGACGATGGAAGCGCGTGCGGCCTCAGCGACGGTATTTTCAGCAGGCGACGCGATGGTCGCGGGACGCCTCGAGGACACGCGGTGCGCAAATGCGATGACCCCGTCGACCGCGCTGTCGATTGTCTCCTGCGAGATCGCCTTCCCGTCCGCTATCGCGACCTGCAGATCGCGGTCCGTAGCTCCCCCCTCGGCAATATACTCTTTTAACTGCGTATAGCGGACCGCCGCCCTGTCCAGTGCTAGCGTAGCGCCGCCGATACAGGTATTTCCGTTGAGAAAATCGTGAAAGTCGGTATCGGGCGCGATATCTCTGCCAACGACGAAGGCATCCTTGCCATACCGACCTCCAACTGCGGCATCAAACAGCTCCGCATTCACGAAGGCGTACCCGCAGCCCGCCGAAGCCATGGAACAGCCCACGGCATCGCAGGACGTATCCTCCAAGGCGTAAAAAAATGGCATTTCAAACAGGGAACAGACCGCGGATCGATCCTGTTCCATATCCAGGAACTCCGCGTCCTCTTCCCCGAGGTACAGTCCCTCCAGACAACAAGCCGCCCCCGCCGCTTTGACGGCACGGCTGATCGCAGCCCCTGCCTTGCCGTTCAGAAAGGCGTCCTCGGACAAGCCCTCCTTGTACGGATTGCTCACTGCCTTCAGATCGGGCGTGACGAGAAAATTGTAACCGGCCTCCCTTGCGCGCAGGGCAAGTTCGGTCGTCATCTGTTCAATCAGCGCAGAGTCCCAGCAATTGATAATCGAGGAATAAGCGGGGTATTCGCTCTCTCTTACAAGATCGTCCAGCTCCGCACGCTTTACACGCGGGATCCCCGCGCTGTTGATCCCGCTGTCGGACAGACGGTCAAATTGGGTCAGCAGCGCCGTCTTCTGACGCAGCGTAAGTTTTTCTATTTCATTTTTGTGTTTTAACATGGACGTGCCCCGTCGAAATTAAAAATATCTTTATCACACGAACGCCAGGATCAGCACCGCCGCAGATACCGCGCTCACAAAGAGCAACGTAAACAGCACGGAAAATCTGCGATATGTCGGCGAACGCAGAAAACTGCAATGAAAGGGACGCCGCCCGATGCGCACTTCTTCCCCTTCGCGGCGGTATACAACTTTCACCTTCCCCTCTGACAGCGAATATTCGTAGCGCCCGGAGCGGACAAGTTCCACTTCTGCCGCGACCGAACAGCATTCCTTCGCCATGATGATATTGGGCAAGATACATTCCGATCCTGACACGCAGGCAAGCCCGTCAAACTCCATTTGCTTTGCGCCGATCAGCCCGCCCTTGGCGTCGTACATGCGCAGTCTGATCCGCAACCCCGTCACGATGACCCCGATCACATTTCGCACGCGCAGGCTGAGGACGCACCCGTTTTCATTATACAGGAGCAGTTGACTGACAAATACGGGGAAGTCCTTCTGCTCATTTTGGCTGTATGTATAGACCGGAGCACTATATCCCATGACCGCCTCCTTTCAGGCGTGATCTGCGGATCCTTTCCGCCCATGCACGGAATGCCCCCGCGGCAACAGGATACAGGGAGATGAGCACGGAGCACCCGAAAGCAGCAAAGCCGGAAGCAGGCAGCAGATGCATCCAGCCGCCGAACGAGATGCCCGCAAGGCCGCTCTGCGCCAGAAACACGATGGAACATGTAACCCAGGCGATCACACACGCAAACAGCGCGGAAACGACTGCCGCAAACAAGATATGGGCGCACGTTTTGAGGGAGATTGCGCAGCCGGAGACAAGCCGTCCGCCATTGACGGAGCGCACGGAGAGAGAAAGATAGTCCGTCTTTGCTGGGAGCGTATATTTGTGCGTATATGCCCGTCCGCCGCGCACCTCCGCGATCCGCATGATATCGATCACGCGGTTGCACGCGTCGTACAGCACAAGATCATATTCGGCACTCCGCGCGCCGTCCGCCCACTCCGCGACAAAAAACTTTTCCTTTCTCTTCTGCATGGTATATATTTGATATCCGCGCAATGCCCGATCGGACGGAGCAGGCGCACGGTACATGACGGAAATCCCGTCTTTCAGGTTGTACCTCGCGACGCCGATGTCAGGCGTCCCGCGCAGAAAGGCATGAACGTTGAGATGCAGTTTATACAGCACCTTACAGCACAGAACAATGGCGCATATCAATCCGGCTGAAAATGCTATCAAAACAAAAATCATCATGGTTCTTCGCGACCCTTACACAAGATTATTATTATTCTATCACAAATCTTTTCGCTTAGCAAGTGTACGGCAGGAAATTATATAACTTTTTATTAGACAAGGGATGCGTCGCCTCTGCTGCGCAGGATACATATCCGTGCGCCGCACCCGCAACAATCGTATGCATCCGGACCACAGCGCATAAAAAAAGAGCAGGGGTGCTTCCCATGCTCTTTTTCATGCAAAGAACCTGTTTGCGACACAAAAAAGGCTTCTTCGCTCTATTTTGTGAGATCCTTATAGCACTCCGGGCGACGGTCGCGGAACAGCCCCCACGCAAGGCGCGCCTTGGCAAGTTCATCGAGGTCAAACTCCGCCGCAATCACGCGTTCCTCACTCCTTCCCGCCTCAACGAGCTTGGCGCCCGTGTTGTCGGCGATAAAGGAAGAACCGTAGAAGGTGAGCGACGAGCTCTGCCCGCCGTTTCCGGCGCTCGGCGCGACGCGCTCCTCGCCGATGCGGTTTGCCGCCGCAACGGGCATCAGATTGGCGGCGGCATGCCCCTGCATGACCCGCTGCCAGTGCCCCGCGCTGTCCGTCTCCAGAATGGGCTCGGAGCCGATCGCCGTGGGATAGAGCAGCACCTCCGCGCCGTTGATAGCGAGCGCGCGCGCCGTCTCCGGGAACCACTGATCCCAGCAGATGCCCACGCCGATACACCCATGCGTCGTCTGAAAGGTACGAAATCCCGTATTCCCGGGCGTGAAGTAGAATTTCTCCTGATAGTAGTGATCGTCGGGAATGTGCGTCTTGCGGTACACGCCGAGCAGCTTGCCGCAATCGAGCATCGCAACGGAATTGTACAGCACGTTCCCCTCTCTTTCGTAAAAACTGACGGGAATGACGGTCTTCAGCTCCGCAGAAAGAGGCAACAGCGCCAAAACGGCGGCGTTCTTTCCCGTCTCCTCGGCATAGGCATAGTAGTCGTAGTTACGCTCCTGACAAAAATAGGGGCGCTCGAACAGCTCGGGCAGCAGAATGACATTTGCTCCGTTCGCTGCGGCCTGTCTTACAAAGGACGCGGCTTTCTGAACATTTTCGCCGCGGTCAGTCGAGCAGCGCATCTGCACGCAGGCAAGTTTTATCTTTCTCATACTCACTTCTCCTTTTGCGAGGGCGCGGGGATCTGCTGCGTCAGGCAGTGGATGTTGCCGCCGCCGATGATGAGCTGGCGGGCATACACGGGCACGACTTCCCGCCCCGGGAACAGCCCGGACAGGATGCGCACGGCGACGCCGTCGTTTTCGTCGCCGAACTGCGGCACGAGCACCGCGCCATTGCAGACGTAGAAATTGACGTAGCTCGCCGCGAGCTTCTCGCCGACCTCGCGCATGTCCTCCCCTTCTTCGGGCGAAAAGCCGTCCACTTCAAACTGCGTAAAGCAGACGGGCGTCTTGGGAAAGGGCAGCTTGTGGACGGTGAGCCCCGCCGCCTTTAAAGCCTCAAGATCGGCGCGGCAGCGTCTGCCCTGTTCGCCCTCCTCCGTCCAGCCGAGGACAACTTCATTTTCCGATACGAACGCGCAGATATTATCGACGTGCCCGTCCGTCTCGTCCCCTTCTACGCCGTACGGAAGCCAAACGACGCGCTCCGCGCCGAGGTACTCCATCAATTTCTCCCCGATCTCTTCCTTCGTCAGCTGCGGATTGCGCCCTGGCGAGAGCAGACACTCCTCCGTCGTGAGAACGGTGCCCTTTCCGTTGGTGTGCACCGAGCCGCCCTCTAAAACAAAGGGACGCGCAGGATAGCACTTGCAGCCGTACCTTTTTGCAAACTGCGCTGCAAAGGCGTCGTCGCTTTGGTAGTCCTTGTAGAGCCCGTTGTAGTCGCCGCCCCAGGCGTTGAACGCCCAGTCCACGGCGCGCACTTCCCTGCCGTCGGTGACGAACGTGGGCGCCATGTCGCGCGCCCAGCTGTCGTCCGTCGGGATTCCGACAAGCTCAACGCGCCCCTCGTTGACCTCAGTCTGCAAATATTCCAGCGCGCTCATCTTTCCCCGCTCGGACACGGCGAGGTATACCTTCTCCCTGCGGCTGATGGCTTTGATCATCTCCGCAAAGACGGGCCGCGCGTACTTTGCGCCGTAGATCCAGCTGCCGCCGCGCTCGCACCAGATCATGATGGTCGCGGCGTGCGGCGCGTACTCGGCGGGCATATAAAAGTTGTCGCGTTTGGGGGTCGTCATAGTCTGCATTTGAAGTCGGCGTATCCGAAGGTCTTGATGAGTTCGCATTCCCCGCCGCGCATGCGCGCGATGGCGGGCAGCGGCATGCCGTTGAAGGTGTTGTTTTTGACCATGGTGTAGATCGCCATGTCCCCGAAGGTGAGCACGTCGTCCTCTGCAAGCGGACGGTCGAAGGAGTAGTCCCCGATGACGTCCCCCGCAAGGCAGGTACGCGAGGAGAGGCGGTAGGTGTACGGCTTTTCGCCCGCCTTTCCGCCGCCTTCAAGGGGCGGGCGGTATGGCATTTCCAGGACGTCGGGCATATGGCACTCCGCAGAACTGTCCAGAATGGCGATGTCCATGCCGTTGTGCACGATCTCCAGGACGCGCGTACGCAGGTACCCCGCGTTGAGAGCGATCGCCTCGCCCGGCTCCAGGTACACCTGCACGCCGTAGCGATCTGCGAGCCGCTTGACGGTCTCCTCCAGGAGAGCAATATCGTAGCCCGGCTTGGTGATATGGTGCCCGCCGCCGAGATTGAGCCACTTCATCCCTGGAAGATACGCCCCGAACTCGCGCTCGAACGCCGCGACGGTCGCCGCCAGATCCTCGGCGCCCTGCTCGCAGAGCGTGTGGAAATGCAGGCCCTCCACCCCGCTCAAAAGCTCGGGGCGGAAGTTCTCCTTGGGGATGCCGAGGCGGGAGAAGGGTGCGCAGGGGTCGTAGATGCCGCCGCCCTGCGTGGAGAACTGCGGATTGATGCGCAGTCCGATGCTCGCATGCTTTGCCCTGCCCGCAAACTTTTCCAGCTGGCGGAAGGAGTTAAAGACGATATGATCGCAGATGGACGCGATCTCGTCAAACTCGTCCTCCAGATAGGCAGGACAAAAGACATGATTTTCGCCCCTGAAGTGCTCGTGCGCGAGCCTGGCTTCATACAGTCCGCTCGCCGTCGTGCCGCTTACATACGCCGAGATGAGCGGATAGAAATAATAGCAGGAGAACGCCTTCTGCGCGAGCAAAATTTTACAGCCCGTACGCACCTCGATCGCGCGCAAGATCTCCAGATTGTGAAGGAGCGCGTCCTCGTCGATGACGTAGACGGGCGTGGGAAGTTCGCAAACTTTCATCAGTCGACCGGGACGGGATTCTCCACCACCTTCCAGGGCAGCCCGTACTTATTGAGCGCGTCCATGTAGGGATCGGGGTCAAACTCCTCGCAGTTCCAGACGCCCGGCTTGTTCCAGACGCCCGTCGCAACGAGCATGGTGCCGATCATGGCGGGCACGCCCGTCGTGTAGGAGATCGCCTGCGAACCGACCTCTTTGTAGCACTCCTGATGGTCGCAGACGTTGTAGATATACAGCGAGCGGGGCTTGCCGTCCTTGACGCCCGTAAAGATGCAGCCGATATTCGTCTTGCCCTTGGTGCGCGCGCCCAGCGTTGCGGGGTCGGGCAGCAGTGCCTTTAAGAACTGGATGGGGACGATCTCCTTGCCTTCGAAGCTGACGGGGGTCGTGGAGAGCATGCCGACGTCTTTTAAGCAGTTCATGTGCTGGATATAGCTCTGCCCGAAGGTCATGAAGAAGCGGATGCGCCTGACGCCTTTTATGTTCTTGGCGAGGCTTTCCAGCTCCTCGTGGTGCAACAGGTACATATCCTTGACGCCCACTTCGTCGAAGTCATACTCGCGCTTGATCTCCAAAGGCTTGGTCTCCACCCACTTGCCGTTTTCGATATACGAGCCGTTCGCCGACACCTCGCGCAAGTTGATCTCCGGGTTGAAGTTGGTCGCGAACGCATAGCCGTGGTCGCCGCCGTTGCAGTCCAGAATATCGATGGTCTCGATCGTGTCGAAGTAGTGCTTCTGTGCATAGGCGCAGAACACCTGCGTGACGCCCGGATCGAAGCCCGTACCGAGGAGCGCGCAGATGCCCGCGTCCTCATACTTTTTGAAGTAGTCCCACTGATAGGAATAGTCAAAGTAGGCGGTGAACCCCTTCTCTTTGACGCGCGCTTCATACTTTGCGCGCCAGACGGGGTCGTCCGTGTCCTCACACTCGTAGTTTGCGGTGTCGATATAGTGCACCTTGGTACGCAGGCATGCCTCCATGATGGCAAGGTCCTGATAGGGCAGCGCCACGTTGAGCACGGCGACGGGACGGAAGGACTCGATGAGCGAAACGAGCGCCTCCACGTTGTCGGCATTGACCGTGGCGGTAGTAAGCTTTGCCTTGGTCTTGTCCTTGATCTTTGCAACGAGATCCTTGCACTTGCTCTCCGTGCGGCTGGCAATGAGAATGTCCGTGAACACGTCGTCCGCCTGCGCGCACTTCTGGATGGCGACCTGCGCAACGCCGCCGCAACCGATGACCAACAGTTTCATAATTATATCCTCCCTCTGAGATATCTGAAATTTCAGCGCCCGCATTCCGCGGCGGGCATAGTTTTGCCGCGCTCAGTCCTTTTCGGCGGCGAGCAGAATGTCCTCCACATACTTGGGCAGCATGAAGGCGCCCATGTGCAGGTTGGTCGTATAATAGCGCGTGGGAATGCCGCGCTCCTTCCACTTTGCAGGGTTGAAGTCCTTCAGCGGATGATACTGCTTGCTGGCAAAGCCGAACAGCCAGTAGCCCGAAGAACAGGTGGGAATGTGCGCCTGATAGACCTTGGAGACGGGGAAGCAGCGGAACACCTTCTGGTGCATCTTGCGGCACTCCTCCTCGTCCTCGGCATAGAAGGGACTGCCGTGCTGGTAGACCATGACGCCCGTATCGTTGAGCGCCTTGAAGCAGCTGCCGTAGAACTCCTTGGTGAACAGCCCCTCCGTGGGCCCGAACGGATCGGTGGAATCGTTGATGATGAGGTCGTACTCCCCCACCTTGCCGCGCAAAAATTTCAGCCCGTCCTGAATGTATAAGTTGACGCGCTTATCGGTGAGTCCCGCCGCCGTCTCCGGAAAGAAAGTGCGCGAGACGTAGACGAACATTTCGTCCTCCTCCACGACGTCGATGCGCTCGATCTCGGGATAGCGGCACAGTTCCTTGGCGACGCCGCCGTCGCCGCCGCCGATGACCAGCACGTTGCGAACATGCGGGTGTACCGCCATGGGGACGTGCGCCACCATCTCGTCATAGATGAACTCGTCCTTTTCCGAAAAGACGACCTCGCCGTCCAGACTTATAAACTTGCCCAGATCCTCCGAGTCGAATACGTCCACCTGCTGGATATCGCTGCGCTCGGAAAAGAGCTGCTTTTTGACGCGGATATTCAGCTTGATATTGGGCGTATGGATGTCCGAAAACCACATTTCCATATGCAATCCCTCCCTTTTCTTTGGTTATTTCAATACGTTGAGCCGCTCGACGGCGAAATCCTCCGTACCCTGCATGGAACAGCCCTTCGCCTTGGCATAGACGATATATTCGATGATGTCCCTGGTGATCAGCTCCCCGGGCGCAAGGATGGGAATGCCCGGCGGATAGCACATGACAAACTCCGTGCACACTTTCCCCTCCGCCTCCTGCAAGGGAAGGGAGACCTTGTCCGAGTAGAACGCCTTCCTCGGGGGCACGGCGACCTTGGGCGAGACGTACTCCGCACTCAGCATGCCCGCCTTGTCCCTCTTGTACAGCCGCTTGAGATCGTACAGTGCGCCGACCAGCCGTTCGATATCCTGCAGCCTGTCCCCGATGGAGACGTACGCGAGGATATTGGAGATGTCGCCGAACTCGATCTGGATATTGTACTCGTCACGCAGAAGATCGTACACCTCGATGCCGGCAAGCCCCAGATCGCGCGTGTACACGGCGAGCTTGGTGACGTCAAAGTCGTACACCGAAGTGCCGTTGATGAGTTCCTTCCCGTAGGCGTAATAATCCCCGATGCCATTGATCTCCTCCCGCGCGTAGGATGCCATCTTCATCACCTTTTCAAAGGACGCCTCGCCATTCAATGCGAGGTTGCGGCGGGAGATATCCAGGCTGGACATGAGCAGATAAGATGCGCTCGTCGTCTGCATCAGGTTGATGATCTGACGGACGTAGTCCTCGTTCATGCTCCCGGAGAGCAGCAACAGAGAGCTCTGCGTCAGACTGCCGCCCGACTTATGCATGGAGACCGCCGACATGTCCGCCCCCGCCGCCATGGCGGACACGGGCAGATCGGGATGAAAGGAAAAGTGCGTGCCATGCGCCTCGTCCGCGAGCACCTTCATGCCATGTTCGTGCGCAATTTTCACGATGGAGCGCATGTCCGAACAGATGCCGTAATAGGTCGGGTTATTGACGAGCACCGCCTTTGCGTCGGGGTTGTCCTCCACCGCCTTTTTCAGCTTCTCCGGCTCCATCCCCAGCGCGATGCCAAGATTCTGGTCCACTTCGGGATTGACATAGACGGGAATCGCGCCGTTCAAGATGAGCGCGTTGATGACCGACTTGTGCACGTTGCGCGGCATGATGATCTTGTCCCCTTCCTTGCAGACGGAGAGGATCATGCTCTGCACGGCGGAGGTCGTGCCGCCCACCATAAAGAAGGCGTGCGCCGCGCCGAATGCCTCGGCTGCGAGCGCCTCCGCCTCACGGATGACCGAGGAGGGATGGCACAGATCGTCCAGCGGCTTCATGGAGTTGACGTCCAGCCCCACGCACTTCTCGCCGAGCAGCTCGACGAGCTCGGGATTGCCGCGGCCGCGCTTGTGCCCGGGCACGTCGAAGGGAACGACCCGCTGCTTGCGGAATTTTTCAAGCGCTTCGTAGAGGGGGGCGCTTCTTTGGTTGAACTCGCTCATACTTCTCTTCCAAAAAAATAAGGGATGTCCCGAACAAGGACGTCCCTCGACAGTGCGCATGCATGCGTAAAAAATCGCTTTTGCTTGATGCACGTGGATCAGAGTCTATACAGCAAATACTTTTAATACTCTTATTGACCGTTTCACAAGTGACGCCTTTTATCGGCTAAATTCAAACAGGTTGCCCTGTCCAACTTATAAAATTTGAGTCTAGGCGAACAGCCTTATCTCAATCAATAATGCGGCACACGCCGCCGAATATTTGCATGGACTCCGAACACGCCATACCTTTGCTTTGAGTATAACGGGTATTGCAGAATTTGTCAATTAAAATACCGCAATTCCTCAAAAAAATCGCGTGCATTCCCCGCTTTTCTTTCAGTTGCGCAAAAACAGGAAAGCATGCGGCCGTATTATGTCAATAATTGTCCAAAAACGGACAATACATTGCTTGCCATGCCCGCAAAGAGCAGGTATACTGTAAGGGAGTAATGCGAACCCGATCAAAAGCGGAAACTGCACGCTCATACTGTGTTGAAAGGCTTGACCGTGCCACCGGGCACGCCCTGCGCCTTTCGCCTTGTCTGAGACGCACATCTTGCCGCTTTTGATTGCTTTGCACCTTTGGCGAGCACCTCAGCTTTTTCTCAAAATTCTTTGTGAAGAATTTTGAGAAAAAGGAGCGGCAGGCGATCAAAGCGCAATGTTTGGCGTAAGCCGAACTTTCGCAAAACGCGCCTTGCCGCGACGCGATGACGAAGTAATACCCGCGTATTGCGAGGAAGATGAGCGGAAAGCTGCCAAAAAGATACCGCCAAAGGCGTGGTTCGTATTTTTCCCTTACAGTATAATATGGGCGAAAAGAAGAGCAGCAGCGCCGGAAGATCGCTCGCCGTGCGCAAATCCCGCCACAAAGATTGTCTATTCAAAATCCCCCCAACCCCTGACAATGAGGCGATCGGAATCATCGCCTCATTGTCCCCCCCCATTTGCCCGGAGGCAAACGATCATGAACAACCTATCTCATGCAATCGACGCACTCATCGCCTATGCGCGCGAAAAACTCGGACTTTCGTCGCGCAATGCGGTCTATGCGCGCAACACCGTACTCGGACTCGTGGGCGCGCAGAGCTACGAAGACAGCGGCGCAGTCTATGACGGGCGGGAGGTCTCCGACCTCTTAAGCGACCTGGTCAATGCCTGCGCGGAAGCGGGGCTTCCCGCCGCCGAACAGCCCGAGCGACTCACCGACGGCGTGATGGGCGCGCTGATGCTCTCCCCCGAGGCGGTCGAAGAGGCATTTGCCGCGCACATGCGCGTCTCCTCCGCCGAGGCGACGAGGTGGCTGTACGACTACTGCGTGCACGCCGACTACGTCAAAAAGAAGAAACTGGACGCCAACCCCCGCTTTACGGCAGAGAACGGGCTGATCGTCACGATCAACTGCGCAAAGCCCGAATTCCGCGACCCCAAAAAGGCGGCGAGCGGCAACAGCGTCAGGGGCGGCTATCCCGCCTGCACGATCTGCCGCGAGAACGAGGGATTTGTCGGGCGCAACAAATGCACGCTGCGCACCGTCTCGCTGGAGCTTGGCGGGGAACCGTGGTTCTGGCAGTTCTCCCCCTACGGCTACTTCCACGAGCACGGCATCGCCGTCAATCAAAAGCACATCCCCATGCACGTCGACAGGGACACCTTTGTCCGGCTCATGCAGTTTGTCGACCTGTTCCCGCACTACTTCATCGGCTGCAACGCGCCCCTGCCGCGCATCGGCGGCAGCGTGCTCGCCCACGACCACTACCAGGGCGGCGGCGAAGTGCTTCCGCTGCACCGCGCCTCCATCGCCGTCCCGCTCTCCCATCCCGACTTTCCGGAAATCAGGGCGGGCGTCATTGACTGGCAGGGCACGGCGGTGCGCCTCAGCGGAAAGAATGCCGACCAGATCGCGGACCTCTCCGAGCGCGTGCGCGAGGCATGGTGCGCCTACGAGGACGCCGCGCGCGGGCTCATCCCCGTTGACGGCGACGGCGTACACCACGCCGTCAGCCCGACCGTCATCAAGACGCAAAACGGCTACGAAATGAATCTCATCCTGCGCAGCAATATCACCTCGGCGCAATACCCGGACGGCGTGTTCCATGCGCACCCGGAGTTCCACGTCATCAAGAAGGAGTCCATCGGGCTCATCGAGGCACAGGGGCTGTTCATTCTCCCCGGACGGCTGGTGCATGAACTTGCCGACCTCGAAGCGCTCCTTATATCGGGCGCGCCTCTGCCGGAGCAGTACGCAGACTACGCGATGCTCTTTGCGGAGATGAAGGCAATGTCCCCCGCCTTTACGCCGCAATCGGCGCACGAAGCAGTCAAGACGGAGCTGGCGAGCGTATGCAGCCGTATCCTGAAAAATACCGCCGTCTTCGAGGCCCCCTCGGACACGGCACAATTCCTCATCCACAAGGCAGGTTTCACCTATGGAAAATGAAAAACAGTTCATGTATGCCGTCTCGGCGGCAGGGCGCATCAACCTCATCGGGGAGCACATCGACTACTGCGGCGGCAAGGTCATGCCCGCGGCGCTCTCGCTTAAAAACACCGTCTACATCCGTCCCAACGGCACCGACCGCATCAACCTTGCGTGGACGGACATCCCCGCGCGCATCTCGCTGGAGATCGGGCGGCTCAACGACTACCGCAAGGTGAAATATGCCGACTATCCCGCGGGCGTCGCCTATATGTGGCAGCAGGCGGGGCACAAACTCGTCGGATGCGACATTTTGCAGGACTGCTCCGTCCCCTTCGGCAGCGGGCTGTCCTCCTCCGCCGCCATCGAGGTCAGCACGATGGTTGCCCTCGCGACCGTTGCGGGCGAGACGCCCGATTTGAAGCAAGTCGCCCTCCTCTCGCAGAAGGCGGAGAACGAGTACTGCGGCGTCAACTGCGGCATCATGGACCAGTTTGCCTCGGCAATGGGCAAGAAGGATCACGCCATCCTGCTCGACTGCAAGACGCTGGACTATGAGTATATCCCCCTCGATCTTGGAAACTACGAGCTCATCGTCGCCAACTGCAACAAGCCGCATGCCCTTGTGGAGAGCAAGTACAACGAGCGCCGCGCCGAAGTGGAGCGCGCGCTGGAACAGCTGCAACAGGTGTACCCCTCGATCAGCTGTCTTGCCGACCTTACGCCCGACATGTTCGAGCGCGCCAAGCACGTTCTGAGCGGCAAGATCCTCGACCGCGCAACGCACGTCGTCTATGAATGTGCACGCGTCGCAGAGGCAGCGGAGGCGCTCAAGGCGGGCAAGATCGAGACGCTCGCCAGGCTCATCAACGCCTCGCACGACAGTCTCTCCAAGCTCTACGAGGTAACAGGCAGGGAGCCTGATGCGCTCGCCTACGCGGCGCGGGCACAGGAGGGCTGCATCGCCTCGCGCATGATCGGCGCGGGCTTTGGCGGCTGCACCATCAGCCTTGTGGAAAAGGGCAAGACGGACGCCTTCCGCGAGAACGTCGGAAAGGCGTACAGGGAGGCAGTCGGCTATGAGGCATCCTTCTACGATACGACCATTGAGGACGGCGTGAGCATCACAAAGCTCTCCTGAATTTCTGATACACTTGCGGGCGTTCGGCACAGCCGAACGCCCGCATTCTTTTTCTTGTGAAATGCCCCCTATCGCAGCGCGGGCTATGGCGAAGGCGCCATGGGCGCGCAAAAGCGGTAATAGATCTCGATCGTGCGCGACGATACCCGCTCCCCCACTACGATCTTTTCAACGAGCTGCAGGCACAGCTCGCGGGTGAGCTCTTCGCACGCGGCGTAATGCACAAGGCGCGCTGCATACTGCCTTGCGGTCTGCGCGTCGTCCGGGCGCGCAAGGTGCGCCTCCAGCGCGGCGATCTGCTCCGCGATTCTGACCTTTTCCGCCTGGTAGCGCTCGCACAGCGACTTGCAGACGCTCTCCGGGAGTTTTCCCAGCACCCGCTCCTCAAACGCCGATGCGATCAGACTGTCCAATTGGACAAGCCTTGCCCTGCAAGCGCGCAGTTCCCTTTCCCCGGCGCGCCTGTCCTGCGCGCCGCGCGCTTCCAGCTTTTTAAGGTATGCCTTCCCGACGACCCCCGCATCGATTGAGACATTGCCGAGCATGGCGCGGATGTCGCGCAGGAGCAGTTCCTCCAACTGCCGCTCGCCGATGCTGTGGGAGGTGCAATACTGTTTGCCGAGGTCAATATAGGTGCGGCAGGCGTAGCAGGCGTTTTTCCCCTTCGACGCCCTGCGCTTCATCTTCTTGCCGCAGTCGGCACAGACGAGGAGTCCGGACAGGGGGTGCACTTCCTGCGCCTGATCCGCCCTGCCGCGCGGTGCGGCGCGCATCGCCTGCACTTGTTCCCAGACCTCGCGGGAGATGATCGCAGCGTGCGCATCTTCCTTTACGATGCGCTCCCCTTCCGGCACGGTGACGACCTTGTGGTTTTTATAGGAAAAGCGCGTCGTCTTGTGCTGTGTCATCGTGCCGATATAGGTCGGATTGCAGAGGATGCCCATGACCGTCTTGGGCGTCCAGTGGGGCGAACAGCGGCGGTCCGATTTTTTGCCGTCCAGCCGCGTGAAGTAGGTCGCGGGGTTGGGGACGCCCTCATCGGTCAGCCGCCGCGCGATCGTGCGGGCGGAATTTCCCTGCAGGCGCATGTCATAGATGCGCCGCACGATGCCCGCCGCCTCCCCGTCGATGACCGCCGTACGTTTTTCGTCCGTGCTCGCTTTGTAGCCGTAGGGATAGGCCCAGTTGGTGTACTTGCCCGCGCGCCAGTTGCTCTCCAGCACCGCGCGAATCTTCTTGGAGGTATTCGCTGCGTGCCATTCATTGAACACGTTCATGATGGGCATCATGTCCATGCCCGCCCCCGACCTGTCCGCGGTGTCCACGTTGTCCGCGAGGGCGATAAAGCGAATGCCGTAGGCGGGAAAGAGATAGTCGATATACTGCCCGACGCGGATATAGTTGCGCCCGAAGCGGGACAGGTCTTTGACGATGATCGTGTCGATCTTTCCCTCTTTGGCATCCTCCAGAAGGCGCGCAACGCCCGGGCGTTCGAAGTCGGTGCCCGACCAGCCGTCGTCCGCATACTCGCCCGCGACCGTGCCGCCATTTTCCGCGACATATTGCAGAAGCATCGCGCGCTGATTTTCAATGGACATCGACTCGCCCGCCTTCTCGTCGTCGCGCGAGAGGCGCATATAGATCCCCGTACGCCCGAGGGGAGCCGTCATAAGCCCATCTCCCGATCGACCCGGCGCACGGCGACCTCCAGAACGATTTTAGAAAGCGGTGCATCCCCCGTAAAATGTCTGATGACGAGGCACTTTTGTCCATCCGCCTCGTATGTCTTTTCCGAGGTCGGAGGAGCGCTGCACGGCTCCTGCGGCTGCATTGGCTGATTTTCCGTATTCTGCTCCTCCGTCAGGATGATTTGGACACCTGCCCCCTATCATAATATGAAGCTTCCGCGCCCGCCTGTGCGCATAAACGAATAGCAGGCTGCCGCAGTACATGCGGCAGCCTGCCCTTAAACTTTTCAAATTTTCTTACCATTGCAGCGCCTTGCCTGCGCCGCACTCCTTTATTTGCCAAATTGATCAAGCAACAGCAGATCTGTCTGCCGGCGCAGCATGAGCAATTTTTCCAGCTCTTCGCGCGTTAGAAAAACGCCCGCCTCTTTGAACAGGCGCAGCATTTCGTCCACATATTCGTCCTGCGTAAGATTGGGATAGGCGCTCCTTATCGATGACAAAATACCTTTCATAGGAGAGCGAGCTCCCGATGTTCAGCGTGTAGCTGACCCTGATCGTGAGCATCGCCTCATTTTCCACGAGGACGGAGCTCATGATATCCGCGCCGACGTACCCCTGATCGCGCAGGCCGTAATAGGTCATAAACTCGTCCACGCACGCGTCGATATAGTCCTCGATTGTCTTATCGATCGTTTCATTGCCCGTCTCCGGGTAGGTGACATCCAGCTCGCTGTCCCCCCAGCCAAATCCCCAGTTGCGAAATCGACGGCGGAGACCGCCGCGCCGAGCACGGGAACGTCCTCGAGTGCGCTCACGGTGGCGGGCATGCAGTTGAGGGAGATGATCGCCGCGACCAGACCGAGCGGGACAGCGGTGAGGGCGCGCACGCTGCCCCGCTTCCTGCGGCGCGGGGAGCTCACGTCCGATGTTTCAAACAGGACAAGCCGGATGGAAAAACTTTCTTCCGTACTCTCGCACTTGAGAACCCCACTGTACTTTTGGACAATATAGCGGATGCTCGTCATGCCATAGCCGTGCTCGTCCGTCTTTGTTGCGACGGGCAGTCCGTCCTCCCCGAGCGCGACGGCGTGTTGAGATACTCCACCACCTGCCCCGTGTCGCCCTGCACCAAAAGCCCGCGGATGGCAGCAAAGTGATGGCGCATGTCGTGACGGTAGCGCCTGCCAAGTTCCAGCTTTTGTTCGGAGAGCTTGTACTCCTCCCGCTCGATCTCCACCTGACGGAGCGCCTCTTCGCGCTCGATGCGCAGCTTCATGTTCTTGTAGCGGGTCACGATATATGCCGTCGTGACGCCGAACACGCACAGGTCGGCGGCGAGCAGGAGAAGGATGGCGGTGAGATCGCTCACGCTTGAGATCTGATACAGCGACAGCACGACCGGCAGAAACATGACCGGCAGAAGAAAGAGGTTTTTCTTTTCCGTCTTGTCATAGTCGCGGAAGATGCCACGCAGATAATAGTAGACGACAAACGCGATGACGGCGCTGACTGCGGCGACGATGAGCGCGCAGAGCACGCCGCCCCACACCCCGTCAAAGCCGAACGTGACGACAAGTTTTCTTACAAGCCCCGCGATGACGCATGCAAGCAGGGAGACGGATATCACAAAGACATTTCCCGTAAAACTTCTCTTTGAGAGCACAAACACCGCTATGATGACGGGAAGATACGCCGTGACGGGCATAAGCGCGATGAGGAACGCATTGTCCAGACGGGTAAAACCGAGCCCGAGATAGACGGCGACGATCGCACCGACGAGCACCGCCCACGCGATGTATGTCACTGCCCGCGAGAATCTTCTCATGGTCAGAACGACGCAAATGAATGCAAACAATATAAAAGGGATCATCGAAAAAATGATATTGTTCATTGCCCTTTCCTCATGCAGAAACTCATCGCCGTCTGCAGCGACGCATCTTTCGCGATACCCGAAATAACCAGGGAATGACTCTATTATATCACAATTTTTTCGTATGCGCAATGATTGACCCAGCCGATTCATACGGCGATCGGCACATTTCACGCAACGGATATGAAGCGATCCTTCCTTTCCCTTATGTTACCTGCCCCGTGGGACCCGTAGGGCCGGTGGGACCTGTGGGACCCGTCACCCCCGTACCGGTCGCGCCCGTCGCACCGCTTGCGCCGGTCACGCCTGTCGGGCCTGTCGGGCCCGTAGGCCCGGTATAACCAGTCGCGCCCGTTGCGCCCGTTGCGCCCGTTGCGCCCGTGGGACCGGTAGGTCCCGTCGGGCCGGTACAGCCCGAACATCCCGACGGACGCGCAGGGTCGACCATATTGACAGCCTCGGACGCTTCCGAGAACACCATGTTCCAACCACATTTACAGATGCAGGGACAATTCCCACACACGCAGCACCAATTGTATCTCGTCATTTTTTCCTCCGTTTGTGCGCAGATGCGCATGGGTGCAATGCACGAAAAACGCGCATTGCCCGTACTATATTATATCCAACTTTGACTACGGAGGTGACGATGCAGCTTTCCCTGTGCATGATCGTAAAAAATGAAGAGGACGTCCTTTCCCGCTGTCTGGACAGCGTGAAGGATGCCGTGGATGAGATCGTCATCGTCGATACGGGGAGCACGGATACAACCCGTGCGATCGCCTCGCGCTACACCGACAAACTCTATGACGAGCTATGGCAGGACGACTTTGCACGGGCGCGCAACGTCTCCTTTGCAAGGGCGGGCGGGGACTATCTCATGTGGCTGGACGCCGACGACGTCATCGCGCCCGAGCAACTCCCCCGCCTTGTTGCACTCAAAAAACAACTGCAGCGCGACCCCGCCGATATGGTCGTGTGCGGGTATGCGGGCGGCGGACTCTCCTTTCGGCGCGAGCGCATCGTCAGGCGGTGCGAAAGAGCGCGCTGGGTGGGACGCGTGCATGAGTGTATCTCCCCCTTCGGCAGAGTGATCGGCAGCGACTTCACGGTGACCCACCTGAGAAGCGACAAGCCGCGCGGCGCGCGCAACCTGCATATCTACCAGAAGTGGCGCGCGGAGGAGCCGCTCTCGGCGCGCGACCTGTTCTACTACGGGCGCGAGCTGTACTACAACAAGTTATATACCGAGGCGATCGCCGTCCTGGAGGAGATGCTTGCGAGTGAGGGCTGGTACGTCAACCAGATCGAAGCGTGCAAAGTGCTTGCGAGCTGCTATGCTGCCAAGGGAGAGCGAACCCGGGCGCTCAACACCCTCTTTCGCAGCTTCTCCTTCGGACTGCCGCGCGGGGGCGTCTGCCACACCATCGGCAGGGCATTCCAGGAGGACGGGAAACTTGGCGAGGCCGTCTGGTGGTACGAACGGGCGCTCGCCTGCCCCGACCGCTCCGCGGAGGGCGACTTCGACGTGCCCGACGAACGCACGCTCTATCCGCTGCTGGGGCTCGTCTATTGCAATTCCCTGCTCGGAAAAAAGGACGCTGCACTGGAGTATCACAAGCGCGCCGCCGCGCTCGCCCCGACGCATCCCTCCGTCCTTCACAATCAAACCTATTTTGAGAGCATCGGCATGCTGCCAAGATCTGCCAAGTGAACTTTGCGCGCCCAGGTAAACGGAGCGGCGAAAAAAGAAAAAGGCAGGGATTTCCCCGTTCCAAAGAGGAAAAACTCCTGACTGGCATGATGGCATTTATTTAGATAATAATCGAAATATACTTCCTTCCGACACGAAAATCTGCATTTTTCGCCCCTCCCGCCCGCGCCATTTTGCGGCAAAATGCGCGAAATCGCCGTTTTTCGGCGCATTTCAAATGGATTGACCAATCCCCTGCGGCACAGCCGAAAGAAGGGATATTTTGACAACTTTCAAAACACACGCCCCTTCCGCCGAATCAACGGGCATTTCAGGGCACAAAAAAAGGAAGCCGTGTGGCTTCCTTTTTTGCGCTAAATCGATCAGAAATCGACTTCGGTATCGTAGTAGCAGCACTTGAGCAGCTTTTCCATCTCCTCGACGGAGGGCTGACGGGGATTGGAGCCCGTGCAGGCGTCGCCGATCGCGTTGACGGCGATGTCGTGCAGGCGGGAGAGGAACACGTCCTCGGGCACAAAGCCCTGCTCGCAGGGATAGCTGTCTGCGCCGTAGTTCTTGATGCAGTGAGGGATATTGAGCTCGTCGTTCATCTTCCTCAGGTGCGCGATGAGCAGTGCGACCTTCTCATCGTCATCCTTGCCGCCGAGCCCCATGTAGTCCACGATGACGCCGTAGCGCTTCTTCGCGGTGGGGTCCTTCGCGTTGAAGGCGATGACCTTGGGCAGGTACATTGCGTTTGCTGCGCCGTGGATGATGTGTGCGCCGTAATCAGCGAACGCCGCGCCCGTCTTGTGCGCCATGGAGTGGACGATGCCGAGCAGCGCGTTGGAGAACGCCTGTCCCGCAAGGCACTGCGCGTTGTGCATCTTGTCGCGCGCTTCCATATCCCCGTTGTAGGAGGGAATGAGATTTTCCTGGATCATCTCGATCGCGTGGATGGCGAGCGGATCGGTGTAGTCGCAGTTCGCCGTGGAGACGTAAGCTTCGATCGCGTGCGTCATTGCGTCCATACCGGTGTGCGCGACCAGCTTCTTGGGCATGGTCTCCGCGAGATCGGGATCGACGATCGCGATATCGGGCGTGATCTCGAAGTCTGCGATCGGGTACTTGATGCCATTCTGATAGTTGGTGATGATGGAGAACGCCGTGACCTCGGTCGCCGTGCCCGACGTGGAGGGGATCGCGACGAAGTGCGCCTTCTTCCTCAGCTTGGGAAGCCCGAACACTTTGCACATATCCTCGAAGGTCGTATCGGGATATTCGTACTTGATCCACATCGCCTTTGCCGCGTCGATGGGCGAACCGCCGCCCATTGCGACGATCCAGTCAGGCTCGAACTTGAGCATCGCTTCAGCGCCGCGCATGACCGTCTCGACGGAAGGATCGGACTCGATGCCCTCGAACACTTCCACTTCCATGCCCGCTTCCTTGAGGTAATTCACCGCTCTGTCGAGGAAGCCGAACTTCTTCATCGAGCCGCCGCCGACGCAGATCATCGCCTTCTTGCCTTCGAGCGTCTTGAGGACTTCCAACGAGCCCTTGCCATGATAGAGATCTCTGGGTAACGTAAACCTTGCCATTTGAAACTCCTTTTCCTTTTTCGTGAACAACGTTCACTTGATTTCCAAAAGATATTATAGCACAAATACAGCGTTCGTCAAGACCTAATTTGCATTTTTTCATAGATTTTTTTCAAAGGACACGCGGATTTCATTTTATAATTCCGCGCCCGCCGAACGACGTTCGGCGGGCGCGGCATATGCTTCGGCGAAACCGCAAAATGCGGCGTTTATCCACGCTTTCTGAGCACATTCAGCAGGATATAGACAAGGAGCAGCGCGAGCGTTGCGCCTGCAAGGACGAGGTACATGGCGGGCAGTCCGACCTGCTCCCCGAAGAAGTAGAGGTTGCAGTCCACCGCGTCGCGCAGCGCCTCCACCGCCTCCGACGGCAGTCCCTGCGCGCCGAGCTCATGGAATGCGCCCTGCATGGCGTGATTTCGGATGAGCGAGGTGCCGTATGTCCCCGGAAGGAAGCCGATCGCCGTCTGCAGCCCCTCGCCGAAGGAGGAGATTGGCATGTACGCGCCGCAGATAAACCCATAGCCCGCGCTGACGATCGCACCGACCGCCGAAATCTGCCCCTGCGTGGAGAGGAAGAAGTTGATGACGGAGGAGAGCGCCGTGCCGAACAACACCAAGAGCAACACGTCGAGCAGCAGCCGGAACACGTCCGCGACCGAGAGATACCACCCAGCGACCGCCACATAGATGAGGCAGATCGCCGTCGCCGCATAGCAGATGAGCAGCGTGGAGACGAGCGTCGCAACGTAGTAGCTCAGCGAGAGCGCAGCGGGCTTCACGGGCGAGATGCGCAGATCGCGGATGGCGCCCGTCACCCTGTCCTGCACCATGAGAAAGTTGGAACAGAACGCCACGGTCACACAGGACACGGCGAGCATGGAGGAGATGAGCTGCGTCGCCACCAGCCCGTCGATGACGTCCTCGGGCACGGACATCCCCGCGGGAAAACCTGCAAGGAAGCTGTCCCGATAGATATTGCTCAGAAAGGTCACATACAAAATGAGCAGGATGGCGGGCGTAATGAGCGAGGTGAAGAACATGCCCTTGTCCTTGAAAAAGAGCTTGATGTTGCGTTTGATGAGAATGAGAACAGTCATTGCATCCCTCCTTCCGGCTGTCTGCCCGTCACGGCAAGAAAGACGTCGTCCATTCTGCCCTTTGTGACCTCATAATCGAGGAATACTTCGGGATGGGCGAGGATGAGCTGCGTCGCGTGCGCCGTATCGGGCACGGACAGGCGGAATCCGCCCGGGACCTTTTCATAGGAAAGCCCCAACCCCATGATGGTCTCCTCGTCCGCGCCGTAGAGCGTAATGAAGTCGCCCGTGTATCTGTTTTTGAGCGAGAGCGGCGTGCCCTCGGCGGCGATCTTTCCGCTTTCGAGGATGACGACAAAGTCCGCCTCCGCTGCCTCCTCCATGTAGTGCGTTGTGAGGAACACTGTCATTCCCTCCTCCTGCCGCAGCCGCGCGATGACGCCCCAGAGGAGCTTGCGCGTCTGCGGGTCCAGCCCCGTGGTCGGCTCGTCGAGGATGAGGATCTTGGGGCGGTGCAACAGCGCCCGCGCAATGTCGATGCGCCGCCGCTGCCCGCCCGAGAGCTTGGCGACCGCCCGCCTCTTGAATTCGCCGATCCCGAGCAGCGCGTCAAGCTCTGAAAAGCGCTTTTTGAACGCGGCGCCCGTGATCTTGTAGAGCGCGGCGCGGCTTTCGAGGTTGTCCCACACGGTGAGCGCGCCGTCCAGTACGGAGTTCTGAAAGACGACGCCCAGCTTTTGCTTGACGGGGTCGGCGCCGCCGTCGAGGTCCGCGCCGTCGATGACGATCTTGCCGCCGTCCTTTTTGAGCTGCCCGCACATGATATGGATGGTCGTGCTCTTTCCCGCGCCATTGACGCCGAGGAAGGCGAACAGCTCCCCTTCCCTGACGCGGAAGGAAAGATCCTGCACCGCCTTCACTTCGCCGAAGTGCTTGCTTAAATGGTCGATCGTGATAATATCGCGCATGTCATTCTCCTGAAAAGGGATTTGTGCCCTGCCGCTCGAACATGATCTCCAGCGCGGGGCCGAGGTATGCGTTGATTTGCGCCTGCTTCTTGTGCCAGCCGTCGTCACCCTTCGCCTCTCCGATCGCCATGAGCCTGGGCAAAAGGCGCATATCGCCGCCCGTGAACTCGACGACCATCTCCCAGAATGTTTTCGCAAGCTGCTGGCACACCTCGCTCTCGGGCGGGACGCCCTCTTTCTGCATTGCAAGCGCCCGATCGCACAGGTACATGAACCTTTCGATGAACTCCTTGCCGCTCTCGGCATCGAACCGGGTGCGGATGTGATCGAGCGTTTCTTCATCAAAGTGCTTGATGAGAAAGTAGTACTCGTTCTTCATCTGAAGATTGACGATGATATCCGCGTACTTCTTGAAGTCCACCGCCTGCATCTGCAAGACCTCCGCGCGCAGCCCTTCGACCGCGGCAAGGCAGTCGGAAAGCCGTGAGATGCGGCTGCGGAGGTCCTCTGCCTGCGCGCTGAGCGCGTCTGCGACCTCGGCGGGCGTATCCAGCGCGGGGAGCCTTTCTTTGATGTCCTCGAGCGAAAAGCCGAGCGACTTCAGGGACAAAATCTGATGCAGACGGACGAGATCTCTTTGCGCATACAGCCGCCGCCCGCCCTCGCTCTGCGCAGAGGGTGCGAGCAGCCCGAGCTTGTCGTAATACTGCAAAGTACGGACGCTGACGCCCATTTTCTTCGCCGCCTCGCCAACGGTCATGTAGTCTGTTTTCGGCATACGTTTCTCCTTGTAAGGATTGTAAGGATAGTCTAACATATGACGCCGCGTCACGAGCAAGCGTTTGAATGAATATTTTCAGAAAAATTAATGCGTTTTTGACGTATCATCCTATGGCTTTTACAAAGAACACCGTTCCCTGTTGTTCCGAAAAACCGTTTTTCAGATAAAAACGATAGGCTGGAACGCTCCGTTCTGTGAGCAGCACGATGTGTTTTACCCCTCTACCTTTGAGAAGGCATTCCAATTCAGTGAGAAACTTCGTTCCTGCCCCGCGGCATTGCATTTCGGATGCGATTCCAAACTCATCGATCCAGTATTCCGTCCCCTCATACCAACTCCTGATCCTGCCCAATGCCATGCCGATCAAATCAGTTCCAACACATACGCATGCAACTGCGTATCCGTCCACATATCATTCCACGGTTCTTTGGAAAAAATTTCAACCATCAATCGCTTTATCTCTTCCGTCTGCTCTAAGCCCAATTCTCTTATCTCCATAATAGCTCCTCAGCTTTACCAAACACGTTTCAACAAAAAACCCGCTTCGGCTTTGTGTCAAGTCTCGCAGGTTTCTTTCATTCGCTGAAAATGCGTCCTTTACATTCCAATGGCTCACTCCCACTCGATGGTCGCCGGGGGCTTGCTGGTGATGTCGTACACGATGCGGTTGGCGTGCTTTACCTCGTTGGTGATGCGGTTGGAGACCGTCTCCAGAACGTCATAGGGAATACGCGCCCAGTCCGCCGTCATGGCGTCCACGCTCATGACCGCGCGCAGGGCAATGACGTTCTCATAGGTGCGGAAGTCCCCCTGCACGCCCACCGTCTTGCTGTTGGTGATGACGGCAAAATACTGCCAGATGCTCTTGTCCAGCCCCGCCTTTGCGATCTCCTCACGGAAGATATAGTCCGCGTCGCGCAGCGTCTCCAGCTTCTCGCGCGTGACTTCGCCCATGATACGGATGGCGAGCGCGGGACCGGGGCAGGGCTGCCGCCAGACGACGGAGTCGGGAAGCCCCAATTCCGTGCCGACGCGGCGCACTTCGTCCTTAAAGAGGTCGCGCAGCGGCTCGATGATCTCCTTGAAATCGACGACGTCGGGAAGCCCGCCCACGTTGTGATGGGACTTGATGACCGCGCTCTTGCCCTTGCCGCTCTCAATGACGTCTGGATAGATGGTGCCCTGCACCAAAAAGTCCACCGCGCCGATCTTTTTCGCCTCTTTTTCAAAGACGTTGATGAACTCCGCGCCGATGATCTTGCGCTTCTGCTCGGGGTCGGTGACGCCCGCAAGTTTCGCAAGGAAGCTATCGGCGGCGTCCGCTTTGATGAGGTTCATGCCCAGCCCGTCGCGGAATACGGACATGACCTCCTCCGGCTCGTTCTTGCGGTGCAGACCGTGATCGACGAACACGCAGATGAGCTGACTGCCGATCGCCCTATGGATGAGCGTCGCGGCGACGGCGGAATCGACGCCGCCCGACATGGCGCAGAGCACCTTTTTGCCTCCCACCTTGCACCTGATCTTTTCGACCTGTTCGGCAACAAAGCCGCCCATCGTCCAGTCGCCCTTGGCGCCGCAGACTTCATAGAGGAAGTTTTCCAGAATCTTGTTGCCGTACTCGGAGTGGACGACCTCGGGGTGAAACTGCACGCCGTAGATGCGCTTTTCCTCGCTCCCGTACACCGTAACGGGGCAGGTCTGTGTGGAAGCGAGCACTTCAAAGCCCGCAGGAACCTGCGTGACGTGATCGGTATGGCTCATCCAGCAGATACTGCTCTCGGGGATATCCTTGGAGAGCGGACTTGGCTTGACAAAGGAGAAGGTGCGCTTGCCGTACTCGCTGGTCGCGGCGTGCTCTACTTTACCTCCCAGCGTGTAGGCGATGAGCTGGCAGCCGTAGCAGATGCCGAGCACGGGAATGCCGAGCTGCAGGACTGCGGGATCGATATGAGGCGAACCCGCGTCATACACGCTGTTGGGGCCGCCCGTGAAGATGATGCCGATGGGATCGTACGCCTTGATCTCCTCCACCGTCATGTCGCAGGGCTTTAAGTCGCAATAGACCTTCAGGTCGCGCACGCGGCGCGCAATGAGTTGGTTGTACTGTCCGCCGAAGTCGAGAACGAGCACTCTTTCGTGTTGCATAGTCATCTCCATATTGTAATGTCATGTGAAAAACGCCCGTGCGGGCGTTTTTGAGGTTTAGTTTCTGACCGTGTAGTTGGGCGCTTCCTTGCTGATGGAGATATCGTGAGGATGGCTCTCCAGAAGTCCCGCGTTGGTGATGCGGATGAACTCAGAGTTCTTGCGAAGGTCCTCGATATTCGCCTTCCCGCAGTAGCCCATGCCCGAACGGATGCCGCCCACCATCTGATAGACGATCTCGGAGACCGTTCCGCGATAGGGGACGCGGCCCTCGACGCCTTCGGGGACGAACTTCTTGTTGTTTTCCTGGAAGTATCTGTCCTTGGAGCCGACCGCCATGGCGGAGAGAGACCCCATGCCGCGGTACACCTTGAAGGATCTGCCCTGATAGAGTTCGATCTCGCCGGGGCTTTCCGCCGTGCCTGCGAGCAGGGAGCCGATCATGACCGCGCTGCCGCCCGCCGCAAGCGCCTTGACGATGTCGCCCGAATACTTGATGCCGCCGTCCGCGATGATACGCTTGCCGAGCTTATCCGCCATCTCCGCGCAATCCATGATCGCGGTGAGCTGAGGCACGCCGATACCGGCAACGATACGCGTCGTGCAGATGGAGCCGGGACCGATGCCGACCTTGACGACGTCCGCACCCGCCTTGATGAGCGCTTCGACCGCGCCCGCCGTTGCCACGTTGCCCGCAATGAGGGGCACATTCGGGTACTTGGACTTGATCTCCTCCACCTTGTTGAGGACCATGCGCTGATGACCGTGCGCCGTGTCGATGGCGATGACGTCCACCTTGGCTTCGACGAGCGCCGCGATGCGGTCCATCGTGTTTGCAGCCGTGCCGACCGCTGCGCCGACCAGGAGCCTTCCGTTCTTATCGCGCGCAGAGTTGGGGTACTGGATGCTCTTTTCGATATCCTTGATGGTGATCAGTCCCTTCAGATAGCCCTTTTCATCGACGATGGGAAGCTTTTCGATGCGGTGCTTGCCCAAAATCTTCTGCGCATCCTCCAGGGACGTGCCGACGGGCGCGGTGACAAGGTTTTCCTTGGTCATCACGTTTTCGATGGGCTGATCGTAGTTGGTTTCAAAGCGAAGGTCGCGGTTGGTGAGAATGCCGACCAGTTTGCCGTTCTTGGTGATCGGAACGCCGCTGATGCGATAGCGCTCCATGAGCGCCACAGCGTCCTTGACAAGCGCGTCCGGCTCGAGGAAGAAGGGATCGGTGATGACGCCGTGCTCCGAACGCTTGACCTTGTCCACTTCCTTCGCCTGCTCTTCGATGGACATGTTCTTGTGGATGATGCCCATTCCCCCCTCGCGCGCCATCGCAATGGCGAGACGGCTCTCCGTGACCGTATCCATTGCGGCGGAAATGATCGGGACATTCAGATCGATCCCTTTGGTCAGCGTCGTCCTCAGATCCACCTGATTGGGCAGGACTTCGGACGCCTGCGGGATGAGGAGAACGTCGTCAAACGTCAGGCCTTCCTTGATAATCTTACTCACTTGCAACCTCCTTCAAAATCGTTTCTATGACCTCATAACTTTTATTATTGTCCGTATTCGTAAAAGACCCGCCCTTTAACGCCGCGAGAAGCTTTGCACAGAACGCCGCGTCATCGGCGGACGCCGCCTCCACGGAGAGCATGTACAGCGGGTTGGCGACGGGGAAGGACGTATCCGTCTCCGCAAGGGCGAGCGCGAGCGCCTCTTCATACTCCTCCTGCGTATCGGCAAGGCGGTACTTGACGCACGCGCCTACGCCGCAGAGATAGTCATGATAGCTGCCGAGCCAGATATCCGACGAGGTCTGCTGCGCATCGCGCGCGGCGCACATTTCGTCAAACCCCTCGGCGGCATATAAAAGATCGAAGCGCTCTTCCGCCTTCGCGTCGTTCCTGCCCGCCGCAAGCTCCACGGAGCGGGCGAGATAGGCAAGATCATCCGAACGCTGGTACTCCTGATAGGCGTAATCCGCACTCACGCTCTCCATGCCCAGAGAAAGGGTAAAATCACACATGACGGCGGGCGCACAGAGCGAGATCACCCCGAATGCCGCAACCGCCAGCACCAGCACGACGCCGAGCGTGATGAGCGCAGTTTTTAAGACCAGTTTTCTCATAATATCGTAAACGCGCGAGCGCTGACCCTCTGGAATGATGATTTTATCCATTCTATCACACGCGCATGAAAAATGCAACAGAAAATCACAAAAAAGTCGCCCGAAAAGTCATTTCCCGCAGCAAAAGCGCATACAGTGTAGACATGAGACGACGCATTGCAAGCATCATACTTCTCGCTGCACTCCTGCCCGTACTCTCGGCATGCAGACAGGAGGACTACACGGAGCACATCTCCGAGGTGCGGCGGGACATTTTCTGTGCGCAGACGGAGGACTTTACGCTCACGCTCTCGTGCACGTCACGCGAATACCCCTATGCGGACGACGGCATCGCCTGCCCCATGTCCGACCTGATCGAAGTCACGCTCACCCCCGCCGTCTCCCCTGCGGGCGACGTCCTCGTCTACGCCGCCGACGAGAGCTGGGGCGGCGAGGCGTCCTTTTCGGCGGTGCATGGCGACTACCGCTTTTCCCAGGGGGTGGACACCTTCCCCGCGGGCAGTGTCGACCTGCGCATCGCCTGGGGGGAGCGCACTTATGAGGTCGCCGCGACGAGCGTGCGCACGGAGGAAACCCTCTCGCCGGAAGCAGCGCTCGCCGTGCTCACGGAGAGCGAAAACGAGACACTCAACCGCATGCGGAAAGAGGGCGTGTTCTGCGGCGAATTCCGTGTACGTCTGCTGCGGCGGGAACAAAACTACTACTATGTCGCCGTGACGGACGGCGAGGAGCAGATCGCACTTTTAATCGATGCGCAGACGGGAGAGATCCTCGCCCACCGCGCGACATAATTTCCATTTTTTGGCGCACTGTGTCCAAAATTTTTGAAAACCGCCCCGACGGGCGGTTTTTTCACGCGCTTTTGCCCCGCGAGCGATTGACAGCGCGCGAAAAAGCGGATATACTGTTACAAGATACAACAGGAGGATGTCATGAAGATCGCAAAACGCGCGGGTCGCATCGCACTCGCGTTCCTGCTCGCTCTATGCATATTTTTAGCGGCCATGGTCTGTTTTATGCTGATCGCCGACGCGATCGTCGATACGGCGGTGCGCTGGGTTCCCTCCTATGCCAGGGCCGATCTCACCGAGATCCTCGCAAAGGAGAGCTGGTCGGAACAGGACTACGAGACGCTGTATGCGCAGACGGGACTTTCCCGCACGGCGCTCGACGAGATGAAGGACAAGCCTGATCGCATCCTCGAATTCCAGGACGCCTTTTTCTACGACGGGGAGATCGAACACGTCGCGGCGGCGATCACCACCCAGCACGATCGGTTTGCAGACGGCTACCGCGCCCCCATCGTCGATCTGCAGGACGGCGACGTCCTCGTCACGTCCACCTGTCACACCTACGGCTGGCAGAACGGACATGCCGCCATCGTCACCAACGCCCGCACGAATACGATCCTGGAGTCCATCTCGCTCGGCATCCCGAGCAACAATTCCAGCAACGTCAACTTCTTCCGCCAAAGCCCCAATTTTGTGGTACTGCGCCTCAAGGACGCGGACGAGGCAAAGCGCGCGCAGATCGCCGAGACTGCGCTCGATCGGCTGAACAGGGTCCCCTATTCGATCACGGTGGGCATTCTCTCCCCCAAGGACCAGGGCGTCACGCCGCAGGAGACGCATTGTTCCCACCTCGTCTGGCAGGCGTACTGGTACTACGGCTATGACATCGATTCAGACGGCGGCCCCGTCTGCACGACGCGGGATATCGTTCACAGCGACCTGTTCGAAGTCGTGCAGGTGTTCGGTTTTGACCCGCAGAATATCTGGTAAACTGCATACTTGGTACAAAAAACGGGATACGTTGTTCAAAACGCATCCCGTTTTTTCTTTGTATTGTCCTGTGTCACTGCGCGTACTCGGAGAGAATCATGTTCTGCACATACAGGTACTCGTCCCTGATGCGCACGCTGTCCCCCTCCTCCAAGAGGTACTGCCTCGTCTTTTTGTACGCTGCGGCAAAGTCCTCCTTCCAGTCGGTTCCGAATTGCTTTTGATATTCGCTCGGCGAGAAGCCGTACACCGTGCGCAGCCCGAGCATGACCGTCTCGAACTTGGCGTCCTGCACGCCGACCTCCTCGCTGTCGATGACGGGAAGGAAGCCGGACAAGATGCACTTCATGTACTCGTCCAGGTTGGCGGTATTGAGCAGCCGCCGCCCGCTCATAAACGAACTTGCGCTCACCCCGACGCCGACATACTCTCCGCGCCGCCAGTAGTTGAGGTTGTGCCTGCTCTCGAACCCCTTTTTGCAGAAGTTGCTCACTTCATAGCGGTGATACCCCTTCTCTTTGAGCAGATTACAGCCGAAGTCATAGAGCGCGGCGACCTCGTCCCCGTCGGGCAGCTCGCCGTTGAGATAATCGGTGTAGATGGGCGTGCCGTCCTCGGGCGTCAGGGCATACATGGAAATGTGCTTTGCCCCGCTGCCCGCGGCGATCTCGATGGTCTTTCTGACGTCCTCCTGCGTCTGGTTCTTGATGCCCAGCATGATATCGGCGGAGAAGTTCTCCCCTTTGATCAAGGAGGTGCAATAGAGATAGTCGCGCACGGTGTGGATTCTGCCCAGATCCGCAAGCTGCTCGTCGATCGCCGTCTGCAAGCCGATGGAGAAGCGATTGATGCCCGCGCGCTTGTACATGGCGATCTTCTGTTCGCTCACCGTTCCGGGGTTCATTTCGATCGTGATCTCAGGGCGGGCGGAGAGCGTAAAGCACTTTTTGATCTGCCGCATGACGGCATAGATATACTTGGGGTCGACGACGCTGGGCGTGCCGCCGCCGAAATAGACGGTGTCAAACGCTCTGCCCTCCAGCTCCTTGCCGCGCATCTCCAGTTCTTTGAGGACGCACGCCATGTACGCCTCGGCGACGTCCATGCGGTTGGGAAAGGAGACAAAGTCGCAGTACGTGCACTTGTGTTTGCAGAAGGGAACGTGAATATAGATGCCTGCCATATTACTCCTCCCAGCGGTATTTGTTCAGATCGACGTAACCGCCTTCGACCTGCACGCCCTCCGCCTCCAGAAGGCTTGCCTGCACCTCCTGGCCGCCGAAGGCGAATGCGGGCGCGAGCCTTCCTTCACGGTTGACGACGCGGTGGCAGGGAATGACGCCGGGCTCGGGGTTGACGTGCAGCGCCCAGCCCACCTGCCTTGCGCAGCGCGGCGCGCCGATCGCCGCCGCCACCTGTCCGTATGTGACGACCTTGCCCTTGGGCACGCGCCTGACAAATTCGTACACGCGCTCAAACAGCCTCGTATTGGTCGCGTTTTTGGGGGTACGTCCGCTCATTTTCTGTCCTTATTGGTCTTTAAGATCTCCATGAATACCTCGCTGGGCACTTCCACCGTGCCCACCTGGCGCATGCGCTTCTTGCCCTCTTTCTGCTTTTCGAGCAGCTTTTTCTTTCTCGTAATGTCGCCGCCGTAGCACTTGGCAAGGACGTCCTTTCTGACTGCCTTGACCGTCTCGCGGGCGATGATCTTGCCGCCGACCGCCGCCTGAATGGGCACCTCAAACAGCTGACGGGGGATCGCCTCCTTCAGGTTCTCCGCGAGCATCCTGCCGCGGCGGTAGGCGTGATCCTCGTGCACGATGGTCGAGAGCGCGTCGCACACCTCGCCGTTCAGAAGGATATCCAGTTTGACCAGTTTGCTCTTTTCATAGCCCGCGACCTCGTAGTCAAAGCTCGCATACCCCTTGGTGCGGGACTTGAGTTCGTCGAAGAAGTCATAGACGATCTCGTTGAGCGGAAGCCGATACTCCAGGCGGACGCGGCGGGCGTCGAGATAGGTCATGTCCTTGTAGACGCCCCGCTTGTCCTGGCACAGTTCCATGATGGAGCCGACGTATTCGGGCGGGGTGTAGATCTCCGCCTTGACGATGGGCTCCTCCATGTAATCGATATCGGTGGGCGGCGGGAGGTGGGACGGGTTGTCCACATAGAAGCTCTCGCCGTTGGTCTTGTGAACGAGGTAGGAGACGGAGGGCGCCGTCGTGATGATATCGAGGTTGAATTCGCGCTCGATGCGCTCCTGCACGATCTCCATGTGCAATAGCCCCAAAAAGCCGCAGCGGAAGCCAAACCCGAGCGCGACGGAGTTGTCCGGCTCAAAGGTGAGCGCCGCGTCGTTGAGCTTGAGTTTTAAGATCGCCTCCCGCAGGTCTACGAACTTGCTGCCGTCCAGGGGATAGATGCCGCAAAAGACGACGGGCTGCACCTTTTTGTAGCCGGGCAGCGGCTGCGCGGCGGGATTTTGCGCGCTGATGACGGTGTCGCCCACCTCGACGTCCTCGATAGACTTGATGCTCGCGGCGATATAGCCGACCTCGCCCGCCAGCAGAATGTTTTTAGGCTGCATCTGCGGGGCGAATGCGCCCACTTCGGTGACGTCGTACGTCTTTTCGGAGAGAAACGTCCTGATCTTGTCTCCCACCTTGACCTGCCCGTCCTTGATGCGCACGAACAGAATGACGCCCTTGTAGTTATCGTAATAGCTGTCAAAGATGAGCGCGCGCAGGGGATCGTCCGTGTCCCCCTCGGGCGGCGGGACGAATTTGACCACCGCCTCCAGAATATCGCGGATATTGGTGCCCTCTTTTGCCGAGACACAGGGCGCTTCGGAGGCGTCCAGCCCGATGACTTCCTCAATCTCCGCCTTGGTCTCCTCGATGCGCGCAGATTGCAGGTCGATCTTGTTGATGACGGGCACCAGCTCGAGATTGTTTTCCAACGCAAGATAGACGTTTGCGAGCGTCTGCGCCTCCACGCCCTGCGTCGCGTCTACGACAACCAACGCCCCCTCGCACGCAGCGAGCGAGCGGCTGACTTCATAGGTAAAGTCCACATGTCCGGGCGTATCGATGAGGTTGAATTCGTACTCGTTCCCGTCCAGGGCGTTATAATACATTCTGACGGGCGTGAGTTTGATCGTGATGCCGCGCTCGCGCTCGATGTCCATGGAATCGAGGAGCTGATCCTCCATGTCGCGCTTGCTCACCTGCCCGGTGAGTTCCATGATGCGGTCGGCGATCGTGCTCTTGCCGTGGTCGATATGCGCAATGATGCAGAAATTGCGAAGATACTTGCTTGCTTTTGCCATGCCGTCTCCCAAAACCTTTCTTATCGACCCATATTATACAAAATTTATGAAAATTTTGCAACCGCTATTGAAATCTTTCCGCCGATTTGCTACAATATACGCATGAAACTTCCCGATTTTCTCACGCACACGCCCATCGCGCACCGCGGCCTGCACGATGAAAGGTATCCCGAAAACAGTCTTGCGGCATTTGAAAACGCCATACGGCATGGGTATGCCGTCGAGACGGACGTGCACTTTTCCAAAGACCGGCAGCTGATCGTCTTTCACGACGCCCTGCTCGCGCGCATGACGGGGCAGGAGGGCGCCGTCGCCGAATGTACCGCCGCCGAGCTTACCAAGCTGCACCTTGCAGGGAGCGAGCAGCGCATCCCCCTCTTTCAGGACGCGCTCGCCTGCCTTTCCGGCCGTGCGCCCCTTCTTCTTGAGATCAAGGACATGCCCGGTGTCCCCGCGGACACGGTGGCACGCGCCGTACACGAGGCGATGCGCACTTTTTCCGGCGAATACGCCGTGCAGTCCTTCCAGCCCGCCTATGTACGGGCGTACAAAAAGCTCTGCCCCGAAATCGCCTGCGGCATTTTAGGCTCGGGCGAAGCAATGAAAAAGTCCGACTTCGACGGCTCGCCCGTGTGGCGCATCAAGGCGTTTGCGGTCAGGAATATGAGCCTCCGCTGGGCAGAAAAGCTGGACTTTTTAAGCTACCGCGCCGAGGACTACCCCTCGCCCGCTTTGACGTCGTACCCCAAAACAAAACTCGCCTGGACGGTGCGCTCGCAGGAGGAAGCGGATCGCCTCAAGCCGTACGTCGACAACATCATCTTCGAACATTTCCTTGCATAATGCAAAAAGACGGCAACACGCTGCCGTCTTTTTGTTTGTCAGGCGCTCAAAACGCACTGCGGATGACGTCAATGGGCTTTTTCCGCGAATTGATGTAGCAGGGAAGAAATGTCGCAAGCAGCGCGACCGCCGCGCTCAGACCGACGATCAGGACGATCTGCACCGCTTGGACAGAGAGAAGCGTGATGGGAAGGAGAAGCGCAGTCTGCATATAGAAATTGAATCCCGCAACCGCTGCCGCAAACAGAACGATCGCGAACACCGCACTCAGCAACGCGATGAGAATGCTTTCCCCGAAGAAGAGCAGGAACACGTCCTTCTTACTTGCCCCCATGCTTCGGAAAATGCCGATCTCCCGCTGCCGCCCCGTAATGCTGGCATGGATATAGTTAAAGAACATGACGCAGGCGAACACGGCGAATCCGACCGAAACCCAGACAAACAAATTGGCAAAGGTGCGCAGGAGATTATGCGAGTGTTGCACGGAAGTGATCTGCACATTGCCCGAAATCAGCTGCCTGCCGCCCGTAAACGAAAGCGTCGTGTACGATACGCCGTCGACCGCCATGAGAATCATGTCATTCAGCAGCCTTGCGTCGCGCGCATCATCGCCCGTGAGCGGCACAAACAGCATGGAATACTGCTCCGTACCGCTCAGCCCGTCCATATAGAGCACCAGTTCTTCCTGACAGAGGACGACCGCCGGCCATTCCTCCCGCGCAGGCAGCTGCGTATTATCGTAATAGCCGACGATATTCATATCTTCAAACACATATCCCGCCAGATCCAGCGTGATGGTTTCAAAGCGGTCGAACACGGTCTCGTCCTGCGCAAGCTCCAACAGGGCAAGGCGGTCGAAATATGCGAAGTTGTATCCCGGGTGATAGTTGTTTTCGCCGAACTCCGTCGAAATGATATAATCGATATAAGCCTCCGTATTGAGATCGGTCTGCGCAGCATGTTCCTCTGCGAATTCACGGATGTATCGCATCCTGATCTCGTTCAGGGTCTGACGATCGTCAAATTCCGACAAAACAGACAACGGAAGCAACACATCCGACTCCCCAAGCTCCCTTGCGCCGTCGCGATACCAGATCGTCAGATCCTCGGCGGGGTGTGATCCGACGCCGTCCAGCGAAACCCAGTCGTCCTGATTGCCATCCATGGTCCCCGTCATGCTCCTCCAGGACTGAAAGGAAACAAAGTGTTCCAGCCCGAACGAAACGAGATCCTCGTAGTCGCCGCACAGGAAGGCAATGCGGTGCAGCTGCAGCAATTCGCCCGTGATCGACTCTTTGTGCAGCTCTTCCGACATGGGGTCGTTCTCGTCGAGGTCGCCGTAGCGCTCAAAGTCGTAGCCCGTGTCAAGGATCCCGACGACGGTATAGCAATGCCCCCCGATGAGCAGCACCTGCCCGAGCAGATCGTCATATTCGGAAACAGGAAGCACGCGCCCCGTCAGAGCGTAACCCGTGCCGTCCCCATAGGGAAGATCGGTCCGATACGCGTATTCCTCATACCCCTGTTCGACAAATTTGCGGAAGATAAATTCCGAGATCGCGACCTCCTGCGGTGCATCGCCCGAAACAATCTCCGGCAGCCTGCCGCCGAGAAGGCGCAGCCCATACAGCTCCATCATCCCTTCTTTCAGCGGAAGCCCGCCCGTAAAAAAGACCTCTTCGGGCGACGCATACTCGTCCTGCAAATCGGAGAGCGCATAGTCGATCCGTTCCGCGCCTGTTCGCTCGATAAAGTTTGCTTCGTCCTGCAGCGTCCAGCGGCCCCATTCATAAGGGCTCCCGCCGCTGTTATCCGACACAATGGAGGTATTGATCCCGAAGCCGATGTAGGAGACGCCCGCCTCCCGCATGGAGCGCAGGATGACCTCGTCCCGATCATAGGAAGAAACGCTGTTGGTAAATGCCGCAAGCGCAAAACAGATCATCGCCAGAAAGATCGTGACGACCATGCGCACGGGATGCTGCACAAGCCCCTTCGCGGACAGGCGCAGGCGGGAAGCGATCCCCAGCCCCCGCCGTCTGGAACGGACAGTGTGTTTTGCCGCTTCCCCGTCCTGATCGCGGCGCTCGTTTGCCGCGGCGCCGCTGACGGTGTCGCGGATGACCTCGCCGTCTGCAAACTCCAGGATCCCGTCGCCGTATTTTTCGGCAAAATCCCGATCGTGCGAGACGACGATGACCAGCTTTTGTTTGGACAGCTCTTTGAGAAGCCCGAACAGCTCTTCGCCCGTCTTTTCGTCGAGCGCACCCGTCGGCTCGTCCGCAAGCAGGACGGAAGGGTCCTTGATGAGCGCGCGGGCAACGGCAACGCGCTGTTGCTGACCGCCCGAAAGCTCTTTGGGCGCGCGCTTTTCGTAGCCCTCCATGCCGACCGCCCGCAGGACCTGCGCAACCCGCCCGTCATCCCGCTTTTCCCCTTGCAGTTCCGAGGCGAGGGAGACATTCTGTACTACATTGAAGCGCTCGAACAGATTGTAGTCCTGAAAGACAAATCCGACCTCCCGGTTCCGATAGGCGTCCCAATCTTTCTGCGAAAAGTGCTTGGTCGATTTCCCGTCGACCAACAGATCGCCTTCGGTGCACGCGTCCAGCCCGCCGAGCAGATACAACGCGGTCGTCTTGCCGCTCCCCGAACGCCCGAGGATAAAATACATCCCGCGATCGGGAAACGTGACGGAGACGTTCTTCAACGCCTGCACGGGCACTCCCTTCTTAGGACGATACGTCTTTGATACGTTGCGCAATTCGATCATATTCCTTCTCCTGTTTTTTCATATACTTCCGGCTATAACCGTAACGCCACACTTTTCTAAAGTCTGAAGCACCTCTCTATTATAACCCCCCCCCCATGATTTGTCAATACCCGCTATATATTTTTACACCGCGGGAAGAGGCGCCCTTCCCCCCCCCCCCGCGTAATGCATGACACCGATTGCGCCCATTCGCCGCGTGAAAGGTACAGGGCCTGCAAATGATTGACAAACGCCCGCAATGGGCGTATAATTTTTGTTACGCAATCTATGCGTTCAGAGGAACAGAATGCTTACACTCGATAAGATCAGACATGCACAGAGCGTCCTGAAAGAAGCGCTCTACGAAACGGACATCATGCCCACAAGCAAGCTCACCGACCGCTGCGAGCTGTTCATCAAGGCAGAGAACCTGCAAAAGACGGGCTCCTTCAAGATCAGGGGCGCGTATTATAAAATCTCGCAGCTCTCATCCGAGGAAAAGGCGCGGGGCGTCATCGCCTGCTCGGCAGGCAACCACGCGCAGGGCGTCGCGCTCGCGGCGCAGAAGAACGGCATCAAGGCGCTCATCTGCCTGCCCGACGGCGCGCCCATCTCCAAGGTAGAGGCGACGCGCAGCTACGGGGCGGATATCTGCCTCGTGCACGGCGTGTATGACGACGCATACCAGAAGTCGGTCGAGCTGCAAAAGGAGTACGGCTACACTTTCATCCACCCCTTTGACGACGAGGACGTCATCGCGGGTCAGGCGACCATCGGCATGGAGATCTTGTCCCAGCTTTCGGGCGTGGACGCGGTTGTCGTGCCCATCGGCGGCGGCGGGCTGATCGCGGGCGTCGCGTTTGCAATCAAGCACCTTGCACCCCATGTGCAGGTGTACGGCGTACAGGCGGCGGGCGCGCCCAGCATGGCTCTCTCGCTCAAAGACGGCAAGATCGAATGTCTTGACTCCGTCTCGACGATCGCGGACGGCATCGCCGTCAAGCAACCGGGCGAGCACACCTTCCAATACTGCAAGGAGTACGTCGACGGCGTTGTCACCGTCACCGAGGACGAGATCTGCACCGCCATCCTCGCACTCATCGAAAAGGAGAAGCTGGTCGCCGAGGGCGCGGGCGCGACGCCCGTTGCCGCCATCATGGCGGGCAAACTCCCCCAGCTGGACGGCAAGAAGGTGTGCTGCCTCGTCTCGGGCGGCAATATCGACGTCACCATCTTGAGCCGCGTCATCACGCGCGGACTTGTGACGAGCGGCAGACAGTGCACGCTGAACATCGAGCTTCTGGACAAGCCCGGGCAGCTCGTCGCCGTATCACAGATCATTGCAAAGTGCGGCGCGAACGTCGTCGGCGTCCACCACGAACATGCCAACGCAGGCAGCGAGGTCATCGGCTGCTACCTGCGCATCGACATGGAGACGCGCGACTTCGCACAGATCAATGAAATCAAAAAGGCGTTGACAGACGCGGGCTTCAAGCTCTGCGAGACGCTCTGATCAGGAGGTATCAATATGCAAACCGTACACACCCCTCTCGCCCCCGCCGCCATCGGACCCTATTCCCAGGCGGTCAAGGCAAACGGAATGGTCTTTACGTCCGGACAGATCGCACTCGTCCCCGAGACGGGCGCCGTCGTCGAGGGCGGCATCAGGGAGCAGACGACGCGCATCTGCGAGAACCTCAAAGCCGTGCTTGCGGCAGCGGGAAGCTCTCTGGAAAAAGTCGTCAAGACGACCTGCTTTTTAGCCGACATGGCGGACTTTGCGGCATTCAACGAGGTCTACGGCAGTTACTTCACGGGCAAGCCCGCCAGAAGCTGCGTCGCCGTCAGGACACTCCCCAAGAACGTACTTGCCGAGATCGAAGTCATCGCCCTTTGCGACTGAAGTGATGAAATAGCAACCGCGCCGTTTCGCACAAATGCGAAACGGCGCGGCTTTTATTATATGATCATTGCGCCCGCGCGAGAATTCGCGCGGGCGCAGCTGTTTTTTGTCAGTTCAGATGCCAGATGAGATTTGCGTAGTCAGTGACGGAGCGGTCCGCCGAGAACTTGCCCACATTGGCAAGGTTGATAAGACACTTCATGAAGTACTCGTCCGAGCCATAGTCCCGCAGAAGCTGCTCCTTGACGCGCACATAGTCGGCGAAATCATAGAGGACGAGATATCTGTCCGGCTCATAGCCACTGACCATGCTCTCGTACAGCTTTTTCAGCATGCCCGCCTCATCGGGGAAGGTGCCGTCGATGAGCGTCTCCAGCGCGCGCTTGAGGCGGGGATTGCCCTCCACCTGCTCGCGGGGGCAATAGTACTTCTTGACCGCCGCGACCTCTTCCACCGTCGCGCCGAAGATATAGTTGTTCTCTCTGCCCGCTTCCTCACAGATCTCCACGTTCGCGCCGTCCATTGTGCCGAGCGTCACGGTGCCGTTGAGCATGAACTTCATGTTGCCCGTGCCCGATGCCTCCATGCCCGCCATTGAGATCTGCTCGGAGATATCCGCCGCGCAGACGATCTTTTCCGCATAGGAGACGTTATAATTCTGCATGAACACGACCTTCATCTTGTCGTGGACGTCGGGATCGTTGTTGACAAGGTTGGCGATCTCGTTGATGAACTTGATGATCGCCTTTGCCATATAGTAGCCGGGCGCCGCCTTTGCGCCGAACAGGAACGCCGTGGGCGGGAAGTCGGTGATCGAGCCGTCCTTGATGCCGAAGTAGAAGTAAAGCACACTCAGCGCATTGAGCATCTGGCGCTTGTACTCGTGCAGACGCTTGACCTGTACATCAAAGATGAAGTCGGGGGAGACCTCCACGCCCTCGTGCGCGCGGATATAGGCGGCGAGTTTCTCCTTGTTTGCGTGCTTGATGCGCTTGAAGTCGGGCAGAATCTCGGCAAGGTAAGGCGTGAGCTTTTTGAGCTCGGAGAGCTCGGTGTGCCAGCCGGCGCCGATCTTCCCGTCGATGACGCGCGCAAGTTCGGGGTTGTTGAGAAGCAGCCAGCGGCGGGGCGTGATGCCGTTGGTGATGTTGACAAACTTTTCCGGGAAGCGCTCGTACCAGTTTTTGAAGGTCTGCGTCTTTAAGATATTGGTGTGGATCTCTGCGACGCCGTTGACGTGCGAGGAAACGAAGATCGCGAGGTTCGCCATGTGAATGACGTTGTCGCGCACGATGTAAAAGGCATTCGGATCCAGCCCGTCTGCCTCCAGCTTTCTCTGGCAGTTGAGGATCTGCTCGTAGACGTCGGGCAGAAGATCGGAGAGCGCCAGGGCGTCCCACTTCTCCAGCGCCTCCGCCATGATGGTGTGGTTGGTGAAGTTGAAGCAAGCGGCGCAGACCTCGAACGCCTCGTCAAAGGAGAGTCCTTCCGTCTGCAGGATGCGCAGAAGCTCGGGGATGGCGATGACGGGGTGGGTGTCGTTGAGCTGGAAGCACCACTTCTCGGGCAGCTGCTTTAGAGACTTGCCCGTCGCCTTGAACTTTCTGACGATATCCTGCAGCGACGCGCTGACCATAAAGTACTGCTGACGAAGGCGCAGGATCTTGCCGACCATCGTGTTGTCGTTGGGATAGAGCACGTCGGTGATCTTGGTCGCGTTGAAGTTATCCGTCGCCTTGACTTCGCCCTTCATATCGTTGAAGGAGGCAAAGTCGAACGCCTGCACGGGCTCGCTCTGCCACAGGCGCAGCGTATTGACGACGCCGTTCTTGTAGCCGAAGATGGGCATATCATAGGGAACTGCCCTGACCGTCTGGTCGGCAAACTTCACGAGCACCGCGTCGCGCTCGATGCGTACGCTCCAGGGATCTCCCCACCTGAGCCAGTCGTCCCCTTCCTCGTGCTGGTAGCCGTCCACAAACGTCTGGCGGAACAGCCCGTAGCGGTAGCGGATGCCGTAGCCGTCCAGGGCGATGTTCTTGGACGCCGCGCTCTCCAGATAGCACGCCGCGAGCCTGCCGAGGCCCCCGTTGCCGAGCGCCGCGTCCTCGACCTCCTCAAACTGCTTGAGGTCCTCGCCCACGGAGGCAAGCGCCTCGTTGACGCCGTCCAGAATGCCGAGATTCAAAAGATTGGAGTAGATGGCGCGCCCCATCAGGAACTCCGCCGAAAAATAACCGCAGCGGCGGCGATCGGAGGTCTTTTCGCGGTTCCAGTCCTCGAACGCCTCCTCCATCACCGCGCGGGAAACTGCATTATAGAGTTCATACTTGCCCGCGGACTTGATGTCGCAGGCGTATTCCGCATGGAGCACGCGCTCCACGTCGGCAAGGAAATTCTTCTGATCGAAATGCATGATAATTTCAACCTCGTAACGTAAATAAATTTGTTCGTTCGCCGATTTTTTATTCTAACACAAGGAAATGGCAATGTCAAACGCTTTTCCCAATCAATTCCTCTGTATGCGCACGCGAAAAAATTGAAAAAATCAACGACAATTTTTTACATTTTCTCAAATTCTATTGAAAAATTTTTGCGTCCGTGATATAATCAATTTATGTCATTTTGTTTTTCTCCCGTTTCCCAAAACGCGGCAGAGAAATTCGCATCAAGATAAGGAGGATTGTTATGAAAGAATGCGAAGGCGCGTGCGGCACGCCCGAACAGCTGGAGAAGCTTCAGGCTGTCATCGAAGAGTCCCGCACGACCCCCGGGTGTCTGATGCACATCCTGCAGGAGGCACAGGGCATTTACGGCTATCTCCCTCTCCCCGTCCAGAAGACGATCGCGGAGGGTCTGGGGATCTCGCTTGCGGAGGTGTACGGCGTCGTCACCTTCTACTCCCAGTTCTCGCTCAAGCCCAAGGGCAAGTACCGCGTGAGCGTGTGCCTGGGGACGGCGTGCTACGTCAAGGGCTCGGACAAGATCCTTGCCGAAGTGGAAAAGGAGCTGGGCATCAAGTGCGGCGAATGCACGGAGGATGGCATGTTCTCCATCGACAGCTGCCGCTGCGTGGGCGCGTGCGGGCTTGCGCCCGTCCTCATGATCAACGAGGAAGTGCACGGCAAACTCACGCCCGAGATGGTCAAGGGCATCCTTGACGGCTACAGAAAGGAGGCACAGGCATGACCATCAAGGAACTTGACGCCATCCGTCAGAAGAAAAAGGCACTCATCGACGTCAGGCGCGTCGTGCGCGAACAGGGCGAAAAACTCGCCAAGCAGACGGGCTACAGAAAGCAGGTCCTCGTCTGCGGCGGTACGGGCTGCACATCCTCGCACTCGATGAAGGTCATCGCGCAGCTGGAGCAGTCCCTGCAGGAGCTGGGCATCACCGACGTGCTCGTCGTAAAGACGGGGTGCTTTGGTCTGTGCGCGCTCGGCCCTATCATGATCGTCTATCCCGAGGGCGCGTTCTATGCGCAGATGACCCCCGAGCACGTCAAGACGGTCGCCGAACAGCACCTTGTCAAGGGCGGCAAGATCGTCAAAGAGCTTCTCTATCAGGGCACGGTCGCTGAGGACGGCACCATCATCCCCTTTGCGGAGACCCCCTTCTATAAAAAGCAGATGCGCATTGCGCTGAGAAACTGCGGCGTCATCGCGCCCGAGGATATCGAGGAAGCCATCGCGGCGGGCGACTACGCGGCGCTGGAAAAGGTATTAACGAGCATGACGCCCGACGACGTCATCAACGAGATGTCCGCCTCCGGGCTGCGCGGCAGAGGCGGCGCGGGCTTTCCGACGGGCAGAAAGTGGTCGTTTGCAAAGGCTTCGGCCGGCGATATCAAGTACGTCTGCTGCAACGCCGACGAGGGCGACCCCGGCGCGTTCATGGACCGCTCCGTGCTGGAGGGCGATCCCCACTGCGTGCTGGAGGCAATGACCATCGCGGGCTATGCGATCGGCGCGCATCAGGGCTATATCTATGTGCGTGCAGAGTACCCCGTCGCCGTCGAGCGCCTCAAGATCGCGATCAAGCAGGCGCGCGAATACGGGCTGCTGGGCAAGGACATCTTAGGGCTCGGCTTCGACTTTGACATCGAAATCCGCCTCGGCGCGGGCGCGTTCGTCTGCGGCGAGGAAACGGCGCTGATGACCTCCATCGAGGGTCACCGCGGCGAACCCCGTCCCCGTCCCCCCTTCCCTGCCGTCAAGGGACTCTTCGGCAAGCCCACCATCCTCAACAACGTGGAGACCTGGGCGAACGTCAACCCCATCATCGTCAACGGCGCGGCATGGTTCGCCAAGATCGGCACGCAGACCTCGACGGGCACCAAGGTGTTCGCGCTCGGCGGCAAGATCACCAACGTCGGCCTCGTGGAAGTTCCCATGGGCACGACGCTCCGCGAGATCGTCGAGGAGATCGGCGGCGGTATTCCGGGCGGCAAGAAGTTCAAGGCGGCTCAGACAGGCGGACCTTCGGGCGGGTGCATCCCCGCAGAGTGCATCGACACCCCCATCGACTATGACAGCCTGCTCGCGATCGGCTCCATGATGGGCTCGGGCGGCATGATCATCCTCGACGAGGACACCTGCATGGTGGACATCTCCAAGTTCTACCTGGAATTCACCGCGGACGAGAGCTGCGGCAAGTGTACGCCCTGCCGCATCGGCACCAAGCGGCTTTTACAGCTGCTCACCAAGATCACCGAGGGCAAGGGCGAGCCGGAGGACCTCGTCAAGATCGAGGAACTCGCCTCGCACATGAAGCAATCCTCGCTTTGTGCGCTGGGGCAGTCCGCGCCCAACCCCATCCTTTCCACCCTCCGCTACTTCCGTCAGGAGTATGTGGACCACATTGAAAAGAAGCACTGTGACGCAGGCGTATGTAAGGCGCTGCTGACCTATTCCATCGATCCCACCAAGTGCCGCGGCTGTACGCTCTGTGCGCGCAACTGCCCTACCCACGCCATTTCCGGCAAGGTGCGCGAGGTGCACGTCATCGACAAGGATATCTGCATCAAGTGCGGCGTATGTATGGCGAACTGCAAGTTTGGCGCAGTCGTGAGACAGTGAGGTGAGTAACATGGCAAAAGACGTTACGTTGACCATCAACAATATTTCCGTGACCGTTCCCGAGGGAACGACCATTTTGCAGGCGGCGAGAAAGGCGCACATCGAGATCCCTACGCTGTGCTACTTGAAGGACGTCTCCTGCGTCGGCTCCTGCCGTATGTGCGTCGTGGAAGCGACGGGCGCGAGAGGTCTCGTCGCCGCGTGCGTGTACCCCGTCGCCGAGGGCATGGAGGTCAGAACGAATACCGAGAAGTGCCGCGAAAGCAGAAAGATGACGCTGGAGCTGCTCCTCTCCAAGCACAAGAAAAAGTGCCTCTCCTGCGAGAGAAACCACAACTGCGAATTGCAGAAGCTCTCCCTCGGCTACGGCGTGGACGAGGACAGATTCAAGGGCGAGGACTTCGTCCTGCCAATCGATACCTCCGCGCCCTACGTGGTGAGAGACAACGACAAGTGCATCAACTGCATGCGCTGCGTCGCGGCGTGCAGAAAGCAACACGTCAACGCGATCGGCCCCATCGGGCGCGGCTTCAACGTGCATATCGGCAGCGCGTTCGATATGCCCCTCTTTGAATCGGTGTGCGTGGGCTGCGGTCAGTGCATCGTCGCCTGCCCCGTCGGCGCGCTCTCCGAGCGCTCCACGATCGACGAGGTCTGGAAGGCGTTCGCGGATCCGACCAAGAAGGTCGTGTTCTTCACGGCGCCCTCCATCCGCGCGACACTGGGCGAGGCGTTCGATATGCCCATCGGCACCAACGTTCAGGGCAAGATGGTCGCCGCGATCCGCCGTCTGGGTCCCTGCGAAGTGTTCAACATGGACGTGACCGCGGACCTGACCATCATGGAAGAGGCGAGCGAGCTCATCAACCGCATCAAGACGGGCAAGCCCATGCCCATGTTCACCTCCTGCTGCCCCGCGTGGGTCAAGTTCGTGGAGCAGAAGTATCCCGAGATGATCCCCCACCTCTCGTCCTGTAAGTCGCCCCAGCAGATGTTCGGCGCGCTCCTCAAGACGTACTGGTGCGAAAAACACCACATCCGTCCCGAGGATCTCTATACCGTCTCCGTCATCCCCTGCACGGCGAAGAAGTACGAGTGCCATCGCCCCGAAATGGAGGGCGAAGTCAATGCGGCGATCACGACGCGCGAACTTGCGCGCATGATCAAGACCGCGGGCATCAAGTTTACGGAGCTGCCCGACGAAGAGTTCGACAACCCCTTCGCGACCGCGACGGGCGGCGGCGCCATCTTCGGCGCGACGGGCGGCGTCATGGAAGCGGCGCTGAGAACGGCGGCGCACATGCTGGACGGCAACTTTGAAGTGCTCGACTTCTTTGCCGTGCGCGGTTCCAACCCCATCAAGGAGGCGACCTTCCTCGTCGCGGGACACACCCTGCGCGTTGCCGTCGCTTCCGGGCTTGAAAATGCCGCGACGCTCCTCGAGCAGATCAAGTCGGGCGAGAAGAAGTACGACTTCGTCGAGATCATGGCGTGCCCGGGCGGCTGCGTCAACGGCGGCGGTCAGCCCACGCTCTCGGACAGCGTGCGCAACTCCACCGAACTCAAGGAGACGCGCGCCAAGGCGCTGTATATGAGCGACAACCAGAACGAGCTCCGCCGCTCCTCCGGCTCCCCCGTCATCGACATGCTGTACGAAGATTACTTCATCTTCCCCAACAGCCACAAGTCGCACGAGGTCCTGCACACCCACTACCACGAGGACAAGAGAATCTGACGCTCCGGGGCAAATTTTCAAGAACAAAAAAGGAACTTCCGCGCAATGATTGCGGAAGTTCCTTTTTTCGTATACGGAATTTACAAATGACCGGACATTTCAATCAGTCCGTAACCGGGGTATAACGGTGATCCTGACACGATTCATCGCATTCCCCCCTTTAACAAGATATGACTTCCTTCATCTTCTCGACCGCTTCGCTGCGCGAGGACGCGCCGACCTTCTCATAGATGGCGGAGATATAGTTGCGCGCCGTGCCGTCCGTGAGCTTGAGCGCAGATGCGATCTGTTTGTTGGTGAAGCCCTCATAGATCATGAGCGCGATCTCCACCTCCCTGTCGGACAGCCCGAAGCAGCGCTTTAACTTGATCTCGCGGTCGGAGGACACCATACGCGCCGCGTCGGCAATGCGCCGCGCGATCTTGGCAGGCAGGATGGTATCGCCCGCATAGGCGTTTTTAATGGCGTCGATGAGCGCCGCGGAGGAAGTATCCTTCAAAAGATACCCGCTCGCGCCGTTGTTGATGGCGTTGAGAATGTAGTCGCTGTCGTCAAAGGTCGTCAGAATGAGCACCTTGACTTCGGGATGCCGCCGCTTGACCTCCTGCGTCGCGATGACGCCGTTCATGTTGGGCATGCGTATGTCCATCAGAATGACGTCCGGCAGGCACTTTTCGAGCAGATCGAGCGCTTCAAACCCGTCCGAAGCGATCCCGACGACCTCAATGTCCTCGCACGAGGACAGGACGCTCTTAATGCCGTCCGCAAGAATGGACTGATCGTCCGCAAGCAAAACCCGTATTTTATGTTCCATCGTCTTCTCCCGATAAAAGATTACAAATTGTCCGCAGGAAGGGAAATGTGGATCTCAAACCCCTCGTCCGGCTCGCTCTCAAACGAGACCTCGCCGCCCAGCGCCTCGACGCGCGCCGTCATGCCCCTGAGCCCGAACCCCTTTTTGAGCTTGGCGCCGTCCACGCCGCTGCCGTTGTCGGACAGAAGGAAGGCGATCCTGTCTCCCTTTTTCTTGAGTTCAAAGTAGAACGCCGTCGCATTTCCGTGCCGCAGCCCGTTGGAGATGCCCTCCTTTAAGGTATTGCACAGAAACCGGTGCTTCGCGCTGCACAGCGTGATATCGTCAATGTCGGCGCGGATGACGATCCCCGTGCCGTCCGTCGATTCGTGGATGATATTCATGAGCGCCTCGCGCAGGGTAAGCTGCTCGGACGCGCCGGAGAGCAGATGCACGCTCTCCCGAAGTTCCTCCAGGGCGCTGCGCGCCTGCAGGTTTGCCGCCGCGATCTTGCGCTTGGCGTCCTCGGGGTCGCTGTCGATGACCAGCTTTGCCGCCTCCGTCTGCATGATAATGGTCGTAATGGAGTGCCCCGCCGTGTCATGGATGTCCTTCGCGATGCGCTGGCGCTCCTCCAGCACCGTCACCTCCTGCAGGTTCTTGTATGCCTCCTGGAGTTTCTGCCTGTTCTCATTGAGTTCTGCATTTGCCGCCTGCAGGCGGCGGTTACTCTCCTCGATCTCCTCGAGCGCCGCGCTCATCTCGTTGTTCGTGCGGTAGATGTGCAGGACAAAGTTAAAGCCCAGAAAGTGCAGCGCCATTAAGAGGATATCGTTAAAGCCGTTGGAGATGAGCATGGCGATGTTGACGTTCTGCTCCTTGAGCGCACCCGAAACGGCAAAGGCAATCAGAAAGAGCACGATGCTCGCTACCCCCATCGCCACGCTGCCCATGAGGCTGGTCTGCCCGAGGTAGAATTCGGACAGGATGATGATATACAGCGTCGAAATGAGCATCCCGTCCGAGAAGATGGTCAGGACAATGAGACAGAGGATATCCAGCACATAGCAGGGAATGCGCTGCGTGAACTTTTTCAGTCCCCACAGCTTGACGGCGTTCTCTATCGTAAAGAACGCGGTCACGGGCAGCAGCACCCAGAACGCGCGCACATGCCCGAAAAAGACAGCATTCCAGTTATTGACGAGGAGAAGAAACTCTACGAATACGAGCAGCCCGAAGATGATGAAGGAGCCCCATTTGAACAAAAAGGCAAGGATCTGATGCAGACGATTAGTCACGGAGAATCTTCCCTCCCACGATCGCATTGAGATCGAACGCGCGGCGGATCTCCTCCATACGTCCGACCAGGAAATAGCTGTATGTGCCGTCCGTGCCGACGATGATATGATCGTAAAAACGGACGTTATTCATGGAACAGACGACCTGCATCTGCGCGGTAAATTTATCGTCCGCCGCAGACGGGTGCGCGGGCGCGGCGGGATGGTTGTGCGCCACCACAAGCCCCGCAGGCTTGCGCACGGCAAGGAACTGGTTGACCGCCTCCGGCTCGAGCGCCGCTCTGTCCGTTGCGCACACGGTAAAGCGTTTTTCGGCAATAATGTGCTGCTGCGCATCCAGCGCGAACAGCTCGATGACTTCCTCCTTGAGCGGCGCAAGGCGCTCAAATAAGAACCCCGAAAAGTCGCGCACATTGAAGAGCCGCGGCAGAGGATCCTCGCGCTTTTTTAACCGCTCGCACAAAATGGCGATGCAGCGCAGATACGCCGCCGTCTCCTTCCCGATGCCCTGCACGTTCAGAAGTTCTTCATAGCTCGCGCGCATAAGCCCGTCCAGCGAGACAAACTCCGCGAGCAGTTCATGGGCGAGCGGGTTGGTATTTTTACGGGGGATGGCGTTGAACAGCAGGATCTCCAGAAGTTCGTGATCCTGTAAATGCTCTGCGTCCTCGAGCCGCTGTAACATGCGCTGTCTGTGTCCCTCGTGCATAATTCCACCTTATTGCTATTGTATCATATTTTTCTGAGCTTTGCATCAAAAAAGCATTAAATTTCTCTCGTAAATTCAAAGAAATCGATAAAAACCCGCTTTCTGCCCACCCGCAAAACAATCGAAATACGGCAAATACTTGACAACTCATTTTACAAGGAGTATAATGAATTGAAATTGATTGGAGAAGCTGTATGACTGATTGTTTTGAGCAAACCGTAAAGAGTATCTCCGAGAGCATCCGTTTCGATTCCTCTCTCAAAGACCCGACGCCGGCAATGCCGTTTGGCAAGGGCGCGGCGAACTGTCTTGCACACTTCCTTTCCCTCGCGCAGGATTTGGGGTTTGAAACACATAATTATGACAACTACATCGGCGAAGTGACCTTCGGCACAGGTCCTGCGGAGTTTGCCATACTTGCGCATCTGGACGTCGTGCCCGCGGGCAGCGGCTGGACAAAGGATCCCTTCGGCGGCGAAGTTTCAGACGATAAGATCTGGGGACGCGGCGCGATGGACGACAAAGGTCCTGCCTTCTGCGTCTTATACGCCATGAAGCAGCTCAAGGACGAGGGCTTTGTGCCCAAAAAGCGCATCCGTTTTCTGCTTGGGTGCAACGAAGAGGCCGGCTGGGGCTGCATCGGCCACTTCAACGAGGTCTCCACGATGCCCGAAGAGGGCTTCTCACCCGACGGGAGTTTCCCCGTCATCTATGCGGAAAAGGGAATTCTGCATGTGCGGCTGCACTTCCCCGTAAAAAATCCCCCCTTCAGCTACCTGTCGGGCGGAACGAGCGTCAACATGGTGTGCGCAGAATGCTCTGCGACGCCGCGCACGCTCACCGTCACGCGCGCCCGCGAACTGGGACTGGAGATCAAGGGCAAAAAGATCATCGCGTACGGCAAATCCGCGCACGGTTCGACGCCCGAACTGGGCAAGAACGCCATCCTGCCCATTCTCACCTTTTTTGAAAACAAGAGCGCGGACGTAAAAAAGGTGATCGACTGCCTGTTCCGCGATGCCTGCGGACTTACCGAACTTGCGGACGAGACAGGCAGGCTCACCCTTTCGCCCGATATCATCAAATTCCGCAAGGGTGAACTTCAGGTCATCTGCGATATCCGCTACCCCGCGACCGTCCCCTATGCGGACGTCGTGGAAAAGCTGAAAAAAATCGGCGTCAAATTTGAGACGCTGCACCATCAGGCGCCGCTGATGCAGGAAAAAAACAGCGCGCTGGTGCAGACGCTGCTCAAGACCTACGAGAACTGCACGCACACGCAGGCGGAGCCCATCGCAATCGGCGGCGGTACATACGCGCGGGCATTGAAATGCGGCGTGGCGTTCGGTCCCGAGATGGCAGACGACGAGCCCGTCGTACACCAGGCGGACGAATATATCACGCTGGAGCGGGTCAGACTCCTCCTGAACGTATACAAACAGGCGATCTTTGAATTGACAAAATAATCGAAACGGCGCATCTTCAGATGCGCCGTTTTTTAAAACGGAAAACCGGGAATATTTCGTGCTTCGTGCTACATCGATCCTACGGCTCTCGTGCGCCACGGCGGCGAAATGTCCCTGCAAGCAGACATTTCTTGCGCGTGTCGGGCGTGCGCCGCTGCGCGTCGGGCGCACCCGCCCGTTTCTCGCACCCAGCAAGGTCACCAACAAAAAATGAGCAGACCAACGTCTGCTCATTTTGCTGGTGACCTTGCCGGGAATCGAACCCGGGATTGCGCCGTGAGAGGGCGCCGTCTTAACCGCTTGACCACAAGGCCTCGTCAAAAGCTTTGTTATTATAGCATATCCGCAAAGGCTTTGCAACTGTTTTTGCGCACTTTGGGAGAAAAATTTTGAAAAAATATACTTGCACTCCCTGCGCAGAATGCTTCGCGCCAATCGTGATCGTTTTCCCCGAGGCCCTTCCGGGCGGGCTAACGCGTGCCGCAGCACTACGCACCGTGAAGTGATTGACATCGAAAGCATTCACGATATTTTTACGGCTCGCACCAGATCTAATTTTACAATTCCCTGCCTTTCGTATAATTCTCCGGACACCCGGTATGTCCGTTCCATATCCCACCGCATACGCTTCGCAACAATTCGGATAAAAAGCTTACTGTGAATATCCAATCCTTCCTTTGCCGCATTCAGCGGCAAAGGCACTCGGAACGACGAAAATGTGCTTCTGTCATAGGGCTCTATAATGATCGTTTTCTCTCTATCGTGGATACGTAATCTGATAAATTTAGGAGACCCCATCGCTCGTATTGTATTCTTAAAAATCCGTATGGTATTGCTCCTCATATAAAATGAAACATACGCTGTATCGTTTGGCATGGTCTATACCCTTTTCAATCCTTCATATACGACCGGATCGGTAAAATCAAATAATATCAGTATTTTTTTATCCGCTTGCACCGTTTTACCAAAAGCCCGATAATGACATTTCTTATCCAATCCCCACCGCTCATAAATGTTGCGCGTAAGCTGCGGGCATTCGATCTTCGTATACTTCGGTTCCGCACGCTTTTTCCACATGACTGCATCGGGCGTATTGGATGATACCGGACGTATCACAATACTCCTGCCGCGATGATTGAGCAACACTTGGATCGCCTCGCAGTTATTGAGTGCCTGAAACGTGCCCTGCCCGAAAGCAAGCGCTGTTTGAAATAGAGTTATTACCGGTTCAGACTGTTTTTGAAAGTACTGACTTCTTACAATCTGATATCCGTCCAGATCAATTTCGTTGATCAGTGCGTCGTTCATCTCGATCCTCCCATTTTATTTGTTGTAATATAGCCTTCCGCTAAATTTATCTTGTATGAATCATCGTGCCGTTCAAACGGGACGCCGAAACACTCGCGCCAATCTTCAGGCAGCCATGATCTCTGTTTTTTTGTTCCGTTATTGACAAACAATTCAAAATCTGTCAATTTAAACAAATATAGCGCCTCATTTTTGTAAACTGCCGGCTTGCCAAGCATTTTATAGCGATATTCCTTCTGCCAGGACATGAGATCGAATAGTTTTGCAGCGAATATCTGGCAGATCATATCACGGTTTTTTATTTCCTTTTCCCCTCCTCCATTTGCCCAACGCAGCGAGTCGGGGGCATCTGCTTCGCACGGTCGCACAATCAACCGTAGTTCTTCCGGATGAATTAAAAGCTGTATGTACTTCACGCCCGGGAACCTGCGAAGGCACGCCATATTGAACTTGATTTTATTTTGCCAGACGGTTATTGCCGGTTCACGCGTATGGGCAAACAATTCAGCCTTTGCAACCTGATACCCGGCCAGACTTACCGTCTCTTGTTCTTCCTCTTCCGGTATCATTCGGCAGTATTCTTCCTTCATTCGAGCTGCTCCGTTTTCCGTTTTAATCCCGCCGCACATTCCTTTAACTCCATCGGGGACATGATGCGAACGGCAGGATGTTCTTCAATACATTTACATTCGGTCCGACTGTTCCAACCGGCCTTTTCGCGGCTGTAATATAAATTGTTTTCAAGACTGAAGTGGTAAAACTCTTCTCCGAACGTATCGTCCCACCCTTCGGGGCATACCGCCGTTTCCCTCTTTTTATTTGAACTGTTTTCCTTATAAGAAATGAAGGGCACTGATTCCGTTAAATTGAATATCATGATACAGTCGTCATCTTTTTTTATCCACGTTCCGAATACTCTATAGTGAAATTCCGGATCCCACTCCATAATCCGAAACAAGGCCTTCCCGAAATAGGGGCAAAATATCGTTTTATTCAATGAAACTTTCTTCGTATTCCAATATATACTAAAAACATCGTTTTGCCCGCAAGGTCTGATCGCCATTTTTCGTTCAGTTGGATGCAACAGAAGTTGTATATAAGAAAAATTTTTTAATTTGTTCCCGCACGAACTGTTAAATACGATTCTGTTTTCAAATATACTCATCCCCGGAAGCTCCGACCTTGCGGTAAGGTATTGACCGCGCACCACCTGATATCCCGATAAATCAAAGTGACTGAAACAGGACCGCCTTACCAATCTTTCTCTTTTGTCCTCCTGCACGCTCTCCGACGCTTGAAAATAGATATCCGGATCATCATTGATCCATCGATGATCGATCGGAACGTATCCACGAAATATGCCTTCATCGACAACATGCATATAATGCAGTCCACCCCTCATGCCTTTGTGTTTTGCATCCAAAAGAGTCTGAACGGCCTCATATTGTTCCACCGTCACAATGGCAGGATGATGTGCCTTATATAAATACTGATCACGGTCTTTTTTGTTCTTCCGCTTTTTATGTTCAAAAATATCGTAGGTAAATGTTTTCCATGTCAATACACTTCCGCAATACCTTTCGTTGCGTAGTATATAATTGACAGAACCCGCACTCCATTTTGGGTTTCCGATTTTTGTCGGGATCCCCAAGTCAGTCAGCGTCGCTGAAATATTTTCCGTGGAACTGCCCGCCAAAAAGGAATCGTATATAAATTTCACTACCGCCGCCTCAGACGTATCTATTTCAAGAGCATCCCCTTTTATGAAATGCCCTCCGGCATCTCGCGGCCGACGATACCCATATAATTCTGGAGTAAGTAACTTTTTATTCTTAAAACGCTCTTTGAGAGACCAGACCATGCTTTCGCTCTTTTTGACCGATTCTTCCTGCGCAAATGAAGCCAGGATCGAAAGTCTCAATTCGGAATCCTCCATCAGAGTATTGAGACCGTCTGTTTCAAAATAAATTCCGACGCGAGGATTCTGATTTTTCAGTTCTCTCGCCAAAGATATGCAATCGACCAAATTCCTTGCAAAGCGCGAAACCGATTTTGTAACGATTAGGTCGTATTCCCCCGCTCTGCACGCAGCAATCATTTTATTAAATTCATCCCGTCTTTTCAATGACGTCCCTGATATTCCCTCGTCCGCATAAATATGTTTCAGGATCCAATTAGGATGCGCATTCGTTAAATTCTGATAATGTTCTCTTTGCAAAACAAATGACGTTGACTGTGCATCACTGTCCGTGGATACTCTGCAATAGGCGCATACACGAATTTTTGTATTTTGGTAAATTTCCTCTTTCGCTCTCGCCGGAATATAATACGCATTCAACTCTGCCGTTTGATTTTTGTCCGCCTCCCGATATTCATCCATCCTTACATCGCCTCTGATATCGTCCATTCACTATGTGTTATTTTATCATAATATCCATTCTGTTCTATAATATATTTATACTGAAAAGCATGCTTTTTATCAGATATTTTTCTTACACATGATAAAATTTAGGAGGCGTCACAATGATAAATAACTGCAGCTTCTGGACAAGCGAAACATTTTTTGACCGATTAAATTTTTTTCTGAATAATCGAAACTGGTCATTGTATCGGCTTTGTCTCTCCGCCGATATTTCTGTCGATACACTGTATAAATCGCGCAAATACCACAGACTGCCAACATTACAAACGGTTTGTATGATTTGTGACGCCCTTGAAATTTCTTTGACAGAATTTTTTATTATACCTTACACTGTAAAAGAGGTCTCTGTCTTATTGCAAAAATTGAAGTCCCTCTCGGATGAATTCTTCAAAACCATACCTCAGATCTTTCCCTATAGTGTCATTTGAGACAAATCAAAGAATTTTTACTTAAATTACGGCACAAAAAAATTTAGACCCAAGCAAATCGTTACTTGGGTCTTTTACCATGGAATCGAGGTTGAGCAATTTGTAATCGGCATCGTCTGCCAACTCTTTGGAGACAAAGCGACAACTGAAAAGATTGCAGATGAAATCATGCGCATCAATGAGAGACGAAAGAGCGATCAATCCGTCTTGCAGCTTTTAGAGCGCGACAGGGAAGAAGTGACACGCTCGCTTGCAAACATCATGAAGGCGATCGAACGAGGCATCTTCAATGAGACGACCAAGACGCGCATGGACGAACTCGAACAGCGGCGCAGTGAGATCGACGACAAGATCGCCATAGAACAGTGCAAACATCAAAACCGCCTGACAAAAGACAAAGTCATCAGCTACCTGACAGATCCGCTCCGTCAGGCACCAAGGCGGCTGATCCGCGCTTTGATCGAGAAAATCGTCGTGTTCGACGATAAGATCCAAATTTTCTTCAAATATACAAAGACATCCCCCGAGGATAATCCTTGGGAGATGCCTGCCTATCCCGGTTCGGATAGTTCCAATATGGTGGAACTGAAAGCCGCAAAAACGCACACTGTATTATATCAGATAAATAGAACTGAATACTATTGCCAAGTCGATTTACCGCTTTCGGACTATCCGCTATACGGCAAACAATTAGTCGCAAGCCGGGGCTAATGCCTTGCCGCTGGCTTGCTCCGTGCAAACGGCTGTCATTGCGTCTTTATAGATCCGCTTTGACAGCCGTTTTGCTTGTTCTTTATTCGGCGGCAAATCGGCATTTCGGACAATGTATTTCTATCGTTGAGCCGTCGCCTGCTTTCAATAACTTGTACCCACAAGAGGGGCAGACTGTGTAGTATGTCATACGCTTTCCTTTGAATTACTATTATCGTTTAATCTTTTGAAATGTAGAATTGATAATATA
>CALVLM010000010.1:0-73414 GCA_944338075.1 Candidatus Gallimonas intestinigallinarum | reverse complement strand
CGCAGGGCGACCGCTCCCTGTTCCATTGTCTGCGGAGTATCGGTAAATATGTCCATCAACTGCTTGGGAATCGCAAGACAGAGGATCGTGCCTATTACCATCACGCCCAGGCTGAGCAGCAATGTTACTTTGAATATGCCGATAACTCTGTCTTTCCGTCCCGCACCAAGGTTATAGCTAATTAACGGGCGTATACCTTGCACAATGCCGCTTATGGTGAAATAGATAAACGTCTGCAATTTGTAATAGACACCCAATATCAGAACATAGACTTCGGCAAATGCCGCAAGTATGGCGTTGAGCACCGTTATCATAAAGGAGGGCAGCGCCAGATTTAAGGATGCGGGGATACCCACATAATAAAGTTTGCGGCAGATCTTTTCTTCTCCGCGGCGCTCCAACCGCAGGCGCACGGGTATTTTTGCAAGCAGGAATACGGCAATATAGCTGATAAGCGAGAGCGTCTGTCCTATCCCCGTGGCGAGCGCCGCTCCGAATACGCCCATTGCGGGAACAGCCCCGAGTCCGGAAATAAAGATGGGGTCGAGTATGATATTGGCGACGGCTCCTATTGCCATACAGAACATCGTCGTCTTCATTTTTCCCGTCGCCTGCAATACTTTTTCGAACGCCATGCCGAGAGTCAGCACGGGCGCGAACGCGATGACGGTATAGAAATAGTCGAGGCCGTATGCAGCTATCTCTTCGCTGTCGGTGAACATGGATATGAACGGGCGTATCAAAAGCATGCATATCCCTGCAAGTACGACGCCGTGCAGAGCGCTGAGAATGATGCCGAGCGTTGCCGAACGGTTTGCCGCCTTTCCGTTGCCCGCTCCGAGATAATAGGCGACTGCCGCATTTATTCCGACGCCGAAACCTACGCCGACGGCATTCGCAAGATTCTGAAGCGGATAAACGATGGATATGGCCGTCATGGCGTCTTCGCTGACTTGTGCGACGAAAAAACTGTCGACGATATTATAGAGCGAATTGACGAGCATGGATATGACCATCGGCAGAGCCATTTTCAAAACAAGCGGCAAAACCGGCTTTTCTTTCATGAATGTCTGGTCCACGGACGCATCCTCCCGAAATCAGATTTTTACGATATAACCGGCTTTTCTTTCGGCCGCCTTCGGAAGTGCCGCAGCCGGATAGCCGAGTGCAATAGCGCCTACCCCGCGCAGGGTTTCGGGTAAATTCCAACTTCTCAGTAATTCTTTTCCTTTCTCGCTGTCAAAAACTTCACGCTCCCTGTGTACCCAAACAGAGCCGAGGCCGAGGGAATGGGCTGCTATCATCATATTTTCCAGAACGCAACTTCCGTCCTCCACAAACGTATTTGCCTTTCCGTCGGCGAGGACGAGGATAATTACGGGTGCCCCGTAGTAAGGGTCGGTATCTTTGCCCATGACTTCCGCGTTCAGGCGCGCTATCTTATCGCGATATGCGGCGTCTTTGACGGCTACGATAACGGGCGACTGTCTGCCTCCTCCCGTGGGCGCATACGTTCCCGCCTTCAATACGGCGTCGAGCAGTTCTTCCGGTATTGCCTTTTGACTGAAAGAGCGCACGCTTCTTCTCGTTTCGATGGCTTTAATAACACTGTTTTCCATAAAAATTACCTCCGTTGCATAAAAAAACGCCGCACAGCTAAAAGCTGTGTGGCGAAAAGATGACTTATCAGGAAAAATCCACAACGATTTTCGTTGGCAATTATACTACCCTGAAAATTGTTTGTCAAGTATTTCCTATTGGTCGGTTGACATTGCCGTAAGAATTTTTTATAATACGTTAAATATGTTTGCAAGGAGGAAGTACCATAGCCGACCGAAAAAGCAAATTCAGAGGGTTATTTTAGTCTAACGATCATGCCAAAGAAATCACGGGCAAAAAATAATACGAACTCCGAAAAAGAGTTCGTATTATTCCCACATGGCGCAGAAGACGAGATTCGAACTCGTGCTACCGGTAAAGGTACTACTCCCTTAGCAGGGGAGCCCCTTGAGCCTCTTGGGTACTTCTGCATCTCATGCTGCGCGGCGGCTCGTTCACGCGCTCATACACTATACCATAAACGCGGGGAATTGTCAAAGTATATTTTCCCGAATTTTCAAAAAAAATCAAAAAAATCATGCGCACATCTTGCGGGCGCAGGAAAAGTATGCTAAAATAGATGGGAATTATAGGGAAAGGAGAGCTATATGAACATCTGGCACGATATCGATCCCAAGCGCATCACCCCCAAGAGCTTTGAAGCGCTCATCGAGATCCCCAAGGGGAGCAAGACCAAATACGAACTGGACAAGGAGACAGGCATCCTCAAGATCGACCGCGTCCTGTACACCTCCACGGTGTATCCTTCCAACTACGGGTTCATCCCGCGCACCTATGCCGACGACGGCGACCCGCTCGACGTGCTCGTACTTTGCAACGAGTCCATCTATCCCATGACGCTGGTCAACTGCTATCCCATCGGCGTCATCAAGATGGTGGACAGCGGCGCGCTGGACGAGAAGATCATCGCGATCCCCTTCAAGGATCCCACCTACAACGGCTACTATGATATCCAGGAGCTGCCCAAGCATATCTTTGACGAAATGATGCACTTCTTTGAAGTGTACAAGTCCTTGGAACACAAAAAGACGACGGTCAAGGAGATCGCGCACCGCGAAGAGGCGGTCGAGATCATCAAGAAGTGCATCCAGGCATATGACGAAAAGTTCGGAGGCAAAGCATGAGCGAGCCGGCAGTCCCCTGCACCAAGATCGTCTTTTTCGGTGATTCCATCACCGAATCGGGACGCAACCACATGGACGACACCGACCTCGGCGTCGGCTACGTCAAGATCGCGGCGGGCAAGCTGCGCCTGTTCTATCCCGACACCAAGTTCTGCTTCCTCAACCGCGGTGTGGGCGGAGAGGGCACGGCGGAGCTGTGCGCGCGCGTACAGAAGGACGTCGTGGACGAACAGCCCGATTATGTCGTGCTCGAGGTGGGCATCAACGACGTCTGGCGCCGCTTCTCGCGCGGGGAGGAAGTCACGCCCGATGCCTTCCGCGCAAACTATACCTACCTCGTGGACACCATCATGGCGACGGGCGCAAAACTCTTTCTCATCCAGCCCTATGCCCTGAAGATGGGGGACAAGCAGCGCTTCCGCCCCTTCCTTGCCAAGTTCAACGAGATCATCCGCGAAATCGCCGCGGAGCGCGGGCTTCCGCTCGTGCCCACGGACGAGATTTTCATGGGCGTGACGCAGGATATCGATCCCGCGCAGTTCTCCACGGACGGCGTGCATCCCACGCACCGCGGCTGCCGCTATATCGCTGACCTGCTCATCAAGGAGCTGAAAAAATGGCTGAATTGAAGCGGCTGCTCGTCGTCGTGGATATGCAGCATGACTTTGTGGACGGCGCGCTGGGCACGCCCGAGGCCGTCCGCATCCTGCCCGCCGTCCGCACGCTCGTCGAGGAGTGGCGGGGGGACGTCGCCTACACGCAGGATACGCACGGCGCGGACTACGCCGCGACGCAGGAGGGCAAATTCCTGCCCGTCCCGCACTGTATTCAGGGCACGTATGGCTGGGAGATCGTCCCCGAGCTGCGGACGGGCAAGTCCGCGCGCATCTTTGAAAAGGGGACGTTTGGGAGCGTCGCACTCGCGGAGTACGCCAGGGAGTACGACGAAGTGGCGCTCTGCGGCGTTTGCACGGATATCTGTGTCGTCTCCAACGCGCTGCTCATCAAGGCGTTTTCGCCCGAAGCGGCGATCTACTGCGTCGCGGACGCCTGCGCGGGCACGTCGCCCGCCGCACATGAAGCGGCGCTCGCGACCATGCGCAGCTGTCAGGTGCAGACGGTTTCCTCCGCCCACCTGCTTATCCGATAGGATCACGGGGGAGCGCACGCCGCTCCCCTTTTGTTTGGAGTTGTTATGGAAAAGACCAATGCAATGCGCATTTTAGAGCGCGCGAAGATCAGCTACCGGGTGCACACCTATGAGGGCGGCGCGCTCTCGGGCGTGGAGGTCGCAAAGGCGCTGGGGCAGGATCCCGCCTGCACCTTCAAGACGCTCGTCACCGTCGGCTCGCCGAGAAAGTATTACGTCTTTGTCATTCCCGTGGCGGCGGAGCTGGACCTCAAAAAGGCGGCACGGGCGGCGGGGGAGAAGTCCGTTGAGATGCTCCCGCAAAAGGAGCTGTTTCCCTTAACGGGGTACGTGCACGGCGGCTGTTCGCCCTTCGGCATGAAAAAGGCGTTCCCGACCTTCTTTGACGAGAGCGCTGTCGGCAAGACGATCTGCTTCAGCGGCGGGAAGGTGGGCGTCCAGATCGAGGCGGCGTTTTCGGACGTGCAGGCAGCGCTCGGCTGTACCGTCGCCGATCTCACAAGAAAATAGTTGAGGCAATCTTATAGGGGCGCGCCCTGATTTTTTAAGAAAATATTGGATATTTCTCTGACTTTTTCGCGCTTTGATATTATACAATAGGCGTGTCAGTTTGAGACACGCCTACGTCGATAAGGCGGCGGCTGTCGGGACTCTCATTCACGCTCTCGTGGAGGCGCACATCACCGGGAAGAAGGCAGACCTTTCCGACAATACGCCGCTTGAAATCGAAATGGCGGAGGTCGGATGACACATAACAGCGCCCCGCGCGGCATCGCCGCGCGGGGCGCAAAGTTTGTCAACCACAAACAGAGGGCGCTATTCTAATTTATCCACCGCAAAAAGTCGGCGCTTTCAATCGCGGCTCACGCATTCTCGGTGAGTTTGACGGTGAGGACGGTCATGTCGTCGGGCGGTTCGTGATTGGCAACCCGTCCGAGGGCGGCGGTGAGAATGTTTTCGGCGAGCGCCTGCGGGTTGAGCGGGCGCAGGGTGCTTAAGAAGGCGCACAGGTCGGCAGAGGAGGCAAACGCCGCCGTCACGCCGTCGCTCATGAAGATGAGGAAGTCCCCCGCGCACATGGTCACGCGCATGGTTGCGGGGCGGATGGTCTCCAGCATACCGATGGGCAGCGACTCGCCCTCCAGAATCTTCAGCGTTCCCTCGGTGAGCAGAAAGCCCGCGGGCGAGCCGATCTTGACGATGTCCGCACACCCCGTGTCCAGGTTGACCGCCGCCAGGTCGAGGCAGGAGAAGGTCTCGTCTGCGGAGAAGGCGATCAGGCTGTTGACGGTCGCAAGCACCGTCTCGGAGGGCATCTTGGTCTTGTAGAAGCTCTCCAGAAGAGAGAGCGTGCGCGCCGAGACGTCGCGCGCCGAAGCCCCGCTGCCCATGCCGTCCGAGAGCGCCACGAGGAACCTGCGCTCGTCGATCTTGAGAATGGAGTGGGTGTCGCCGCTCGCTTTTTCTCCCGCCTTTGGACAGCCGGCAAGCCCGAAGGAGGCGTCGTAGCGCGGCTTCTTGGTCAGGATGAAGCATGCTCGATCGTGCGTGAGCGGCAGTTTTTCGGAGAGCGCCAGCGGGACGCCGAGCGCCTCGCTCGCCACGGCGCACACCTTCTTTGCGGGGACGCTCTCGGAGAGCGTCATGCTCACCGTGAGCGTGTCGTCCTCGCCGTAGACGAAGATCTCCGAGCTTAAGATTCCGTGCTCCTGCAGGGCGCGGGCGAGGGCGTCTTCTCCCCCGGAGACCGCGTACTCCTCGCTCTCGCGCAGGGCGATGTCCTTTAAGATCTCGCTGATGCCGTGCGCCTGCCGTGCGAGCAGTTCCCGCCCCGCGCGCGCCGTGTCCATGGCGGCGGAGACGCGGCAGTAGTCCACCAATTCTTTATTGAGCGCGAACAGCACGCCCGCCACGTTGGAACAGTGCTTGGCGAGCTCGGCGGGCAGGTCGATCAGGTTGACTTTGCCCTTGGCGCGCCCCACGCGCACGAGGCGCAGAAAGCTCTCGCCGAGGTCGGCGCGCGAGCAGGAGGCGTAGGAGGTGCAGTTTGCGCACAGCGTCGAGGTGATCTTGCGGGCGATGCGCCTGTCGGCGTCCTCCGTCGTCTCGGGGATGAGGAAGGCGCTCTCGATCTCGCGGAAGAGGGAGGAGACCTCGTAGAGCTGTTCGCCCACGGCGCGGCGGTTGCGGTTGACGGCGATGCGCGGCAGGACGCGTTCGCGGTAGAAGAGCAGGCTGCGCTTTGCGCGCATGACGATCTTTCCGGGCAGGAGCGCCACGACGAGCGCGGGCAGCACGCAGGCAAGAATGGTGAGCGAGATGGTGACGGCGTCCTGCGTATACAGCCCCAAAAAGTACTGCACGCCCAAAAAGGTGAGCGTCATCGTGAGGGCGGCGGCGATGCGTCCGTACGAATGCAGCAAAAGGGCGGCGCAGGCGTAGACCGCATAGACGGCGACGGGCAGCAGGGAGACTTCATAGACGCACGCGGGCAGTGCGAGCGCAACGGCAAGGGGGACGGCGGCGGAATTTTCCGCGAGCGTCACGGCGGCGAGCAGCAGAAAGAGCGTCACGCCCGTAAAGATGATGGCGCCCAGCCCCGCGTACAGCCCCATGCCCAAAAACAGCCACAAAAGCCCGATCTGCGCGAGCTCCGCGCCCGAAAGGCGGCAGCGAAACACGCGGAATAAAAGCGCGCGCATGCCGCCCTCCGCAAGGAGCGCGGCGAGCAGGAAAAAGAGGGCGAGAATGCACTTCTGCGCGATCACGGGGAAAGGAAGCAGCGCGTAGCCCTCGTGCGGGAACAAAAAGATGAAGGGAATCTGCGCGGCGGCGGCATAGGCGATGCGCTCGGGGCCCGGCTCGCGGCGGAAGGTGCGCGAGAGGACAAAGGCGAGCAGCAGGATGCAGCCCTGCGCCGCCATTGAAAGCGTCGCCATCCACGAAAGGGCTGTGATGGACGAGAGCAGATAGGCAAGCACGGCGGCGTAGGGGTTTCTGCCGCAGACGAGCGCGGCAAAGAGCAGCATAAAGGCGACGGGTTCATGCCGGGGCAGGGCAAGATTCATCAGGATCATCGCGACCGCCAGCGCGCAAAAAAACAGGACGCTGCGGGGCGTCGGCCATCGGAATATCGGGCGCATAGGGACCTCACGTGTTTTTTCACAACAGTATAAAGGACTGCGCCGCGCGAATCCTCACGAAGGTCGTCGGGAGTCGTCGAAGAATGCACCGCGCGACAAAATATGGCATGTTTCACGGCTCTTGTTCTTCTTTTGCGCCGCCCGATCGTGCCGTTGTGGGCAGAAAGAGGAGGAAAATTTCTGGCGCCGCTCATTTTTTACAAGCCTGAGACAAATTTGTGTGAAAAAATATAGAAGTGCATGCTATACTCCTCATGTTTGATGCAAAAGGAGTAGAAAGCATGAAAAAGACATTTGGTTGTTTGCTCGCCGCGGCGATGGGTATTTCCATCATCGCTTCGGCATACCCCGTCGCCGCAAGCGCGGCGGAGGGAAGCGCGGGTACGCCCTACGATGAAAGCGGGGCGTATGACGTCAGCGTCGAGCACGTCGTCGTCAATCAGGTATTCGGCGCGTCGGACAATGCGGAGGCGGTCAGCCACAGTTTCATCGAGCTGTACAATCCCACGGGCGCGAGCGTCTCGCTGGACGGCTGGTATCTCTACTTTCAGTCCAGCCCGGACGGAGACGACAACGGCGCATGGAAGGAATTCGCCCTCTCGGGCAGCATCGCGGCGGAGGGATATTTCCTCGTCCGCTGCGGCGAGGTAGACGAAGTCGCCGCGGGCGCTTATCTCATTCCCGAAGGGGACATGGAGTGGGACGTGCAGCTGCACAACAAGGGCGTGACCGTCGCGCTCTTCTCGTGCGAAGCGGAACTTGGCGACACGTTTGCGGGCGCGGTGACGGACGAGAACCGCCCTGCGGGCTATGTGGACGTGCTCGCAGCACAGGGCAACGATACGGAGGATGCGCAGATCCCGCCCGTCTATGAGGGCGGCTATGCGGATATCCAGTCCAAGAAAAAAGCGATCGTGCGCAACGATCACGCCGATACGGACAACAACGCCGAGGATTCGTCCGACCTGGACTACACCGAGGTGACGCCCGCGGACCTTCCCGTACAGAACAGCAAGGGCGAGACCATCTCCGCGCAGGCGAGCTACGTCGTCAAAGAGGACGGCTTCACGGCAGACGCGGCGCTCACGGCGAACAAGGTGGGCGGCATCACACTGGGCGAGGCGAATGCGGACGGCGGCGTTGCGGAGATCGTCGCGTACAACGCCGATAACGGCAAGGCGTACGTCGTCAACGGCGCGCAGTCGCAGCTCAACGTGTTCGACGTCAACGAGGACGGCTCCTTCGGCACGGCTGACTCGCTCGACATTGCGCAGCTCATGCAGGCGGAGGATGCAACCTTTGCATACGGCGACATGACCAGCGTCGCGGTGGATACGGCAAACGACCGCATTGCCGTTGCGCTGCAGGATGCGGACTACACCAAGCCCGGCCGCGTCGCCGTCCTGAACTATGACAATGAGATCACGGCAGTCTATACGACGGGCGTGCAGCCGGACATGATCACCTTCAGTGAGGACGGCAGATACATTCTCACCGCCGACGAGGGCGAGCCGCGCGAGGGCTATGGCGAAGGCATCGTCGATCCCGCAGGCTCCGTGACCGTCATCGACACGCAGGCGACGTCCGTCACGATCGCGACCTTTGCGCAGTTTGACGCGGCGCAGCTTGCAGAGGAGGGCGTCGTCTTCAACGCCTTGGGCGGCACGATTCTCTCTGCGGAAAACGATCTGGAGCCCGAATATATCGCGGTCAGCGGCAATACGGCATATGTCGCATTGCAGGAGGCAAACGCGATCGCCGTGCTGGATATCGCTGCGGGCGCGTTCACGTCCGTTGAGCCGCTCGGCTTCAAGGATTACAGTCTGGAGGCGAACGCGATCGATCTGGACGATTCGGACGGCGATTATCTGCCCAAGACGTATGCCAACACCTACGGCGTGTACATGCCCGACGGCATCTCCGTGTACGAGGCGGACGGGAAGACGTACCTGCTCACCGCCAACGAGGGCGACGCGCGCGAATGGGGTGAATTCACCGATGAGGAAAAGCGCGACATCACCTCTGCGGACGGCGCCGTCACGGCAGAGAGCGTGCGCGTGCTGGATAAAGCGGTCAAGGCGGGCATCGGTGACGGAAACTATCTGTACGGCGCGCGCTCGTTCAGCATCTTTGAGGTCGGCACAGACGGGCTCACCCTCGTCTATGACAGCGCGAACGCATTTGAGGCGCTGACCTGGGAATTTTTGCCCGAGTACTACAATGCTTCCAACGACGATCTGGAGCTTGAGAGCCGCACGGCAAAGAAGGGGACGGAGCCCGAGGCGGTTACGGTGGCGAACATCGGCGGCAGGGCGTATGCCTTCATCGCGCTCGAGCGCATCGGCGGTATCATGATCTACGATATCACCGACCCCGCATCGGCAGCGTACGTCAACTATGTCAACACGCGTGACTTCAACGGCGCAACGACGGGCGACGTGGCGCCCGAAGGGCTCGCCGTCATCGAAAACGGCGACAGTGCATATCTGCTTGCGGCGTTCGAAGTCTCCGGTACGGTCGCATCCTATGAGATCACGGCGCAGAATCCCGAGCCGACCCCCGAACCCGAACCTGAACCCGAGCCTGAGCCCGAGCCCGAGCCCGAACCTGATGACGATCCCGCGCCCGACGAGGGCGCAGAGGAGGGCGGACCGGACGGCGGCACGATCGGCTGGATCGTCGGCGGATGCATTGCGGCAGTCGTCGTCATCGCGATCATCGTGATCGTCTTGGTACGCAAAAAGAAGTAACGTACCCGTAAAATAAGTACATTCTGAAAAAGTCATCCCACTGCGGATGGCTTTTTTTCAGTTTTTTGCGGCAGAGGGTTGTCATTTGCCTGCATTTGTGCTATGCTCAATTTACCATACAACTTCATAATTTCATCATTCGGGTACAAACTGGCATTACAAGCATTACGATTCCCGGTAACGCCACAAGCATTGGGAGTCATGCGTTCCTGGGTTGCGAGAATCTTGCAAGCGTGACATTTGAAGACAGCGAGGGTTGGTATCGTACCCAAACCGAAGGCGCAACAGACGGAACGGATTTTGCAAGCAGTGATCTTTCCGATCCCGCAACGGCGGCAGAATATTTGAAAGAAACATATTATAATCGTTATTGGTACAAACGATAACCCATGAAACAGCGCCCCGCGCGGTCACGCGCGGGGCGCTGTTATGTGTAAATTGCGGCATAATGTTGCAATTGGTAAGAAATATGTCCGATTTTGCAAGCTTTTTTTGCGCAGTTCTTGCATTGCGGGGGTGAGTGTGCTATAATCAAAAGCAAGAAAACGCATCGAGGCAATTCATGTTCGAGATCAAAGCTAACACGCTGCAATTTTCCCGCAACGGGGAGACGGTCGTCATCTTTGCGCAGGGGCAGGATGCGCTCCGCGTGCGCGCCACAATGAACTGCGCCTTTGACGACAGGGACTGGGCGCTCGAGGGCGCTCCCATCGGCAATGCCGACGTTCGCCTCGAAGGGGACGGCGCGGTCATCACAAACGGCGCGATCTCCGCGCGCGTTGACCGCCTCGGCAAGATCAGATTTTACAAAAACGGCGTGCAGATCTTGGAGGAATACTACCGCTGCTACGAGTACGACATGCCGCACACGCCGTCGCTGCGCATTGTGGCGCGCGAGTACAAACCCATCCGCGGCGGCGACTACGAGTGTACGCTGCGCTTTGAGGCGCAGAAGGAAAAGCTGTACGGCTTGGGGCAGTACCAGCAGGACTGCCTGGACCTGAAAGGCTGCACGCTGGAGCTTGCCCAGCGCAATTCGCAGGCGAGCGTGCCATTTCTTCTCTCCTCGCTGGGCTACGGGTTTTTGTTCAATCAGCCCGCCGTCGGCAGGGCGACCTTTGCAAAGAACGTCACCGAATGGCACGTTGAGAGCGTGCGCCAGCTCGATTATTGGATCACCGTCGGCACGCCGAAGGAGATCCTCGCGAACTACACCGCGCTCGCGGGGCGCGCGCCCGAATTTCCCGAGAACGCATTGGGGCTGTGGCAGTGCAAGCTGCGCTACCGCACGCAGGAGGAGGTGCTCTCCGTCGCGCGCGAGTATCACCGCAGGGGCATTCCCCTCGACGTCATCGTCATCGACTTCTTTCACTGGACGCGGCAGGGGGAGTGGAAGTTCGACCCCGTCTACTGGCCCGACCCCGCCGCGATGGTGCGCGAGCTCAGGTCCTACGGCATCCGCTGCATGATCTCCGTGTGGCCGACCGTCGATAAAAAGAGCGAAAATTTTGCCGAAATGCGCGAAAGGGGGCTGCTCATCCGTCCCGAGCGGGGCAGTCAGTGCTTTGACTTTTTGGGCGACTCCTACCTCTACGACGCGACCAACCCCGCCGCGCAGGCGTACCTTTGGGACAAGTGCCGCCAAAATTACTTCGAGGACGGCATCGACATGTTCTGGCTGGACGAGGCGGAGCCCGAGTACACGGCGTACGACTTTGACAACTACCGTTACTATCTCGGCACCGATTTGCAGGTGGGCAACGTCTACCCCGTCATGCACGCCAAGGCGTTCTGGGACGGGCAGACGGCGGCGGGGCAGAAGGACATCTGCAACCTCATCCGCTGCGTCTGGGCGGGCAGTCAGAAGTACGGCGTCGTGCTGTGGTCGGGCGACATCATCGGCAATTTCGAGACGCTGCGCGACCAGTTCGCCGCGGGGCTGAATGTCTCGCTCGCGGGCATCCCCTGGTGGACGACGGACATCGGCGGCTTCTTCGTGGACGTCACCGCGCCCGGACATAAAGAGCTGCTCATCCGCTGGTTCGAGTGGGCGACCTTCTGCCCCGTCCTGCGCCTGCACGGCGACAAGGGCCCGTGCGAGAGCAAACCGCTGGACGATCGGGACTGGGGCGGCGGCTTCTGCCATACGGGGCGGGACAACGAGCTGTGGAGTTACGGCGAGGACGTGTACGAGATTTTGAAGCACTACGTCGGCGTCCGCGAACAGCTCAAGCCCTACTTAAAGCAGGTCATGCGCGAGGCGAGCGAGAACGGCTCTCCCGTCATGCGCGCCATGTTCTACGAGTTCCCCGACGATCCCGCGTGCTGGGAGACGGACGAGCAGTACATGTTCGGCAGCCGCTACCTCGTCGCGCCCGTGCTGTACGCGGGCATGACGGAGCGGGAAGTCTACCTGCCTGCGGGCGAGTGGAAAAATATGGCGACGGGCGAGGTGCTCGCGGGCGGACAAAAGGTAACAGTTGCCGCGCCGCTTGAGGTCATCCCCGTGTTTGAAAAATTGTAAATACCAAAGAAGCCGGGAGGGGAGCCATGGAGGAGCGCGCAAGAGAAAAGAGCCTGCCTCGGCTCAATCTGCGCCCTTTCCTCGTGCTTGCCGTCGGGCTGATCTGCGGCATCTATCTGAGCTATCGGGCATCTGTGGGCGTGCGTCCCGCGGATGCCCTTGTCTTTGCGCTGTTTTTGCTGCTGCTCGCGCCGCCCTTTGCATGGCGGCGCGTTCTGGCGGTTGTCGCCTTGTTCACCGTCGCCGCAGGGCTGGGCGCGGGGCTGTTTTCCTTCGCGTGTTCCAATTTTACGTCGGGCGCCCGGGAGGGGGAGTACACGGTGACGGGTACGGCGCAGACGGTCTCCGTGTACAACGGCTACTGTGTGGCGACGCTCTCTGACCTCTCCTTTGACGGCGCTTCGCAGGGCGGCAACATGCGCGTAACCCTCCCCTCGGAGAACGTGCGCCCCGGGGACGTGGTCACATTTTCGGCGAACGTATCCCGGAATTTGTTGCCATCGGCGGGCGGAAGGGTGTCCGATCTCGCTTCCGACCTGCGCTATACCGCTTCGCCCGCCGCCTGCGAGGTCACGGGGAAATCGGGCAATCTCTTCCTTCGCGCCAACGCGGCGCTCTATGACGTGCTGTTTGCGGAGATGGACCGCGACTGCGCGGGCATCGCCTACGCGCTGCTGACGGGCAATTCCGCGGGCATCGACGGGGGACTGCTGGACGAGACGCGCACGGGCGGAATCGCGCACGTCTTTGCTGTCTCGGGCTTGCATATCGGCATCCTGTACGGCGCCGTGACGCTCTGCCTGCGTCCGCTCCTTCGGCGGTGGTCCTTTGTCCCCGCGCTCTGTCTGGCGGCGGGGTACTGCGCGCTGTGTGCGTTCACGGTGTCCAGCGTACGCGCCCTCATCATGTGCGCCGTCGCGGGCGTCATGCGCTTTCGCGGCGCGAAGTACGATCTTTTGTCCTCTCTGAGCTTTGCCGTCGTCCTCACGCTGCTCCTCTCTCCCGCCAAGCTGCTCTCGGTCAGCTTTCAGCTCTCCTACGGCGCGGTCTCAGGGCTGTCGCTCTTCTCCGGCTCCTTTTCGCGCGGACTGAAAAAGCTGCATATCGGGCGCATCTTCTTCCCCGCGCGGCTGGCGGACGCGCTCGCCTCGAGCGCCGCGGTGCAGATCTTCACCTTTCCCCTGATGATGGAGGCGTTCGGCTATTTCTCCGTCTGGGGGACGCTGCTCAACCTCGTCGTCATTCCCGCGCTGCCCGTACTCTTTCTGCCCCTCATCGTCTGCGGGTTCTTGTCCGCGCTTTTCCCCGCCGCTGCGCCCGTCCTGCTGGCGCTGCCGGAGGGGCTGCTGTCCGCCTTTTTGTTTTGCTTTTCCTCGGCAGACTTCTCCGCCGTGCTCGCGGGGTTCGCGCTCGGCGCGGGCGGCATCGTCTGGTTTGCGGGCATGGTCACTTTGAGCGGCAGGGCGCGCCTTTCTGCGCTCGCGCGCGGGTTGCTGACCGCCGCGCTCGCCGCCTCCTTTGCGCTTGTCGTGTGCGCGGAGAATATCGTCTTTTCGGGCTGTCGCATCGACGTCACGGGGTATTCGGGCGGGGACTGCGCCCTCGTGCGCGAGGGAGGACGCGCGGTGCTCCTCGTGGACGGCGACGTCTCGCTCGCGACCTGCGAGGACTTCCTCGACCGCACCTACGGCGGGCAACTGGACGCGGTCATCGTCCTCTCCTCGGACGGGGCGAGCGCCGTCAACGTCGCGGCGTTCCTGCCCGCGGACGTCATCTACACCTATGAGGAGGTGGAGACGGGGCTGCGGGAGACGCATATCGTGCGCGCCGACCGCATCGAGCTGGGCGGCATGCGCTTTGTCTACGAGGGCGCGGACAGGCTGGCGCTCACGGCGGAGGGTGTCGCCGTGGAGTTTGCCTTTGAGGGCGATCCGGTGCTTTTCGCCGATTTATCGGTGCAAACGTGCGAAACGCGCTTGAAATACCTGCTCAAAGATGGTATAATCAGGGTACTATGAAGTTTGTTGAGCTTGCAAAATCACTCAAAGAGGGCGTTGCGCCCGTCTACCTTGTCGAGGGGGAGGAGAGTTACTTCCGCGATCACGCCGTGGAGAGCATCCGCGCCGCGTGCCGGATCGCCAATCCCGCCCTCAACGACGTGCGCTATGAAGGGGACGCCCTCAAGGGCGACCTTCCCTCACTCGTGCGCGCGCTGGAGACGCTGCCCTTTCTGGACGAAAAGCGGCTGGTGCGCGCGTATGAGTTCTACCCGAGCGAAAAGGAGTGGGAGACGCACTTCAAGGCGTACTGCGCCTCGCCCAATCCCACGACCGTCTTTGCCATCGTCAACGCGGGCAAAAAGACGGGCGCCGCCGACCTCAGAAAAAAGGCGGGCGTGACCTATGTGGACTGCGGACGGGAGGACGAGGAGATGCTCGCGCGCTGGGTATTCGGCGTGGCGAAGCGCAAGGGGCTTGCGATGGACGGCGATGCCGCCTCCCTCATGGTGCGCTTCTGCAACCGCGACGCCGCGCGCATGAAGCTGGAGACGGAAAAACTTGCGCTCGTGCTCGGCGAGGGGGCGCGCATCGGGCGGGACGCCGTGGAGGCGTACGTCGCCAAGGATACCGAGTACAAGATCTACGAACTGACGCAGGCGGCATCGGGGAAAAACTATGCCCGCTTCATGGAGATTCTCTCCGATCTTCTTCAGAAGGGGTACGATGAGCACGCCTGCCTTTCGGCGCTGACGGGGCACTTCCGCACGCTGTATGAAGTCTCTGTCTCCGCCGCCTCGGATGCGGAGCTTTCCAAGACGCTGGGCGTCAAGCCGTACGCCGTACAGAGGAACAGGCAGACGGCGGCGCGGCTGGGGCGGGAGCGCGTGCGGACGCTGTACGAACAGCTCTATGCGCTCTCCTCGGGCGCCAAGAGCGGGAAATTTGCCAAAACAGGCGCACTTTTTGACGCGATCGCGAAAATATTTTACGCGTAAGGCGATTTTTTCAGGGAAACGCGTTGCATTTTTTGCGAAAAAAAGTATAATAGGGAAGAAAGGAGTCGCCGCCGCGCGCGGCGAAAAGGAGGGAACGGCAGATGCGTACGCCTCAGCAGGTCTGGGAGGGCATCCGGGGCATCTTTTCAAACTTTGCGGGCAACTGGATCATCGTCATCGAAGCGGTCTTTTTGTTCCTGCTCATCTACTTCGTGCTCAAAACGCTGTACGAAAATAATGCCAAAAAGCTCATTGCGCTCTATGTGTTCCTGCTCGTCTGCACGGGCGCGATCACGCTCTTTTCCGAGCATCTCACGGCGGATCTGTTCTATATCTTCGTCATGCTCATGTCGCTGTTCTTTCTGCTGCTCTTCAGCGTGGAGATCAAGCGCTCGGTCTGGAACGTTGCGGGCAAGCGCGTGCATCCCGTCCAGGGGGCACAGGCGGCAAAGAACAACGCCGTCAGTGCGCGCGCGGACGAGTATATCTCGGGCATCGTTAAGGCGGTGCAGAGCCTTTCCAAGAGCAACACGGGCGCGCTCATCGTGCTCTCCAACGGCAATCTGCCCAAGGAGATCATCGACAGCGGCGTCACGCTCAACGCCAACATCTCCAATCAGCTCATCGAGGGCATCTTTATTCCCAAGGCGCCCCTGCACGACGGCGCCATGGTCATCTACGGCGATAAAATTCAGGCGGCGGGGTGCTTCCTGCCGCTCACGCAGAAGGACTTCCCCAAGGATTACGGCACCCGCCACCGCGCGGGCATCGGCGTGACCGAGGTCGCGGACGTCTCCACGATCATCGTCTCCGAGGAGACGGGCATCGTCTCCTACGTCAAGCGCGGCGAGATCACCCGTTACGTCGATTCGGAGAGCCTGAAAAAGTATCTCAAGGACTACTACTGGAAGGAATTTAACAGCGGGGGCAAAAAAGCATGAAATTCTGGTCTTTTCTCGGCAAATTATTTACGCATAACGTGCCCCTCAAGCTACTCGCCATCGTGCTTGCGGTCGCCGCGGTCATCGTCATCAACGCCATATGAAGTCATGTCTGCGTATCCCCCGCGTTCTCATCCCGCGGGAAGGGTTTGAAACGTGGGCGGTCATCGCCCGCGACCAGTTTACCTCCGATCGCGAATACTGGAAACGCGTAGAGCGCTGCGTCGGGGACGCGCCCTCTACGCTCAACTTTATTCTTCCGGAGATCGACCTGGGCGAGGACGACGCGGCGCGCATCGAAGCCGAACGCGCCGCCATGTACGCCGCTTTGGAAAACGACACGCTCAGCAAGCTGACGCGCGGGCTCGTCTTTACCGAGCGCACCACCCGCACGGGCGTGCGGCGGGGCATTCTCGTCTGCATCGACCTGGAGCAATTCAGTCTTGATGCAGGCGTCTCTGCGCCCATCCGCGCGTCCGAGCAGGTCATTCCGAGCCGCCTCACCGTCCGCGTCGCCGAGCGCAGGGCGACGCCGCTGGAATTCCCGCACACCATCCTCTTTTACCGCGATAAAAAGGACAGGGCGGTCAAGGACCTGCTGCGCGAGGAGCTCGAACAGCTCTATGACTTTGACCTCATGGAGGGCGGCGGGCATCTGACGGGCTGGTTCGTCCCCGACTACATTGCGGCGGACGTTATTAACTATCTGTACACCAAGGGCGATCCCATGTTCGCGGTCGCAGACGGCAACCACGCCGTCGCCGCGGCAAAGCAGTACTGGGAGGAGTTAAAACCCGCGCTGCGGCAGGAGGAACTTGCAAACCATCCCGCGCGCTTTACCCTCGTCGAGATGGTCAATATCTGCGATCCCGCCGTCGTGTTTCATCCCATCCACCGCCTCGTGAAGGACGTGGAGACGGAGGCGTTCTGCGACTTTGTCATGCGCAGCGTCAAATGCAAGCGGGAGGGCAACGTCATCACGGGGCTGCCTGCGGGCATCGCGGGCGTGCGCATTGCAGACGAGCTGTGCGAGAAGTTTGTCCGTGCGGGCGGCGGGCGCATCGACTATGTGCACGGGACAAAGCGCCTGCAATCGTGTGCCGCGGAGGAGGACTGCGCGGGCATCTTATTGACCGCGATGGACAAAGAGGACTTCTTCCCCGCCTTAAAGGGCGGCGCGCTGCTCCCCAAGAAGGCATTTTCGCTCGGCATGAGCAAGGAAAAGAGATATTATCTGGAAGGCAGAGAGATCAGCTATGATTAAAGTTTGTAAATTCGGCGGCACATCCATGGCGGACGGCATCACGATGCTCCGCGTCAAGAGCATCATCGAGAGCGACCCCGCGCGCCGCTATGTGGTGGTGTCCGCGCCCGGCAAGCGCTTCGGCGGCGATATCAAGGTCACCGATCTTTTATATGAAACGTACGATAACGTCGTCGTCAGCGGCGAGACGGGCGCCGCGTTCGAAAAGATCTGCGAGCGCTTCCGCGGCATCGTCTCAGAACTCAAGCTGGATATGGATATCGACGCCATCCTCGCCGAGACGGGGGAGGCAATCGTCAAAGAGGCATCGCCCGACTTTTGCGCATCGCGCGGGGAGTACCTCTCCGGGCGGGTCATGGCGGAGCTTCTCGGCATTCCCTTCATCGACGCGCGCGACGTCGTCAAGTTCGGTCCCGACGGAAAGCTGGACAACAAGCGCACCTACGCGTTGCTTGCGGAGGCACTCAAGGGCAAGAAGCGCGCGCTGGTCACGGGTTTTTACGGCGAGGACGCAAACGGCAGGGTCAAGACCTTTTCCCGCGGCGGCAGCGACATTTCGGGCGCCATCGTCGCGCGGGCGGCGGGTGCGGACCTGTACGAAAACTGGACGGACGTCAGCGGATTTCTGGCGTGCGATCCCAGGATTGTAGAAAATCCCGCGCCCATCCGCTCCCTCTCCTACAAGGAGCTGCGCGAGCTCTCCTACATGGGCGCAAACGTGCTGCACAGCGAGTCCATCTTCCCCGTGCGCGAGGTGGATATCCCCATCCGCATCAAGAACACCTTCCGTCCCGAGGACGAGGGGACGGAGATCCTGCCCACTTCCCGCTATACATACAGCGGGCGTCGGGTCACGGGCATCGCGGGCAAGAAAAATTTCACCGTCATCTTCCTGGAAAAATCGCTCATGAACGAGGAGATCGGCTTCACCTACCGCACGCTCGCCGTCTTTATGAAGCACGGTATCTCCTTCGAACACATTCCCACGGGCATTGATACCATGTCCTTTGTCATCGACAGCGCCGAACTGAAAGGCGGTCTATTGGAAGAGATGTGTGATGAGATCAGAGAGGCGGTCAATCCGGACAGCCTGCGAGTCATCAACGATATCGCGCTCATTGCGGTCGTCGGTCACGGTATGACGCGCAGCGTCGGCGTCAGCGCCCGCCTGTTCGAGGCGATCGCGCGCGCAGGGGTGAACGTCAGAATGATCGACCAGGGCTCCTCCGAGCTGAACATCATCGTCGGCGTGGACAACGAAAATTACGAGCGCACCTTAAAGGCGGTCTACGAAGAATTTTTTGATTGATTTGAATGAAGTGCACATGCGCCGCGGGACAGTTGTCCCGCGGCGCATGCCATAAAAAATGGTGCGATTTTAGCATACGTTGTGTACTTATGCGCCGCCGCGCAGCTGCGCGGCGGCGCATACAGTGCTACCGCGTCGGCGTATGTTTTATCTTCCGCAAAAAATTTTGCCGCGGGGTACTTGCAAACTGTCTGTAAGTGTGCTATACTAAGTATGGCACAAAACTAAATTGTCCAAGTAATGGATACGAAGGGGCATCTCGTATCTCTATTTTCCGTTACTTGGAAAGTTTTGTGCCAACAATCGGAGATACTACATGCAGGGCGTGTTTCCGATTGGGAGCACGCTTTTTTTACGCCCTGCAAACGGAGGAGCAGATTATGAAGCAAAAAATTCTTGTCATGCTGCTTGCCGCGGTCATGGCGCTCTCCTGCGCGTTCAGCTTTGCGGCATGCACCGAGACGCCGACCGCAGACAGCGATCCCGTCGTCACGCCCGGCGACGATGAGACGCCCACAACGCCCGGTGGAGAGAACCCCACAACGCCCGGAGGCGAGGAGCCCGACACGCCGGAAGTGCCGCATACGCACACGTTTGCCTCCGACTGGACGTTTGATACCACCTCGCACTGGCACAGGGCGACCTGTTCCCATGCGGATGCCGTCAGCGGACAGGAGAAACATACATACGGCGACTGGACGCAGATTCGGGCGGCGACCTGCACGCGGCAGGGCTTGCGGGCACATACATGCACCGCCTGCGGGTACGAGGAGCAGCAGGCAGTGCGCACCCTTTCGCACGAGTACGCGGGCGATACCTGCACCGTGTGCGGCTCCTACAGCCCCGCATTTTTTGAGGAACATGCTTCGCAGGGGCTGTTGTTTGACCCGCTTAACGGGACGATTAGCGGTCTCGGGACATGTACGGATACCGAGATCGTCATTCCGATGACCTATGGGGGATTGCAGATCACGGGGATCGTCACCAATGTATTTTCGGAAAATACCTCGATCACGAGCGTGATCATTCCCGACACGGTGGAGACCATCGGCTCGTATGCGTTTGCCGGTTGCACCAACCTCAGGCATGTGACGATCGGCAATGGCGTGACGCAAATCAGCCGGGGCGCATTCGCCAATACCGCGCTGACGGAGATCGAGCTCCCTGACAGCCTGACGGCGATCGACGGCTCAGCCTTTGAACATACGCCCCTTTTCAACGATGAAAGCAATTGGGAGAACGGCGTATTCTATGTCGGGGAGCATCTGCTGCAGGCGGATCCGGATACCCTCTCCGGGGCGTGCGTCATCCGCGACGGCACGTGGACTATCAGCGATTACGCGTTTTCCGGTTGCACTGCGCTCACGTCCGTCACGATCCCGGACAGCGTCGAGAGCATCGGTTATTTTGCGTTTGAAGGCTGTACGGGTCTGACCGAGATTGCGATGGGCAGCGGCGTTACGGCCGTCGACGATTTTGCGTTCACAGGCTGTACGGCACTGGAAAAGGTAAGCATCAGCGATCTTGCGGCATGGTGTAAAATCTCCTTTGATCTCGTCGATTCCAATCCGCTGAACTATGCGCATCACCTCTATCTCAACGGGCAGCCGTTGACCGAGCTCGTCATCCCCGGCGGGATCGAAGAGATCGGATGGAATCAATTTAAGGGCTGTACCGACCTTGTCAGCGTCACCATTCCGGACAGTGTGAACCGCATCCGTAAGGATGCATTTTCGGGCTGCTCGGAGCTCAAAGAACTTTCACTCGGGTATGGGCTGACGACCATCGAACTGTATGCCTTCGCGTATTGCGAAAAATTGCCTTCCGTCGCCATTCCTGAGAGCGTCACGACGATCGGCGGATATGCGTTTACGGACTGTTTTCAACTCGCAGAGATCGGGCTGCCGGACGGTGTGACCTCTCTCGACGGCCTGGCATTTGAAGATACGGCGTACTGGAACGACGAGAGCAACTGGGAGGACGGCGCGCTCTATCTGGGCAACCATCTGCTCAAAGTGAATGCGGACGAAGTTTCGGGCGAATTTGTCGTTCGGGAGGGCACGCGCACGATTGCCGGCGGGGCATTTCGGGAGTGCAGCGCGCTCACAAGCATTGTACTGCCCGAAGGGCTTGTCGTGATCGGGGAAAGCGCGTTCGAGAACTGCTTCCGCCTGACGGAGATCGTCATCCCCGAGAGCGTTACTCTGATCGGAATGCTCGCCTTCCATTGGTGCACGGACCTGACGCAGATCACCATTTCCGGCGGCGTGCGCACGATCGGGCAGAACGCCTTTGATGGCTGCTATGCGTTGGAGCGCGTGACGTTTGCACAGACGCAGGGCTGGTGTGAGGATACGTGGCAGGGCTGGCTTGCGATCGACGTCAGCGACCCCGCCCGCAATGCGGAATTACTTCGCCTTGGCTCCAACGTCTGGGAGCGCACCGAATAACATGTGCGCCGCGGGACAGTCGTCCCGCGGCGCATATGATAAAAAACGGCGTCATTTTTGCATACGTTGTGTACTTATGCGCCGCCGCGCAACCGCGCGGCGGCGCATGTCAAGTTGCTTTATGTGTTATAGGCAAAAAGCCACGAAAAAAGCTCCCCGAGGGGGAGCTTTTGATTTCTGAGTTGCCTTAGTCAGCCTTGAAGGGCAGGAGCGCCGCAATGCGCGCGCGCTTGATGGCAACGGCGAGCTCGCGCTGGTGCTTTGCGCACGTACCGGTCATGCGGCGGGGCAGGATCTTGCCGCCCTCGCTGATGAACTTGCGGAGCTTGTTCGTCTCCTTATAGTCGATCGTGCTCTTTTCCTGGCAGAAGAGGCAGACCTTCTTATAATTCTGACGCTTATAGTTTTTCTTGGCGGGACGCTCGCGGCCTTCGCGTGCAGCGGGCGCTGCTTCGCGGGTCTCGGGGGCTGCAGTCTCGGCAGCAGCGGTCTCCGTCACAACCGTATTCTCTTCCATCTCAATTCTCCTTATAATATTTCAGCCTCTCAGAAGGGGATGTCCCCGTCGTCGTCAAAGGCTTCGAGCGCGGGCTTCTTCCTGGGAGCCGCACTCTGGGGGTTCGCAGCGGGCGCACTGTAAAAGTCATCCCCGCTCTGCTGCTTGGGGGTGAGGAATTCCACGTCCTGTGCGACGACGTCGACCGACGTGCGGCGCACGCCGTCGTTGCCCTCGTACTGGCGGATCTGAAGATCCCCGTAGACGGCGATCTTGTGACCCTTCTTGGTGTAGCGCGCGACGGTCTCGCCGAGGCGGCGCCATGCCGTCACGTTGTAGAAGTCCGTCTGGCGCTCCTCCTGTCCGGAATAGCGGTTGACGGCAACGCCGAAGCGGCATACGGAAACGCCGCCGGCGGTCTCCGTAAGTTCCGGATCGCGCGTCAGATTTCCGATCAATAACACCTTTGTCATCTTACTTTTCCTCGACTTTCGTGATCATGCGTCTTAAGACGTCGTCGGAAATGCCGGCAACACGGTCAAGTTCTTTCACCGCTGCGCCGTCCGCATGGAACGTCATAAGTGCGTAGAAGGCATCCGTCTTGAACGCGATGGGGTACTGCGTCTTCTTGACGCCCCACTTGTCCATAGCCTCGACGGAGCCGCCCATCGTCGTGACGATATCGGCGTACTTCTTGAGTTCCGCCTCTCTCGCCTCTTCTTCCATGTCGCTGCGAAGAAGAATGAGCATCTCGTACTTCTGCATTTTTGTTTCACCTCCCGGTCTTATTCGGCATATCTTCCCGATATGCAAGGTAAAAAGCGGACGATTTTCGTCCGCTTTTGTATTGTACAATATTTTCGCGCGCAAGTCAACGGATTTTTCGCGCATGCGCGCCGATTTTTTCTATGATTTTCCGCGTTTTCGCTCAGGAGAGCGCAGTCAGCAGGTACTTCGTATAGCCGAGCAACCCTTCGAGGGTGAACTCGTTGAGGTTTTCATAGATGATGCCGTCTGCGGGATACGCCTCGGGCAGGACGGCGTAGGGATTTTCGTCGATGACGCCGTGCAGGTACAGCTCCCAAAGGGGCATTTCATGCAGCGCGTCGTCTGCGGCGCGAATCGCCCCGGCGAGCGCGGAGAGGGGCGTGTCCGCCTCCTCGCCAAGGAGCAGATACCACGTCCCTGTCAGGCAGCGCTCGACCTCGGCGGTGCATCTTTCGCCCTCCTGCGTCCAGGTCGCGATCAGTCTGTCGTTTTGCTCGGAGACGGCAAGATCGTCTGCCGCGAGTAATGTGGGGCGCAGCGAATCGGGCGCGCCCGTCGCAGGATCTGCCGCAGGGTCGTAGGAGGCGATCATCTCCGCATATTTCCGTCCGCCGTTCATTGCGGGGGCACAGTAGCTGTACATGACGTCGCCGAACACGTCGGAGACGGTCAGCGCGGCGATGCGCGCGGGCAGTTCCCCGAAGGTCGCTCCCTCCAGGGCGCGCAGGACGCGGCTTTCCATGGCCTCCTCGCCGAGGAGATCGGCAAGGGAGAGATCATTGAGTGCATCCGCCCAGTCGGAGAGCGGCGCGGCGGCAAGCGCTTCGGGCAGCGGCGTTTCGCACAGACTGCCGACCGTGAGCGCGGAGAGCGTATCGTCCGAAAGGGCCTCGAGCGCGGTGTCCTGCACGGGGGCAAACAGCGCGCTTTCGGGCAGTACCTGCGCGAGCGTGAGCGTGCCGAGCGCCGCGGGAAGGGCGCATAGAGGCTCGTCGGCGAGGGCGGAGAGAAGTGCCGTGTCCGCCGTTGCGCCGACGGGCAGGTCGGCAAGTGCCGTCTGCGTCCCGCCGTAGTCAATGGTCACGCCGTCATAGATGGAGTTGTCTGCGAGGTCGCCCAGCGTCCGCTTTTCATAGGCAATGCCTGTCACGGGGTCGGAGAGCATGCGCACGGCGCCGTTTTCGATGACATACTGCTCGCCCTCTCTGCCATAGGCCAAAAAGCGCAGCGTCTCGTTGGAGGAGGCGCTCACGCCGAACGCCGTCTCCACATACAGTTCCTGCAAAAGCGAGGTTGCACCATCGGTCAGATCGCCCACCGTCGTTGCGCGCTTTCCTGCGTTCATGACGATCCTGCCGTTGATGATGACGTAGTCCTCGCCCGCCTGTCCGTAGCAGAGCTCGATTAAAATGGGGTCGGAGAGCGAGTTGATGCCCAGCGCCGTCCCCAGTTCCGCGCCGCGGACGCTCTCCTGCAGGAGTTCCCCAAGGCTTCCCAAAGGCGTGGAGAGCAGGGTGTCGCTGTCCATGCGCACGCCCAGCTCGGCAAATTGCACGCTCATCGTCTCGGCGATCTCTTCCACGGCGGGCGAGTACTTAGAGAGGGTCGCAAGGCTGACGCTGTCCGGGTCGGAGAGCGCCTGAAGGTCGGCGAGTACCTCGTCCATCACCTCGAGTGCGGGACGGTCGAGGTATTCCTCCGATAAAATGTCCTCGGCGTCTATCCCGAGCGAGGCGAGCGCGCTGCGGGCGGAGCCGCCCAGAATACCGGAAATGACGATCGCGACGACGGCAACGGTGAGCAGAACGCCCAGCGCAAAGGAGAGAAGATACCACAAAAGCTGCCTGCGCGGCGTCGGCGTCTTGGGCTGTTTGGGCCCCTGGGCGGGCGGCTCGGACTGCGGCGGAATGTACTGCCATGTTGGCGGCGCGGCGGAGGGGCGCACATGCCCGGATTGCTGCTGCATGTCTGCCTCCCGCCTACACTTTTACGATGAGGAAGGTGCCTTCCCCGTAGAAGTCATACTCTTCGAGGCCCTCGGCAGCAAACGCCTCGCCCTCGGAAAAGGGGAGCTCGCCGCGCTTGTATTTGAAATGACCGTTTCCCTTGAGAATGAGGATGCGCTCGCAGGGCGCGGCAAAACGCTTGAATCTGCCGCCGCTTTCAATGAGCGTGGCATTGTCCAGCGTGCGCACAAAGCAGCTCTGCACGTTGCGCGGGGCGGAAAAATCGTCAAAGGTCGTGGGGAAAGGGAAGCTTTCCGTCAATTTACTCAGGTTCATGTGCTCCATTATATAGGCGCGGCATAAAAAAAGCAAGTAAATCCCGCCGCCCGCTGCGTGAAAATCGTGGGAGATCTTGCGGAAAAAACGCCGCGCCGCAGACGTGGGCGTCTGCGGCGCGGCGAAAGCGGTCATATTGTCGGTTGCGCGGGCGACGTGAAACGTCCGGCATCGGCAGGCGCGCTTACGTTTCGTCGTCGGCGGGCGGGAGCGTGCCGCCAAGGCCGCGGAAGGAATCCAGCTTCCTGCCGATCGTGCCCGTGCGCTTTTCGGCGCTCTCCACGGTGTCCTGCGCCTCCTGCAGCTTGCGGCGCGTCTTTTCGAGCAGCTCTGCAAACTTCGCAAAGTCGGCGCGGAAGGAGTCGAGCATGTCCCGCAGTTCGCCTGAGCGCTTCTCGATCGCCGCGGTGCGGAAGCCCGTCTGCAAGGTGGAGAGGAGCGCTCCGAAGTTGGTCGGCCCCACGGCGAGCACGCGGTGCGCGCGCAGCCAGTCGGACATACCGGGCGTGCGCACGACCTCGGCATACAGCCCCTCGCTGGGCAGGTACATGACGCCGAAGTCGGTCGTGACGGGCGGGTGAATGTACTTTCTGGCGATGGAGTCCGCCTGCAGTTTGACGGCGCGCTCCAGGTTCTTGCGGGCGCGCTCCTCGCTCTCCTTGTCCCCGCGCTCGGAGGCGGCGACCAGCCGCTCGAATTCCTCCACGGGGAACTTGCTGTCCACGGGCAGATACACCGCGCCGTCCTTGGCGGGCAGCACGATGACGAAGTCCACGAGCGAGTTGTCAAGGGGATTGAGTTTGACGCTGCGGATGTACTGGTCGGGCGCGAGCATCTGCGCGAGGATGGTGTCCAGCTGCGCCTCGCCCCACGTCCCGCGCAGTTTGACGTTGGAAAAGACGCGGCGGATATCGGCGACGGAGGAGGAGAGCCCCTTCATTTCGCCCACGCTCTCGTACATCTTCTCCAGCCGCTCGGTGATGCGCGCAAAGGAATCGGTGAGCTTGCCGTCGATGGAGTGCGTGAGTTTCTCGTCCACCGTCTGACGGATGCGCTCCAAATTCTTGGCGTTGACGTCCACGACGTATTTCAAATCCTCCGCAAGGCGGTTGCGGATGTCCGCGAGGTGCGCTTCCGTCGTGCGGTCCATGCGCTCCAAGGAGCGGGCATTGTAGTCGGCGAGTTTGCCGACGGCGTCCGTCTTTTCCTCCAGCTTTTCCAGTTTCTGCATGACGGCGCCCTCCCCGCTTCTCTTGCTCTTCGCAAGCAGGATGACGACGAGCAGCAGGCACAGCGCACTTAAGCTAATGCTCACATATAAAAGAAGTTCGGTCATAAAGTCTCCTTGTTTAAGTTTTGTGCATGGCGCAGCAGCGCTTCTTTTTGGTTGCGCCGCCCGTCCTGCGTGCAATAATCGAGCAGCTCGCGGAGCATGGCGCCCACCCGTTCGCCCGAAAAGCCCATCTGACGCAGATCGTCGCCCGTGACGGCGAGTGATTTCAGGGTGAACGGAACGCCCTCCTGGCGCATTTTTTCAAGAACGGTGCGCCATTTTTGTACTCCGGGCGCGGGAGAAAGGTCATCTTTGCAGGCGGAAAAGTCCGCCTGTCTGAGCGCGAACAATTTCTCAAGCAGCGCGTAATCGCGGACGATCTCGCGGCGCACCTTATTTTCCTTCATCTGTAAGTTGAAGTCCCGCATGTGGAGCGCGACGAGCCTTGCCGTCTCCTCGGTGAGCTTTTTGGGGGCTTTCAGCCGCGTGAGAATGTCCGCTGCGATCACGGCGCCGCGCGCGGGGTGGTCGTGGAAGTTGCCGTCCTCCAGCATACAGGCGGGCTTGCCCACGTCGTGCAGCAGCGCCGCCCAGCGGATGGCGGGCGGGGCATAGCGCACACAGCGGAAGGAGTGCTCCAGCACATCATAATTGTGGAAGTCCGCCCGCTGCGCCATATGATTGCCCGCGGCAAGTTCGGGCATGATTTCGGCCAAAACGCCCGTCTCCCGCAACAGACACAGCCCGCGGTAGGGCGCATCCGCGCCGCCCGCCTTCTCGTCCGCGTGCAGCGTAAGTTCCAGTTCCGCAAAGATGCGCTCGGGCGCAATGTCGCGGATGAGCGCGCGGTTGAGTTTTGCGCCCGCAAGGCACGCATCATCGGGGGAGAACCCCGTCTGCGCCGCGAGCCGCGCAAGGCGCAGAAGGCGCAGGCCGTCCTCGCCGAACACCTTCTCCGCAGGGGCGACGGTGCGCAGCATCTTTGTGCGGATATCGGGAATGCCGCCCAGCGGGTCGACGTACCTTCCCGCCGCAACGTCATAGTAGACGGCGTTGGCGCAGAAGTCCCGCCGCCGCGCGTCGAGGGTGATGTCCGTCGTGAAGGTGATCTCGCTGGGCGTGTGGATGCCGCGCACATACTTGTCCGAGCGGAAGCGGGTGAACTCATAGCCCACGCCCTCGTTATCTGTGAGCTTGACCGTGCCCGTATGCCGGTACACGGCGCGAACTAGAAAGCCCGCCTCTTCCGCAGCGCGGGCGAGCGCCTCCTCGGACGCGGGCGAGGCAAGGTCCCAGTCCGCGCGATCCGTGAGGTGTCCCGCCAAAAAGTCGCGCACGCTCCCGCCCACCACATAGAGCGGGGCGTCGAGGGCGGCGGCAAGCGCCTTGAGTTGTTCGGGAAGGATGCGTTGCATGCGGACTCCATAAAAATTTGCTGAAATCAGTATAACAGATTTGTAAAAAAATTGCAATCGCGCGGGAAATATTGTATAATATACCTCAGCAGACTTTTTGTCGGATTTACAGGGGAGAAAAGACCGTGCTCAATGTGATCGTCAATCGGAAGGCGCGCCGCGCAGGGAAGTTGGTGGAAAAGACGGAGGAACGTCTGAAAGCCGCAGGCGTACAGTACCGTATCTTCTATACGGATAAGCCGGGCGCCGCCATCAAGTACGCGCACAGTCTCTCCGAAGCGGGCGGGACGGAGTTCCTCGTCATCGGCGGCGACGGCACGGTCAATGAGGTCCTGTCCGGGCTCGTTGATCCCTCTATCTGCACGCTTGCCATCATTCCCGCGGGTACGGGGAACGACTTCGCGGTCGCTGCCGGCATTCCCAGGGGCATCAAGGCGCTCGATCTGTACCTGAACGGGGCGGCAAGGCCGGTTGATTACATGGAATGCGGCACGCGCAGGAGTATGAACATTGCGGGCACGGGCATTGACGTGGAGATCCTGCGCCGCTGCCGGCGCATGAAGCACGGGACAAACAAGGGCAAGTACTTCCGCGCCCTTGTCGCCTGCCTTTTTCGCTACCGCGGCGCAAAGCTGCGCGTCACGGTGAACGGCGAGACGCGCGAGTATACGGCGCTTATCGCGGCGGTCTGCAACGGGACGCAGCTGGGCGGCGGCATTCCGCTCTGCCCGCCCGCCGTGATCGACGACGGGCAGCTGGAGCTGGTCATCGTGGACTGCCCGCCCCCGAGAACGCTCGTGCCCGAGCTTATCCGCCTCATGCGCGGAAAACTTCTGACCCGTCCCATTACCCACCACATTCCCTGCAACGGGGCGGTCATCGAGGGCGAGGGGAATATCTTCGTCCAGTACGACGGCGAGATCTGTGAGGAGGGCGCGCTCAACGCCAGGGTCGTCAGCGGCGCGCTCAAATTATATCGAGGATAGAGGATGAACCTTTACAGGGAAGTGCTCGACAATATCCCGACGGCGGCGATCGTCGTGGATAAAAATATGAAGGTGCGCTACACCAACCGCGCTTTCCGCGAGTGTTTCCGCGCGTCCCGCTCCAAGGGCACGCTCAAGGAGACGACGGGCTGCGCCTCGGACGAGGTGTGCGGCAAGGGGGTGCGGTGCGCCTATTGCGCCATCCGTTCCCTGTTTGCGGACGCCGTCAGGAACGATGGCAGGGCATTCAGAAAACTCATCGTGCGCGGGGGCGAGGGGGACATCTCCTTCCGCATCCGCGTGACGCCGCTGGGGAAATTGTATCTCGGCATCGTGGACGACGCATACGAGACGGAGATCGCGCGCGAGATGTACTCCGCGCAGGATATCCAGCAGCGCCTTCTGCCGCCCGCAAGCAGCAGCGCGGCGACGCATTACTCCTTCATGTACATTCCCTGCCGCGAGATCGGCGGCGATCTTCCAGACGTCTACGAAGTGGGCGGCGAGACGATGGGGCTGCTTGCAGACGTCTCGGGCAAGGGCATCTCCGCGGGCATGCTCTCGGCATTCGTCAAGGCGGGTTGGGACAGGGCGGAGCCCTCTCCCGCAAGGGCGCTCAGGGGGCTGAACGCCAAGTTCCAGGAACTCCACCTGGACGAGCGCTCGTACGTCACCGCGGTCGCCGTGCGCGTCGACAACGCCCGCCGCGAGATCGTCTACAGCGTCGCGGGACACAACGCGCCCATGCTCTTGAAGAGCGCGCTTGGCATCGACGAGATCGTCATGCACTCCCCGCCCATCAGCAACTGGATCCCCGATTTTGCATACGAGGACCGCGTCATCGGCTATGCGGAGGGGGATATTCTCGCGCTCATCACGGACGGCGTCACCGAGAGCAAGAACGCCGAGGGCGAGCAGTTCGGTTTAGAGCGGGTGGAGGAGGTTTTGTCCCGTTCGGAGAACGCGGAGCGCTTCATCGAGCGGCTCAAGGCGGCATTGAAAGAGTTCTGCGGCACGTTCGAGGACGATATCACCGCCGTCGCATTTGATCTGTAATTGCAAAAAAGATTGTTGTGCAAAAGTGCTTAACAATCTTTTTTTGTGAATTTCCGCAAAAGACTTGACAAATTTCCCTGAAACACATACAATAGAAGTATCCAAAATCTTGGAAAGGAGTGTGAAAAAATATGGCAAGTAAGGGCGATTATTTCGGTCTCGGCCGTTTGGTCAGCATCATTCTCGCGATCATTCCCATTACGGCATGGATTTGCGGCATCATCACAAGAATCCAGGAAGGCAAGATCGTTGCGGCAATTGTCCGCGTGTTCCTCGGCGGCTGGATTGTTTGGGTCATTGACCTTGTTCTCATGATCCTGAGCGGCAGAATTCTTCGTATCATTCCCCTGTAATTTATTAGAAATCTACAATCGAAAAAGCCTTGCGGACACGCCGCAAGGCTTTTTGCATGACATGTTACAGTTGAGCTTTCCTGAAGATCTTGCCCGTTTCTATGTCCTTCCAGGTGAGCGTGTTGTCCTCGAGGACGAGATAGGAGTGGGGCGAGTTCTCCTTGGGAATGGAGACGGAGCCGCAGTTGACATAGAGGTATTCCCCGCGTACTTCGCAGGCGGGGACGTGGAAATGCCCGTTGACGAGCACGTCGCCCGCCTTCAGGACGGCGTATTCGTTGTGCCCGTGCGTCAGCAAAAGCGTCCTGCCTGCGGCGGGCAGAATGGCGTAGGGCGCGGTGATGGGGAATTCCAGCACCATCGTGTCCACGTCCGAATCGCAGTTGCCGCGCACGCAGAGAATGTCCGATTTGAGCGAGTTGAGAATGGCGGCGGTCTCTAGGGTCGAGTACTCCTTAGGCAGCGGGTTGCGCGCGCCGTGGTAGAGAAGATCGCCCAGCAGGATGAGTTTATCCGCCTTTTCTTCGAGGTAGCGTTCTTTGAGCAGGCGGCAGTAGTATGCCGAGCCGTGAATGTCCGATGCGATGACGTATTTCATGTATTTTCTTCCAGTTCCTCGATGATTTCCTTGATTTTTTGCAGCACGCCGCCCTCGGTGTTGGCGGGAATGGTGCGCCCGACCAGCTTTTTCAGGGGCGGATAGGCGTTCTCGGGGACGTACGCCCGCCCGCATTCGGTGAGCATCTCGTAGTCGTTCATGTGATCGCCGAAGGCGACGCACTCCTCGCGCTCGAACGAAAACGCCCTGCGGATGAAGCGGATCGCTTCGCCCTTGTTCGCCTCGGGGGAGGAGATGTCGCACCAGTCAAAGCCGGAGAGAATGGTGCGCAGGTTGGGCAGCCGCTGGGGAAGCACCTTGATGCAGTTCTCCGCCGCCGCGATCTCGTCATAGACGGCGATCTTGCAGATGTCCTCTTTGCCGATGACGTTCTCCAGATTGTCCACTTTCTTGCAGTTGGTATAGGAGAGCATCGCGTACTTGAAAAAGGGCATCGCGGTGTCTTCGATATAGGCACAGTCGGCGCCGCACAGCATGGGGTAGAGGTGGGGCAGCGCACGCACCTCTCGCACGGCGTCCAGCGCGTCCAGATCGCGGATGGGCATCAGGTGGAGCGTCTTGCCGCGGTACTTGACGAGCGCGCCGTTTTCGCAGATGAACAGAACGTCGTTCGCCACGGGGGCAAAGAGCTTTTTCAGATTTGCGTACTGCCGCCCGCTGGACGGCGCAAACAGGGCGCCCAGCGTCTGCAGTTTGCGGATGAGGGGGAAGATGTCCTCCGGCAGCTTCCGCTCTCCGTCGAGCAGCGTCCCGTCCAGATCGGATGCAATGAATTTTATCATACGTATCTCATTTTTTGTACCAAAGTCCGCCGCACACGCAGCTCTTTGCAGACCTTAATAGAGGGAGACGAGATTGATTTCGCCCAGCTTTCTTTCGGGTTCGGCGCGGTAGAGCTCCAAAAGTCCCGCGCTGTCCTCTGCCTTGACGGTGCGGAAGCGGAACGCGGAGACGTCCACGGCGCCGCGCACGGCGAGGTTGATCGCGGACTCTAAACTGTCCGAGCGATGGGAGACGCAGTAGACGGCGAGCTGTTTGCGGAAGGGGACTGCGGCGCTCAGCCGGATGCCGTCGCCGAAGCCGCACAGCACGACGTTGGCGTGTTGCGCGCACAGGGAGAATGCGGCGTTCACGTCGTTGCGCAGCGCTGCCGTCATGTAGACCGCGCCGCTCACGAGCCGTCCGCCCGTGATGCTCGCCACCTTCTGCAAGAGCTCTGCGTCGTTCGCTGCGATCGTGTAGTAGACGCCGCAGCTGCGCGCGAACTCCAGCCGCTCGGGCTCGGCGTCGATGAGGATGGGCGCCGCCTGCTGATAGATGAGCAGCTGGCATAAAAGAATGCCCAGAAGGTTTGCGCCGATGACGGCGACGTGCTGCCCCTTCACCACGCCCAGCTTGTCCGCCGCCGCCTTGGCAAGGGCGACGTGGTGCATGAGCAGCGCGTTTTCGTCGTGCAGGGAATCGGGAAGCACGGTGAATTGCTCGGGCGGGATGGAGATGAGATCGCGCATATAGCCGTCTGTCGTCCTGCCGCACAGCAAAAATTCGTCCTCGGTAAAGTCCTTGGGCGTCGTGCCCGTATCGGGCGCGTCGATGACGGAATGCAGCAGCAGCCTCGTCCCCTTGGGAAGGTGGGGCACGCCGTCCTCGGCGACCATGCCCACGGCGTACCGCCCCGGAATGAGGGGGCAGCGCACCTTCAGCGTACCGTTGAAGATGGCGCTGTCCGTTCCGTTGACGAGGACCTTGGTCACGCGCACGCGCACCTTTCCTTCCTCGCGGGCGGGATTTTCCGTCTCGCAGTGCTCCAGATTGCCGACGGAGACGAGTTTCCAAACGTTCATAGTTGATTACCTCTTTGCGGGAACGTCGAAAGTACCCATATATATTATATCGCACCCAGCCTTTTTTTGCAAGTATTTCGTGCAGAATTCCCGCGAAGGGGCGCGAATCGGGCTTTTTCGGCAAAAAAAGCGCCGTTTTTGCGGTTTTTGTCGAAAAAAACGCCCCGTTAGCCGCGCAAAGATTGTCTCTCCGCGCAAAGAAAAAACGGCAAGTGCATGAAAAATCAGTTGACGAACGGCGGGAAAAGGGCTATAATAAAAGCCGTATTTTCCATTTATAAGCGAGGTGAACGAAGAATGAAGCCTGACATTCATCCCAACTATCATGAGGTGACCGTCGTCTGCGCATGCGGCGAGACGTTCAAGACGGGCACCACGAAGGACGTGGACGTAATGAAGGTCGATATCTGCAGCAAGTGCCATCCCTTCTTCACGGGGAGACAGAAGCTCGTCGATACCGGTGGCCGCGTCGATAAGTTCAAGAAAAGATACGGCATCTGAACGGCATAACAGCTCCGCGGCAGGGGGCTGTTTTGCTATCTTCAAAATTTTCAGAACATCCGCACGCCGCGTCAAAGGGCGCAGGGCGTACGGCGGGAAGCGCTCCGGCGCAGTTTAGCAGGCGGGTCAGTTATGAGGAAAAAGACACAGCGAACCCATATCGGCGGGCAGGCCGTCATCCAAGGCGTCATGATGCGCAGCAAGTGCGGCATGGCGACCGCCGTGCGTGACGACACCGGCGAAATGCAGACGGAGGCGATCCGCCTCACGCCGCCCGAACAGCAGGCGAAATGGAAGCGCCTGCCCTTTGTCCGCGGGGTCGTCAGCTTTGTGTCCTCTCTGGTGCTGGGCATGGGCGCGCTCATGCGCTCCTCGGACGTTGCGTTCACGACAGAGGAGGAAGAGCCCTCCAACCTGAGCAAGTGGATGACGGAAAAGCTCAAAGTTTCCGTCGGCGAAATTTTGTCCGTCATCTCCACCATCCTCGGCGTCGTGCTCGCGCTCGCGCTCTTTTTGCTCCTGCCCAATTATCTGACGTCGCTCATCGCAGACGCAGCGCCCGCCATCGGCGGTACGGGGAGCATCTGGTACAACCTCATCGACGGCGGCTTCCGCCTCGTCATCTTCTTGTGTTATATCCTCTTTACGCTGCTGTTCAAGTCCCTGCGCGAGACCTATCAGTACCACGGCGCGGAGCACAAGACCATCAACTGCTACGAATACGGCGACGAGCTCACGGTAGAGAACGTGAAAAAGGCGTCCCGCCTGCACGATCGCTGCGGCACGACCTTTATCTTCCTCGTGCTGATCGTCTCCATTCTCATTTTTGCGCTCGTCAACTGGGCGCTCGCGGCGCTCCATTGGGTGACGGGCATCGGCTGGGCGGACGCCGTCATCTCCTTTATCGTCAAGATCATCTTCCTGCCCGTCGTTGCCGGCATCTCCTACGAGGTGCTGCGCCTTCTTTCCAAGACGGACAGCGTCCTGGTGCTGCCCCTCAAGGCGCCCGGGTATCTGCTGCAGAAGCTCACGACGCGCGAGCCGGACGATCCCATGATCGAATGCGCCATCGCCGCATTCAAGAAGGCGAAGGAGATGGAGGACGATCCAAACTCCCCCGAGCGTTCCTTTGTCACGGAGACCAAGCTCAGCAAACTCTTGGAGACGATGAAATCGCGCTTTGAAAAGCGCGGCATCGACGCCTCCGACGCGGAGTGGATCGTCAGTCTCACGCTGGATATCCCCCGCAGCGCGCTCTCGCAGGAGCGCATCGTCTCCCGCAAGGAGTGCAGGGAGATCGTCAACATCTTCGATGAGCGCATGACGGGCAGGCCCCTCTGGTATATCTTCGGGGACACGGATTTTTGCGGCTGCAAGATCAAGGTGGATGAGCGCGTGCTCATTCCCCGCCCCGAAACGGAGCTCCTGGTGCGCCAGGCGCTCGCCGCCCTCAAGGACGGGGACAGCATGCTCGATCTGTGCACGGGCAGCGGCGCGATCGCCGTTGCGGTCGCGGTCGAGGCGGCAAAGAAAAAGAACGTCACCATCGTCGGTGCGGATATCTCCGAGGATGCCCTCGAAGTGGCGCGCGAGAACGCACGCATCAATCAGGCGAGCGTCACCTTTGTCAAGGCCGACCTCTTTGACGGCATCCGCGGGAAATTTGACCTCATCACCGCCAATCCGCCCTATATCAAGAGCGGGGAGATCGTCTCGCTCGATCAGGAAGTGCGCGACTTCGAGCCGCGCATCGCCCTGGACGGCGGCGAGGACGGGCTGGATTTCTACCGGCGCATCGCCGAGCGCATCCGCCGCTATATCGTGCGCGGGGGCATGTGCATCATGGAGTGCGGCGAGGGACAGGCGCAGGAGATCATCCGCATCTTCCGCGAGACCGCCCGCTGCGATTTTGCGATGGTCGTGCGCGACGACGCCGGCGTGGAACGCATCGTCAAGATCGGATTCTGACCATGTTTGCAAAACTTGACGCCATTGCCGCGCGCTACGACGAGCTGGGGGAGCTGCTCTCCCGCCCCGAGACGCTCGCGGACATGCAGTTATATACAAAGCTCTCGCGCGAACACGCCGAGACGGAAGAACTCGTACAGACCTACCGCGCCTACCGCAGGACGGAGTGCGAGATGAACGCCGCCCTCGCGGAGGCGGAGAAGGAGACGGGCGAGATGCGGGACATGCTGCTCGAGGAGGCGCAGTCCTGCCGCGAACAGCTCGCCGAGACGGAAAAAACGCTCAAGACGCTGCTGCTGCCCAAGGACCGCAACGACGAGAGGGGATGTACCCTCGAGATCAGGGCGGGCGCGGGCGGCGAGGAGGCGGCGCTCTTTGCCTACGAACTGTACCGCATGTACCAGAGCTACTGCGAAAAGCACCGCTTCTCCTGGGAGACGGTCGATTTGAACATGACGGAGCTCGGCGGCGTCAAAGAGGCGATCGTCAATATTGACGGCAAGGGCGCCTATTCCCGCCTCAAATTCGAAAGCGGCGTTCACCGCGTCCAGCGCGTGCCGGAGACGGAGTCGCAGGGGCGCATTCACACTTCCACGGTCACCGTCGCGGTGCTGCCCGAAGCGGAGGATGTGGACGTGACCATCGATGACAAGGACGTCCGCGTCGATCTGTTCCGCTCGTCGGGTGCGGGCGGGCAGAAGGTCAACAAGACGGAGACGGCGATCCGCCTGACGCACTATCCGACGGGCATCGTCGTGACCTGTCAGGACGAGCGCAGTCAGCTCAAGAATAAGGAAAAGGCGTACCGCGTGCTTCGCAGCAGGCTGTACGATTACTATAACTCCCGCGCGGCGAGCAAGGAGGCGGCGGACAGGAGGAGTCTTGTCGGGACGGGCGATCGCAGCGAGCGCATCCGTACCTACAACTTCCCGCAGGACCGCATCACCGACCATCGCATCGGGCTGAGCCTGCACAACATGCAGAACTTTCTCGCGGGCGATCTGGACGAGATGATCGACGCTCTTGCCCGCGCCGAGACGGAGCGCCGCCTTGCGGCGAGCGCGGACGAATAGCGCCGCACATTACATTTTTCGCACGAAACTTTTTTACGAGGTACACATATGGAAATTTTGGCAAAGAGGATCCGCACCATCTCTCCCTCCCAGACGCTCGCCATCAGCGCAAAGGCGAAGGCGATGAAGGCAGGGGGCGAATACGTCGTCAACTTCGGCGTCGGCGAGCCCGACTTCCCCACGCCCGCACACATCGTCGAGGCGGGGATCGAGGCGCTCAGGGCGGGCAAGACCAAGTACACGCCTTCCTCGGGGCTTCCCGAGCTGCGCAAGGCGATCTGCGAGAAGTTTGCCCGCGACAACGGGCTGGCGTACGAGCCTTCGCAGATCATCGTATCCAACGGCGCCAAGCATTCCATCTTCAACGTATGCTATGCCCTGGTGGACGAGGGGGATGAGGTCATCATCCCCGCGCCCTACTGGCTGACCTATCCCGAAGTCGTCAAGACGTGCGGCGGCGTGCCCGTGTACGTCGAGGGCACAAAGGAGAACAAGTTCAAGATCACGCCCGAGCAGCTTGAGGCGGCGATCACGCCCAGGACCAAGATGCTCATCTTCAATTCGCCCTGCAACCCGACGGGCGCCGTCTATTCCGAAGCGGAAGTGCGCGCGCTCGGCGCCGTCTGCGAAAAGCACGGCATCTATGTGCTGTCGGACGAGATCTATGAGCGCCTTGTCTACACGGACGTCAAGCCCTTCTCGATGGCGAAGGTCTCCGATGCAATGTACGAGCACACGATCACCGTCAACGGCGTCTCCAAGACCTATTCGATGACGGGCTGGCGCATCGGCTATCTCGCCGCGCCCAAGGCGATCGCCAAGGCGATCGATTCCTTCCAGAGCCACGCCACCAGCAACGCCTGCTCTATCGCGCAGTATGCGACGATCACGGCGCTGGGCTCTCCCGAGGAATGCGTCGAGGCGATGGTCGCCCGCTTTGCCGAGCGCAGGGCGGCGGCGATCGCGCGCATCGGAAAGATGAAGGACGCCTACTGCATCGTCCCCGACGGTGCGTTCTATATCATGCTCGTCGTCTCGGGCGCGTTCGGCAAGAAGCTGGGCGAGCGGACGATTGCAAATGCCGCGGACTTTGCGGACGCGCTGCTCGAAGAGAAGAAGGTCGCCGTCGTTCCGGGCGGTCCCTTCGGTGCGGACGACTGCGTGCGCCTCTCCTATTCGCTGTCCATGGAGGACATGATGGAGGGCTTGGAGCGCATCGACGCATTTTTAACGCAGCTTAAGTAAATTTTTTCGGGGAATTTTCAAAAATCCCTTGAAAAGTCCATAAAAACTTGTTATTATAAAGATACAGAATATGTTCGCCTGCGGGCGAGTCAGGAGGATAGATATGATAAAGGTTATTTGCGGCCCTAAGGGAAGCGGTAAAACCAAGCGCATCATCGACGCGGCAAACGAAGCCGTTGCGGGAGCAAAGGGAAACCTGGTCTTCATTACCGATACCAAGCGGTATATGTACGATCTCAGGCGCGAGATCCGCTTCATCGATACGAGCGACTATTCCGTCGCGGGCGAGGACGCGCTGTGCGGCTTCATCAAGGGCGTCATTGCGGGCAGCTATGACAATGAATATGTCTATGTGGACGGCATTGCGCGCATCGCGGGCAAGGCGATCAAGGACATGGCGCAGTTCTTCTATATGATGGAAAAGGTCTCGGACATGCGTTCGCTCACCCTGTACATCACTTGCAGCTGCGCGGAAGAAGAACTTCCCGAGTTCGCAAAGAAGTATCTCTGATCAAAAACAAATTGCATGGACCGTCCCTTTCAAGGGACGGTTTGAATTAAAGGGCGCCGCAGGGCGGCAAAGTGAGAAGACTTATGAATTTTATCAGTACGAGAGGGGAGGAGAGAGTCACCGGCGCGCAGGCGATCGTCAAGGGCATCGCCTCGGACGGCGGGCTGTTCGTCCCCGAGACCTTCCCTGCCGTCAGCGGTGCGGAGCTGGAGGAGATGCTCGGCATGGACTACCCCGAGCGCGCCGCATTCGTGCTCGGAAAATATCTGGACGAGTACGACAAGGAAGAGCTGCTTGCCGCGCTCAGAAAGGCGTATTCCCAGTTTGACGAAGGGGACGCTGCGCCCCTCGTGCGCGTGGAGAACGGCATGTACATGCTCGAACTCTTTCACGGTCCCACCTGCGCGTTCAAGGACATGGCGCTCACCGTGCTGCCCTATCTTCTGCGGAAGGGCTGCGATCTGTGCGGCATCAGGGAAGATATCCTCGTCCTTGTCGCGACCAGCGGCGATACGGGCAAGGCTGCCCTGGAGGGCTTCAAGGATGCGCCCGGCATCAAGGTGATGGTGTTCTATCCCGACGACGGCGTCTCCAAGATGCAAAAACTGCAGATGTGCACGCAGGACGGCGACAACGTCAACGTCGTGGCGGTCAAGGGCAACTTTGATGACTGCCAGACGGGCGTCAAGAAGATCTTCGCCTCTGCGGAGTGCGCAGCAAAGCTCAAGGAGAAGGGCTATTTGCTCTCCTCCGCGAACTCCATCAACTTCGGGCGGCTCGCGCCGCAGATCGCCTACTATTTCTCGGCGTACTGCGACCTCGTCACCTCCGACCAGATCAGGATGGGGGACAAGGTGGACTTCACCGTCCCGACGGGCAACTTCGGCAACATTCTCGCGGCGTACTATGCAAAGAAGATGGGACTGCCTATCGGCATGCTCGTGTGCGCGTCCAACAAGAACAACGTCCTCACCGAATTCTGGGAGAAGGGCGTGTACGACAGTAAGCGCACCTTCTACAAGACGATGTCCCCTTCCATGGACATCCTCGTCTCCTCCAACCTGGAGCGCCTCATCTTCGAGCTCTCCGGCAGGGACGCGGCGCTCACCAAGGAGCGCATGGCGTCGCTCGTTGCGACGGGCAGTTATTCCATCCGCGCCGAGGAGCTCAAGGCGTACCGCACGGAGTTCTATGCCGGCTATGCGAGCGAAGGCGACACCGTGGACTGCATGTATGAGTTCTTCGAGTCCTACGGCTATCCCATGGACACGCATACGGGCGTTGCAATGTGCGTTGCACAGCGCTATGAGGAGATGCTCACCAAGGAGATCCATGCCGAGACGCATCCGATGGTCGTCGTCTCCACGGCGAGCCCCTACAAGTTCCCGCAGGACGTGCTGTATGCGCTCACGGGCAACGACGTCAAGGACAGCTTCAAGGGCATCAAGCGCATCAACCTGCTCACGGCAATGAAGGTGCCCGAGCAGCTCAAGGCGATCCGCTACAAGCCCATCCGCTTCAAGGAGACGGCAGCGCCCTCGAAGATGTTCGACGAGGTCTTAAAATTTATCGGCTGACATATGCGCGGCGGCACGTCTGTGCCGCCGCGCATCTTTTCGCGCTCCGCCCGGGTTCTGCCGCGGGGCGCATATGTTTTGCGGCGCATCTGCGCAAAACTGCAATCAAATGACCGATTGTGAAAGGAGTGCGCAAGCTCTTCACAACAATTTTTCAATCAGCCGCCCGTTGACCCATTGCAATTTGCGGTAAGATATGGTATAATGTTTTCCAGATCATTGTAAATTTTACATGGAATTGTGGAAGATATGGAACAAGAAACACAAAAAATTTTATACTCGGCAGTCCAACCCAGCGGGAATCTGACCATCGGCAACTATGTGGGCGCCATCCGCAACTGGGTGAAGCTGCAGCATGAATTCACCTGCTTTTACGCGATCGCAGACCTGCACGCCATCACCGTGCGCCAGGTCCCCGCGGAGCTGCGCCGTCACACCTTAGAGCTTGCGGCGCTCTACATTGCCTGCGGCATCGATCCCGAGAAGTGCACGCTCTATGTTCAGTCGCACGTCTCCGCGCACGCGGAACTCGCCTGGATCCTCAACACCATCACCTATGTCGGCGAAATGGAGCGCATGACGCAGTTCAAGGACAAGGCTGCAAAGCATGCCGAGAACGTCAACATGGGACTCATGGCATATCCCGTCCTGATGGCGGCGGACATCCTCCTCTATCAGGCGCACGTCGTGCCCGTCGGTATCGATCAGCGCCAGCACCTGGAGATCACGCGCGACATCGCGGGGCGCTTCAACAACCGTTACGGCGAGACCTTCCGTATCCCCGAGGCGTATATCGTCAAGGAGGGCGCGAAGATCGGCTCGCTGCAGGATCCCGTGCACAAGATGAGCAAGTCGGACGAAAACCCCAACGCCTCCGTCTACATGGCGGACGACAGGGACACCATCATCCGCAAGTTCAAGCGCGCCGTCACGGACAGCGACAACCGCATCGCCGCGTCCGAGGACAAGCCGGGCGTGACCAACTTGCTCAATATCTATGCCTCCTTCAAGGGCTGCACCGTCGCAGAGGCGGAAAAGGAGTTCGAAGGCAAGGGCTACGGGGACTTCAAGCTGGCAGTCGGGGAGACGGTCGCCGATGTCCTCGCGCCCATTCAAGCGGAACAAAAGCGCCTGCTTGCGGACAAGGCGTACTTAAGCGGCATCCTCACCCGCGGCGCGCAGAGCGCCGCGTACACCGCGCGCAAGACGCTCTCCAAGGTGCAGCGCAAGATCGGGCTTTACAGGGGAGAGTGAGCGGTGTTCGGATACGTTCGCTACGATCTGCCCAACCTGCATATCAAGGACTTTATGCTCTATAAGGCGATGTACTGCGGGCTGTGCAAGGGCATCGGCGCGGCGTGCGGCCAGCGCGCGCGACTGGGACTCACCTACGACGTGACCTTTCTCTCCGCCCTTCTGCATAATATGACGGGGCAGGATGTGAAGATCACGCAGCAGAACTGCTTCGAGCACGCCATCCGCAAGCGCCCCATCGCCGAAGCGGATGCGCTCACGCAGGAGCTGGGCGCGCTCAATGCGTTGCTCACCTACTACAAGCTCGCCGACGACATTGCGGACGGCAGCGGCGGCAGGATCAAGCAGGCGTGGTTCAAAAAGGGCGCAAAGCGCGCAAAGGCGCGCTATCCCGAAATGTCCGCACTGGTGGAACAGTATGTCGCCGATCAGGCGGCGGTGGAGAAGAAGCGCTCGCCCTCGCCCGATGAGGCGGCCGAGCCGACCGCCGCGCTCATGCGCGCGCTCGCCGTACACTTTCTGGGGGAGAAGAACTCTCCCGCCGCCGAACAGCTCTTCTATGCCGTCGGCAAGTGGGTGTACCTCATCGACGCGCTGGACGACTACGAAAAGGACCTCAAAAAGGGGCGCTACAACCCCTTTGTCCTTGCCTACGGGCAGGACTCGCGGGAAAAGCTCTTAAAGGAGAACGGGCAGGAGCTTGCCTTCCTCTTCGATACCCTCTTTTATGACCTGCGCGAGGGGCTTGCGGGCGTCAAATTCTACTTCAACCGCGACTTGACGGACAACGTCATTCTGCGCGGCATTCCGCTGGAGACGCGCCGCGTCCTTTCGGGCGAGCCGCGCAAGGAGATGCAGGTCTCCATCAAGTGAAGCAAAGCGTGTTTGAAAGACCGTAACCGGAATAAAATAAGGATATACAACTATGAATCAGGAAAGCTATCGTATCTTACAGGTGGAGGAAAGTGCCACCGACGAGGAGATCAAGGCGAGCTACGAGCGCCTGAAAGCCCACTATAACGAGGAGAAGTGGAAGGACGGCGAAGAGGGCAACAACGCCGCGCGTATGCTCGGAAAACTGGACGCCGCGTACAATGAGATCATGGAGTCCCGCCGCGAGCAGCAGAAGAACACGAGCGGCGCGTCCTCCTTCGAGGCGGTCGGCGACGCCATCCGCGCAAACGATCTCGCGCGTGCGCAGCAGCTTCTGGACGACTTCAACGAGCGCAACGCCGAGTGGCACTATCTGCAGTCCGTCGTCTTTTACAAGAAGAACTGGATGAACGAAAGCAAGAAACAGCTTGAGATCGCCATGCAGATGGACGGCTCCAATACCAAGTACCGCGAGGCGTATGACAAACTCAAATCGCGCGCGGAGTACCGTCAGCAGTCGGGCGGCGCGCCCAACACCAACCCCAATCCCGACCCCGTGCCCGGGGACGAGCAGATGGGCGGCAACTGGTGTACGCAGTGCTTCTCCTTCTGCTATACCTGTCTGTGCGTCAACTGCCTGTTCAACCTGTGCTGTAATTGTCATTAACCTGTCATGAAACGTCAGTCGCGCTCCTTTGAGATCGCGCTCGCCGCGCTCGTCTGCGCCGTCGGGGCAGTGTCGCTCACGCTGGGTTCGTTTGTCGACTTCCTGCTCGCCATGGGGTACATGATCGCAGTCTTTGCGCTGATGATCCTGCTTACAAAGCGCCTCGTGCGCGGGTACATTCTCGCGTACGTCGGGATGGTCATCCTCGCATTTTTGTTCACGGGCTTCGCAATGGGCATCTTTCAGCTGCTGCCCTTTGTCGCCTTCTTCGGGCTGCACCCGCTTGCCAACTGGCTGCAGCGCGAATACACCAAACAAAAGCCGCTGCATCTACTCTGGTTTGTCCTCAAGGCGGTATGGTTCGATCTTTCGCTGTGGCTTGCGTGGGTGGTGCTGGAGGAGTTCTTGGGGCTTGCCGATATATACTGGTATGACTTCATTCAGGACAACCTCTTTCTTCTGCTGTCTGTCGGCGGCACGCTGGTGTTCGCCGTGTACGACTATATGATCTTCCTCTGTCAGCGCGCGGCGGACGGAGTGATGCGCCGCCTGCGAAAATAGGGAAAGCCGCGCTGCAAGGGAAAGAAATGGCTTAGATAGGGGGAATCAGGTCATGGAAAAGAACGATAGTCTGGTCGTGACGTGCGGGGCGCTGGGCACGCAGGGCGAGGGGATCGCCCGTGCGGACGGCGTCACGCTCTTTGTGCCCCGCTTCCTGCCCGGCGAGCGGGCGCGCGTCAAGGTGCTCAAAGTAAAGGGCAGCGTCGGCTATGCAAAGATCGAAGAACTGCTGACGCCCGCTGAGGAGCGCGTGCGCCCCAAATGCGCCGTGTTCGGAAAGTGCGGCGGCTGTCAGCTGCAGCATATCAAGTACCGTGCGCAGCTGAAATTCAAGACGCAGCTCGTGCGCGATACGCTGCGCAAGATCGCCGGGATCGATACGGACGTCGCGGCGTGCGAGCGCAGTGAAAAGGAGTACGGCTACCGCAACAAGCTGCAACTCCCCGTCGGCTGCAAGGACGGTCAGACGGTGGTCGGCTTTTTTGCCGAACGTACCCACAGAATCGTGCCCACGGACGCCTGTCCGCTCCATCCCGACTGGGCGGGCAAGCTCATCGATGCGCTGAAAAATTTCATGGAAAAGTGCGGGCTGGACGGCTATGACGAGGAAGCGGGCGAGGGTCAGATCCGCCATATCGTCGTGCGCGAACTGCGCGGCAAGTTCCTCGTCACGCTGGTCGTCACCGTTCCGGAACTCAAGGGCATCGACTATTTTCTCTACCGGCTCGATCAGATCTTCCACGAGTACAGCTTCTATCTCAACTTCAACGACAAAAAGACAAACGTCATCTTCGGCGACGAGTTCAAGCTACTCAAGGGCAAGGGCGTCTATGACTGTACGGACGCGGGCATCGTCTACGAGGCGGGACCGCGCACCTTCGTGCAGGTCAACGAGAACGTGCGCACCAAGCTCTATGAGCGCGCCCTGTCCCATGTGGATGAGGATGCCGTCGTCGCCGACTGTTATGCGGGCGGCGGACTGCTCACCGCAAAATTTGCCAAAAAGTGCAAAAAAGCGTACGGCATCGAGATCGTCCCCGAAGCGTCCGCCTGCGCCGATGATCTCAGAGTACGCAACGGGTTGGAGGATAAGATGGTCAACCTCTGCGGCAAGGTGGAAGAGCGCCTTGCGGGCGTGCTGGACAGGGAGCCGTCGGCGACGGTCGTCCTGGATCCGCCCCGCGCCGGTTGTGCGCGCGAGGTGTTACGGCTGCTTTTGGAGCGCAAAGTGCCCAAGATCATCATGATCTCCTGCGATCCCGCGACGCTCGCAAGGGATGTGGGGCTTCTGACGGGGTCGCTTACAGAGCAGGACGGCGCGCTCGTCAAGTCCGATCCTGCGCACGGCGTCTATAAACTCCGATCGGTAGAGCCCTTCGACATGTTCCCTCAGACAAAACACGTTGAGACGCTGGTAGTGCTACGCCGAAATAGCCGCTTTTGAGCTGTTTTATCCCCATTTATCTTCGGTGTAGATGCACGGCTGCCGCGAAAAAGTGATAAAGCAGTTCCGCACGGTTAGGATAGTTATCGAACTCGATTGTGGGAACACGTATATTAACTCAATAATATTGCCTATGTTTGAAGCGGGCGGCGGACTTTTTACAAAAAGTCCGCCGCCCGCTTACGTCTTTGATAAAAAATCAGGAGTTATCAAGAATAGATGTATTAAAAATTTTACAATTGCGGGCGATTCATTTGACTTCAAGGCTCCACAGTGGTACAATATCTCTATATTCTTCTTTGGGTACTTTAGGATGAAGGCTCTTGAGCAAAAGATTTTAACAGAAGGGGCGGTGCTCCCCGGCAATGTTTTAAAGGTCGGAAGTTTCTTGAATCAGAAGATCGATTCCGACTTTATCGCCGAGGTTGGCAGGGAGATCGCGCGCCTCTATGAAGGCTGCGGCGTGACCAAGATCCTCACCGTCGAGGCCTCGGGCATCGCCATAGCGGTCGCGGCGGGGATCGCCCTCCATGTGCCCGTGGTATTTGCCAAGAAGCACAGGAGCGCCAACATGCCCTCGAGCGTGTATACGGCGAGCGTGTATTCCTTCACCCACAAGGAGACCTACGAAATTGCCGTAGGCAACGAATATATCGAGAGCGGCGACAACGTTCTGATCGTCGACGACTTCCTCGCGAACGGTAACGCCGTGAGGGGACTTATGCACATCATCGAGGTGGCGGGGGCACGGCTTGCAGGCTGCGCGATCGCCATAGAAAAGGCTTTTCAGAGTGCAGGGGACAAACTGCGCTCGGAAGGCGTGCGCGTTGAGTCGCTCGCAATCATTGAAAGAATGACCGACAACTCGGTCGAATTCCGCGCGCAGGAGTAGTGCGCGTTTTTTTGTTTGGATAAATTTTTTTCAAAGGAGAAAATATATGAAAAAACTGTTGGCTTTTGGCCTTGCAGCGACGCTTTCCGTCGCGGGAATGGGCGTACTTGCAGGATGCACGGAGAGTGGCGACGACAGCGGGGAGGGCAGCATCACCGTCGGTCTCATTGCACTGCATGACAGCAACTCGACCTACGACAAGAACTTTATCGACGCGATGCAGGAAGCATGCGACAACAAGGGTGTGGAGCTTCTCATCAGAACGGGCATTCCCGAGAATCAGACGTGCTATGATACTGCGAGCGACCTCGTCGACCAGGGCTGCGACGTCATCTTTGCAGATTCCTTCGGCCATGAGGACTTCGTCCTGCAGGCGGCGCGCGAGAATCCCGACGTGCAGTTCTGCCACGCGACCGGCACGAAGGCGCACACCGAAGGGGTCGCAAACTTCCACAACGCATTCGCGTCCATTTACGAGGGCAGATACCTCGCAGGCGTCGCAGCGGGCATGAAGCTGGTCGAGATGTACGAGGCGGGCGAGCTCGAGGCGAACAACTACGAGGACGGCAACATCAAGATCGGCTATGTCGGCGCCTATCCCTATGCGGAAGTCGTCTCCGGCTACACCTCCTTCTTCCTCGGCGCGCAGTCCGTCGTCGAGAAGGAGACGGAGATCAGCATCTCCATGGAAGTCACCTATACCGGTTCCTGGTATGACGAAGTTGCGGAGAGCGAGGGCGCCAATACGCTCATCGGGCGCGGCGCCGCACTCATTTCCCAGCACGCGGACTCCATGGGCGCGCCCTCTGCCTGCGAGGCGAAAGGCGTTCCCAACGTCTCCTACAACGGCAGCACGGCGGAGGACTGTCCCAACACCTTCATCGTCTCCTCGCGCATCAACTGGGTGCCTTACTTTGAGTACATGATCGACTGCGTCGTCAACGGCGAGGCGATCGATACCGACTGGACGGGCACGATCGCGACCGGCTCGGTCGTTCTGACGGAGTTCGGCAGCGCCGCGGCGGATGGGACCGCGGAAAAGGTTGCCGAGGTGCAGGCGCAGCTTGAGGCGGGTACGCTCCACGTGTTCGACTGCTCCAAGTTCACCGTGAACGGCGAGCACCTCACCAGCTATATGGCGGACGTCAACACCGATACGAACTATGAGCCCGATACCGAGGCGATCGCAAACGGCATCTTCGAGGAATCCGAGCACCGCAGCGCGCCCTATTTTGACGTGCGCATCGACGGCATCACCGAGCTCAATTCGTAACTCTTTTCAAAAACCAAGGCAGCAAGCGGGCGAAGAACAATTCTCCGCCTCTTGTTGTTTTCAGACATTTTTTTGCGAGGTGCCGAAGTGGACGTCACCCTGGAACTCAAAAACATCAGCAAATATTTCGGATCGGTCGCGGCGAACAAGGGCGTCGGTCTCTCCTTGCGGAAAGGCGAGATCCTCGCTCTGCTCGGCGAGAACGGCAGCGGCAAGACGACGCTCATGAACATGATCTCCGGCATCTACTATCCCGACGAAGGACAGATCTTCGTCAACGGGCAGGAGGTCGTCATCTCCTCGCCTCAGGATGCCTTCCGCTATAAGATCGGCATGGTGCATCAGCACTTCAAGCTCATCGATATCTTCACGGCGGCGCAGAACATCGTGCTCGGCGTCAAGGAGAAAAAGCGCTACAGTGCGCGGCGCATCAATGAAGAGGTCCGCTCGATCGCCCAAAAGTACGGCTTTGACATCGATCCCAAAAAGAAGATCTACGACATGTCCGTCTCGGAAAAGCAGACGGTGGAGATCGTCAAAGTGCTCTACCGCGGCGCAGATATTCTCATTCTGGACGAGCCGACGGCGGTTTTGACGCCGCAGGAGACGGAGAAGCTCTTTTCCGTCATGCGCGCCATGAAAGAGGACGGCAAGTCGATCATCATCATCACCCATAAGCTGAACGAGGTCATGGCGATCTCCGACCGCGTCGCCGTCCTTCGCAAGGGCGAGTCCGTGGGCTGCGTCAATACGGCGGAGACGACGGAGGCGGCGCTCACCGAGATGATGGTCGGGCAGAAGGTGGAGCTTGCCATCGAGCGCCCCGAGACGCACTTTGACCGTCCGCTCCTCGAGATCCGCGACCTGTGCATCAAGAACGATATGGGCAGCCGCGCCATCGAAGATCTGAGCTTCTTCATCCGCGGCGGCGAGATCCTGGGCGTCGCCGGCATTGCGGGCTGCGGTCAGCGCGAACTGTGCGAGGCGATCGCGGGGCTGAGAAAGGTGGAGTCGGGCGGGATCTTCCACGAGGGCGAGAGCATCGTGGGTCTGTCTCCCAAGGCGATCAGCGCCAAGGGCATCGCCATGAGCTTTATCCCGGAGGACCGCCTCGGCATGGGGCTTGCGCCCTCTATGTCCATCACGGACAATATGATGCTCAAGAATTACGCAAGCCACGGCGCGGGGTTTGTACCGCGCGCTGTGGAGGAGGGGGACAAGTCCTTCAAGGCGGGTTGCCGCCGCTCTCTCAACAAAGTCAGCAGTTTTTTCAACCGCCACTGGATGTTCGTCAACCGCAAGACGGCGCGCGCCGAGGCGGAGCGCGTCATTGAGGAGCTGGACGTCTCCACGCCGTCCACCGAGACGCCGGTAAGAAGGCTTTCGGGCGGCAACGTGCAGAAAGTGCTTCTGGGGCGCGAGATCCTCACGCAGCCCAACGTTCTCATCACGGCGTATCCCGTGCGCGGGCTGGACATCAATTCGTCCTACCTCATTTACGACATCCTCAACCGTCAGAAGAAGGCGGGGACGGGCGTGCTGTTCATCGGCGAGGATCTGGACGTCATGCTCGCGCTGTGCGATAAGATCATGGTGCTCTGCCATGGCAGGATGATGGGCGTCGTGCATGCGGCAAAGACGACCAAGGAGCAGCTCGGCCTGATGATGGCGGGCGCACTCAACCTGATGGAGGAGACGGGCAAGCAAATGGGCGTTGCCAAGGACACGCAGATCGGGGAGGATGAAACATGGAACGCATAAAAGAACCGCTCATTCATATCACGCGGCGGGATTCCATGCCCCTTTGGAAGAGCCTGCTCATCCGCTTCGGGGCGATCCTCGTCGCACTTGTCATCAGCGCGATCTTTATTTCGGCCTCCTCAACTTCGTCGCGCGGCTTTTTCGACTATTTTGCCTCCCTCTTCTCGGGTGCGTTCGGCACGGAGCGGCGCATCTGGATTCTGCTTCAGAACACCGCGCTCCTGCTGTGCGTCGCGCTGGCGCTCGTCGTCGCGTTCAGGATGCGCTTCTGGAACCTCGGCGGCAACGGTCAGGTGCTCATGGGCTGCCTTGCGTGCGCTATGTGCATGTACTATCTGGGCGGCACGCTGCCCGATGCGCTCGTGTGCCTCATCATGTTTGTCGCAAGCGTCGCGGCAGGCGCGGTCTGGGCGGTCATTCCCGCCGTGTTCAAGGCGTTTTTCAATACCAACGAGTCGCTCTTCACGCTGATGATGAACTATATCGCGATGTACCTGGTTGCGTTCTTCATCGCGCTCTGGTATCCCAACGGCACGGGCGCCATGCCGCCCCTGACGGACGCAAACCTTCCCACCTTGGGGGACGGTCAGATGGGCAGGAGCCTTCTGACCATTCTCATCGCCGTCCTCGTCACCGCGCTCATCTTCTGCTACCTGCGCTTCTCCAAACACGGCTATGAGATCGCGGTCGTCGGCGAGAGCCAGAACACCGCGCGCTACGCGGGCATCAATGTCAAAAAGGTCATCATCCGCACGCTTGTGCTGTCGGGTGCGCTCTGCGGACTGGTCGGTTTCCTGCTCGTCGGTTCGATCAATCACATGGTCAGCACGAACATGGACGGCAACATGGGCTTTACGGGCATCATGGTCGCATGGATGGGCAAGCTCAATCCGCTCATCATGGCGGGTGTTTCGCTGTTCATCAACTTCCTTTCGCGCGGTATGGCGCAAGTGTGCACCGACTTCGGGTTCACGAGTGAGGCACTCTCGGATATTGTCGTCGGGCTGATCTATTTCTTCTTCATCGGCTGCGAGTTCTTCATCTCCTATAAAGTGCATTTCAACTCCTCCAGGCAAAAGGGGCGTGTCGCGCCCGCGTTTTCCATGAACGCCGCGTCGGAGAAGGCATCCGAAGGAGCGGAGCATGCGCCTGCGGGTGGGAAGCGGCCGCCCGAGGCTCCCGGAGTGCTGCCCAAAGGTGCGCCGGGAGATGTAGCTGCCCCTGAAGAAAACGAAAAGGAGGAACGGTAAATGGATATCTTTCTTTCCACCGCGATCGAGTTCGGCGTCATCTTCCTGTTCGGCTGCGTGGGTGAGATCCTGACGGAGAAGTCGGGACACCTCAACCTCGGCATCCCCGGCATCATGTGTATGGGGGCTGCGGGCGGCTGTTTCGGTGCGAAGCTCTATCTGATGCCGACGGAGAATCCGAGCGGCGTGCTTACGGTGCTCATCGCCATTTTGTTCGCTTTGATCTTTGCGGGCGCGTTGGGGGCTGTTTACGGCTTCCTCACCGTGTCCCTGCGCTCCAATCAGAACGTCACGGGGCTTGCCTGCACGATCTTCGGCGTCGGGTTCACCTCCTTCTTCCTCAACAACGTCGTTCTGACAGAAGGGGTCAGTACGCAGCTCTCCTACGCGGGGCTCAACTTCTTCAATGCGCAGATCCCCGGCGCGGAGTCGCTCGGCTGGTTCGGGTCGATCTTCCTGGCGCACGGCGTGCTCGTGTATCTGGCGATCGTCATCGCGGTCGTGGTCGCGCTCATGCTGCGCCGCACCAAGGCGGGGCTGAACCTGCGCGCGATCGGCGAAAATCCCGCCACGGCAGACGCGGTCGGCATCCGCGTGACGCGCTACAAGTACTTTGCAATCATCGTCGGCGCGGCGATCGCGGGCCTCGGGGGACTGTGCTACGTCATGGACTACATGGGCGGCATTGTCGGGTCGACGGTCGATCAGACCATCCAGGGCATCGGCTGGCTCTCCATCGCGCTCGTCATCTTTACAATGTGGCGTCCCGCGCTCGCCATCCTCGGCTCCATCTTGTTCGGCGCACTGTACATCATTTCGTCCCGCATCACGGGCATCTCCTTCGAGCAGATCCAGCTGCTCAACATGATCCCGTTCATCGTGACCATCCTCGTGCTCATCGTCACGAGCATCATCGGTCATCGCGAGACGCAGCCGCCCACGAGCCTCGGCCTCTCCTACTTCCGCGAGGACAGATGACCCTGCGCCCAAAATACCGCAAGGCTCTTCTGTCGCGAAGCAACGTAACGCTGCATGAAAAGATATAAGCTCGAAAGGAAAGAGAAGGGATGACCGATCAAAGACAGCTTCGGGAGAAATATCGGCGGATCTATTCCGTCGTCAAGGCGCAGCTGGATGAATTTGACGCTTACGGTCTTTTGGCGGGCGGCTGTCCGGCAGATGAATTTGAGCAGGAAGCGCAGATGATCGCAGCGCGGCTGCGGCGCGGCATGAGTGTTTCGCAGATCGCGTGCCTCATGGCAGACGTCATGAATGCGCAGTTTGAATCGATCTTTTCCCCGGAAGAATTTCTGCCGTTTGCCGCGCAGATCGAAGCAGCATTGCATGAAGATGCTTAAGAGAACAGCGATGCACGGAATGTAGGCGTAGCCCCAAACTCTCTCACAAAATTGCATACAACATCACCGCGCTCCGTCGGGAGCGCGGTGACTTTTTTAATCGATCAGTTCTCACTCTTGTCGCCGTCTGTCTTTCGGAATTTGTGGGGCGTCATGCCATATGTCTTGCCAAAAAGTCGGTAAAAATAACTTTGGTTTTCATAGCCAACAGTGCGGATGATCTCCTCGACGCCCAGTGCGCTCGTGCGGAGCAACCCTGCCGCCATGCTCAGGCGCTGTTCCTGCAAGAGCTGCTGAAAAGTCTTGCCGAAGATGCTCCTGATGCGCCGCGAGAGATATGCCGGCGCATAGCCGAGGGAGCGGGCGAGGTCCGAAAGCGTTGCGGTGGGGTACCGCTGTTCTAAGTAGGCAAGCACCGCGTTTCTCAGCTGCGCGTCGGGAGAGGTCAGGCGCAGCGCATTGACGAGCGTATCGCGGTAGTAGGCGAGATAGGTAAAGAGCAGCAGCACAAGCCCTGCGTACACCTCCTGTGAGCGGTTGACGACGGCATAGATGAGGTTGTCCATCAGGTTGCGGATGGGGAAGTTGTCCTTGGTGCGGAAGAACAGATATTCCGCTTCGCCCGCGTCGTCAAAATTGTTGGTGAGAAATCCGCTCATGACGGGATTGTTCTGCACGCGGGGGAAAATCGTCTGCAAAAACGCATTGGAGAGGATAAAGTTGATGCCGATATCCTCCTGCCCCGCCCGCTTGATGGAGTGCCGCGCGTGGCGGTTGAGAAAGAGGATGTCCCCTTGTTCCAGCGTCACCGTGTCCTTGCCGATGACGTGCGAGATGCGCCCTGCGTAGACGTACATGAATTCCATGTAGTCATGCCCGTGCTCGGGGAAGTCAACAAAGCGGGTGTGCGGGCGAAGGTCGAGCTCCTTGCCCTCCAATAGTTTTGCGCTGTTGACGATAAAGGCATCGGAGACGGAATAGTCGCCCCGTTTCACTTCCTGTCCGCGCAGAATGTCCCGCTCCTCGTCGGTGAGCTTCGTCAGCCGTTCAATGATCTTGCTGTCCATATAAGGATGATAGCATACATTTCTGAATATGTCAAATAAAGACAGGATTTAGAAAAAATTACGTCCTTGTTTTATAATTTTCAGGTGCTATAATAGATCAAAAAAGAGGGAAACGTGATGAAGAAATACCTTGCGATCGATATCGGCGCATCCAGCGGACGGCATATCGTCGGCTGGACAGAGAACGGCAAGCTCTGCACCGAGGAAGTGTATCGCTTCCCCAACGGCGTCAGGGAGGAGGCGGGACGCCTCGCATGGGACATCGGCGCGCTTTTCTCCCACGTCAAGGCGGGCATTCGGGCGGCGTTTGCAAAGCATCCGCAGATCGAAAGCCTTGCCATCGATACCTGGGCGGTGGACTATGTGCTCATGCAGGGGGACAAGGAAGTGCTGCCCTGCTATGCCTACCGCGACGGGCGCACCAAGGATGCGGTCGGCGCCGTCCACGCAAAGGTGCCCTTTGCTGAATTGTATGCGCGCACGGGCATCCAGTTCCAGCCCTTCAACACGATCTATCAGCTCTATGACGACAACATGCGCGGCAGACTGAACGGGGTGACCGATTTTCTGATGATCCCCGAGTATCTCTCCTACAAACTCACGGGCGTAAAGGCGCATGAATATACCAACGCCACGACCACGGGGCTCGTGAATGCGCAAACGGGCGAATACGACCGCGAGCTGATCGCGGCGCTGGGCCTGCCCGCGCACCTGTTCGGGGCGCTCTTACAGCCGGGGAGCAGGATAGGTACGCTGCTGCCCGAAGTCGCGGCAGAGGTGGGCGGCAACACACAGGTCGTCTTTTGCGCCTCGCACGATACCGCCTCGGCGGTGGAGGGGATACCCATGTCCGAGGGGGCATACCTCTCGAGCGGGACATGGTCGCTTCTCGGCGCAAAGGAGCCGCACGCGATCTGTTCGGACATGGCACGCACGTACAACTTTTCCAACGAGGGAGGCGTGGGGTATGTCCGCTTCCAGAAGAACATCATGGGCATGTGGGCGATCAACCGCCTGAAAGCGGAGCTTGCGCCCGAGAAGTCCTTTGACGACGTCATGTACATGGGCAAGGAGAGCACGTTCGACGAGCTCGTCGACGTCAACGATCCCTGTTTTCTCGCGCCCGCGTCCATGAAGACGGCGTTTGAAAGCGTGCTCGAAAAGAAGCCGCAAAGCCTCGGCGATTACTTCCGCTGCGCGCATCGCAGTCTTGCCATGGGGTACCGGAAGGCGCTCCAGGAGCTTACAGACTGCACGGGAAAAAAGTACGAGACACTCTATATCGTGGGCGGCGGCGCAAAGAGCGTATGGCTCAACGAGTTGACGCAGGAGTTCTGCGACGTCCGCGTGGTGGCGCTGCCCATCGAGGCAACTGCGCTCGGCAATCTGAAAGTGCAGATGCGGAATTAGTTTCGCGAAAGAAGAGGGCGCTCCTTTTTATAAATTATCCTCTCCCCCCATTCGGATAGGGCGCCCTCTCTTTTCATATTCGAAAAATCACGAAGATCACGGAAATTATTTTCGTCAGTTTGATAAGAAATTCGTGAATAGAAGGGAGTTTTATATGAGTTATCAGGAAGCAAAACAGACCTATGCAGCGTTCGGCGTGGATACGGATGCGGCGATCGCGACGCTCAGAAAGGTGCCCGTCTCCGTGCACTGCTGGCAGGGCGACGACGTCCTCGGATTCGAGGGCGCGGAGAGCCTTTCGGGCGGCATTCAGACGACTGGCAACTATCCCGGCCGTGCGCGCACGCCCGAGGAGCTGATGGCGGATTACGCCTTCGCGCTTTCTCTGATGCCCGGCACCAAGCGCATCAACATCCATGCAAGCTACGCCTTTTTGGGCGCGGACAAGGGCAGGATCGACCGCGACGCCTATCGTCCCGAACACTTCGCGCCCTGGGTGAAGTTTGCAAAGGAGCACGGGATCGAGGGCATCGACTTCAACCCGACCTTCTTCGCGCACCCCAGGATGAAGGATGGACTGACGCTCTCCTCGCCCGATGAAGCAACGCGCAAGTTCTGGGTGGAGCACGGCAGACGCTGCATGGAGATCGCGGCGTATTTGGGCAAAGAGATGAACAGCCCCTGCCTCGTGAATATCTGGATCCCCGACGGCTACAAGGATATTCCCGCCGACCGCCTCTCGCCTCGCAAACGGTATGCCCAGTCGCTCGACGAAATCCTCGCGGACTACGACAAGGCGTGGGTCATCCCCGCCGTCGAGAGCAAGGTGTTTGGCATCGGCGTGGAGAGTTACACGGTCGGCTCTTCGGAGTTCTGCCAGAACTACGCGGCGACGCGCGGCATCTGCTCGCTCCTCGACAACGGACATTACCACCCGACCGAGGTCGTCTCCGATAAAATTCCCGCGATGCTCGCGTTCTACGACAAGGTCGCGCTGCACGTTTCCCGCCCTGTGCGCTGGGACAGCGATCACGTCGTCATCTTCGAGGACGAGCTCAAGGAGATCATGAAGGAAGTGGTGCGGAACGATGCGCTCGATAAAGTGAAGATCGCGCTCGACTACTTCGATGCCTCCATCAACCGTGTGTTCGCGTGGGTGACGGGGCAGCGCTCCGTCGAAAAGGCGCTGCTGTATGCGATGCTTTTGCCCAACGGTGAGATGAAGACGGCGCAGGAGAGCGCAGAGTTCACGAAGCTCATGTATCTCAACGAGCGCGTCAAAATGCTGCCCTTCGGCGAGGTATGGGAAGAATACCTCGCGCAGCAGCAGCTGGACGAAAACTACTACGAGCCCATCATGGAATACGAAAAGAAGGTCATGGAGAACCGCAAATGAAAGATATTCTGACGGCGCCCTTTGTGCGCGAAATGTGTGAAACCACGGCAAATATGTACCGCCTCGGCTGGGACGAAAGAAACGGCGGCAACATCAGCTATCTGCTCGATGAAAAGGAGGTCGCGCAGTATCTCGATCTTACCAAGGTCGTACGTACCATTCCCCTGATGGGCGTCAACGAAGTGGACTTCGATGCAAGTCCGCTGGAGGGCAAGATCTTTATCGTCACGGGCACGGGCAAGTACTTCAAAAATGTGGAGAAGGACCCTGCAAACAACCTGGGCATCGTGCGCATCGGCAAGGGCGGCAAGAACGTCGAGCTCTTGTGGGGCTATGAGGACGGCGGCAGACCGACGAGCGAGTTCCCCGCGCACATGATGAGCCATATTGCGCGTCTTTCGGTCGATCCCGAAAACCGCGTCGTCATGCACTCGCACCCCACGAACACGCTCGCAATGAACTATGTGCACGAGCTGGACGAAAAGAAGTTCACGCACACGCTCTGGGAGATGTGCACGGAGTGCATCGTGGTGTTCCCCGAGGGCGTGGGCGTCCTTCCTTGGATGCTGTGCGGCACTTCCGAGATCGGCAGGGCGACGGCCGAGAAGATGAAGCGCTTCCGCCTCGTCGTCTGGGCGATGCACGGCATCTACGGCGCAGGCAAGACGATGGACGAGACGTTCGGTCTCATCGAGACGGTGGAAAAGGCGGCGCAGATCTACATGCTCACCGCGCATCTGCCGCGCAAAAACACCATCAAAGATGAGGATATGATGAAACTCGTCGATCTCTTCGGCATCGAATGCCGCAAAGACTTTTTGGATCTTTGACAAGACCGCACGAATGTGCTACACTTAGAGAAAATAGATAAGGAGATGGAAATTTATGGCAAACCGTTTTGTTCTCAATGAGACGAGCTATCATGGCAAGGGCGCGATTCAGGAGATCGCGACCGAAGTCAAGGGCAGGGGCTTCAAAAAGGCGTTCGTCTGCTCCGATCCCGACCTTCTCAAGTTCGGTGTGACCAAAAAAGTCACGGACGTCCTGGAAAACGCGGGCATTCCCTACGAAATTTACTCGCAGATCAAGGCAAACCCCACGATCGAGAACGTGCAGACGGGCGTTGCCGCCTTCAAAAAGAGCGGCGCGGACTGCATCGTTGCGATCGGCGGCGGGTCGTCCATGGATACCGCAAAGGCGATCGGCATCATCATCGCCAATCCCGAATTTGCGGACGTGCGCTCGCTGGAGGGCGTCGCACCCACCAAGAATAAGTGCGTGCCCATCATTGCCGTTCCCACCACGGCGGGCACGGCTGCCGAAGTCACCATTAACTATGTCATCACGGACGCAGAGAAGAACCGCAAGATGGTGTGTGTGGACGTGCACGATATCCCCGTCGTCGCCGTCGTCGATCCCGACATGATGAGCACGATGCCCAAGGGGCTGACCGCCGCCACGGGCATGGACGCACTCACCCACGCGATCGAAGGCTATATCACCAAGGGCGCATGGGCAATGAGCGACATGTTCCACCTCAAGGCGATCGAGATCATCTCGAAGAACCTGCGCGGCGCGGTTGCCAATACCCCCGAAGGTAGGGAAGGCATGGCTCTGGGTCAGTACATCGCCGGCATGGGTTTCTCCAATGTGGGGCTGGGCATCGTCCACTCCATGGCGCACCCTCTCGGCGCGCTGTATGATACGCCGCACGGGGTCGCGAATGCGATCATTCTTCCCACCGTTATGGAGTATAACGCCGAGGCGACGGGCGAGAAGTACCGCGATATTGCCAAGGCAATGGGCGTCGAGGGCGTGGATAAGATGACGCTCGCCGAGGCGCGCAAGGCAGCGATCGACGCCGTCAAGCAGCTCTCCGCGGACGTCGGCATCCCGAAGGATCTCAAAAACATTGTCAAAGAGGAGGACCTTGACTTCCTTGCGCAGTCCGCCATGGACGACGCCTGCCGCCCCGGCAACCCCAAGGATCCCACCAAGGAAGACATCATCGCTCTCTACAAGTCGCTGCTGTAAGACGCGACGCAATGAGATAACGCTGTACTTTTTTGAAGGCAATAACACTTTTTATAAAATCATCCCGCAGGGTATCCTGCGGGATGATTTTATAAAAAAAGCGCGCCCCGCAGTAAATTTGCCGCGGGGCGCGCAATTGTTATACGTTGAAGCGGAAGAGAACGACGTCGCCGTCCTTCATCACATAGTCCTTGCCCTCAAGGCGCACCTTGCCCTTTTCCCGCGCGCCCGCGAGCCCGCCGCACTCCAGAAGCGTCTCCCAGTCGACGACCTCGGCGCGGATGAACCCCTTTTCAAAGTCGGAGTGGATCTTTCCCGCCGCCTGCGGCGCCTTGGTGCCGCGCTGGATGGTCCACGCGCGCGTCTCCTTCTCGCCCGCCGTCAGGTAGGAGATGAGCCCCAACAGCGAATAGGACGCCTTGATGAGCTTGGAGAGCCCGCTTTCCTTGAGCCCGAACTCCTCCAGGAACATTGCCTGCTCCTCGGGGGACATCTGCGAGAGTTCCTCCTCCGTCTTGGCGCACACGACGATGGTCTCTGCGCCGTGCCCCGCGGCATACTCCCTGACCTCTTTGACGAGGGGGAGATCCTCTTCGCCTGCGCCCATGTCCATTTCGGAAATGTTCGCGCAGTAGATGACAGGCTTTGCGGAGAGCAGAAAGAGATTGTCCAGCATCTCCTTCTCCTCGTCCGTGACGGGCAGGGAGCTTGCGGGCTTTTCCTGCTCGAGGTGCGCGGAGAGCTTCTGCAAAAAGGCGTACTCCGCTGCGGCGTTCTTGTCCGAGCCGCCGCGCGCCGCGTTTTTAATGCGGTCCGTGCGCCTTGCGACCGCCTCGATATCGGCAAGGATGAGCTCTAAGTTGATGGTCTCAATGTCGCGGATGGGGTCGACAGTGTTCTCGACGTGAGTGATATTTTCGTCTTCAAAGCAGCGCACGACGTGCACAACGGCGTCCACTTCGCGGATATGCGAGAGGAATTTATTGCCCAGTCCCTCGCCGCGGCTTGCGCCCTTGACGAGCCCCGCAATGTCGACAAATTCGATGACGGCGGGCGTGACTTTCTTGCTGTCATAGAGCGCGGCAAGTTTATCGAGGCGCTCATCGGGCACGGCGACGACGCCGACGTTGGGCTCAATCGTGCAGAAGGGATAGTTTGCCGCGTCCGCACCCGCGTGCGTGATCGCATTAAATAAGGTGGATTTGCCCACGTTGGGCAGTCCTACAACTCCGAGTTTCATATGAATACCTCCTAAAATGTTCACGCGAATCTTTTTGCAAAGGCAAAAATCTTCGCCGTGAGGGGTAAGGGCGCTGCCCTCTTGACGCGAAATTTAAGGGCTTACAGGATAACTTCGCGTCAATTCACCTGCTAAGGTCGCAAGCGACAAATTGAGTACCGCTGCGGAAAGGCGCGACTTTCCTTGCGGCATAATTTATTATTTGTCTCGTCCGCTTCTTTTTGAACTGACAAAAACAAACGGACGATTTTCAGAAAAACCAAACAGTCGCCTGCGGCTTTGTGTTCGGTTGTCTCACGCGGGTAGACCCCCGCGTTCGGTACTTTGCGCTACGCGCTCGTGCGTCGCTTCGTCGAAACCCCTTTGCAAGCAAGGATTTCTCCTCGCGCCGGACATAAATTGCCTAGCACATGGCAATTATTATAGCCTCCCCTGAACCGAAGGTTTAGGGTGAGGCGTGCGTCATGCGCATCAGCACGGTGTGCTGTGCGCACGCTTCGAACTAAGAAATCGCCATTTTCAGCGGCGATTTCGTGACCGCAGGCGGCGCACTACCTTGGCGCCGCCAAGACGGTGCCCCGCAGGGGCGAAGGGGTCTGCCGCGTCACAATCGGTCGTAAAAACCAAGCGGCAAGTCACACCTTCCTTTATTATAATCGTTTTCTTGCTTTTTCGCAAACCCTTTTATTTGCCATTTGCAATTTTTTATGGTAAAATATGCAAAAAAGAAAAACGGACAAAATTATGGACTACAAAGCATATATCGCACAAAAACTCAAGATCGACGGCATGAGCACGGAGGAGATCGCCTCCGCCATCGCTGTCCCGCCCGATTCCACGATGGGTGACTACGCGCTGCCCTGCTTCAAATTCGCAAAGCTCATGCGCAAGAGCCCCGTCATGATCGCAGACGCGCTCAAATCTGACTTTGTCTGCGACGACGTCATCAGCGAGGTGAGCGCCGTCAATGGCTATCTCAACTTCAGGATCAACAAGGCGGGGCTTGCAAAAGACGTCCTCGCGCGCATCGGCGCGGAGGGAGAGAGGTACGGCAGCTCGGACATGGGCGCGGGCAGGGTCATCTGCATCGATTATTCCTCCATCAATATCGCAAAGCCCTTCCATATCGGGCATCTCTCCACGACGGTACTGGGCGGCGCACTCTACCGCATCTTCAATTTCCTCGGCTACAAGGCGGTCGGCATCAACCACCTCGGCGACTACGGCACGCAGTTCGGCAAGCTCATTTCGGCGTACAAGAAGTGGGGCAACCGCGAGGAAGTCGAAAAGGGCGGCATCCACGCCATCAACGACCTGTATGTGCGCTTCAATAACGAGGCGGATGAGGCGATGGAGACGGAGGCGCGCGAATATTTCCGCCTCATCGAGAACGGCGACAAGGAGGCAAACGACCTCTTTGACTGGTTCAAGTCTTTGACGCTCGCCTATGTGCAAACCATCTACGAGCGCCTGCATATCAAATTTGACAGCTACGCGGGCGAGCGCTTCTATACGGACAAGATGGCGCCCGTCGTCGAGGAACTCAAGGAAAAGGGACTGCTCAAGGAGAGCAACGGCGCGCAGATCGTCGATCTGGAGCCGTACGGCATGCCGCCCTGCCTCATTCTGCGCTCGGACGGCGCGTCGCTGTACGCCACCCGCGACCTCGCCGCGGCGATCTACCGCAAAAAGACGTACGACTTCTACAAATGCCTGTACGTCGTCGCCTATCAGCAGAACCTGCACTTCAAGCAGTTCTTCAAGGTGCTCGAGCTCATGGGCTACGCGTGGGCGAAGGACCTGGTGCACGTCGCCTACGGCATGGTCTCCTTGGAGGACGGCTCCATGTCCACGCGCAAGGGCAAGGTCGTCTGGCTGGAGGACGTGCTCACCCGCTGCGTCGAGAAGGCGCGCGCCATTCTGGAGGAGAAAAACCCCGCTCTGGAGAACAAGGACAAGGTCGCCGAGATCGTCGGCGTGGGCGCGGTCATGTTCGGCGCGCTGTACAACAACAAGATCAAGGACATCACTTTCTCCTACGACAAGGCGCTCAATTTTGACGGCGAGACGAGCGTATACGTCCAGTACACCTGCGCGCGCGCCGCGTCCGTGCTTGCAAGGGCGCAGGCAGAGGGCGTCACGTTTGCGGACGCGCCCGCGGGCGAGCCGTGCGAGGAGGAGTTTGCGCTGTTAAAGGCGCTCGCCGACTTCCCCGATACCGTGCGCGAGGCGGCGGAGAAGTACGAGCCCTCCTTCATCGCGCGCTATGCGGTGGACTGCGCCAAGCTGTTCAACAAGTTCTACTTTGACTGCAAGATCATGCAGGCGGAGCCTGCCGTGCGCGAATTCCGCCTTGCACTCACGCGGGCGACGCTCACCACGCTCACCAATGCACTCACGCTGCTCGGCATCGGCGTCCCGGAGAAAATGTGATGCTCAAGGCCGTTTTATTTGATCTGGACGGCACCCTTCTGGACACCGTCCCCGATATTCAGAAATGCGTCAACGACATGCTCGTCTCGCGCGGCTATCCGACCATCGACTACGCGCAGACCTGCGCCTATGTCGGCGACGGCGCGATCAAACTCATCGAACGCGCGCTGCCCGCAGGCGCCGGAGACGTCGAGGAATGCTATCGGCAGTTCCGCACGGCGTTTGCGGCGAGCAGCAACGCCCTGACCCGCCTCTTTCCGGACGAGCTTGAAATGCTTCTTGCCCTCAAAGCGCGCGGGCTCAAGCTTGGCATCGTCACCAACAAGCCGCAGGACGCGACCGAGCGCATCGTCGCCCAGTTCTTCCCCGAAGGCCTCTTTGACTTCGTGGGCGGGGATTCGGGAATGTTTCCCTGCAAGCCCGATCCCTCGCTCGCACGGTACGCGGCGCTCTCCATGCGCGTAAGCCCCGCCGATTGTGCCTTTGTCGGCGACGGCGAGACGGATGCGCACGTCGCACGCAATGCGGGGATGCAGGGCGTTTCCGTTCTGTGGGGGTATCGCACGCGCGAACAGCTGGAGGCGGCGGGTGCGAAGGTGTTTGTCAAGGACTTTGCAGAGCTCCAAAAATTTCTTGAAAAAATTTGCTGAAAACTATTGATATTCAATCTCATTTATGATATAATACAGACAAATCAAGAAAGGAGATGTTAGATTTATGAAGAGATGTACTGTTTGCGGCGAGATCGTCGCTGATGATGTGACCGAATGCCCCGTCTGCCACGCAAAGACGTTTGCGCCCGTTGCGGACAAGCCCACCTATGCCTGCGAGCACCACGTCGGTGACGGCGTCGTCGAGGACAAGGAAGTCATGGAGGGGCTTCGCGCGCACTTCACGGGCGAGTGCACCGAGGTCGGTATGTACCTTGCAATGGCGCGCGTCGCTGAGCGCGAGGGCTATCCCGAGGTCGCAGAGGCCTACAAGCGCTATGCTTACGAGGAAGCGGAGCACGCATCCAAGTTCGCAGAACTTCTGGGCGAGGTCGTGACCGACTCCACCAAGAAGAACCTCGAGATGCGCGCGGCGGCTGAAGCGGGCGCATGCGAGGGCAAGCTCGCGATCGCAAAGCGCGCGAAGGAGCTCGGCTACGACGCGATCCACGATACCGTCCACGAGATGGCAAAGGACGAGGCGCGTCACGGCGCAGGCTTTGCGGGCCTTCTCAAGAGATACTTCAACAACTGATCGGGATTTATCCTAAAAAGAGCGCCCGGGCATCGCCCGGGCGCTCTTTGCGTCTTTTCGGCTGACGCGCAATTTTTTGAATGTTGACAGTGCTTTACGGCTATGCTATACTTTGGTTGGCAGGTCGTTTTTACAGGGGGACTCCATGGGATATCAAAGCGGATACGTCGTGCAATCAAATACGGCGAGCAAATTTTGTTCTTCCGAGGGGCGCGGATTGGGGGATAAGACCTCATGGCCGCTTGCGGGAAGCGACATTCAAAACCGGATCGAGGAGAGCTGGATTGAAAATTTTTTTTGCGCAATCTCCCGCGCAGATGATCCATTATGAATTGATTTTCGAGGAAGCACTCCTGATCGAATATTTGCATGAATGCAAAAAAGCAGGCTTGAATGTCAGAGTGATCTATATCAGGCACTGTGACTGTTCGGATGCTCCGCCGCAGCAGGCGCAATTTTTAGGCTGTGATCTTCTATATCCGAGTGTTCCCTATTACTCTGTCTTGCATGAAGAACGCGATGACGTTCTTCGTTCGGGACTGTCTGTGCATCTCAATTTCAACGGACTGTTCGATACATCTTCCCATTTACGGGAATTTATTGATTGGCGGCGAGCAAATGTGAAGGGGGACGGGACGGACGGCGAACCGCTTGACGAAATGATCCCTGCGGAGCTGTACTTATATAAGGACTTCGATAGATCGCCCTCGTAAAGGGCTTGCGGAAATTTTTCTTGGTGGAAATGCACCTCGCCTGCCGCGCAAATTGCGCGGCGGGCGGTTTCATGTGCTGCGCGGCGCGTCCTCAGGACGCGCCGCGCACCATGTCATGCGAGCAACAAAAATGGGAGCGCGGAGGCGCTCCCTGTTTTGTCAAGAAAAATCAGTTGTTCTTGGGTTTGCAGATGATGCGGTAGGGGATCCACAGCACAATGAGGACCGCCGCCGCGATCGCCGCGTACATTGCCGAGGAGAAGAAGGTCGTCCCCGAGAGCATCGTAAAGACGCTGAGGATCTCCGCGGGCAGCACGCCTGCCAGCATGGTGGGGATATAGGTCAGCGCAAGGTTGGGCAGCAGCATTAAAAAGAGGAACAGGAACCACCCGAGAATGATGGGCATCTTGACCTTGACGTACTTGTTTTTCATGAAGGTCTTGAAAAGGATCTTCACGAGCAGATACACCCAGCTCAGCAGGGAGATCGCGAGCAGGATGCCCAGCCCGAGCATGACGAAGGGCAGGAATACGGCGGGCGCGGCAGGACCTTCGAGCAGCTGTTCCGACAGATAGTTTTTCAGCTCCGTCTTGAGCTGTTCGTTCGAGCCGGACGAGCCGGCGGGCTGCTGCGCGGAAGGGTCGGCGGGCTGCTGCGCTTCCGATGCTGCGGCATACGAAGCGGCCGTCAGGGCTGCAGTCCCTGCGCCTTCTTCCTCGGAAGATTCGCCGGACATGGATTGCAGGGCTTCGATCACAAGCCGGTTGACGATCTCCTCCGGATTGATATAGCCGTTTTCATCGGCATAGTCGGTGACGATATCCGCGACGGCGTTGCGGATGGATTCCCTCGATTCCTCCGTCAGTGCAATATCCTGAAATTCTTCCACGTCGCTTGCGGTGAGGTCTGTATAGACTTCATCCACCGTGGTCATCACTTCGTCGACGACTCCGTCCACCGAGGAACCGTTCGTATAGAGACGATCGATGATCGCGCCCGTCTTTTCTTCTATGTACGTATCGGTGACGCCCGCCTCGGTGAGCAGCTCGTTCACTCTTTCCTCCGTCACTTCGTTTTCGGGCGAGGAAAGGTAGTCTTTGACGGCGTTCTTGATCTCCGTCTTGACGGCGCTGCTCGCCTGGGTCTTGATGGTATTTTTTGCGATGGGCTCGATGACGGCAACGAGCTGCGTTGCAAGGGAATCAAGATTGCGGTCGAGAATGTCGCTCACCATCGCGGCGGCGTCCCACTGCATAAGGCACTGCGCGACGGCCATACTGTCCAGCGCAATGCTGAGCGAGACGTCCGTCCCGTCCTCTCCGAGCGCCTCGTTGAGGTCGTCGATTTCGCCGCCGGTGAGCTCATGCATCATTTCGTTGGAAATATTTGCCTTCAGGTCGATCCTCCAGACAGGGGAGATGAAGTACATGACGATCGCCGCTGCGCAGACAATCGCGAACAGTACGTTAAAAATGAGCGTCGGGACCGTTCTTTTTGTTTCACTCATAATAAGATCCTCTCAATTGCAATTTGCGATGTGCGGCAAATGCCTGTCACACAATGTCTATGTATCTATATTATAGAGGAATCGGTTATTTTGTCAAGAAATTTGGGGGGAAATACGGACGGAAAAGATTGTCAGGATGAGGTGCGGGACGGGAGCAATGCTATCCTGTAAGGGAAAAATCTGTTCAGGGCTTGCATGACGGGAAAATACATGGTATAATAGCAATATACCCTGCGCGGCGCGGTCGTACGCGGGGCTGGCAAGCGGGACAAAAGATGGATGCGCATAAGTTTAACCGACAACTCAAAAAAATGACGACCGACAGGCGCGCGCTCGAGAGCATCTACGAGGAGTATTATCTCCCGATGAAGGCGCATGTGCAGCGTCGCTTCGGCTCGCTCGTCAATGCCGAGGACATTGCGCAGGATGTCTTTTTGAAGCTCCTCTCCTGCGGCGATCAGCCCTATATCGAATATCCCGCCTCGTGGCTTTATACAATGGCGGACAACCGCGCCAAGGATGTCCTGCGGGCGACGCATCGGGAGACGCAGCTGCCCGAAGTGCTGGCGGCGTCCTTCGATCCGGACAAGACCATCGTCAATGCAGAAATGCGCCGTGCGCTTTGCGTGCTGGAGGAGGACGCGCGCTATATCCTCTATCTGCACTACTGGGAAGGCTACTCCCTCAAGGAGATCGCGCAGGAGACGGGCATGAGCTATACGAATGTGCGCGCAAAGGTCAGCCGTGCCTATCAGAAATTAAAAAAAATTTTGTAACAATTTGCCGTGTAGCTCCGTCTATAGTATTGGAATCGGTAGAGTAGTGGTATGGGAATCAGAAAGAAGTTAAAAAATTCGGCACAGTCCGACATTCGCGCGACACAGACGGAGCGTGACCGCGCATTTTTGCGCCAGCTGGAAGGAGACATGCAGCTTTCGGAGCAGCACGCGGCGGCGCGTAAAAGACGCAATCGGCGCATATTTTCGACGGTCGGCGCGCTCGCTGCCATCTGCCTGATCACGGTCGCGGTCGTCCTGCCGCAGCAGCTCTCCTATTTGCCGATGATGCATTCCGGCGAATCGGACAACGGCGCCGATGCGCCCGATGCGCTGTCGCCGTCGCCCGGCGCGGATGATCCCGGCGATGCGCCCGCCGAGGACGAGTCCTGGCAGGATGCGCTCGGCGATCTCGTGCTCTATCTGGACGGCTGGCAGTATTCGGCTGAGGAAGTCCGGGAGGGCGGCGCCGTGGCGTACTATGCCCTTTCGCTCGCACAAAGAAGGGAGAGAAGCGACGTCACCTTGCAGATGGATATCCCCGTCGGCGGGTATGACTACGGCGGCTTCCCGCTCGATGCGCCGCAGACGGTGACTGCGGGTGCGCTCACGCTCGTCTACGAGGAGCATATCGCGCAGGACGGAGCGGACTTCACGGCGCAGGCGCGCGGACTCGTGCAGCGCGGCGGCGTGCCGCGCATCTATGTGACGCAGTTTTACGGCGTCAATGCCAACTTTCAGGAGACGCTTACCGCGCTGCTCGGCACGCGCGGAGAAACGTAAGAACAACGGGTGATGAAAAAGGGGGCGGCGGAAAAGCTGTCCTCTTTTCTATACCTTGACAAAGGGGACGACAGCTGTTATACTGATAGGCAGGAGGAGAAAAGCATGCCTTTTATCGATTGTAAGACGGCAGTCAGCCTGACGGACGCGCAGAAGGAGTCCGTTAAAAGTAAGTTGGGCGAGGCGATCGCCCTGCTGCATAAGACCGAACGCTATCTCATGGTCGGCTTTGCCGACGAGACCTTGTATTTCGCGGGCAGGAAACTCGAGTCTGGCGCATATGTCTCGGTCAGCCTGTTCGGTTCGGCGTCCGCCAAGGACTACGAGCGCATGACGCGCGCGATCTGCGACATTCTCACTTCCGAGGCGGGCATTCCCGCGGACAAGGTGTACGTCACCTATCACCCCGTTGCGGACTGGGGCTGGAACGGCGCGAATTTTTAAGGACGCGGACAAAAATCAGGGGCGCCGCCGCACACTCGTGCGGCGGCGCCCCCTTGTCGTTCAAAGATGCGGTTTTGTTGTCTATGCCCGGACTTTTTTCCCGGATTTGCGTACGCGGGGCTGTTTTTCTCTGATCTCGCCCGCCTCTTTGAGCCAGTCCACGGTGTCGGAGAGCGTCTCGGTAAAGTCGCGCGTCGTGTAGCCAAGCTCGCGCGTTGCCTTCTCGTGCGAAAAGTTGCCGTTTTCCAGAATGACGCCCAGCGCATAGGGCGAGAACAGCGGCTTTTGTCCCTTTCTGCGCGCATGCGCGACGGCGAAGGGGGACGCCATCATGGCAAGGAAGTGGGGTACGGTGACGACTTTCTTGCCGTGGGTAATTGTGCGCAGGGTTGTGAGCGTCTCCTTCAAGGTGTGGTACTCGCCCGAGAGGATATAGCTCTCGCCCACTCTGCCGCGTTCGGCGGCTGCGAGGATGCCGTCCGCGACGTCGCGCACGTCGACAAAGTCATAGCCTCCCTTGACGCATGCGGGGAGTTTGCCGTTCGCATAGTTCTTGACGAACTGCACGAGGTGGTTGCCCTTTCCGCTGTACGGTCCAATGATGCCTGAGGGCAGAACGACGACGGCGGGCAGCCCTTCCTTTGCAAGCGCGAGCACCTCCCGCGCCGCCTGCGCCTTGGTCTTTGCGTATGCGCCCTCCACGCGCGCGGGGTTGTAATTCTCGATCTCCGTCTTGACCATGCCCTTAGCAAGGTCGGGCATGGCATGCACGGAGCAGACGTACACGATCCTGCTCACGCCGTATTCTCCGGCGAGCGCCATCACGTTGCGCGTGCCGCCCACGTTGACTTTCTCGGCGAGCGGGGAGTGCTTGTCGGCGATCTCCACGACGCCCGCGCAGTGCAAAAGCACCGCCTGTGTGCCTTCGGGCAGGGTGAAGAAGGGACGCATCGTCTCAGGCTGCGTCACGTCGCCGAAGAACACTTCCGCGCCCAGCTGCCGCACAAGGGTGGTGTCCTCGCCCCGCATGCACAGCGCGCGCATCGCCTCGCCGCGCTCCTTCAGCCGCATACACAGCGCGCTGCCCAAGTGGCCCGCGGCGCCTGTAATGAGGTATACTTTTTTCATTGTTTTGCACCTCCCTGTTGCAAACGGAAGAGATCGGTGGTATAATAATCGTGTGCGATCAAGGCTCATCCAAACTTTCCGCGTACACCGATCCATTCTTTTCATCTATAGTATATCACGGATGAGCTGAAAGGTGTCCATGCAATTTTGAAACGCCTGTCCGTTATCGGACACAATGTGTGAAATCGTTCCGAAGGAGACAAATCCATGAAGATTGAAGACGGGGATTTTCGCGTCAGGCTGACCAAGAAGATGCTCATCAAAGCATTTTTGGAGCTGCGCAGGCAAAAGCCGCTCCGAAAGATCACGGTGAGCGAACTGTGCTCTGCCGCGGGCGTGGGCAGGGGCACCTTCTATGCGCACTTCACCGATATTTATGACCTCAACGAAAAGCTGGAGGACAAGTTCCTCGCCGACTTTTCCGCCGCATTGCGCGGAGCATTGCAGGAAAAGGCGGGACAGCAGTCCACGCGGCGCATCTGCCGCACCGTTTTTGCCCTGCTGGAGGAAAATGAACAGCTCTGCCAGCTTCTCCTTGCCGCGGATAACGCGGGCGGCGCGGCGCGTTTCGTCGAACTGGGCGGACAGCTCTGTGCGGAGTATTACCGGACGGCGGTCGGCGACGTCCCGACGAAGCAGCTCGCCGATTTCTACCTGTTTGTCTCCTCGGGCTGTATCTCCTGCCTTCGGGAGCGGCTGCGTACGGAGGAGCGCCCGCCCGTCGAACAGTTTGCCGACGAGATGAGCGAGTTCATCAACAAAGGCGTGCGCGCGCTGCTGCCTTCCCGCCCGCCCGTCTGATCGTCTGTGCCTGCCGGGAGTACCTCGCGCTGCCTTGCGCGAAAAGGCAGTGCGTTTGGCTTGCTTTTTTTCGGAAGATATGATATACTGTGCGCGAACAAACGCAGCGGAGTTGCCAATTATGCAAAACTGTATTTCTGTTACCAACGATCTTTTCTACCTCGGCGGGAACGATCGGCGCATTGCCCTGTTTGAAAGCGCCTTTCCCGTGCCGCGCGGCGTCTCCTATAACTCCTATCTCTTAAGGGACGAAAAGACGGTGCTCTTTGACACCGTGGACGAGGCGATCGGTGATCTCTTCTTTGAAAATCTCTCCTACGCGCTGGATGGCAGGGCGCTCGACTACGTCGTCGTCCACCACATGGAGCCCGATCATTCGGCGACGCTGCAGCGCGTGCTGGAGCGCTATCCCGCCGTCACCGTCGTCACGACGCAGAAGGCGGCGGTCATGATGAAGAACTACTTCGGCTTTTCGGGCAACGTCATGCTCGTCAAGGAGGGGGACGCGCTCCCCGTCGGCGCGCACACGCTGCAGTTCGTCCTCGCGCCCATGGTGCACTGGCCCGAGGTCATGATGACCTATGTCAAAGAGGGCGGCATCCTGTTCTCCGCCGACGCGTTCGGCACCTTCGGGGCGCTGCACGGGAGCATTTTCGCCGATGAATGCGATTTCGGGCACGACTATCTGGACGACGCGCGCAGATACTATGTCAACATCGTCGGCAAGTACGGCGTGCAGGTGCAAAGCGTCTTAAAGAAGGCGGCGGGGCTGGATATTTCCCTCGTCTGCCCGCTGCACGGTCCCGTCTGGCGCAAGGACTTTGGGTGGTACCTTAATAAGTACCTGACCTGGAGCAGCTATGCGCCCGAGGAAAAGGGCGTCGCCGTGTTCTATGCGTCGGTGTACGGCCACACGCAGAACGCCGCGGAGATCGTCGCCTCCGCCATCGCGCAGGAGGGCGTCAAGGTCAGAACGTACGACGTCTCCGTCACCCATATCAGCGAGCTTGTGAGCGAGGCGTTCCGCTTCTCGCACGCGGTGTTCGCTTCGACGACGTACAACAACGGCATCTTCATCAGCATGGAACAGCTGCTTGCCGACCTCAAAGAACACGCCTGGCAGAACCGCGCGTACGCGATCGTCGAGAACGGGTCGTGGGCGCCGCAGGCGGGCGCGCTGATGGAGGCGGAGCTCTCCGCAATGAAGAACATGCGCCGCATCGGCGAAAAGACGACGGTGCTCTCCGCCGTCAATGAGGGCAGCCGCGAGGCGCTCATCTCCCTCGGCAAACTGGTCGCCGGGGACGTAAAACAAAACTGACGCCGTCAAGGCGAAAAATGGAGGTTATAATATGGCAAAGTATGTATGTACCGTCTGCGGTTACGAGTACGACGAAGTGGCGGGCGATCCCGATAACGGCATTGCGCCCGGCACCAAGTGGGAGGACGTCCCCGATGATTTCACCTGCCCGCTCTGCGGCGTAGGCAAGGAAGATTTCGAGAAGCAGGACTGAGCCTTGCGCAAGACCTCCGCTGATTTTGCGGAGGTCTTGCGTTCATTTTGCGATGAATGTGTAAAAATTCGGGCGCGGATGATTGAATGTGCCCGCTTTGTGTGATAAATAGATACAATGGCAGGTCTGCCCCTTTGGGACATGCCGCCACACACCCCCTATGGAGGTAACACATATGGAAAAACGAGTCAAGATCCTGTCCGTCATTCCCATGCGGACACAGGTCGTGTTTCCCGATACGACGGTCGCGTTCGACGTAGGACGCGGCGTCTCCCTTGCTGCCGTCGAGCATGCAAACGTCAACGATAAATACGTCTTTGTCACCCGTCAGGCGGACCCCGAGAAGGAGTTCCCCGAAGGGGAGGACCTCGCGCTCATCGGCACGGTGTGCGTCATCCGTCAGGCGACCAAGCTGCCCGGGGACAGGATGCGCGTGTTCGTCGCGGGCGAGTACCGCGCCGCGGCGCGCACCTTCCGCATGGAGGACGGCTATATCTATGCCGTCACCGAGGAACTCTTCCCCATCCACGGCGATCCGACGCTCGAGGAGGCGTACTTCCGCACGGCGAAGGAACTGGTCAAGGATATCGTCTCGGGCGAGGCGCGCAACGCCAAGGAGTTGGACAGCGCTCTGACGGGCGTCACCGATCCCGACGTCTACGTCAATATCTGCACCCATTATCTGCGCCTGAAGGATACCGTCAAGCAGGAGATCCTGGAGGAGACGACGCTCGTAAGAAGGCTCAGATTGTTTGAACAGTGCCTGAACAATGAGCTGGAGATCGGGCGGCTGGAGCGCAAGATCGCGCAGGACGTCCGCCGCAATATCGACAAATCGCAGAAGGAGTACTACCTGCGCGAACAGCTCAAGGCGATCCACGCAGAGCTTGGCGACGACGTCGAGGAGAACGCGCGCCTGCGCGAAAAGATCCTCGCAAAGCACCTTCCCAAGGCGGTGGAGGAAAAGGCGCTCACCGAGCTTGCCCGCATGGACAAGATGCCGCCCTCCTCGCCCGAGTACACCGTGCTGCGCAACTATGCCGACTGGCTCATCGACCTTCCCTGGACGGAGGAGACCAAGGACACGGAAAAGCTCTCCGACGTCGAAAAGGTGCTCAATGCCGATCACTTCGGGCTGGAAAAGATCAAGGAGCGCGTCGTGGAGTACCTCGCCGTCCTCAAGCTGACGGGGGAACTGAAGGCGCCCATTTTGTGCCTGGTCGGTCCTCCCGGCGTGGGCAAGACGAGCGTCGCGCAGTCCATTGCGCGGGCGCTGGGCAGAAAATTCGTGCGCATGAGCCTGGGCGGGCTCAAGGATGAAGCAGAGATCAGGGGGCACCGCCGCACCTATATCGGCGCGATTCCCGGGCGCATCATCTATGAGATGAAGAACGCGGGCTCCATCAATCCCGTGTTCCTTCTCGACGAGGTGGACAAGATCTCATCTGACCTCAGAGGAGATCCCTCGAGCGCACTTCTGGAGGTGCTCGACCCCGAGCAGAATTCCACCTTCCGCGACAGATACCTCGAAGTGGAGTACGATCTCTCCAAGGTCATGTTCATCGCCACGGCGAATACGCTGGACACCATCCCCGGCCCCCTGCGCGACCGAATGGAGATCATCGAGCTTTCGGGCTACACGCCCGAGGAAAAGGAGGAGATCGCCAAACGCTATCTCGTTCCCAAAAAGCGCAGGGAGAACGGGCTGACCGAGGAAAACATCCGCTTCACGGACGGCGCGCTCGCCGCGATCATCGACGGCTACACGATGGAGGCGGGCGTGAGAACGCTGGAGCGCACCATCGGCACGGTCTGCCGTAAGGCTGCAGTGCGCATCGCCAAGGGCGAGGAGAGCAAGATCACCGTCAACAAGCACAATCTGGAGAGCTTTCTGGGCGGCAAGCGCTTCTATCACGACGAGGAAATGCGCGAAAAGGACGAAGTCGGCGCGGCGACGGGGCTCGCCTGGACGGCGGTCGGCGGCATGCCGCTCACGATCGAGGTCTCCGCGATGCAGGGCAAGGGGGATATTCTGCTCACGGGCAAGCTGGGCGACGTCATGAAGGAGTCCGCCCGCGCCGCGATCAGCTATATCCGCGCCCATGCCGACAAGTACGGCATTTCGGACGAGGCATTTGAACATCGCGACATTCACATTCATGTACCCGAGGGCGCCACGCCCAAGGACGGCCCCTCCGCGGGCATCACGATGGCGACGGCGATCCTGTCCGCGTTCACCGGTCAGCCCGTCCGCCGCGACGTCGCCATGACGGGCGAGATCACCCTGCGCGGCAAGGTGCTGCCCATCGGCGGGCTCAAGGAGAAGGCGATGGCGGCAAGCCGTATCGGCATCCGCGACGTCATCATTCCCGAGGACAACAAGAAGGATGTGGAGGAGATCCCCGAGAACGTCCGCAAGAATATCAACTTTATCTGCGTGAGCGACATCGATCAGGTGTTCCGAACCGCAGTCACGGGGCTGAACTATGCAGGTTAAAAACGCGACCTTTCTGACGAGCGCCGCGCGGGCGGAACAGTTCCTGCGCCCGCAGAAGCCGATGATCGCGGTGTGCGGCAAGTCCAACGCGGGCAAGAGCACGCTCATCAACATGCTTGCGGGCCGTAAACAGCTCGCCAAGACGAGCGCGTCCCCCGGGCGCACCCGCCTCGTCAACTACTTCGATTTCGGCGAATTCTGGCTCGCCGACCTTCCAGGCTACGGCTATGCCGCCGTCTCCAAGGCGGAGCAGGCGAAGTGGGCAAAGACGCTGGACGCCTTCTTTGCAAGAAAGGAGGACGTCGCGCACGTCTTTCTCCTGTCCGATATCCGCCGCGATCCCTCGGCGGACGATATGCAGATGGTCTCCTTCCTCGTCTATCACGCCCTGCCCTTCACGGTGCTTGCGACCAAGAGCGATAAGCTCTCGCGCATGAAGGTCAAGGAGCGCACGCGCGCCGTCGCGAACGCCTTCGGGCTGGGCGCGGACAACGTCATCGCCGTCTCGGGCGTCTCGGGCGACGGGAAGGACGCGCTGCTTGCAAAGATATCGCAGGTCATCTCCGTCCGCGGGGAGGCCGCGACGGGCGGCGCCGATGAGGGCGAAGAAGCGTAGCGCAGGAAGGCGCGGCGGCGCGCATCGCGCGCCGCCGCGCCAATTTGCTTGACAGCTGTATGGCGGCTGAAGTATAATACAGGCATCTTTTTGCAGTGCGGCGCGAACGCCGCAGAGGAAATCGTATGAAAAAACATATGAAATTTTTAGCGTTTCTGCTCGCTTCGGCGCTCGCAGCCGTCGCATTTACGGCATGTACAACGCCGACGACCGTGACGCTCAGTCAGGACTATGCGGAAGTCTTTGTCGGCGCAACCTTCCGATTGCAGGCGACGGTCACGTCCGATGACGTGGTGCAGGTCTCGTGGAGTTCGTCCGATGAGACGGTCGCGCGGGTGGACGAAAACGGCAACGTGGAAGCGCTGAGTCAGGGCAGCGCGACGATCACGGCAACGGCGGACGGCGCTTCGGATGAATGTTTTGTCCTTGTCGGGGCGCTCGTTGAGGCGGGAAGCCTGACCATCGATCGGGAAAGTCTTATTATGGATGTCGGGCAGCGTTCTGTACTCAGGGCTACCGTGACGCCCGTCACTGCGTCCGTTCTCTGGATCAGCTCGGATAGTTCCGTCGTTCAGGTCACAACGGACGGCAGTCTTACCGCACTCAATGCCGGCACAGCTGTCATTACCGCCATATCGGGCACGTTTTCGGATACTTGCACCGTACTTGTGCGCGCCGCCGAGGGGAGCGATTGCCCCGATTTTGAAGTTCCCGTCTACGATAACGTTACGGGCGAGCTGACGGATAAGACCTATTCCCCTGCCGACAGCCGCGGCAAAGTGACTGTCATCAATTTCTGGGGAACGTGGTGTACTCCCTGCATGGATGAGCTTCCCTTCTTTGACCGCGTCGCACGCGAGGACGAGGACGTCGTCGTGGTGGCGGTGCACAGCGTGCAGGATATGGCGGGTGCGCCTTCGTACATTGCGGAAAACTATCCGGACAGCGAGATCATTTTCGCGCAGGACAGTGCACTGTCCGGTGCGGGCACGGACGACGTGATCACCATGATGGGCGGAGGAATGCAGTATCCCTATACCGTCATTGTCAATGCGGAAGGGGAGATCACCTATCTGGGTGCAGGCAGCATGACGTATGAACAGCTTGCGGCGCTCGTTGCCGAGGCAAAGGCTTGATTTGCAAAATAAACGCGAAGAGCGGCGTTGAAGTGACCCCCAAAGTTTGGACAAAAAATATTAGATTGTATGGGAATGAGTACGGTACCCAACCGGGCTCATTC
>CALVLM010000009.1:0-74907 GCA_944338075.1 Candidatus Gallimonas intestinigallinarum | reverse complement strand
TAAACCGTCAGAGCGGTCATCCCGTGATAATCAATGGGACGTTTCCTTAATCTTTGATATTTAATTGTCTTTGAGCGTGTTCTGCCGTCCATTCGGCATAGTCCTTTTGCCCTTGCTCGGACAGAAGATACTCCCTGATTTGCGGTAACAGAACTCTCGCAAGAGATTCTATCTGATAATCGGGAATATCAAAAAGTTCTTCGATACTTTTTGGGAGCCCTGTTTTTCCAGACGGCTCGGGTTGGTTCCCGCCGCGCCTTCTTCCCGCGCGGCAACTTCGGAGCACACAACTCCGCGGCGCAATCGTGTTATGCGCCCTTCCTCCCGCAAGGGAAGTACGCCATACTTAAAATCAATGTACGGCAAAAGAGTACAGGCAACTTTCACGCCTGTATTCTTACATTATATCATATCTACCACTCCAAGTCAATTAAAATAAAAACATTTGTTTGTAGTATTTTGTCGGATTATAACTTTATCAAATCTCCAAAAAGTCAATTTGTCTGCTGTTGCTCTTTTAAAATAATCGCCAGCGGCAAGGCGATTGCCAACGGGATCAGGCAAAACCAGAGCGACGACATATCGAATTTTATGCAAGTAGCGTATCCTGCGACAATGCCAAATATAAAAAATATTGCCGTAAACAGATAGAACGCAGCGGTGAGCGCATTTTTTTCCGCTGCACTTTTTCCTTTTCAACCAAATGTATCAAAGCCGTCATAAACTGTCTTAAATTATTTGTCGTAAAGGGGGTTGCGCTATAACAACCTTCTATTCCGCGAAAAGACAGCCATTGCACCGTCATTGCAAACGATATCGGATAAAGATATATTATACGGTTAAGTTGCCGTGGCAATAATCCAAGAATAATCACCATGGCAACATCTGTAACGACGCATATAAGTTTCATTCGTGTGCAGCGTTCGCCGAGCAATGTAGCGAACACTATTGCGGCAAAAAATATCAGCAGGCAGATGATGCGTAAAATAAATCCCTGCATGTCACCGCCGAACACCGCCGATACGATGGAGAATAAATTTCCTGTCTGTGCAGCCCCAAACGAACCAAGTAAAAGCGTAACGCTGAATATTCCCACAAATCCACCGATAAATGCCATGCGGATAAAGCGGGGGTAAAAAGAATACGGGTACATGATCTTCGGCATTCGCACGCATCGTTGGTCATAAGTCAAGGGCTAAAAATAGAAGATATAATATTATTGTCAAAGAGATTGGGGCATCGGGATATAAAGGAAACATTGAACACTTATAGCCATTTGTTTCCGAATGCACAAAGACGAATACTTGAGGCGATTGACAAAGGTGCAGAGATGTAGAAAAGAGCAAGCGTGTTTGCTTGCTCTTTTTATACAATAAGATAGTAATGATAAAGGGCTATCGTTTGACTTTTTTTCGTGATTGATATAAAATAAAAGAAAGGGCAACTTGAATGAGTAATTATGCAAAATTCAATGAATATTCATAATGAAAAAAGAAAGTTTAACCCTTTTGTTTGACAATAAAACAGACATCAAAAAAATTTTTGCAAGTATCAAAAAATTTTTTTTGAAAAAGTGACTTACTGATCTTGAAATATTTAGTTTTTAGGGCGGTTGGTGGACACCTTAGTGGACACTTTGGTGGACACTTCGCAAACGCGACCAATATCTTGTATGAAAAAACGCTTCAAACCACAAGATGTTGTGATTTGAAGCGTTTGGCAGGGGAGACGCGATTCGAACACGCAACCTACGGTTTTGGAGACCGCTACTCTACCGTTGAGCCACTCCCCTAAGATATGTGCTTGTTCAAACAAGCAAGATATATTATAGCGTATTCTATCAATTTCGTCAAGAATTTTCAAAGCAAAAACAAGAAAAAAAGGAGCCGAATTATGCAGAAAAGAGTAACGCTCGGGGTCATTGGCGGCGGTTTTATGGCGCAGGCGATCGTCAAAGGCGCCATTTTGAAAAAATATCTTCGTGCGGATGAGATTTTGGTCAGTGAGCCAGATGCCGGACGCAGAGCTGTTTTTTCCGACCTTGGAATTGGCGTATGCTGCGATAATTGCGAGGCGGCAGAATCATGCGACTATCTGCTGCTCGCCGTCAAGCCGCAGGTCTTTCCTGTCGTTGCAGAGGAGATCAAGAGAAACGATCTGCCCGTCCTCATCAGCATTATGGCGGGCAAGACCAGAGAGAGGATCCGTCACGCGACGGGCGCACAGAAAATCGCGCGCATCATGCCCAATCTTCCGTGCTCAGTCGGTGCGGGGATGGCGGGAATGGACACCTCTTGGCTTTCAGAGTCTGAAGCAACCTTTGTTCGCGGTCTGTTTCAGGCAGTCGGTGAAGTGGTGGAAGTAAAGGAAGATTTACTCAATGCTGTGACGGGAGTCTCGGGAAGCGGGCCTGCCTATGTCTATCTCTTCTATCGCTCACTCGTACAGGCGGGAGTTTCGCAGGGGCTCAATGAAGAACAGGCGGCAAAGCTTACTGCGCAGACCATCATCGGCGGCATGGAGATGCTGCGCGTCTCAGGCAAATCGCCCGACGAGCTGATCGCCGCCGTATCCTCCAAGGGAGGAACGACGCTCGCCGCGCTCGATAGTTTTGCCAAGGATGACTTTTCCGGCAGTGTGGAGCGTGCGGTCGCTGCGGCGGTACAACGCGCAAAGGAGCTCTCCGAATGAAGCAAGTCACGCTCTATACGGACGGTGCCTGCTCGGGCAATCCAGGCCCCGGGGGCTGGGGGGCCATTCTCATGTACGGAGCGAAAAAAAAGGAGATCTCCGGCGGAGAGGTATCCACAACCAATAACCGCATGGAGCTGACCGCCGTCATTGAGGGGCTCAAGCAGCTCAAATATCCTTGTGCGGTTGAGGTGTATTCCGATTCGGCATATACCGTCAATGCTTTTCAGGAAGGCTGGGTCAGCGGTTGGGAAAAAGGCGGATGGAGGAAGGCGGATAAAAAACCCGTCCTCAATGCCGATCTTTGGCAGGAGCTCCTTGCGCTTGTGCGCACCCATCAGGTTACTTTCCATAAAGTGAAGGGGCATGCGGATAATCCGCTCAACAATCGATGCGACGAGCTGGCGCGGGCGGCGATCCCGTTTCATGACTAATCGAGACGCTTTCAGGATATAATAAGACGGGGGCAATGATGCAAGTAAAGAAGCGTTCAGTCAAAATTGACGTCATTCATGTCATATGCGTGAGCATCCTTGCAGCGCTCTTTCAGACGCTGTTCGTGCTCGCGATCGTTCCGTTTCATGGCACGTGGTCTGATGTTGTCTATTATCTTGTCCTGACGGGCGGAACGGTATTCAATGCGGTCTTACTTGCCGTTGAACTGATTACCTATTTTCTTGGGAAGCAGGTCGTCTACCGCTGCTGCATCATCATCTACGTGCTTGCAATTTTTATTGCAGCCGTTGCATATGCGTTGATTGAAACAGGCTTTCTTGAGGTCATTCGCGACGCGGATAAGCTGGAGGAATACCTCGACGCCTATCAGGGTTGGGCAGCATTTATTTTTATTTTACTCCAGTTTTCGCAGGTCGTTTTCCTGCCTATTCCGAGCACCGTTACGGTGGCGGCAGGCGCGGCGCTCTTCGGCCCGCTCCTCGGAAGCTTGTACAGCCTGATCGGTATCATGATCGGCTCGCTGTTCGCCTTTTTGGTGGGAAGATACGCCGGCTATCGCGTCGTGGCATGGATCATCGGCAAAGATACGCTGGAAACTTGGCTGGAAAAGATCAAGGGAAAGGATAAATTGTTTCTTTCGGCAATGTTCTTATTGCCCGTTTTCCCGGATGACGTGCTTTGCTTTGTCGCGGGACTGTCGTCCATGTCGATACTGTATTTCGCCATCGTCATCCTGATCTCGCGCGTCCTTGCCATCTTTGTAACAAGTTATGCGATCGCACTCATTCCTTTTACGACCTGGTGGGGGATCCTCATCTGGTGCATCTTCGCGGTCGCGGTCATCGCATTGTTCGTCGTTCTTTATAAGAAGTCGGACGCGATCCTTGCGTGGATCGATCGCGTATTCCACCGCGAGACACGCGTAAACCACAAGAAGGAAAAGAACGAATTTGAAGTGGAGATCATCGATGCGGACGGTTCTATCGTAACAAAGGGCGTCGCAAAGGACGAAAAGTCGCAAAGTTCTCCCGATCAACCTCGGGAAAAATAGCCTGAGCCGTGCCGTGTGCACGGCTTACATTTTGTCGAAAACACCGAAAACTGCTCGCATCTCCTTGCTTTTTTTGGTGTTGTAGTTTATAATAGGAATGATATGGCGAACGCTTGTGAGGACAAAAAGAAGAAAGTGATCATCATCGGAGGCGGCGCCTCCGGACTGATGGCGGCATATACGGCAGCGATGACGGGAAAACAGGTCGTCCTGCTCGAAAAAAACGAAAAGCTCGGGAAAAAGATCTACATTACCGGCAAAGGCAGATGCAACCTCACAAACGACTGCACGCCGGAGGATTTTTTATCCCATGTCGTCAACGGCGACAAATTTCTCATCCGTGCCATTCATCGCTTTTCGCCCGCAATGACCATGGATTTTTTTGAAAAACATGGTCTTCCGCTCAAAGTGGAGCGCGGCAACCGTGTTTTTCCCGTCAGCGATCACGCGAGCGACGTCACAAAGACGCTTACACGCGCCTGCGAAGGTGCGGGTGTTACCATCCGACTCAATGAGACGGTGGAGGAGATCGTCACGGAAGGCGGGGTCGTTCACGCCGTGCGTTCCGACCGCGGCGAATATAACTGCGACGCCGTCATCGTCGCGACGGGCGGGCTTTCCTATCCATCTACGGGCTCTACGGGAGACGGCTATCGCTTTGCCGAGCGCGCCGGGCACACCTGTGTTCCATGTGTGCCGTCCCTGGTCGGCGTGGAACTCATGGAAAACGTAGGTGCGGCACAGGGCGTTTCCTTGAAAAATGTGTCTCTGACGGCAAAGCGCGGCACAAAGACCATCTATAGTGAACAGGGCGAGCTGCTGTTCACTCACTACGGGATCAGCGGACCGCTCGTCCTGACACTTTCTGCCCTGATCAACCGCCTTCCGATGCATAATCTTACGTTCTACCTTGATTTTAAGCCCGCTTTGGAGGAGGAAACGCTCGATCAGCGCATGCTCAGGGATTTTGCGGAGCGAAAAAACGAGCAGATGAAAAACGTGATGCGCGGGCTTCTTCCCGCCGGGACAGTACAGCTTGTTTTGAGCGTCGCCCGCGTATCCGGGGTAAAACAGGCAAATGCCGCGACAAGAGAGGAGAGACGGCGATTGTTGCAGGCTTTGAAAGCGCTACCGCTGACACCAAAACAGCTGCGCGGCTTTCAGGAGGCAGTGATCACCTCGGGCGGCGTGTCGCTGAAGGAGATTGATCCTTCTACCATGGAGAGCAAAAAGGTGAAGGGGCTCTTCTTTTGCGGCGAAGTACTGGATTGCGATGCGTTCACGGGAGGTTTCAATTTGCAGATTGCATTCAGTACAGGGTACGCGGCAGGGATGAATGCCTAAAACAAGTACTATGCCTGACATAGTATTATTTATATATGACAAAAGATAACAATTGACATAAGGAGCATACGGAGATGACAGTCATACGCGGTGCAACGACGATCGCAGAGGACCAGCCGGAAGAAATTAAGAAGGCGGTCGGGGAATTGCTGGAACAGATCGAGTACAGAAACCAATTAAAAAGAGACGAGATCCTGAGCATTGTCTTTTCGAGTACGTCCGACATTCATTCCTTTTATCCCGCAAAGGCGGCAAGGGAGGCAGGTTTTGCCAGCTGCTCGCTCTTTTCGGCACAGGAGCCGGAGATCGACGGCGGGCTCGCGCTCTGTATCCGCGTCATGCTCTTTATAGAGAAGAATATCACGCCGCATCACGTCTATCTGCACGGGGCACGCGTCCTGCGCAAGGATCTTGCACAAAAATTCAATGTTGCGATCGACGGTCCCGCAGGCAGCGGAAAGTCCACGATCGCAAAGTTGCTCGCGCACGATCAGAACATTCTCTATCTCGACACCGGGGCGATGTATCGCGCCTGCGCGCTCGCCGCGATCCGGGCGGGGATTGACGTCTCCGACGAAGCACAGGTCTGCGGTCTGATGCGCAACGTCACGCTCACTGTGACCTATGAAAATGGCGCGCAACACACACTGCTGAACGGTGAGGATGTCTCAGAGGTCATCCGTGACCGCGAGGTCTCCATGGCTGCCTCCACGATCTCCAAGCATGAGAGCGTGCGTATGAGAATGGCAGAAAAACAGCGGGAGATCGCGGGAAAAATGTCCTGCGTGCTCGACGGCAGGGATATCGGCACCTTTGTACTTCCCGACGCCGACTTTAAGTTTTTCCTGACTGCAAGCCCGGAAGTCCGCGCAAAACGCAGGTATGACGAGCTCGTTGCAAAGGGGCATTCCGTCGATTTTGAAGACCTGAAGCGTGAGATCGCACTGCGTGACGAGCAGGATTCCACGCGTGCGATCGCACCACTTAAAAAAGCGGACGATGCAGTGCTGATCGACACGTCCGATATGACCATTCAGCAGGTTCTTCAGACGATCAAAAATAAGATGCAGGAGAAGATCTGATCATGGACGGACAATCCGAACAGGGCACAAAACCTCGCCTGACAAAAGAGGAAAAGGCGGCAGAAAAGGCTCGTAAAAAGCGCGAAAAGCAGGAAAAACAGCGTCGGCTTCTGTTCAAGCCGACGAAGGACGGCAGGCGCGTCAGCCGCCTCATGAACTTCCTGCGCGTGCTATTGTATCCCATCCACTTTATCATCTTTCCTTTCCGTCTGCACGGCTGCACCAAAGTCGGAAAGGGGGCATATATCTATGTGGGCAATCACTACTCCATTTTTGATGTATTCTTCCCCGCGCATACGACGTGGGAGGGCATCCACTTCCTTGCCAAAGATTCCGTCTTTCAGGCGCCCGTCCTCGGCTATTTTGCGCGCAAAGTCGGCGCGATCAGCGCTATGCGCGACGGCTCGGACGTCAAGACGGTCATGGAGTCCATGAAAGTCTTGAAGCAGGGTGAAAAAATTTCCCTCTATCCCGAGGGGACGCGCAACAAGGTCTCGGACGAGGAATTTTTACCCTTCCATGCGGGCGCGGCGCTGCTTGCCGTCCGCACGCGCACGCCGATCATTCCCGTCGTCATCTGTAACCGCACAAAGCCCTTTCACATGACGCACGTCGTGATCGGAGAACCGTTTGAGTTATCCGAGTATTATGGTAAAAAGCCCTCGCAGGAGGATTATGCCGCCATGGACGAACTCATCCGTCGGCACATGTACGATCTGCGGACACAGTTCCGCGCCGAACAGGCAGCCAAAAAGGACAAACAAAAGGACGCATGAAGGTATATATTGCAAAAAACTGCGGGTTTTGCTCGGGCGTGAGAAAGGCGGTAGACACCGCCTTTTCCGTGCCGGCAGAAAATACCTATATCCTCGGGGAGCTCATTCATAACGAGGACGTAAACGCGCGCATCCGCGAGCGCGGCATCCCGACGGTCGAGTCCTTGGCGGAGGTGCCCGACGGGGCACGGCTCCTCATCCGCTCGCACGGCGTACCCAAGGCGGTCTATGCCCGGTGCGAGGCGCGCGGCATCAAAGTGATCGACTGCACCTGCAAGTTTGTCGCCAACTCCCAGCACATCGTCGAGCGAGAATCCAAGGCGGGGAAGGTGATCGCGATCACGGGGCATAGGGAGCATCCGGAAGTCGTCGGGCTCATCGGCTGGAGCGAAGGAGAGGTGTATGTCTTTTCCTCCGAAGAGGACGATTTCACCTGTCTGTCAGGGAAAAACGTCGTTTTGCTCTCACAAACCACCTTTTCGACGCAAAGATTTTCAAAAATTGCCGAAAAAATAAAAAAAGTATGTCCAAAAACAGTTGAGATTTTCGAGACAATTTGCTATACTACTGTACGCAGGCAAAGAGAGACCGCGCGCGTCGCGCAGCAATCGGATGCGATCCTCGTGATCGGCGGGCTCAACAGCAGCAATACCAACAAACTTGCGGAAATCGCGTCGCCGTATTGCAAGACGGTCATCCGTCTCAAGAGCGCAGACGATTTCGTATATGAAAAAATCAAATTTTGTAAAAGGGTCGGCATTGTAGCGGGGGCGAGCACTCCCGATTGGCAGACCTCGGAGGTTCTCAAAAAGATGGCAGAAAACAACGCGGAAGTACAGGTGGAGACGCAGGTCTCCGAAGAGACGGTCGAGACGCCCGTAGCAGAAGTCGCGGCAGAGCCCGAAGCAGCACCTGCTGCAGAGCCTGTTGCTCAGCCCGCAGCGGAAGCAGCTCCGGCAGAAGCGCCCGCGCAGGAAAAGTCCGCTATGGACGAGGTCATTGCGGAGATGGACAAGGGCTCTCACTACAAGAGAGGGCAGCTCCTCACCGTCAAGATCGTATCGGCAACGGATGAGGGCATCTATGTGTCCGGCTCCGGCAAGGCGGATATCCTGATCGACAAGTCCGAACTCGATTGCGAAGAGTACAGCCGCGAACTCTATGCGGATAAAATCGGCGAGAATATTGACGTCATGGTCGTCGATACCAAGTCGCCCGTCAAACTCTCGGAAAAGCAGGTCAGAAAGGTCAAGGAAGAGGAAGAGATGCTCAAGGGCATCGAAGAAGGCAATGAGTTCTCTGTCATCTGCACCGGCTTTAATAAGGGCGGTCTTACCGCTGAACTTGGAACCTATGCGGTGTTTGTCCCTGCAAGAGAGATCCGCTCCGGCTATGTGAAAGAACTGGATAAGATGGTCGGCAAGAAGCTCCGCCTGAAGATGCTGGAGATCCGCCGTGAGCGCAGAAAGGAGATCATCGCTTCCCAGCGCGTCATCCTTGAAGCAGAAAAGGCTGCAAGAGAGGCTGCCAAGGCAGAAAAGGAAGCGGCGTTCTTCGATTCCATTCAGGTCGGCGACGTTGTCGAGGGCAAGGTGGAGAGAGTTACCTCCTTCGGTGCATTCGTTTCCGTCAACGGCTTCGATTGCCTTGCGCACATTTCCGATCTGTCCTGGACGGGCGTAAAGGAAGTCACGGACGTTCTTGAGATTGGCAAGCGCTATCAGTTCAAGATCCTCAAGATTGATCGCGAAAACAAGAAAGTTTCCATCGGCTACAAACAGCTCCAGCCCCGTCCTTGGGACACCGCGGCTGAGCGCTATGCCGAAGGCGATATCGTACACGGCAAGGTCGTCCGCATCGTTCCCTTCGGTGCGTTTGTTGAGCTTGAAAAGGGCATCGACGGTCTCGTTCACGTCTCCCAGATCTCGCATGAGTGGCTGGAAAATCCCACTTCCGTTCTGACGATCGGGGAAGAGATCGACGCAAAGGTGCTTGCTTTTGATCCCGAAGCGCACAAGATCACGCTTTCCATCAAGGCACTGCAGCCCCGTCCCTGGCAGGAGCCCCGCGGCGACAGAGAGGATGAGGGCAACCAGCCCAGAAAGCCCCGCAACCGCAAGGGCGGCCGTCGCAATACCGCAAGCGACTATGTTGACGAGGAAGAGTACAAGGAGTGGAGCGACAGCGGCTTCAGCGGCGCTTCCATTGCTGACCTTCTCGGAAACGAGGACAAGTAACATTTGATCCATCAAAAATCCGCTCAAACGAGCGGATTTTTTGTTTACGTTTTACGGTATCCGTTTATATAAAATAGTGATAATACGTCGGAGGATAATCGTATGGAAAAGCAGGGCAACATTCGCATCGCAAGTGAAAACATGATGCCGATCATCAAAAAATGGCTGTATTCTGAAAAAGATATCTTTGTAAGAGAGATCGTCGCAAACGCGCAGGATGCTATCACCAAGCATAAGAAACTTTCTGACCTTGGAGAAGCGACGCCGGAGGAGCATTACAGGGTCAACGTCGTCGTCGATGAGAAGGCGGGCACGTTGACAGTGGAGGACAACGGCATCGGCATGACCGAGGAGGAAGTGGAACAATATATCACACAGATCGCTTTCTCGGGCGCTGCGGATTTTGTGGACAAGTACGAAAAAGCGGGCGGTGACGGGATCATCGGACACTTCGGGCTCGGATTTTATTCGGCTTACATGGTCTCGTCCGACATTGAGATCTTCACGAAGTCCTATCGCGAAGATGCGCCCGCGGTGCATTGGGAGTCAGACGGCAACTCGACCTACACCATCGGCGACTGCGACAGGGCGGAGCGCGGCACAAAGATCGTCATGCATATTGCCGACGACGAAAAGGAGTTCCTAAAGGAGGGGACGATCCGCCAGCTTCTCAGAAAGTACTGTTCCTTCATGCCCTATGAGATCTATCTCAACCCCACGGGCAAAGAGGACGAAAAGCCCGTCAATACGACGCAACCACTCTACTTAAAGCAGCCCAAGGATTGCACGGAGCAGGAGTATAAGGACTTCTACCGCGACACCTTTGCCGACTTCAACGAGCCGCTCTTCTGGATCCACCTCAACATGGAATATCCCTTCCGCCTGAAGGGTATTCTGTACTTCCCCAAGGTCAAAAAGCAGGTGGAGTTGGAGCGCGGGAAGGTCAAGCTGTACTGCAATCAGGTATTCATCGCGGACAACATCAAGGAAGTCATTCCCGAGTTCCTGATGCTCCTCAACGGCGTCATCGATTGTCCCGACATCCCGCTCAACGTGTCGCGTTCCTTCCTGCAGAATGACCGTCAGGTGCAAAAGATCGCCAAGCACATCACCAAGAAGGTGGCAGACAAGCTCATCGAGCTCTACAAGAATGATAAGGAGCGGTATGAGACGTGCTGGCAGGATATCGCGACGTTCGTCAAATTCGGCTGCATCAAGGACGAGGATTTCTATAAAAAGGTGGAGGAGATCGTCGTCTATAAGAACCTTGCAGGCGAATATGTGCCCGTCATGTCGCTGTACGGCGAAGAACTGACGGACGAGGACGAGAAAAACGGCAAGGAGCCGCAGGCGGTCTACTACGTCTCCGACGCCGATAAACAGGCGCAATACATCAAAATGTTCCGAGACGCCGGGCTGGATGCGATCTACTGCGATACCTATATCGATCCGCACTTTTTAAGCTATCTGGAATACAAGAATCCTCGCCGCGTGCGCTTTTTAAGGATCGATGCGGACGTCGCAGGCGCGCTGAAAGAGGATAGCGCAGAGGATGAAGACCTCAAAAAGATCTTTGAAGCGGCGCTTGAGGGTCAGCATGTCACGGTCAAGACGGAAAAGCTCAAGGATGTCAACGTGCCTGCCGTCATCAACGTCTCTGAATTTGCGCGCAGAATGAGCGAGATGCACTCCTTCTACGGCATGGGGGAGCCGCCCGCCGATCTCACGCTGGTCGTCAACACGGCAAATACGGCAGTCCAGGGGCTCAAAGAGGCGGATGAAGGGATACGCACGCAGGCGGCGCAGTATCTTTACTCGCTTGCCCTGATGAGCTATCGTCCCCTGAAACCCGAAGAATTGGAGAAGTTTGTTGCGACAAGCAACCAGTTGATACAAAATTTTTTGAAAAAATAATGGTAATTTCGCAAACGGGTCTTGACATTGTAAAAAAGCAAGCGTATAATAAAAATGGCGTGAATAGCATGACTCGTGACGCATCGGTGCGGTAAGTGCGTACGTTTACTGCGCGCCGATAGGAGGTAAGGAATATGAACGGAACCGTAAGGTGGTTCAACGACGGGAAAGGCTACGGCTTTATCGCGAACGATGACGGGGGTGACGATGTGTTCGTTCACTTCTCCGCGATTCAGACGGAGGGCTTCCGTACGCTGAAGGAAGGCCAGAAAGTGACCTTCGAAACTGAGCCCGATCCCAAGGACAGCGGCAAGCTGCGTGCAATCAACGTGGTACCTGTCTCCTGAGAGCGAAAAAAAGCGCGCCATACGGCGCGCTTTTTTTGTGCAAACAATCAGTTGGCTTCCTCGAGAAATTTTCGGTACTGCGCAAGGATGAGCGATTGCAGCAGTTCACGAGTCTCGGAATTGAGCGGATGAGCGATGTCCTTGTACTTCCCGTCCGTGGTCTTACGGCTGGGCATAGCGATCACATAGCCGTCCTCCCGCTCAAAAATTTTAATGTCGTGCACCACAAAACAATCGTCAATGGTAATGGATACCACAGCCTTCAATTTGCCGTCCGTATTGCGGACTTCCCGAATGCGGATGTCATCGATTTTCATGTTTTGCCCCCTTATACCCTTCTTCGCTCACTATATTATCACATTTTGCTTACACTGGCAAGTGGTTTGCGAAAAAAAATACAATTTTTTCATTAAAATTGCGGCAATGTGACAATTTTTGTGCTTCATGCATAAGATGAGGCATGTTCTCCTTTCTTAAAGATGCGCCGGGCGGCGTCTATTTTGTCGGGATCGGCGGGGTAAGTATGAGCGCGCTCGCACAAATCCTGCACGATCATGCAATCAAGGTGTGCGGCTGTGACGCGCGCGAGAGCGTATTTACCCGCAAACTGCGCGCGCTCGGTATCCCGGTCGTCATCGGGACGGAGGAGATCGAACAGGACGTCGTCGTCTACACCGAGGCGGTGGATCGGCATGCCACAATGCTGGAGCGCGCGGCGCAGGCGGGAAAACGCCTTTATTCGCGCGCGGAATTTCTTGGGAAACTTGCGGAGGAATATCCGCACGTTCTCTCCGTCGCGGGCTGCCACGGCAAGACGTCCGCGACCGCCATGCTTGCGCACGTCCTTTTTTGCGCCCGACTTTCGTGCACCTGCCATATCGGCGGGGAGGACACTGCGTTCGGCAATTATAAATCGACGGGAAGGGAGTACTTCGTGACCGAGGCGTGCGAATTCAAGCGCAGTTTTCTTGCTCTGCGCAGCGAGACCGCCGTCATCCTCAATACCGACCTCGACCATACAGATTGCTACAAGAGCCGCGAAGAACTTCTTGAGACCTATCGTAGGTTTGCAGAACAAGCGCGCCTCGTCGTCGTCAATGCGGACGACGGCGAGGCGCAAAAAATACCGCACGCACTCTCCTTCGGGCTGTATGCGGGAGATGTGCGTGCGGAACGGCTCTGTCCGGACCAGGAACGATACAGTTTTATGATCTCAGAGCGCGGAATGCATGTGGTGCGGGTGAGCCTGCAAACGGTTGGAAAAATCCAGATCTACAACGCGCTTGCTGCATACTGTGCGGCACGGCTGTGCGGCATCTCACCGCGCGCAATCGCAGACGGACTCGAGGAGTTCCGCGGCGTCAGGCGGCGCTTTGAGCGGGCGGGAACCCTGCGGGGCGTGCCTGTCATCTTTGACTACGCCCATCATCCCACGGAGATCGCAGCGGCGCTTGCGACGGCAGAGGGCATCTGCCGCGGCACGGTGCGCGTCATATTCCAGCCGCATACCTATACCCGCACGCGCGACCTGATGGGGGAGTTCGCCCGCGTCCTGAGGCGCGCAGAAAATCCCATCATCTACCGCACTTACGCCGCACGCGAGGACTTTGACTTTAATGGAAGCGCCGTCGCGCTCGTGAGCCGCGTCCCTGAGGCGATCTACTGCCGGTCTCCCGAGGATCTTTACCGCCGTATCTCGCTGCTCGTACAGCCCGATGATCTCATCCTCGTGCTCGGCGCAGGAGATATTGACGGCATCGTGCGCGCAATGCTCGATCAGACTTCAACGGGCACGTCCTTCTGTTCGCAGGCATAGACAAATTCCACGAACTGACGGGCACGGCGCGGAGAGCGCCCGCCGCGCAGGATCGCCCAACGCTCGGCGAGCAAATCGAGCGTCTCGGCGGAAGTTTTCACCTGCATATCCGTCGCAATGGCATGTACGATGGAAAGATAACTCTGTTTGTTGACGGAGGCAAACAGCACGGTGATGCCAAAGCGGTCGGAGAGGGACAGCAATTCTTCTTCACTGTCGCCCGCATGCACGCTGTCCATGCGCGTTGCAAAGTTCTCCTCGACGATATGGCGGCGGTTGCTGGTCGCAACGATCATGACGTTTCCGACGTGTCCCTCCATGCTGCCCTGCAAGGCGGCTTTAAGCGTGGAGACGCGGTCGTCGTCCTCGCGCAGGGAAAAGTCGTCGATAAAGACGACGAACTTCATCGGCACGTCCGCGAGCTTGGTTTTCAGCATGGGCAGGGACAAAATATTTTCCTTGTCGATCTCCACAAGGCGCAGCTTTTTGTCCGCATACAGATTGATCATCGCGTGCACGGTGGAGGATTTCCCTGTCCCGCGGTCGCCATACAGCAGCATATCCGCATATGGAAGTCCTGCGACAAAACTTTCAAAGTTGTCGCGCACTTCCTTTTTTTCGCTCTCATAGCCCTTGAGGTCATCAAGTGTGACGTCGGAGAGCGCACGGATGGGGACAAGCTCTCCGCCCGTAAAGCGGAAGGCCCGGTGCGCAAGAAATCTGCCGTACCCGTTCTGCGCATAATAGGACGCCAGCCGCGCGAGCGCAGCGTCGTCCCAGTTGCCCACCGGAAGGGGCGCCGTTCCGATGCAGAAGGCGTCATCCTTGACGCAAAGCGCGCGGGCGATCTTTGCAAGATCTGCGGAAAACGCGCGGCGCAGATAATCGGAAACGGGCTGCCCTGCGGCGCAGGCGCGGGAAAAGGCGTTCTCGTCCGTGAGAACGGCGCTTGCTACGTAGGCGGCAAAGTTCTGCTCCGCGCCGCGTTCATAGAGCAGATGCAAAAAGTTGGTTCTGCCTGCCCCTTCATCCAGATCGGCAAATGCCGCGATGAGGGGATCGGACAAAATATTCAGCACGGTGAGTTCATGCAATGCATTCATGGGATCGCTCCGATTTTTCTCGAAATTTCTACATTATCATAGCACATTTGCCTCAAAAATGCAACAATCGGAGAAATTGAAAGTCACAATCGGGGATTTTGTATAAAAAATGCTGCCGATTGCTTGACGGAGTCGGGGGGACGGGCGTATAATTGTAAGAAAGAAAACAAACGGAGGTTATCATGGCACATAAAATTTTCGATCCCGCCACGCAGGAAGCGCGGATCTTCCACGAAGCTGACTGCGATCTCAAGCGTCTGAAGGGAAAGACGGTCGCCGTCATCGGCTTCGGCAGCCAGGGTCACGCGCACGCGCTCAACTTAAAGGACAGCGGCGTCAACGTCATCATCGGTCTCAATCAGGGCGGAAGGACCTGGCCCATTGCCGAGCAAGCGGGCTTCGCGGTGTACCCCGTCAGGGAAGCTGCGGAGAAGGCGGACATCATCATGATGCTCACGCCCGACGAAAAGATGGCGGATATTTATAAGGAAAGCGTTGCCCCCGTGCTGACCGAGGGAAAATATCTCGCGTTTGCGCACGGTTTCAATATCCATTTCAAGCAGATCGTTCCTCCCGCAGACGTCAACGTATTCATGATCGCGCCCAAGGGTCCCGGTCACACGGTGCGCAGCGAGTATGTGGAGGGACACGGCGTTCCCGATCTCGTCGCGGTCTATCAGGATCCCTCCGGCGACACGATGGACATCGCGCTTGCCTATGCGCTTGGCATCGGCGGTGCACGCGCGGGCGTCCTGGAGACCACCTTCAAGTGCGAGACGGAGACCGACCTCTTCGGCGAGCAGGCGGTGCTCTGCGGCGGCGTCACCGCGCTCATGAAGGCAGGCTTTGAGACGCTCGTCGAGGCGGGCTATGACCCCCGCAATGCCTACTTTGAGTGTATCCACGAGATGAAGCTCATCGTCGACCTCATCTACAATGGCGGCTTCAAGAAGATGCGCTACTCCATTTCCGACACGGCGGAATTCGGCGACTACGAGACAGGCAAACGTCTCATCACCGACGAGACCAAGGCGGAGATGAAGAAAGTCCTGCACGAGATCCAGGACGGCACTTTTGCCTCCAAGTGGATCTCCGAAAACAAGAGCGGCGGCAGGGCACACTTCAATGCATGCCGCGAAATGGAAGCTTCGCATATGCTTGAAAAGGTGGGCGAGGAACTGCGTGAGCTGTATTCCTGGAACAAGGAAGATAAGTACAGCGAAACCAAGTAAGCAAAACTAACGTATATTTGTCTGAAACAACTCTCTGCCCTCCGGCAGAGGGTTGTTTTTGTTTGTCGGTTACAAATTAAGCAAATTTTTTTGCAATTTCCAGTAAAAAAATGCGAAAGAGGTATTGAAACCCGGCGCAAAATATAGTATAATAGAACCGATGCAGGCAGCTATATGCTGTTCGCAAAGCTAAGGGGGAACTTCGGTTCAAAAGGAGTACAGGATGCAGCAGAAGCTGAACCAACAGACGGCGAACGAAGCGACGGGCAACATGACGGATTTCCCGCTCTACTTGTACCATCACGGAAAGAACGACAGGATCTATGAGATCTTCGGTGCGCACAAGGAAGTGCGCGACGGCAAGGAAGGGTACATCTTCCGCGTTTGGGCGCCGCACGCGCGCAGTGTGTCCGTCGTCGGCGATTTCAACGACTGGAACGTCAACGCAAACGTCATGTACCGCATGATCGACGGGGAGAGTTTTGAACTGTTTATTCCCGATGTCAAGCAATACGACACCTATAAGTATTGCATCACTGCGGCAGACGGCAGACAGCTCATGAAAGCCGATCCCGTCGGATTCCATACGGAGACGCCTCCGGCAACCGCCTCCAAGCTCTATGACCTGGACGGCTATGAATGGAAGGATGCGGCGTATTTTGAAGCGATCGGCAAGCGCAATATCTTTGCGTCGCCGATGAACATCTATGAAGTCAATCTTCTCTCCTGGCGCCGCCACGATGACGGGAATTACTATTCCTACCAGGACCTGGCGCGCGAGCTCGTGCCGTACGTCAAAGAGATGGGGTACACGCACGTCGAATTCATGCCGGTCACGGAATTCCCGTTCGAAGGCTCATGGGGTTATCAGGTGACGGGCTACTATGCCGTTACCTCGCGCATGGGCACGCCCAAGGACTTCATGGCGCTCGTCGATGCCTTCCACGCGGCGGGGATCGGCGTCATCCTCGACTGGGTGCCAGCGCACTTCCCCAAGGACGCGCAGGGGCTCTACGAGTTTGACGGACAGCCCCTGTATGAGAGCAGTCAGTGGGACAGAATGGAGCACAAGAGTTGGGGTACGCGCCGCTTTGATTATGGCAGGAATGAGGTACTCTCCTTCCTTATTTCCGACGCCTGCTTCTTCTTCGACAAGTACCATGTCGACGGACTGCGAGTGGACGCCGTTGCGTCCATGCTCTACCTGGACTACGACAAGCGCCCCGGAGAATGGGTTCCCAATATTTACGGCGAAAACAAGAACCTTGAGGCGATCGCCTTTTTAAGAAAGCTCAACGAGGCGGTATTCCTGCGCTATCCCTATGCGCTGATGATCGCGGAGGAATCCACGGCATGGGGGCTTGTGACCAAGCCCGGTTCGGTCGGCGGCCTCGGCTTCAACTTCAAGTGGAACATGGGCTGGATGAACGATATGCTCTCGTATATCTGCCTCAATCCCTATTTCCGCATGTATAATCACAGCAAGCTCACATTCTCCATGATGTATGCCTTCTCGGAGAACTATGTGCTTCCCATCTCGCATGACGAGGTTGTGCACGGGAAGTGCTCGCTGATCAACAAGATGCCCGGCACGTACGAAGAAAAGTTTGCGGGCGTGAGGTCCTTCCTCGGCTATATGATGGCGCACCCCGGCAAGAAGCTCAACTTCATGGGCTATGAGTTCGGACAGTTCAAGGAATGGGACTATCACGAGGGGCTGGAATTCTTCCTGCGCGACACATATGAACTGCACGGAAAACTTTCGCTGTACGTCAATGATCTCAACCACTATTATCTCTCGACACCGGCAATGTACGAGATCGAGGATTCGTGGGACGGCTTTGAGTGGATTGCGCCCGACGATGCAGATAAAAATATCGTCGCCTTTTTGAGAAAGGACAAGGCGGGCAACGAGATCATCGTGGTCGCATGCTTTTCCGGCATTGATATGCCCGACTATCGTCTTGGCGTGCCTTCCCGCGGCAAATACCGCGTCGTCTTCTGTTCCGACGATGTAAAGTACGGCGGCGACGGCAAGATCACCAAACGGGTGATCACCGCGACCAAGAAACTCAGTCACGGCAAGCCCTATTCCATTCCGCTTGCAATGCCCAAGATGTCCTGCCTGTATCTGGTGAAAGAACCGGAAGCACCCAAGGCAGATAAGGCTTCGACGGCAAAAAAGACGCCCGCAAAAAGGGCGGTAAAATCCACGGCTTCTGCGACGAAAATGTCGAAGAACAAATAAGAAAATCTGAAAGACTTGATAGGGGGTTCTATATGCAAAGAAAGAAGGAATGTGTTGCAATGCTGCTTGCAGGCGGACAGGGAAGCAGACTGTACGCCCTGACAAACAACATTGCAAAGCCTGCGGTTGCGTTTGGCGGCAAGTATCGGATCATCGACTTCCCGCTCTCCAACTGCATCAATTCGGGCATCGATACGGTGGGTGTGCTCACCCAGTATGAGCCGCTCGAGCTCAACGAGTATATCGGAAACGGTCAGCCGTGGGATTTGGACCGCGCCTATGGCGGCGTACATATCCTGTCGCCCTACCAGGCTAAGAAAAAGTCGTCCTGGTTCGAAGGCACTGCTAACGCGATCTACCAGAATATGGCGTTCATGCAGAAGTACAATCCCGAGTATGTACTCATCCTTTCGGGCGATCATATCTATAAAATGGACTACGCGGCGATGCTCAAGGCGCACAAGGCAACGGGCGCGGACTGCACGATCGCCGCGATCGAAGTCCCTTTGGAGGAGGCATCCCGTTTCGGCATCCTCAACGTCAATGAGGACGGTTCCATCTATCAGTTTGAAGAAAAACCCAAGCAGCCCAAGAGCAATCTTGCATCCATGGGCATCTATATCTTCACGGCGAGCAAGCTCTTCAAATACCTCACGGAGGACGACGCAAATCCCAACTCCAGCAAAGACTTCGGCAAGGACGTCCTGCCCGCCATGCTCAATGCGGGCGAGAAGATGTTCTCCTACCGCTTCAGCGGCTACTGGAAGGACGTCGGCACGATCTCCTCGCTGTGGGAGGCAAACATGGACCTGCTCGGCGAAGAGCCTGCGTTTGACGTCAGCGATCCCGACTGGAAGATCCACTCCCGCAATCCGCTTGCACCGCCCGAATATATCGGCGATCAGGCGCACGTAAACAATTCGCTCATCTCGCTCGGCTGCGAGGTAGAGGGCACGGTCGTCAACTCCGTCCTCTCCAGTAACGTCGTCGTTGAGGAGGGCGCTGAAGTTATAGACAGCGTACTGATGGCGGGCAGCGTCGTCAAGTCGGGCGCGAAGGTCGTCTATTCCATCGTGGATGAGCACACCGTAATCGAGAGCGGCGCCGCCGTCGGCGAAGACAAGGAAAAGGGCACAGGCATCGCGGTGCTCGGCAGAAATATCACGATCGGCAGCGGCGCAAAGGTTGCCGGCGGTCAGATCTTGGATAAGGACTATAAGGGGGAGTAAAAAGATGGCACATTCGGCAGTTGGAGTTATTTTTTCCAATATACATGATGAAAATATTCCGGAACTCTCCCGCCACAGGACGATGGCGTCCATCCCTTACGGCGGACGTTATCGCCTCATCGATTTCGCGCTCTCCAACATGGTCAATGCGGGGATCACGACAGTCGGCGTCGTCACCAAATACAATTATCAGTCGCTGATCGACCACCTCGGCAGCGGCAAGGACTGGGACCTCGCGAGAAAGGACGGCGGCATCATCCTGCTGCCTCCCTATTCGGATGAGACTGATACACCCTATACCAATCGTCTGGAAGCGCTCAAGGGGATCACGGGCTTCCTCAATCATCGCAATGAAGAATATGTCGTCATTTCCGATTGCGACGGCATTGCGCATATCGACATCGCAGATATCATTGCATATCATGAAGAGAAGGGCGCCGATATCACGATGGCGTACCATGAAGAGGCGGGCAAGATCGATCAGAGCTATTTCCTGACGTTCGCCGCTAATGAGACGGGCCGTATCGAGGAAGTGCAGATCAGCCCCAAGACGACGGCGACGAGCAAGTCCAACGTCTATATCAATATCATGGTCATCAACCGCGAATTCCTGCTCGATATCATTCAGGACGCGGTGACAAGAGGTCTGACCAGCTTCGGCAAGGATATCCTGACCAAACAGGTAGACTCGCTCAAACTGTATGCCTATCGTTTTGACGGCTATTATGCGGGCGTCAATTCGCTGCAGAAGTACTATTCTCACAGCATGGAACTTCTGGATAAGAAGACCCGCGACGAACTGTTCGGCGCGCGCGATATCTATACAAAGGTACGCGATTCCGCGCCCAGTAAATATGCGGACAGTGCGATCGTCAAAAATTCGCTCATCTCCGATGGCTGTGTCATCGAAGGTACTGTGGAGAACTGTATCCTGTTCCGCGGCGTGAAGGTCGGAAAGGGGAGTGTCCTCAAGAATTCCATCATCATGCAGGACACTGTGATCGGTTCGAACGTCGAACTGGACAGCGTGATCACCGATAAAAATGTTGTCATTCGCGACAGGCGTCACCTTGCCGGTTGCGCGGAGCTGCCCTTCTTCATCGGAAAAGGCAGAATGGTCTGACTTTGGATGCGGCGATCCGCCCATTTAATGGGCGGATCGCGGATAGCATTCGGACAATTTGGGAATGATAAGGAGGAATTTATGGCAGCTACGAAAAGCACAACCAAAAAAAGTACGGCAAAAAAGGCGCCCGTTGCGGCCGTCGAGCCGGAAGTAAAAGAAGTAAAGGAGGAGAATGCTGAACTTACAGCGCAGCCTGTTGAGACGGCAGAACCCGCCAGCGTACCGCCCGTTGAGGTGGTCAGCGAGCCCGCTCCCGCACCGCAGGAGGAGTCTGCGCCTGAGGTCTATGTAGAGCCGAAGAAGAAGATCATGTTTGTCGCGTCCGAGGCGGCGCCCTTCATTGCGACGGGCGGGCTTGCCGAGGTCATCGGCTCGCTTTCCAAGGCAATTGCTGCAGACGAGCGGTATGACGTCCGCGTCATTATCCCGCTCTACCAGGATATCAAGAAGGAATACCGCAAGGACTTCAAGTTCATCGGCAATATCTTTGTTCCGCTCTCGTGGCGCAACCAGTATTGCGGGATCTTTGAGTATGAGGCAAACAACGTGAAGTTCTATTTCGTGGACAACGAATACTACTTCAAGCGTCCCGGCTGCTACGGCTACTACGATGACGGCGAGCGCTTCGCCTTCTTCAGCCGCAGTGTCATGGAGATCCTGTCCTTCCTCGGGTTCTATCCCGATATCCTGCACTGCCACGACTGGCAGGCGGCCCTGGCGGCGATCTATCTCAAGACGATCTACTGCTTCCGCCCTGAATACCAGTTTATTCGTGCGGTGTTTACCATCCACAATATCGAATACCAGGGAAAATATTCGCTGGATATCCTCGAAGATCTGTTCGGAATCTCCAACCGCTATCGCTACCTCGTCGAATACGATCGCTGCATCAACCTGATGAAGGGCGCGATCGAATGCTGCGAGCGCTTCTCGACGGTCAGCCCGACATATGCAGGGGAGATCAAAGATCCCTATTATTCGCACGGGCTGGATCAGATCGTCAGACGCAACGAATTCAAACTCTGCGGCATTCTGAACGGCATCGATACCGACTACTACAATCCCAAGACCGACCAGTCTCTGTTTGCAAACTATGACGCAGAGGACGTCTCCAATAAGGCGATCTGCAAGGAAGAGTTGCAGCGCATGCTCAATCTTCCCGTCAAGCCGGATACGCCCATCATCGCCATGATCACGCGTCTGGTCGCACACAAGGGGCTCGATCTCGTCAAAGAGGTCATCGAGCAAGTCCTGCGTCAGGATGTCCAGTTCGTCCTGCTTGGCACAGGCGATTCCGCATACGAGAACTATTTCAGCGACCTTGCCCGCAGATATCAGGGGAAGGTGGTGTCCATCATCTCCTTCAACGCCGATCTCTCGCGCAAGATCTATTCGGGAGCAGATCTCTTCTTGATGCCCTCCAAGAGCGAGCCTTGCGGGCTCTCCCAGATGATCGCATCCCGCTACGGTACAGTTGCAATCGTACGCGAAACGGGCGGCCTGCGCGACAGCATTCAGCCGTACGGCGCGGGCGGAAACGGATTCACCTTCCATGACTACAACGCCTACGACATGCTGTATGTCATCAACGAGGCGCTTGGCGTCTATCACAACAAAGAGGCATGGCGCGCACTGCAGAAGAAGGCGATGGAGACCGATTTCTCCTGGGCAAAGTCTGCACAGTACTACATCGGGTTGTATCTCGGCATGCTTAACTGACGGCGAAAAAGGAACAGCATCCTTCTTAAAGGGATCAAGAGAGGAGGGGCAGCTCACGGCTTGCGGCGTTGCCCCTCATTTCTTTTGGTTGTCGGCTTGTTTTATTGCTTAGCAAAATTTTTTCAGGAGAAGTACACATACATTCATGAGCAAATTGACGGAACAGGAGGCACACCGCCTCATTACAGGGAAGTTGTCGCGCTATTTCGGCGTAATCCCGCAGGAAGCATCCCGCGAACAGATCTACAAGGCTGTCGTGATGAGCGTCAGGGATATCATGGCAGAAAAGCATCAGAAATTCCATCTTCGGACCAAGAACGCGAAAGCGAAGCGCGTCTACTATCTCTGCATGGAATTTTTGATGGGGCGTTCGCTCAAGAACAGCGTCTATAATCTCGGGATCTACGATGCGCTTTCCAATGCGCTCAAGAGCTTCCATGTGTCGCTGGAAGACCTCTACGAGGAAGAACCCGACGCGGGGCTTGGAAACGGGGGACTTGGCCGGCTTGCGGCATGCTTCCTTGACGGGCTTGCGACGCAGAATTATCCCGCCATGGGATTTTCCATCTGCTATCAGTACGGACTCTTCAAACAGAAGATCGTGGACGGCTGGCAGATCGAAATGCCTGACGTCTGGCTTCCCGGCGGGGAATCCTGGCTCATCCAGCGCAGCGATAAGCGCTTTATCGTCCGCTTTGACGGATCGCTTGAGGAAAAGTGGACGGACCACGGCATGGAGACCGTCTACCACAATGCGCATGAAGTTGAAGCTGTCGCATATGATATGATGGTCTCGGGCAAGGACTCCGATTCCGTCAGTACGCTCAGACTGTGGCGTGCCCGTGCCGTACAGAAGTTTGATATGCAGCTCTTCTCGCAGGGAAATTATGCGGAAGTCATGCGCGATGACACGGAAGCGCAGCTGCTCACCAAAGTTCTGTATCCCTCGGATAACCACTCGGAGGGAAAGTCGCTGCGCCTGCGTCAGCAATATTTCCTCGTCTCCGCTTCGTTGCAATGTATTGTCTCCGACCACAAGCGCCGCTACGGCTCGCTTGCACTTTTGCCGCAGATGGCAGCCATCCATATCAACGATACGCATCCCGCTTTGGCGATCCCCGAGCTGATGCGCATCCTGGTGGACGAAAACTACTTCAGCTGGGAAGTTGCGTGGAATATTACGACGGCAACGTGCGCCTACACCAATCATACCGTACTTGCCGAGGCACTTGAGACCTGGGCCGAGGACCTCGTCGCCCGCCGTCTGCCGCGCATTCACAACATCCTGGTGGAAATCAACCGCCGATTCTGCGAGGACCTTTGGTCGCGCTTCCCCGGGAACTGGGGAAAGATCTCGCACATGGCGATCCTTGCAAACAATACCGTCCGCATGGCGAACCTGTGCGTAATGGGCTCTCACAGCGTCAACGGCGTCTCGGAGCTGCACAGCGATATCATCAAGGAGAGTATCTTCCGCGACTTCTATGAGTATTCGCCCGACAAATTCTGCAACGTCACCAACGGAATTGCCCACAGGCGCTGGCTCAATCAATCCAATCCCGAGCTCTGCGAACTGATCACCGAATGCATCGGGGACGGCTACGACAAGGATGCCTCCAAACTGGAGGACCTTCGCAAATTTGCGGACGACGAGAGCGTCTTAAAGCGCCTCGGCGAGATCAAGGCGATCAAGAAGCGCCAATTCGCCGATTATGCAAAGAAGCATCAGGGCGCGATCATTAACCCCGATACTCTGTTTGACGTCCAGGCAAAGCGTATGCATGAATATAAACGTCAGCTTTTGAATGCGCTTCATATCATCTCGGAGTACAACGCGCTCAAAGAAAATCCCGATCTGGACGTCCAGCCCAAGACGTATATCTTCGGCGCCAAGGCGGCTGCGGGATATGAGATGGCAAAGCAGATCATCAAACTCATCTGTTTCCTTGCCGAGGATATCAAAAGCAATCCTAAGATCAACGAAAAGCTCAACGTCGTGTACATGGAGAATTATAACGTCACGATGTCTGAAGCGCTCATGCCCGCCAGCGAGATCTCTGAACAGATCTCTCTTGCCGGAAAAGAGGCGTCCGGAACGGGTAACATGAAGTTTATGATCAACGGTGCACTGACCATAGGTACGCTGGACGGCGCAAATGTCGAAATGGCACAGCGCGTCGGCGACGAGAATATCTTTATCTTTGGTCTGACCGCAGAGGAGGTCAACGAAATCTGGGCAAGAGGCTACAATTCCAGCGTCTATTACAATCGGGATACGGGGCTCAGAAAGATCATAGAATCGCTGATCATCGGGTTCAACGGCACGTCGTTCGGCGATATTGCGAATTATCTGCTGCGCAATGCGCCCGTTGCCGATCCCTACATGTGCCTTGCGGATTTTGAGTCCTATTGTACCACTCAGAACAGGATGACAAACCTGTATCGCAATGATGCACTTGCGTGGAATCGTAAGTCACTGATGAACATTGCAGCGGCGGGCTATTTCTCTGCCGACAGAAGCATCCGCGATTACGCAAACAATATTTGGAATCTCAAACCACTCAATAAATAAGCCGGTGTTCCGCGCACCCGCGCTGATCACACCGCGCTGATCACACAAAGAGAAGCATATGCAATTTTACTATAATCCGCTGGATCGAGCCTGCAAGAGCTATACGGGCGCTTTTCCGACCGATACCGCCGTGACTTTCCGCATTTTGTGGAAAGGCGACGGCGCCATGCCCGACCATCTCGATGCAAGGCTCGTTCTCAGTCGGGATGGTGAGGAACGGAAGCCAATCTCCATGGACAGACAGTCTTACGGCTACTCTGTGACACTTCGTTTTCACCAAACAGGACTATACTTCTACTATTTTCGCATCGGAGACGATTACTTTGGCTGCGGTGCGCTGCGGCGCGGCAGTTTTATGCCGCTTAAAAATCTTGTCAGTTGGCAGATCACCGTCTACGATAAGCTGTACCATACGCCCGATTGGATGAAGGGCGGCGTGATGTACCAGATCTTCCCTGATCGGTTTTACAAGGTCGGAGAGCGTCCCGTCAGAGAAGGAAAATTTTTACGCTCTGATTGGGGCGGGCTTCCGAAGTATCGTCCCAATGAGTTCGGAAAAGTCCTAAATAACGATTTCTTTGGCGGTAATCTTGCAGGTATCACGGAAAAGCTTGACTATCTGAGAGGCTTAGGCGTTACCATCATCTATCTCAATCCGATCTTTGAGGCATATTCCAATCATCGGTACGACACGGGCGATTATATGAAGATCGATCCGCTCTTAGGGGATAACGAAGATCTTGATAAGTTGGTTTCCGAGGCCGGAAAGCGCGGTATCCGCATCGTCCTTGATGCAGTATTTAACCATACCGGGAGCGACAGCCGGTATTTTAACCGCTACGGAACGTATGACAGCGTTGGCGCCTATCAGTCGCCCTATTCTCCGTATTATGACTGGTACACCTTCCAGAACTATCCGGACGTGTATGACAGCTGGTGGGGCATCGACACGCTCCCGGCAGTCAATGAATCGTCGCCGTCCTATCAGGAATTTATCTTCGGAGAAAACGGCGTCCTGAAAACGTGGCTCAGGCACGGCGTTGGCGGATATCGGCTGGACGTTGCAGATGAACTCCCCGATTTCTTCCTGGAAAAATTGCGTACCGCTGTCAAAACGTACGATGACGATGCCGTGATCATCGGTGAAGTCTGGGAAGATGCCTCCAACAAAATCGCCTACAGTCAGCGCAGGAAATACTTGCAGGGTCACGAGCTGGACAGCGTCATGAACTACCCGCTCAAAGATGCAATCATCAGCTTTGTTCTCTCGGGCAATACGCAGCAGCTGCGCGAGACGATCAGCATGCTCATCGATCACTATCCCAAGCAGACACTGGATGTTTTAATGAACATTCTCGGCACACATGATACGGCGCGCATCCTGTCCGTGCTCAGCGGAAAAACGTGCAGCAACAAGGATGAGATGGCAGTTGCTTTTCTTTCTGAACGCGAGAAAGCGGCAGCAAAGCAAAAGCTGATGATGGCGGCTGTCCTGCAATTTACCTTGCCCGGCGTTCCATGCATTTATTATGGCGATGAAAACGGTATGGAAGGCTATAGCGATCCATTCTGCCGCAGGTGCTTTGATTGGGTCAACACGGACGAAGAGCTAACCGCTTTCTATCGCAAACTCGGAGCTTTGCGACACAACCACAAAGTTTTTATTGACGGAACATACAAGGAAATTTTCGGTGACAGCAGCTGCCTGGTGTATTCCCGACAAAATGATCATCCGAAAGATACTGTCTATATTTATGTCAACAATTCTTTTGTGTCCTACAACATGAAGTTTGAAGGAACATTCGTAGATCTTCTCTCAGGAAAACAAATCACGGGTACTTTAACATGCGGCGCAAAATCCTATGGAATTTTGGCAAGAGTTCAATAGTATGTCTGACATAGTATTTGCATATTGAAATACCAAAAAGGCGACTGACACAGTCGTCTTTTCTTTCTGAAAAGCAAATTAACTTGCGCGCTGAAACGATTTCTAAGCGAATTTATATCAAAGTTAAGGCAAAACCCCTGACAAATTTTACATTTCTATTTGTGTGTATGCTCTCAGCTGAAATGCAACATTTAAAGCCGCTAATTGTCGTAAAACGATATAAAATTGATATGACTACGTAATTGATATGACTACGTATTATACCCCTTTTTTGACCTTATTTATTCGTAAAAGCTGTGTTTTGCGAATAATTATCTTAGTTCCCCTCGGTGCCTGCAGTTCTGTCCTTTTATAGTCGTTGTTGTTTTACAATCCATTTTCAGCAAATATTGTATTGCAAAAACTATTCGTAAAATTGACGTATCACCTCTTTTGTGGTATAATGTTTGTATGGCAAGAATTAAGTCCGACGGCTCCGATTACTACCAGGAGCGCAACATAAAAAATCTTGATAAAATCGATGCCTTGCTTTTGGAGCTTCCTCCGTTCTGCGAGGATTATCTCCGCGGCGTGGAAACCCGTACAAGTACATTGACACGTCTGAATTATGTCTATGACCTGCGCATCTTTTTCGACTTTTTATCCAATCGGAAATACCGCGGTTTCAAGGCAGTTCAGGATATCACGCTGGAAGATCTGGAGCAGGTCACGGATACCGACCTTGAGATTTTTTTGAGTTATCTTTCCAATTACAAATTTCATAACAAGCGCCTGTCCTGCAATGAGCGCGCAAAGGCTCGCAAGCTCTCCACTGTGCGCTCCATGTTCAAGTACTTTTTTAACAAGGGACTCATTGAAGTCAACCACTCCACCAAAGTCGCCACCCCGAAGCTGCATGAAAAAGAGATCATCCGTCTGGAGGGTGACGAGATCTCCTCGATTCTCGATACCGCCGAATGCGGAAACGGTCTTTCCAAGCATGCTGCCGGGTATCATGAAAAGACGAAGATACGCGACTGTGCGATTCTGACGCTCTTCCTAGGTACGGGCATTCGTATTTCAGAGCTGGTCGGATTGAATAATGAGAGCATTAATTTTTCCAACAATTCCTTTGTTGTGACGCGCAAGGGCGGGAATCAGGCGATCTTGTATTTTTCTGAGGAAGTCGGCGACGCGCTTGCCGCATATCTTGCCCAAAAGGAGAACGATCCACGCGTTCTGCCGGAAGAACATGCCCTCTTTTTATCTCTGCAATATCGCCGCATTACGGTGCGTGCGGTTGAAAATCTCGTCAAAAAGTACGCGAAAATCGTGACACCACTCAAAAAAATTACACCGCATAAATTGCGTTCGACCTACGGCACGGCGCTCTACCGCGAAACGGGCGACATCTATATCGTTGCAGATGTCCTTGGTCACCGCGATGTAAACACGACCAGAAAGCACTATGCGGCGATTACGGAGGATCACCGCCGCTCGGTGGCAGACGCCGTCAAACTGCACAAGCAGGAGGACGATCAATGACAGAAAATGTCTATATCGTGCAGCCGCTTCTAGGTGTCGGCAAGGATGAAGTACTATACAGTGAGGCGATCGCGCTGATTGAGAGCGCGGGTGCAGCGTACGCGGGGACGATGCAGGTCAGGATCCGCGAGATCAATCCCGCGACCTTCCTTGGCGAAGGAAAAGTTGAGGAACTGCGCGAGCGCATCGAAGGGCTTGATCTGACCGTCCTGTTCAACGGCACGCTCTCCCCTTCCCAGACCGTCAACCTCTCCGAGGCGCTCGGCGGCGCCAAGGTCATCGACCGTACGACGCTCATTCTTGATATCTTTGCCCTGCGCGCGCAGAGCAGCGAAGGCAAATTACAGGTTGAACTCGCGCAGCTCAAATACCTGTATCCGCGCCTGAAGGGCAAGGGAAGCGCCCTTTCCCGTCTCGGGGGCGGCATCGGTACGCGCGGCCCGGGCGAAACGCAACTGGAGACGGACCGTCGTCACATTCGTATGCGCATCCGTTCCCTGGAAGAAAAGCTTGAAAAAACGCAGCTTCGGCGTGGCCTGCTGACTCAGCGCAGGCAAAAGGACGGCGTCCGATCGATCGCACTGGTTGGCTACACCAATACGGGAAAATCGACGCTTCTGAATGCGCTGACGGGCGCAGACGTCCTCGTTAAAGACGCGCTCTTCGCGACGCTCGACCCAACTTCCAGGGTCTTCATGATCGACGATATGGAGTTCCTCCTGACCGATACCGTCGGATTTTTGCAGGATCTTCCCCATCATCTGATCGACGCCTTCAAGTCTACGCTGGAGAGCGCGCTGCACTGTGACCTCGCGCTCATCGTCTGCGACGCATGCGGCGACTATCAGACGCAGCTTACTACGACGCTCACAACATTGCAGGACATGAACTTTTCCTCCCCCTATCTGATCGTCATGAACAAATGCGACCTGCTCCCCGAGGAAGCACATCTTCCGCACGACTGCGTCATGATCTCCGCTAAAACGGGAATGGGGCTGGACCAATTAAAGCGTCGCATCTTTCAGAAGCTGCAAGCGCGCTATGTGCGCGCTAAGCTGTTTGTACCCTATGCGGATTCCGCCAAATACGCCGCGCTTCGCGCTCTCGTATCGGAAAAGAGTGTCGAGTATACAGAGCAGGGCACGGAACTGGAAGTCATCATTCCAACAGAACACGCCGCAAAATTTCAATCATTTACCAAGTAAAAAAGGCAACCGTTTGGTTGCCTTTTACGATTTGATCAGTTTTGCGAGGAAGAAACCTTCGTAGCATTCATTCGGGCAGATACAGATCGTGCCAACCATTGCGGGAAGCAGCGGCACACCTGCGGGCGACGTGACGGGCACGAGCTTCCCGCCAAATCGCTCCGCATGCCGCACAACTTCCTCATTCTCTTCTGGCAGGACAGAGCAGGTCGAATAGACGAGAGTCCCGCCTGATTTGAGCAGGCGCAGCGCCTTTTCGATGAGCTTTTTTTGCAGTTTGACGCATTTTGCGAGATACTCTTCCGAAAAGCGCACGCGGCTCCCCTCTCCGATCGTTCCCGTCCCGGTACAGGGCGCATCGAGTAAAATTTTATCGAATCGAAGAAATTCATTGAGTTGCAGAGCGTCCGTTTTGAGCGCGTTGACGCGGGTCGCACCCTGTTTTTCCAGGTTATATCTGAGGCGCTCAAACCTTCCCGCATCGCGTTCACACGCCGTGATGAGCGCTCTTCCATGCGAGAGCGCATACAGCTGCGTCGTCTTGCCGCCTGGCGCCGCAGTCATATCGAGGATATTCTCTCCCGCTTGCGGCACAAGAAAGAGCGGCGGCAGCATGGAGGAAAGGCTCTGCAGATAGAGCGCGCCGTCCGCATATTCGGGCATCCCCATGACGGCGTCCTCCCGCACGTCATGCAGCAAAAACGCGTCCGCATCGTATGCGATGCGCTCAAAAGAGATCCGGCGCTGCGTCAGCGTAGCGGCAAACTCCGCTGCAGACAGTTTTAATCTGTTGACGCGCAGCGTGACAAAGCGCCGGACTTGCAGCCCCGCTTCAATTTTAGCGGCGTGCTCAGGATAGACGGCTCGGATGCGCTGAAGGAGTGTTTCGGGAATCATATTCCGATTATATCACAAAAGCGGCGAAAATCCAACGTTTTGCATGAAAAAAGCCGCTCGAAGCGGCATTTCCTCAATAGAAGGTTGCAAGTTCCTGTTCGGGCGGCGCGGCAGGCGTGACGCTCAACGCCTTCAAAACTGGACCCTTCTGCCCGTAGACGGAGTGATAGCGCACCTCGATGCGCGCCGTGACCTCCACCCAATCGCGCGTCTTGTACTGCCCCGTGACCTGTTCGCAGACCAGTCCGCTGTAGGCGATATCTGCCTCGCAGCACGTCATGATATGCCGTCCGACGACAATCGTCCCCTTTTTCAGCGACTTATCGACGGCGACGAGCCCCTTGAAATGCACGGTCTTGCCGTCGTATTTGTCCATTTCTTCAACCAGGTCACGATAGAAAAAGGCATAGTCCTTGTCCTCGATCGTGATAATCGGCGCATCGATATCATAGGGAAGCGGATCCTCGATCTCATCATATTCCGCTTTCCCGCCCAGATATTCATACACGATTCCCGGACGACGGGACATGGCGCGGATGATCTTGTGAAATTCCTCCTTGGAGTACTCCCCCTTGAAACGGTTGAACACCACCATGTCGGCATACTGCACCTTATCAAAGACGAGCTGGCGCATGTTCTTGTTGTAAGCAAGAAAGGTGGTTGCGTCGAAGAAGGTCATGACCTGCGCGATCGCCCAGCTCTCGGGCATCGCATCAAAGAAGTCCTGCAGCATGCTCATGCCGTTGTATTCGACGACGACGCGCTCGGTCGAATATTTTTCGGCAAGTGCGGAGAGCTTTTGTTCAGTCATGTCTGCAGGATCGAGGAACTCCACGGCATAGGACGGGTTGGCGAATTTGGAGTGGTCATACTCCTCCTCCCCCTCTTCTAAAACGAGGAGCAGGGTGCGCTCGCCCGAATCAAAGCGTTCATCTTCCAGCGTTTCCTGAATAAATTTTGTCTTGCCCGACTCCAGAAAGCCGAGAAAGAGATAGACGGGAACTTCCTGCATGGTGTTATCCTAAGAACAAATGATTGAGCGCGTCTTCCTTCAGATCGCAGCCGATGACGCAGAGCCTGCCTGTGACCATGGGCGAACCTGTGCGGATATCCGGCTCACCGGGGACATAGTCGAAGTAGATCCACTCCTCCCCGCCGTCCACAATGCCCTTGGCACGCAGAATCTGTCCGTATTCGCCCGATCCGAGCGCCTCGAGCGCGCGAGCCAGCTCCTCTTTTGTGAACTTCTTGCCCGTCTCCACGCCCCAGCTGGTGAACACTTCGTCGGCGTGGTGGTGATGAGCATGATCATGGCAGCAATGCCCGTGCTCGTGGTCGCAATGCGAGTGGTCAAGCCCGTCGTCCTCGTCGTGGTGCCCGTGATGGTGCTCGCCATGGTGGTGCTCGTGCTCGTCATCATCATGACAGCAATGGCCGTGCTCATGATCGTGATTCTCGTCTTCGTCATCATCGTCATGGTCATGATCATGGTGTTCATGGCCGTGGTGGCAATGTTCGTGCTCATCGTCATGTCCGACTTCGGCAGCGAGCTTTTCCAGTTCCTCTTTCAGGGAACCCTTCTGCTCCATGGCGGCAAGGATATCCTTACCGTTGATCGCGTTCCAGTCGGTCGTTACAATGGTGACGTCGGCATGCTCGCGCAGGAGTTTGACCGCTTCCTCCACCTTTGCTTCGTCGGAGGTGTGCGAGAGCACGATGCAGCTTGCGTGCTCGACCTGATCGAGAAAAAACTCCCCGAAGTTTTTCAAATACATCTTGCACTTCTTGGCATCCACGACAGTGCAGAAGGCATTGAGCTGCGCGCCCTCGACGTCCGCCTGCTGAACGGCGCGGATGACGTCGGAGAGCTTGCCGACGCCCGAAGGCTCGATGACGATGCGATCGGGCGAATACTTTGCCGCGACCTCTTTTAATGCCTTTGCAAAGTCGCCGACCAGCGTGCAGCAGATGCAGCCCGAATTCATCTCTGTAATGCGGATGCCCGCATCCTGCAAAAATCCGCCGTCCACGCCGATCTCGCCGAACTCATTTTCAATGAGCACGACCTGCTCGCCCTGATATACTTCTTTGATCAGCTTTTTGATGAGCGTCGTCTTGCCGGCGCCCAAAAATCCCGAAAAAATATCGATCTTGATCATATAATAACCTCGTTCCGATGTTTCGTTCTATTATATATACCCGAAACATCGGACATCAAAACGCCCAATTTCCGTCTTTGAAGATCGCGACGCGCTCGCCCTTTGCGGTGATGCCCGTGATCTGCATATCCTTGCAGCCGATCATGAAATCGACGTGGATCATGCTGTCATTGAGGCCGAGTTTTGCAAGTTCCTCCTGCGAGAGCTCCTCATATCCGCGCACGCAGTTGGCAAAGCCCTTGCCGAGCGCCAAGTGACAGCTTGCGTTCTCATCGAACAGCGTATTATAGTAGAGGATCCCGGCATTGTTGATGGGCGAATCGTCTGCAATCAGCGCGCATTCGCCGAGCATCGCCGCGCCCTCGTCCATGCCGATCATCTTCTCTAAAAGTTCCTGGTTCTTCTTTGCCTTGACCTCGACGACCTTCCCCTTTTCAAAGCGGACGGAAAAGTCCTCAATGAGCTCACCCTGATAGGAGAGCGGCTTGGTCGAATAGACGATGCCCTCTGCGTCCCCCGCCTTGGGCGAGGTGAAGATCTCCTCCGAGGGGATATTGGGGTTGTAGTATCTGCCCTCGAGCGTCGTTTCCCCACCCCCGAGGAAGAGGCTTTCATTCATCAGTCCGACGCGGAAGTCGGTGCCGTTGCTTGCCTTATACTCCAGCGCGACAAGCCCGAGCTTGTTGAGATGATCGCAGCGGGAGGCAATGTTGTCATTGTGGCGCGCCCATTCGCGTACGGGATCGGGGCCGTCTGCACGGGATGCCTTCAGAATGGCATCCCAAAGCGCCTCCACGGCGCGGTTGACCTGGAGATCGGGGAATACCTTCTTCGCCCACGCCTTCCCGGGGACGGCGGCAATGCACCACTGGTAGTGGTTGTCCATTGCATCGCGATAGGGCTTGGAGACCTTGCTGCGCGCAATACGGATGCGGGTCGCCTTGTCCTGATCGATGCCCGAGAGCCCATCGGGATCTTCGGAGAGCAGATAGAGCATGGCGGGCAGCTCCTTTGTATAGAGCTTGAGCCGCTCCACTTCCCAGTCCGCCGTCTCGGAGAGGACTTCTTCCTTTTCGTATTTGTACTTGAGTTTGGAAATGGGCTGATGCGCCCACTGGACCGTGACCTTGCCCGCGCCTGCACGATAGAGCTCTTCTACCACCCATTCGGTAAATTCCGGCTGATCAAGTTCGGGATAGACGATGACCCACTGCCCCTTTTTGGGATTGATGCCGACCTTGGCGAGCAGTTTTGCATAGCGCTTGAGCTGTAATTTATTCATAACAAATCCTCCGTTGGTTTCTGTCGGTTTCTACCTTACTATTATAGCCGTTTCCTAAAAAAAGTCAATGTTTTGCGAACAAAACAAACCTGCGGGCGTCCCCGCAGGCTCTTTCTTGGGTTATGGTAGATACAGGACGACCTTCCCCGTCTGTAAACTCTTTGGCACGTCGATGACGCGCTGATTAGAGGAGCCGCGGAACTTGAGGCGGATATCCTTGAGATCTTCGACGAAACGCCCGTCCACAAGGACGTCAAAGAGAGAAATAAACTCCCTTGTCTCAGGCAGGCGCACCGCCTCCTCTTCGAGCGTGCCGTCAAAGTAGGTATAGCCGGTAAAGCACCAGATGTCCTTTTCGGGCAGACGTGCGCGCACCTTTTTGACGAAGGGGAGCAGCGCCCGCTGATTCTCCGGCTCCATCGGGTCGCCGCCGAGCAGCGTCAGCCCTGCAATATAGTAGGGCGAGAGCGCCGTGATGATCTCCTCTTCCACTTCCTCCGTGAATGGCTTGCCGTATCCAAAGTCCCATGCAATCTGATTAAAGCAGTTCTTGCAGTGCCGCCGGCAACCGGAAACGAAGAGGGAGACGCGAACCCCCTCTCCGTTTGCAATGTCCGTTTTTTTGATCTCTGCGTAATTCATATCAAAGATGCAGGACTCTGTCCTTGATCTCCTGCGTTCTGCCCTGATTCCAGAACTGCGTTCCGATATACCCGCAGGTGCGGCGCGCGACGTTCATCTTGTTCTGATCGCGGTTATGGCAGTGCGGGCACTCCCACAAAAGCTTGCCGTCCTCCTCCACGATCTGGATCTCCCCGTCATAGCCGCACACCTGGCAATAGTCGCTCTTGGTGTTGAGCTCCGCGTACATAATATTGTCGTAGATATACTGCATGACGGCGAGCACGGCGGGGATATTATCCTGCATGTTGGGCACTTCCACATAGGAGATCGCGCCGCCGGGCGAGAGCTGTTGGAACTCGCTCTCGAACTTGAGCTTGGTGAACGCATCGATCTGCTCAGAGACGTGCACATGGTAGCTGTTCGTGATATAATTCTTGTCCGTCACGCCGGGAATGACGCCGAAGCGCTTCTGCAGGCACTTCGCAAACTTATACGTCGTGCTCTCTAAGGGCGTGCCGTACAGCGAGAAGTCGATATTCTCCTTCGCTTTCCACTCCTTGCACTTGTCGTTCATGTGCTGCATGACGGCGAGCGCGAAGGGTTTAGCCTCCTCGTCCGTATGGCTCTTGCCCGTCATATACTTGACGCACTCATACAGCCCCGCATAGCCCAGCGAGATGGTGGAATAGCCGCCGTAGAGAAGTTTGTCGATGGGCTCCCCCTTCTTCAGGCGCGCCAGGGCGCCGTACTGCCACAGGATGGGTGCAGCATCGGAGAGCGTGCCCTTGAGGCGGTTATGACGGTACATCAGCGCTCTGTAGCACAGCTCGAGGCGCTCGTCGAAGATATCCCAGAACTTCTTCTCATCCCCCTTGGAGGAGAGCGCCACATCCACAAGGTTGATCGTGACGACGCCCTGGTTGAATCTGCCGTAATACTTTGGCTTGCCGTTCTCGTCCACATAGGGCGTCAGGAAACTGCGACAGCCCATGCAGGTATAGCAGTGCCCCTCGCCGTTCTTGTCCACCTTGTACTCAAGCATCTTCTTTTCGGAGATATAGTCGGGCACCATGCGCTTTGCCGTGCACCTTGCGGCAAGTTCGGTCAGATACCAGTACTTGCTGCCCTTGCGGACGTTGTCCTCCTCCAGAACATAGATGAGCTTGGGGAACGCAGGCGTCACCCAGACGCCCGCCTCGTTCTTGACGCCGCGGATACGCTGGTTGAGCGTCTCTTCGATGATGAGCGCAAGATCGGCGCGCTCCTGCTCGCTGCGCGCCTCGCCAAGATACATGAACACCGTGACGAAGGGCGCCTGTCCGTTGGTCGTGAGCAGCGTGACCACCTGATACTGGATGGTCTGAATGCCCTTGGCGATCTCTGCCTTCAGGCGCTTTTCCGCAATCTTGGCAATAGCGCTTTCGTCGGTGGTCCCCAACTCTGCAAGCTCTGCCGCGACGTCTGCGCGGATCTTCTGACGGCTGACGTCCACGAAGGGCGCGAGATGCGTCAGAGAGATGCTCTGCCCGCCGTACTGATTGGAGGCGACCTGCGCGATGATCTGTGTTGCGATATTGCACGCCGTCGAGAAGGAATGCGGCTTCTCGATGAACGTGCCGGAGATGACCGTGCCGTTCTGCAGCATATCCTCGAGGTTGACGAGGTCGCAGTTGTGCATGTGCTGTGCGAAATAGTCTGCATCATGGAAATGAATGAGCCCCGCGTCATGCGCCTCGACGATATCGGGCGGCAGCAGGATGCGGCGCGTCAGGTCCTTGGAGACCTCGCCCGCCATATAGTCGCGCTGCACGGAGTTGACGGTAGGATTCTTGTTGGAATTTTCCTGCTTGACTTCCTCGTTGTTGCATTCGATGAGCGTGAGGATCTGCGCATCCGTCGTGTTGGAACGCCGCACGAGCGCACGCGTATAACGGTAGGTGATATATTTTCTCGCGACCGCAAACGCCTTTTGATCCATGATCTGATTTTCGACAAAGTCCTGGATCTCCTCGACGTTGACTGCGCGGTTGAGATCGCCCGCCAGCCCCGCCACCTTGTTCGTGATGAGCGCAATCTGCTTCTCCGTCAGGCGGTTGGACTCACTGACTTCGTTGTTTGCCTTGCGGATGGCGTTCTCGATCTTTTCCAGATCGAAATCAACTTCCGTACCGTTTCTCTTGATGATCTTCATACTCTTCTGCCTTCCTCTTTTCCCCTTGTGATCGGTTGCGATCCCCAAAATGCGGGAACGCTTTTATCATACTACATCTTGTGCAATTTGTCAACCCCTCATGTCAATATTTTGGGAAAAAATTTCTGCCGACCACAATATCTTGTGGTCGGCAGATAAAATTGTTGATGATACGGTGTGAAACATCCGGCGCAGAAATTTCACGCTAACAGGCATGTTCTGTGCAACCGGAAAGCGGCCTGCGCCTACGCCTTTATTTCAGTTCCGTAACGCTGAGGCTCGCGTAGATCTCGTCGTACTTCGCCTTGGTGAAGGAGATGGTATTGAACGTCGTGACGGTCGCCGTCCCAGCGGCTACACCCGCGCGCAGGATATCAGGAAGGTCCGCGCCATCTTTGAGCATAGTTGCGGCAGCGGCGACCATAGCATCGCCCGCGCCGACCGTGGAATTGACGGCGACATTGATGCTCTTGCAGTAGTAGTTTTTCGTCCCGTTGGTAATGACTGCGCCGTCCTTCCCGAGGGATAAAAGCACGATCTTTGCGCCGCGGTCGAGGAGTTCATGACAGCCGGCGAGCATATCGTCCTTATCCTTGAACTCTCTGCCCAGCGTATCCTGCAGTTCCTCAAGATTGGGCTTGACGAGGTCTACGCCCGCTTCCAGCGCCGCAAACATCTTTGCCCCCTCAGTATCGACGATGCGCAGAGACTTCGAGTCCACGGTGCGGAAAATTTCACGGTAGTAGCTGTTGTCCACGCCGCGCGGCAGACCGCCGGAGACGACCGTTACGTCCGAACGGGAGGAAAAGTTGCGGATCATGTGCAGAAGTTCGCCGAGCTTCTCGCTTGCGACCTGCCCACCCACATCGTTAACCTCCGTCAGCATGGACTTCTTGTCGATAAACTTATAGTTCTCGCGTACCCTGCCGCTGTTCCAGACGAATGCAAACGGAACGCCCTCCTTGTCCAGCGCACGCTCAAACATTGAGCCGTTCTCATTATACATAAACCCTGTCGCGTACGCCTGACCGCCCAGCCTGGCAACACCGATCGCAACATTGAGCGCCTTTCCGGCGAAGGACAGCGTCTTGTTTTTGACAATGTTTACCTTGCCGACGTTGAGCGAATCCAGCTCGATCGTGACGTCCACGCACGGACTCATACAAACTGTTAGAATCATGGACAAATCCCCCTGCCTGCCGCTTACCTGATGGCAGCGTTATTGTACATTTTGAATACAGATATTATAATATGAATTTGTGGAAATTTCAAGAGCAAGCAGGAAAATTGTTGCAGAAAAATCGCTCTTTTTGTCTGCGGGTAAATATCACATGGAGATCATCTGCAAGGTCTCGTACAGTTCATAGTTGAACTTCTTTTTCATCGAGACCGCTTCAATGATGTCCATATCAATGATTTCGTTCTTGTGGATGCCGACGACGCGGTTGCCGATGCCGTCCTTCAGAAGGCGCACGGCCTTGTTGCCAAACTGCGCCGCAAGCATTCTGTCCGCCATCGAGGGCGAGCCGCCGCGCTGGACGTGCCCGATGCAGGTGGAGCGCACGGAATAGGTCGTGACCTCCTGCAATTCGCGCGCAAACTTTTCTGCGCTCGTGACGCCCTCCGCAACGATAATGATATTGGAGTGCTTGCCGTTGGCGCGCGAGCGGTTGATGCGCATGACGATGTCGTCGAGATTATAGGAAATTTCAGGCACGACGATGATCTCCGCGCCCGAAGCGATGCCCGCATACAGCGCGATGTCGCCGCAATGTCTGCCCATGACCTCCACGACGGAGATGCGCTCGTGCGAGTTCATCGTGTCGCGCAGCTTGTTGATGATCTCAAGGCAGGTATTGACCGCCGTATCGAATCCGAGCGTATAGTCGGTGTATTCCAGATCGTTATCGATGGTGCCGGGGATGCCGATGGTCGGAATGCCGTAGTCCTCCGTCAGGCACTTTGCCCCGCGGAAGGAACCATCGCCGCCGATGACGACGAGCCCTTCGATCCCGCGGCGCTCCAGCGTCGCGACGGCCTGTTTCTGCCCGTCCACCGTCAGCATCTCCAGACAGCGCGCGGTGCGCAGCTTGGTGCCGCCCCTTTGCACGATATCGGAGACGGAACGCATCTCCATGGGCATCATCTGATCTTCAATGAGTCCCGCATACCCGCGTTCGATGCCATACACTTCCATTCCGAAATAGATCGCCGTTCTGACGACTGCACGGATCGCCGCATTCATGCCGGGCGCATCACCGCCGCTCGTTAAAAGTCCGATTCGTTTCATCGACTTCCTCCATAATCCTGTTATTACGCACGGATACCATTATAGCAAATATTTTGCGAAAAGGGAACTTCTTTTTTAACTTTTTTCAGAAAACTTTTGCAATTATACGAGCTTGATGCATTCATCGGGCAGAAAGGAGCGAAGCTCCGCCATAAGCGCACGCGAAAGATGCACCGAGAACTCAAAACGTTTGTCCGCATGCAAAATCTTTGTCCTGATATCCCCCTCGTAAGAGAGGATGGTTTCGATCATCTCTTCAAAGTCCGGCTCGGGAAGTTTTCTCGCGTCCAGCCAGAGGACCTGTTCCTGCAGCGCAGGTGCATCCTCGTGCTGTTTTTCTTCGGGCGGAACAAATTCGGTGAGGTTGTCCAGAATGATGCAGGGCAGTTTTTCGGACGGGATATCGATCCTGCCCGAGACGCGCACGACGGCATCATGCTTTAGGTGGGACTTGATCTTGTCATAGATGCGCGGGAAGGCGACGCACTCCACGCTGCCGTACAGGTCCTCGATCGCGATGAACGCCATGATGGTGCCGCTCTTGGTGTTGATCTTGCGCACCGCAGCGACGATGCCGCCCATCGTGACTTTATCGTCGATTTTGATCTGATGATAGGTCCTGTCCCCCGTCTCCTCGTCCTCTTCGTAGTCTGCCAGCAGCCCCGTATGGAAATTGCAGTCGGTAAAGTGCGCGGCGTATGCGCCGAAGGGATGCCCGCTGACATACACGCCAAGCACCGATTTTTCGCGGGAGAGCTTTTCCGTCGTGTCCCATTCGGAGATATCGGGAAAGTTCGCCTTGGGCGCTTCCTCCTGAATGATATCGCCGAACAGCGACATCTGCGCGCTCATCTTCTGCTTGTCGATGGCGGCGAGGCGCTTCATCAGCTCTTCGTAGACCGCTTCGTACTGGCTGCGCTTCTTACCCATGGAATCAAATGCGCCGCCGAAGATGAGGCTCTCCACCATCTTCTTGTTGACAAAGCGGATGCAGCGCATCAGGAAGTCGGAGAAATCCTTGAAAAGTCCGTTCTGTTCCCGCTCCTCGATGACTTTTTCCATCGCGGCAATCCCCACGCCGCGCAGTGCGCACAGCCCGAAGCGGAGCCCGTCGCCCTGAACGGAGAAGTACGCCTTAGACTTGTTGACGTCGGGCGGATAGACCGCAATGTTCTTCTCCTTCATGTAGATGACGTACTTCGCGATCTCATCGATCTTGTCGATGCGGTTGTTGAGCACGCCCGCGAGGAATTCCTTGGGATAGTACTTTTTGAGATATGCCGTCTGATAGGTGACGACGGCATATGCCGCCGCGTGCGACTTGTTGAAGGCGTAGGATGCGAAGCTCTCCATCTTGGCAAACAGCTCCGCACTGACCTCGGGCGGGATTCCCTTGGCGATGCAGCCCGCGATATTTCCGCCCTTGTCGAGATCGCCGTAGATGAACTTGTCCTTTTGCGCCATCAGTTCAGAGCGGTGCTTCTTCGCCATGGCGCGGCGCACAAGGTCTGCCTGACCAAGCGAATAGCCCGCAAGGTTCTGGAAGATCTGCATGACCTGCTCCTGATAGATGATGACGCCGTACGTCTTTTCAAGGATGGGCTTTAAGAGCGGGGTCAGGTAGGTGATCTTGTCCGGCTCGGCGCGGTTTCGCAGATACTCCGGGATGAAGTCCATGGGACCGGGGCGGTAGAGCGAGATGCCTGCGATGAGGTCCTCAAGGCAGGTCGGCTGGAGCTGCTTCATGAAGCGCTTCATGCCGCCCTGTTCAAGCTGGAACACGGCGTCCGTATCCCCTTCCGAGATGAGCTGATAGGCGCCCGGGTCGTTGCACTCCTGCCCGAACGTGATCGTTTTTCCCGTGTCCTCCAGGATATAATCGAGCGTCTTTTTGATATCGGTGAGCGTCGTGAGCGCCAGGAAGTCCATCTTGAGCATGCCGATGGACTCCACTTCCTTCATGTCAAACTGCGTGGTGATATCCTCGCCGTTTCTGGAGAGCGGGACATTGTCCGCGATCTTCTTGCGGCAGATGACGACACCCGCAGCATGCATGGACGTGTTGCGCGGCATGCCCTCGAGCTTTAAGCCCATGTCGATAACGCGCTTGAGCTGTGCGTCCGACTCGTATATCTCGATGAACTCGGGGTTGCGCTTGCTCTCCTGATCGGCGAGCTTTTTCAAGGCCTCATCGTGCTGATCGGGGTCACTTTCTGTCTCCTGCACCTTCTTGCGGCACTTTTCAATGTTCAGCCCCAACAGTTCGCGGATGGTGGATTTGCCGTCCATCAGCTTGGTGACGCGGTCGGTGTCCGAATAGGGAACGCTCATGACGCGCCCCACGTCCTTGATGACGGCGCGCGAGGCGAGCGTACCAAAGGTCACGATCTGCGCAACGTTCTCAGGATGATATCTGCGGCGGACATATTCGATGGTCTCCCCACGCCTTGCCGTGCAGAAGTCGACGTCGAAGTCCGGCATGGAGACGCGGTCGGGATTGAGGAAGCGCTCGAAGAGCAGATCGTAGCGCAGGGGGTCAACGTTGGTGATGCCGATGGAATAGGCGACGATGCTCCCGACGCCCGAGCCGCGCCCGGGACCAACAGGGATGCCGTTCATACGCGACCAGTTGATATAGTCCCAGACGATGAGGAAGTAATCGGCAAATCCCATCTTGATGATGATGCCGAGCTCGTACTCCGCGCGCTGCATGATTTCGTCCGTGACGGGATCGTAGCGCTTGGGTAGTCCCTCCATCGTGAGACGGCGCAAAAACTCGGGCGATGGCGTGCCGTCGTCCGCCGTGTACAGCGGAATGAGCGACTTATCGTAGACGGGCTGTCCGTTATCCTTTAAGTTGAAGGGCGTATCGGTATCGGAGACCTTGTCTGCAATGACGCGGGTGTTCGCGATCGCCTCCGGAAGGTTGGGAAAGAGCGCCGCCATCTCGTCGCCCGACTTCATGTAGAACTCGTGTGTCTGCATCTTCATGCGGGAGGGATCGTCCAGCGTGCGCTTGGTCTGGATGCACATGAGCACGTCCTGCATCTCCCAGTCCTCTTTTTTGAGGTAGTGCACGTCGTTGGTCGCGACCAGTCCGATGTCCGTCTCTCGCGCAAGGCGCACCAAAAGGGGCAGGATCTGCTTCTGTTCGGGAATGCCGTGATCCTGGATCTCAATATAAAAATCCTCGCCGAATGCCTCTTTCATCTCCAGGGCGAACGCCTTCGCTTTTTCGTACTCACCCGCAAGAAGAAGGCGCGGAATGCGCCCGGCGAGGCAAGCGGAGAGGCAGATGACGCCGTTCGTGTGTTCCTTGAGGACGGTATAATCGATGCGCGGACGGTAATAGTAGCCGTCCACAAAGGCGAGCGAATCAAGCTGGACGAGGTTGACGTAGCCAGCCTTGTTTTTGGCGAGCAGAATGAGGTGATCTGCCTTCTGATCGATGTGCTGGCGGTAGTCGTCCACGACGTAGAACTCGCAGCCGATGATCGCCTTGATCTTATTTTTTTTGCACTTTTCTGCAAACTTCAGGGAGGCGTACATGTTGCCGTGATCGGTGATCGCGACCGCGTTGATGCCGTTGTCCACGCAATGACGCACCAGATCGTCCACCTTGACGGCGCCGTCCAAAAGGCTGTACTCCGTATGTAAATGAAGGTGTACGAAATCTGTCATTGCTCTGTCTCCTCGTAAATTTGCATGAGCTTGCGCATGCGGTGATTGAGCCCCCCTTTGCTGACGCCAAGAATGCCTGCAAGCTCGGCGAGTGAGAGCGTCGGATGCTCCAGCCGAGCTGTCGCGGTCCGGCGGAGCGCCTCGGGTAGCGTCTGCAATTTTCCGCTCTCTTGCAATTTTTGCAGTGCTACCGTCTGTGCGGCGGACGCGATGGCGGCCTTGTCCGCATTGCTCGCCATGCAATTCTGAATGCGGTTTTCGTTGTTCGTGCGCGCGCGGGCGGCGGATACCGCGTCCAGCTTTTTCAGGGCGCTCTTCGCACCGAGGACGGACAAGACGTCGGAGATCGCCTCGCGGCTCTTGACGTATACAACAAAGGTATCGCCGCGCCGGGCGAGCTTTCCGAACAGCTCAAAGCCTGAAAGCAAGTCGCAGAACTCCTCTGCCCTCTCCTGCGTGAAAAAAACGCACTCAAGGTGGTAGCCCGTCGATGCGCCGTCGCGGGGAAGCGTGCAGCTCCCACCGCCTAAAAACGCCGCCCTGAGATAGCACAGGGCCGCGTCCCGATTTTCCTCCAGATGCGGGCGCAGGGCGCGCGTCTCGCTCAAAACAGAAAGCGCGCTTTCCCCGCCGCAAAGAAATGTGATTTTGTCGCGCCGACGCTTGGGGTCGCGCGTCACTTCCCTGATCTCCGGCCGGATGCCGAGCGCCTCGGAAAGGCGCTGAAAGTACTCCGCAACGCGCTCGTTTTCGCTGATGACCACAAACCCGCCTTCCGCAAGCGCGCCGCTCGTCGAGAGCATGGCAGCCATTGCGGCAAGCGCGCCCGCACGCGTTGTGGGAAAATAGGCGAGCAGATCCCGCTTGATCTCGTTTGTGAAATTTGCCAACGCTCTCCCTCTCACATGTGCTCTATCTTCCACTGCTGCAGGCGGAATTTGGGCAGTTTTCCGTTCAGGTTGTCGATTCTGTCGAGCGGAATTCCGACGCGTTCGACCTGCTCCATGGCGAGCTTGAGATCACCGATGCGGTCCGCTGAGTGCGCGTCCGAATTGATGACGAAGCGAACGCCCGTTTCGGCAACCTTTGCAAGATCTTCGTCGCTCAGGTGCGGCTTTTTCGAGCTGATCTCAAGGTATGTGCCGTAGTCGCGGCAGCACTTTGCCACCTCGACGGGGTCGGCAAAACAGCCGTAATTGAGGTGCGCGACGATATCGACGGGATTGCGCTCAATGCTGTTGATATATGACTTCGTCGTATAGCGGACGAGCGATTTGGATGGACGGATATGCAGCTGGGAACGCAAATAGCTGCCTAAGCCCAGTTTGCTGTCAAAAAGCTTTTCGTAACGCACCAGAACATGGATCCCGACGACATAGAGATCAAAGACCTCGCAGTCGCGCTCCGTGAGATCGCAAAGCCCCGTAATGCCGCGGATATTGCTCTCCATCCCCAGCAGCGCGCGGATCCCGACTTCCTTCTCCGCCGCGCGCAGTTCACGGATATACTGCGCCAGCTCTCTTCTTTTGAGCCCGCGGAACAGATGGGAAAAACCGTGTTCCGTACACCCGATCTCCGCCAATCCAAGCTCTTTGGCGCGGCGGAGGTTCTCAAGAAAGGTACTTTTCCCATCCGAATAGATTGTATGTGTGTGATAATCAGCAGTAAGTTTCATCATTCTTCCGTATTCACAACCCGTTAAGGAAGGCGGCGGATCTCCTCGCGGAGCACGATCCCCGTCCGCTCCTCAACCGTTTTCTTTATGTATTCGATCAATGCCGCAACGTCGCGTGCGCGTTGTCCTTCGTTGCAGATAAAATTAGCATGTTTTTCCGAGACGAAAGCCCCGCCGATGCGCATCCCTTTGAGCCCGCACGCTTCAATGAGCGCACCCGCAGTCGTTCCTTCGGGATTGACAAACGTACACCCCATGCTCCTGCCCTTGGGAAGATGCATTCGTTTCGAGCGATAATAGCAACTCTCCCGTGCGATATCCGCAGGGCGCGCGTACCGTCCCTGTAAACAGACGCCAAGCACGGCGATGCCCTGTTGAAAAATGCTCTCCTTTTTGCCGAATGCGCACTCGTTCTGCTCAAGCGTTCGTAGCTTTCCCGCTTCCACGCAGACAACACGGCGCACGATATCAGAAAAATACAGATCTTTGACGCCCGCATTCATTGCAACGCCGCCCCCGACTGTCAAGGGAATGCCCGACAGGGGCGAAAATCCCCCGATCGAGCTGCGGCAGGCAAATTTGAGCAGCTCTCCGCCCGTTACGCCGGCGCCGGCATAGACGATCGTCCCGTCCGCACAGAGCGCGTTCAGGCGGCGAAACAGGACGACGACGCCCTCAAAGTTCCCGTCGGACGGCAACACGTTTGCACCCGCGCCGAGAAAGCACATCGGAATGCGCTCGCGCGTCAGATAAGCAAGAAGCAACGCCGCCTCCTCAATCGATGATGGGTATGCGGCGACTTCTGAAGTTCCGCCGCAGCCGATGGTCGTGTGCCTTGCAAAATCAAAGGACGGCTGCAACAAAAGGGCGGGAAATTTCGCATGCAGACGCGGATACAGCTGCATCTTTTCTCACCTTCCTATTCTATCATACTTCATGCCATAATTCAAATGTTTTCTGAAAATTTCTCCGACTTTTTTTGCGCAGCACTACGGCGGCGAAACAGCGGGAAAGAGCGCGTCCAGATCGCGTTCCGCCGTGCCCGCACGAAGCCGCGCCGCGCGCTCGGATAGTTCCTCCAAAGACACAAATGCCCCCACCGTTCTGCCCTGCGCCCCCTCCGCGGGAAACATTCCTATCTCGTTGAGATTATTTTGCACGTCGTCTGAGAGCAGGAGATCGACAAACTGCCTGCATGCCTCCTCTTTTTCCGCGGAAAGGATGCTAACATACTGGTACAGATCACAATAATTGGGCAGGATACGGGAATAGACCGTCACGCCGCGGCTTGCAAACCGACAAACATCACGCTGTGTTCCCAGCAGAAAGTCGTATGTTCCGCCCAAAAAGTCAAGGTATGCCGTCAATGATTCCTCTATTGTTCCCGCAACGCCCGCAAAATACGCGCTTGCCTCCACAAGATTATTGCCGCCTGAGGAGAGAACGATGCTCCCGTCCGGTGCGCCGCTCTCGGGCAGATCGTCCGAGAGTGAAAACAGATAGTACGCGCCGCGGCACCAAGGAACGGCGCGATCGGACTGCGCGAATACTCTTTCGAGCGGCAAAAGCCCTTCCATTGGTCCGATACCCAATCCGAACGAGAGAATGTCCGGCCGTTCTCCGCGCGAGAACGCTTCTTGCAAGCCCTCTGCGGTGTAGCTGATCACATGATAAAATACATTCTCCTGCTCCGATTCTGCCCGCTGTGCGACGCGCTTGAGAAAGGAAGTGCGCGAGCCGCGCCCTCCTTCAAACGTATCCACATTCCAGACGCTCATGACGACGGGCTGCGCGCTTTCCGCCTGTGCCTCGCGTGGATACAGGACAATGGCGAGAACCAGCGCTGCAAACAAGACAAAGGGAAGCGCCTTTTTCAGAAAGGCAACTTTCATCCTCTTATTCTATGAGCGGGCACAGCGAAACATTCCGGATAGAATATAGGAGAGGCTGTCGCCTCTCCCGCAGCCCTCCCGCGCGCACGGCGCCCGAAAAGACCTCTATCTGAAAGCGCCGTAGCGCTGATAACAGTTTTGTACGCCTGTATAAAATTATACGAAAAAAGGAGAGGCTTCCCTCTCCCCTTGCTTTCAGCGCTTACTGAAGCTGTCGCAGCAAGTACAGTGTTCGCAGTCGCAGGTATTCCCGACGCGAATGGTCGAAAGCGTGCAGTGCATCCCGTCGCAGTTGTATCTGCAATCGGTCACACAGCAGGAAACGCCGCTGTTGATGTCCTTCATCTGCCACCTCCTTATGCGGACAGTATCGTCAAATTTTGCAAAAAATATCCGAAACCGCATTGACAAAATACCCAATTGCAGGTACAATAGAGATAGGAATAAGGAGGCCGATATGAAAGTTATCCTCAAAAAAGACGTAAAAGGCAGCGGAAAACAGGGCGACGTCATCGAAGTTTCGGACGGGTATGCAAAAAACTTCCTTCTGAAAAAGGGGCTTGCCGAACCCGCGACCGTTAGCGGACTCAATGAGATCTCGCAAAGAAAGACGGCGGACGCTTACCATAAGGCTGAGAACGAAAAACAGCTGAGAGAACTTGCAAAGAATGTCAATGGAAAGATGGTCACCGTCCCCATCCGCGCGGGCGAGAACGGCAAGGTGTTCGGGTCCGTCACGACGGCTCAGATCGCCGCCGCGCTTGCCGAGCAGGGATTTGACGTCGATAAGAAGAAGATCTCCTTTGACGGCACGATCAAGACGCTCGGCATCTTTGACGCGGAGATCCGCTTCATGGAGGGCGTGACGGCAAAGATCAAGGTGGAAGTCGTGCCGCTCACATAATACAAGCTACAAAAAAACGCGCCGTCGGCGCGTTTTTTTGTAGCATTTTTAAGCTTTGAAATGGCGGCGCTCCGTACAGACGAGGCTGATGCCGTACTTATCGCACAGTCTTACGATCTTGCTGTCGGGCACGCCCGTCTGAATGACGGCAGTTATGCCGAGTTCTCTGCACTCCTCCAGCGTATCAAGGGTCAGAAGCCCCGAATCGGAGGCAATGACCGCCCCGTTTGCCCGCTCGCCCGCAAGTCCGATCGCGCAGCTCAAGGCAAGACTGCGGTTGGACTGCCCCGCGCCAAGCCCGAGCGTCTCGCCCGCGTTGCCGATGACGACCGCGCTCGAATGCGCATGCTTTGCAACCTTGTAGTTGAATACCAGCGCGCGCATCTCCTCATCCGAAGGCTTGCGCGCAGTGACGCAGGTCGCGCCATCCATCAGCGCCGTATCATACGTCTGTACGAGCAGACCGCCGTACATCTTCTTCATGTCGAAAGTACTGAACTGCACTTTGCTGCGAATGTCGGGCATTTCCAGCAAGATGAGCGCCTTCTGGAATCTGAGTTCCGCCATCGCCTCCGGTGTAAAGCCGACGGCGACGACTGCCTCAGCGCCGGTATCGCGCAGTCCTGCGGCGATGCGCGCATCGACCACGCCATTGACGGCAAGAATGCCGCCGCGCAGCCCGACGGGGTCCGCATGCTTTGCCCGTTCAAATGCCTCATACAGGTCGCTGCCCGTCCCCGCCGCGCACGGCATGCAGTGTTTGCACACGACGACGGTCGGCTCGTCGAACTCCTTGATGAGCTCGAGCGCCGCGTTGGCATCGTGGATATTGCTGTACGTCAGGTCTGATCCAGCAAGCTGCTTTGCACGCGCGATCGACCCCTCTTTTAAGAGCGGCTCACGGTAGACGGCGGCGCGCTGATGCGGGTTTTCCCCGTAGAGCATGTCCTGCGTCTTTTCATACGTCACCGTGAGCGTCTTGGGGAAGGAGATCTTGAGCTGATAGGAGAGATACTGCGCCACGAGAGCATCGTAGGCAGCGGTATAGGCGAACGCCTTGTACATGAGATACTGCCGCTCGTTCTCATCGATGACGCCCGCCGCAAGGTCGCAAAGAACGCGGTCATAGTCGTCGGGATCGCAGACTGCAACGGTGTGCATGAAGCTGCGCGCCGCGGCATTCAGCAGCGCCACGCCGCCGACGTCGATGTGAGACGCGGCCTCCTCAAACGGGATCCCCGCCTCCATGTCCTCGCGGAAGGGATAGAGGTTGATGACGACCAGCTCGATCGGGAAAATCTGCGCTTTGGACTCATCCAGCTCTTTGAGCTGTTCCTCTGTCAACTCGTTGGCGATGATCCCCGTATAAATGGCTGGATGCATCGCGCGCACTTTTCCACCGAGCGGCTCGGGATAGCCCGTGAGTTCGTGTGCGGAGAGCGCCTCGATCCCTGCTTCGCGAAGCGTGCGACAAGTCCCCTCCGTCGCCACGATCTCATAGCCATACTCTATGAGATACTGGCAGAATTCCACGATACGCTCTTTGTTGTAGACGCTTACATACGCTCTTTTATTTGTTTTCATACGCTTGACCGCCTGAAAAAATGATATCCGGACATACTGTAGTTATATGATCTTATGGACCGTGCTGTTATCAACGTATATTCTCGCCGTCAATTATTATGCATTCCGCCTGCTGAAAAAACAACAAGAGGATACGGATGTAGGCGATATGCAGGCGGGCGACGGCGACGGAAGACTGCTGCTCATCTCCGCGATGGGCGGTGCGATCGCCGTCTTTGTGACCATGTTTGTCCTGCGCTATCGTCTGGACAGCATGCTGCTGATGATCGTTTTGCCGCTGCTTGCAGTGGTCAATATTTACTGCTTTTACCTCGGATTCCGCTCGATCTTTGTCTTTTGGTGATCAGCCGCGGAACGCGTTCTCATCCAGCCATTTGGCAACGCCGTCCTCTTCACAGTAGCCGATGACGCCTGTCGCCTTTTCTTTGAGCCAACTGTCCGCATTCATGACGGCGTATTTTTCGTCACAGACATCGAACATATCCGAATCATTGGACGAATCGCCGAAACAGACAAGCTTCTCACAGCCAAAGTGCTCTTTTAAGTATCGTACGCCGTTGGCCTTGGTAGCGCTGCGCACGGAGATATCGATCCAGTAATCTTCCTGATAGGTCTCCTTGTGATAGATACATATGATGCGGGGATCGTACTTCAGAACGTTCCACGCGCGCTCCATCTTCTCTCCCGGTCCGACGCATTTGAAGGTAAAGACATAACCTTTCAAAAGCTCCTCTTTGGAATGCGCGGCAGTCAGTCTCTTGTCCCCTTTCCGCCATGCAAGGTAGCGCTGCATGCTCGGCGACTCTTTTCCCTCCATCCATACGACGCGCTCCCGATCAGGGATCGCTCCGAATACAAGAGGCGTGATATCATATTCTTCCAATTTTGACAGGAGTTCCTGCTTGAGTGCATCATCAAAGCAATGATATGTTAGTGTTCGATTCTGAACAATGTCATAGATCAGCGCGCCGTTGTAAAAGACCGCAGGAAGTTGTATTTTTAGTCCCTGCAGCGCACCCTTTGCGCCATGCACCGACCGCGCCGTTGCAAAGGTGAACGGCAGACCGCGATCGATCAGGGAATTGATGTGTTCCACGCTGTAGGCGGACACACATTCATTTTTTGTCAGTAATGTGCCGTCCAAATCAGACACGAACAAAGTTTTCATATTTTCGTTCCCATATTGGAATAAACTTATACATTTTCATTATAGCATAAACTGCACGTCAAGGTTGACAAATTCCGCAAAACATTTTCCAAAATGAACAAAATGTGTGTTTTTGACAGAAAAAGATAATTTAATCGCGCTTTCAACGGGAAAACATACGGTGCGCAACATAAAACTGACACAGCCGGCTTTGCTTTCTTTTTCCAACAAAAAACACCGCCAAAGCGGTGCCTTTTGCTGGTGGAGCTAAGGGGATTCGAACCCCTGACCTTTTGAATGCCATTCAAACGCGCTACCAACTGCGCTATAACCCCGTTACAGATACATTATACAGGAAAATGCCCGTGAAAAGCAAGCAATTTGTTGCTCGGAAAACGCAATTTCTTTGCCCGTCTTGCATTTTTTTAACTTGTATGCTATACTCAAAAAATCCTTGGTAGTTGTTTGTGAGGTTGATATGGTAAAAAACCATCGTCGTGCCCTGCTCATTTCCCTTATTATCATTGGCTGCATCCTGCTTGGAGCAGGCATTCCCATGCTTCTTTTCTTTTTGTGGCTGCATGTCCCATACTCCTATGAGGGAGACTATCCCGATCTTTACACCGTAGCCGTCAATAATTTTTTTGGCTGTAATGGGTACATTGCCAACGCAAACCCCTTTGATCCCGAAATCAACGTCATCGAGACAGACGGCTATGGCCGCGTGCTCTTTACATACGACGAGTGGCTGAATGACCTGGACGGAACAGACCTCGTTGCGTGCTTTATCATGCAACAAAGCGACGGAGAATACGTCTCCTACTATGAGGAGGATTGCGCGTTGATCTATCCCCAGCCTGACGACACAATGACCCCGCCTGATGATGAACTGACTGCTTTGAAGGAGCGAAATAACTGGAATTTGCCACTTGACGACGCAAAGTGTACCCAAAAACGCATCACGACCCACCATGAGAGCGCCATATCCGATCACGAAGAGTTCCTTGAGACAGTCACCAATACCTATACGGAACAGCTGATCCCCGAAAGCGGCGAACGGACGATCTACCGCTATAGCAGGTTTTCCACCGCCGACATCTATGGGCGCGAGCTTCACTATGTCTATGCATTGAGCCGCGACCGGTATGGGGACGGATTGAGCAATCCCGCATCCGTTACGGAGTACTATCATTTTGCCGTTATCATATGCCCCGACAGAAGTCACGACATGCAGACGTGCATCCTCCCCGTCACCTCCTTCCTGGAAAGCGACAGCGTTCTTACACAACTTAAGGCGGACAACGACTGGAACCTCCCCCTGTCCGCATAAATCCACTTCTGCCCATGCTGCATAAGGAGACATATGGTAAACTGTTTTCATTTTATCGATGAAAAGGAACTGGAAAAATCCGTCCACGCGTACCTGTTCACGCTGTGCGACAGGGCGGAATACCTGTTTGACGCCCCGTATGGAGAAGCGGACTTCACGATAGAGGCGATCGGAACACCGTTTGAGAGTATGATTCCCGCCCTCGAACAACAAAAAACGGGGCAAAGTTGGGGCATGTGGGGAAAGATTTTGACCTTTCGCCTGACCGATGACGTCAAAGAGAGCATTGAGCACGCGGGACTTGACGGCATCCTGCGCGTCTGGAATCGCAATCTGGAAAATCTCGCCCTCTTCAAAGACGGCAAGCGGCTGTGCGATACCTGCTCGCACGAGGGCTATACCGATATCGACGACGATTTTTTGAACAGTGTAAGCAAATTTTGCGAACAAGCGCTGCCACAAACGACGCTTTGGCAGCAGATCGAAACGCGGTACGCCAAAATCTCGCGCCGTTCCACGCAGCGGCTGTGGGAGGAACTGGACAAGCTGGACGATCTCGACAGGCAGATCGGCGAGGCGTGGCAGCGCGTCATCCGTCAGCCCCCGTTCTATGAAATGACTTTCACGCAATACGATAAAATCGCACGCGATTATTTTTCCGAGGAAATCGTCCGGCAACTGGAGAAAGCAGGCGGCTATCAGTCACTGCACCCTGCGGGCTATCCGCGCGTCATTCGCGAGAGCGAGGCATCCCTCGGAAAACCGCCCTTCAGTGCAAGCATGCTTTGGCACGACATTCAGCGCGAACTGCACTTCTGGCGCATCTACTTGCAGCTGCACGGCCGCCCCTGCCCGCCCCAGGACGAGGAACGAAGCCCAACGATCTCTATTATTATTAACCGGGAATGTCAATAGACCAAATTGATTAAAATCGGCACGCAAACGCGTGCCGATTTTGTATCTGACCATGTGGAAGTACGAAAAAAGCACCATGCCAAATACGTGACATATTTCAGCCGATGCCTGTTCTGGTTTCAGCAAATAAAAATGTTGCCCCAAACCGAGCAGAAGGGTTACAGGTTGCGTTCTTTCAAACGCGAGGGCGAGGGAGTTTACGAAAACGTAAATGACCGAAGCCCGAGACATGAAGAAAGGGCGTAAGATGCGCCCTTATCCTCGGTTTGGTGGACTTTCAGGGACTCGAACCCTGGGCCCATTGATTAAGAGTCAATTGCTCTACCAACTGAGCTAAAAGTCCATATATGACATGCGGCATGCCGCATGTGATTTGCAAATGATTGAAGTTCCCTTTTGGGGAACTTCAGTTTGGTGGACTTTCAGGGACTCGAACCCTGGGCCCATTGATTAAGAGTCAATTGCTCTACCAACTGAGCTAAAAGTCCATATTGCGGAAAACCCGCAAAGCGCTCAACAGAGCAGCTTTTTTCGTGGTGGTCCATCCGAGATTCGAACTCGGGACACCTTGATTAAAAGTCAAGTGCTCTGCCAACTGAGCTAATGGGCCGTGTGGCTGGGGTGGCTGGATTTGAACCAACGAATGCCGGAATCAAAATCCGGTGCCTTAACCTCTTGGCGACACCCCATTGAAAAAATGTGTGGGGCGGGCGACGAGAATCGAACTCACGACCTCCAGGGCCACAATCTGGCGCTCTAACCAACTGAGCTACACCCGCCATATATATGGTGCGCCTGAAGAGATTCGAACTCCTGACACACGGCTTAGAAGGCCGTTGCTCTATCCTACTGAGCTACAAGCGCATGTGCTACGACATTTCACGCGAAGCAGGTTGCGCTTGCTTGTTGCGAAAATGGAGCGGGTGATGGGAATCGGACCCACGCGACCAGCTTGGAAGGCTGGGATTCTACCATTGAACTACACCCGCATTCGTCAGCGCTTGTATATAGTAGCAAAATTTCATGATAATGTCAAATGTTTTTTCGGTTATTCCGAAACTTTTTCAAAAAAATCCGACCTTGTCGGTGTCGCATTTTGCGCATACGTTCCCATAAAAATGCAAAAGAGGCGGCATGCCGCCTCCCCTTTCCAAAATGCAAACTTACTTCTTCTTTTTAAATTCCTGCATGCCGTTCGTGCTGCCGCCGTCGCACAGGACGTCCACACCCGCAAGGTAACCGTTGCGCTCATCGGCGACCGTTGCCAGTGCATAGCCGAGCTCTTCAGGCTTTCCCATACGCTCCTCGGTGGAGAAGCCGATGAGCATGCCGCCGTCCTTCGCCTCCAGATTGCCCATGTCCGTTGCAATGAGACCGGGGCTTAAAGATACGACGCGGATGCCTTTCGGACCGTAATCAAAGGCGCACTTCTTGGCGTACCAGACGACGAAGTTCTTGGAGAGCGCATAGGCAAAGCCGGAGCGCTGGTAATCGCCCTTGGCAAGCTTTGCCTTTTTGACAATCTTGGCGACGAACTTCTCCTCATCCTGATCGGCGAGTACGTAGACCTTTTTGTTGATCAGGAACTTCGGCAGAACATACGCTGAGTTGGAGGCGACGTCCACGATGACGCTCCCCTTCTTCATGACTTTGGAGAACTCCTCGTTCATGTACACGGTGCCAAGTGCATTCACGCGCACGATGGTCTCGGGATCCGCCATTGCGGGCGACAGTCCCGCCGAATTGATGACCGTCTTGACCTCTCCGAGCGAGACCGCATAGGAAACGAGCGCCTTGACGCTCTCGCGCTTGGATGTGTCGCACGTCTTGGCGTACGCCTCAAATCCGAGAGCCGACAACTCTGCGACCGCTTTTTTCAGCTTTGCTTCCGTTCTGCCGGACAGGACAATGATCTTATCCTTGGGCATGAACTTTGCGGCTTCCAGCCCCATTCCGCTGCCACCGCCCGTGATGACGCATACTTTTGCCATATTACCTTCTCCTTTGCAAAGATTGTTTTTATTCGATATCGGAACGATCAGAGGATATCGATATATTCGCCATTCAATGCTTTGTTCATACTGCGGACGGCGCAGAATTTTCCGCACATGGAGCAGCTGTCCTCGTGCTCGGGCTTTCTGTCGTCGCGGATCGCCTTTGCTGTCTCCGGGTCGATCGCGCACTCCCACTGTTTCTCCCAGTCGAACGTACGGCGCGCGTCCGCCATGGCGTCGTCGATATCCCGTGCGTGCGGGATGTGCTTGGCAATGTCCGCCGCGTGCGCCGCAATGCGGGAGGCAATGATGCCCTGTTTGACATCCTCCACATTGGGAAGCGCCAAATGTTCTGCGGGCGTGACATAGCACAAAAACGCCGCGCCGTTTGCCGCAGCGACCGCGCCGCCGATCGCCGACGTGATATGGTCATACCCGGGCGCAATGTCCGTCACGAGAGGGCCGAGCACATAGAAAGGCGCGCCCATGCAGATGGTCTGCTGGATCTTCATGTTCGCCGCGATCTGATCGAGCGGCATGTGACCGGGACCTTCCACCATGACCTGCACGTCCTTTGCCCAGGCGCGCTTGGTCAGCTCGCCGAGGCGGACGAGCTCCTCGATCTGGCAGACGTCGGAGGCATCGGCAAGGCAGCCGGGACGACAGGCGTCTCCCAAAGAGATGGTCACGTCATATTCGCGGCAGATCTCCAGGATATCGTCAAAGTACTCATAGAAGGGATTCTCCTCCCCCGTCATGCTCATCCACGCAAACACGAGCGAGCCGCCGCGCGAGACGATATTCATCTTGCGCTTGTGTTTCCTGATCTGATCGATGGTCTTGCGCGTGATGCCGCAATGCAGGGTGACGAAATCCACGCCGTCCTCTGCGTGCAGACGGATGACATCAATGAAGTCTTTTGCCGTCAGAGTTGCAAGGTCACGCTGATAGTGGATGACGCTGTCATACACGGGGACGGTGCCGATCATCGCGGGGCACTCGTGCGTGAGCTTGCGGCGGAAGGGCTGCGTGTTCCCGTGCGAGGAGAGATCCATGATCGCCTCCGCGCCCATATTGACGGCCGCCATGACCTTCTGCATCTCGATATCATAGTCCTTACAATCGCGGGACACGCCGAGATTGACGTTGATCTTGGTGCGCAGCATACTGCCCACGCCATTGGGATCAAGGCAAGTGTGCAGTTTGTTTGCGCAGATCGCGACCTGTCCCTTTGCGACGAGGTCACGAATCTCCTCCTCCGTGCGGTACTCCTTGGCGGCGACCGCCTTCATTTCGGGCGTAATGATGCCGCGCTTTGCGGCGTCCATTTGCGTCGTGTAGTTTCTCATATATCACTCCGTTCTATTTATTTTACATCGTTATTCAGCCTGCTCTGCAAATTCGCCGCGCAGGGCAAAGGCGTGATCCATGGGACCGCTCCCCTTTCCCAGATCGAGCATCGCTGCAAGCGCGCCAGAGACATATGTCTTGCCCCGCCGCACCGCCTCGCCGAGCGGGAAGCCTTTGGCAAGGTTGGCGGCAATCGCGCTGGAGAGCGTGCAGCCTGTGCCGTGCGTATTGGGATTTGCGATGCGCCTGCCCGCAAACCAGGTGTACGCGCCGTCCTGCCATAAAAGGTCGTCGGCATCGTGGACGCCGTGGCCGCCCTTGACGAGCACGGCGCAGCCATATGTTTCGCCGATGATGCGCGCCGCCTCCTGCATCTGTTGTTTGTCCAAAATGCGAAGTCCCGAGAGGATCTCCGCTTCGGGAATATTGGGCGTGACCAGCGTCGCAAGCGGCAAGAGCCGCTCACAAAGCGTGGAGACGGCGTCCTCCTGCATGAGCCGCGCGCCGCTCGTTGCCACCATGACGGGGTCAACGACGACGTTTTTTGCGCCATAGAAGGTCAGCCGCTCCGCAATTTTACCGATGAGCGCAGCGGACGAGACCATGCCGATCTTGACGGCATCCGGACGGATATCTTCAAAGACCGCGTCCATCTGCTCCGCCAGAAAGGCAAGCGTGACCTCCATGATATCGCGCACGCCCGTCGTATTCTGTGCGGTCAGCGCGGTGATGGCGCTCATGGCATAGACGCCGTTCATCGTCATCGTCTTGAGGTCCGCCTGAATGCCCGCGCCCCCGCTGCAATCGCTGCCCGCAATGGACAGCGCTGTTTTTTTGTTCATACTCCCCCTCTCGTGACCTCGATCGCGCGCTCCTTCAGCGACCGCGTCGCAGCCAAAATGTCGTCCGCACCGAAAATTGCCGAGACAACGGCAATCCCGGCCATGCCGCCCCCTTGCAGCGAGGCGACATTCTTCTGCGTAATGCCGCCGATTGCGACGGCGGGAATGGTGACACTGGCGCAGATCTCGCGCAATTGCTCGTTGGTGATGCGGATGGCGCTGCGTTTGGTCGGCGACGGGAACACCGCGCCCACGCCCAGATAGTCGGCGCCCTCGCGCTCTGCGCGCTGCGCCTGTTCGACCGTCTTTGCCGTCGCGCCGATGATGAAGTCCTTCCCTGCGCGCGCCCGAATGGCGGCGACGGGCGTATCCTCGATGCCGACGTGAACGCCGTCCGCGCCCGCCGCGAGCGCCGCTTCATAATCGTCGTTGACGATGAGCGGAACGCCGTAACGATGGCAGAGCTCCGTTATGCGCCGCGCTTCCTCGATGAGTTGCTCCTTGGAAAGGTGCTTTTCGCGCAGCTGAACGAGCGTTACGCCGCCTTGAAGCGCTTCTTCGACCTGCTCATCAAGCGTCTTTTTGCCCGTCCACGCGCGGTCGGTCACGGCATAGAGCAGCAACATGTCCCGTTCAAAGCGCATGGCGTAGTTCCTCCAGATATTCTGCGGGATCGCGGCAGATCATGAGGCCGCTCATGATGCACGCACCGCTTGCTCCCGCATCGCGTACGCGGGCGATATTGTCCCTGTTGATGCCGCCGATCGCGTAGACGGGCACGCTTGCATGACGACAGACCTCGGACAAGAAGGCAAGCCCCCTTCCGGGAAGCCCCTTTTTGCAGTCGGTTGCAAAGATATGTCCGAGCGTTACATACGAGCACCCGCCCTCCTGCGCCGCCACGACGTCGTCAAGGCTGTGGCAGGACACGCCGATTGTCGGAAATGCCCTCTTTTCTGCCTCACCGAGCGAAAGGAATGCCTGTAAGGGAAGGTGCAGCGCCTTAGCATGCAGACTTTTCGCCGCAGTCACATAGGTGTGCAGCGCGCAGGGCGTTCCCTTTTCACGGCAAATTTGCAGGACATTGATAGCAAGCGACTGATATTCGGGCTCGGATAAGTCCTTTTCGCGCAAAATGATGCCGTCGATGCCCGCCGCGCAGATCGCGCCGACGCGCGCAAGGAAATCCTCCTTGCAGAGCGTACGGGAAGTGACACTCAGGAGCTTAAACATACAGATAGTCGTTGAGAACTGGTTGCAAGCCCTCGTCTGTGATGTCGTCGTACATCTTTTTGAGACTCCTGCCGTCACTGATCTCAAACTGTTCGTCACCCTGATCGCCGCCGGAATCCCTGCCTGTATACTTGCTCTCGTGGTCGCCGATGCCCGTCGAGACACCCGCCGAGACCTTGGTCGCGCAGATCCTGACGATGCCGTTGCGGAACGCCGCGCTCTCGCGCGAGGAGACCGTGATGCCGACGAAGGGCATAAAAATGCGATAGGCACACAAGATTTGGCAGAGCTGTTTTTCGTGCACGTCCTGCGGATTGATCTTCTCGTTGTTGATGATGGGACGCAGGCGCGGACAGGAGAGCGACATTTCCGCCTGCGGATACTTGCGCTGCAGATAGTAGACATGCAGCGCGCTCGCAAGCGCGTCCTTGCGGAAATCTGAAAGCCCCAAAAGCGCCGAGAACCCGACGCCGCGCATCCCGCCGCGCAATGCACGCTCCTGCGCGTCAAAGCGATACGGCCAGACGCGCTTATGTCCCATCAGGTGCAGTTTTTCGTATGCCACAATGTCATACGATTCCTGAAAAACGGTCACATAGTCGGCGCCGCACTCGTGCAGATAGCGATATTCGTCCGTGTTGACGGGATAGATCTCCAGCCCGACCATGCGGAAATATTTGCGCGCAAGCTTGCACGCCTCGCCGATATACTGTACGTCGCTCTGCACGCGGCTCTCGCCCGTTAAGATTAAGATCTCTTCCATGCCGCTCGACGCGATGACCTGCATTTCGTGCTCGATCTGCTCCGGCGTCAGCTTCATGCGGTGAATATCGTTATAGCAGTTAAACCCGCAGTAGACGCAGTAATTTTCGCAGTAGTTGGCAATGTAGAGCGGCGTGAAGAGGTAGACGGTGTTGCCGAAGTGCTTGCTCGTCTCCATGCGCGCACGCTGCGCCATCTGCTCTAAAAATGGCTCCGCCGCAGGAGACAGGAGCGCCTTGAAGTCCTCCACCGAGCAGGTCTCGTGCTCCAGCGCCATTCTTACGTCGCGCGCCGTGTACTTGGACGCATCGTATGCCTTCATCTGCGAGATGACCTTTTCGCAGATATCCGACTCGATCTTTTCCATGCCCGGAAGGTACTCCATCGGATCCTTGCGGGAGGACGGATCGGTCTCAAGGCGGTGTTTTTTCTCCAGCGCCGCCTCGGAAAGGCGCGCGGAATCGACAAAAAACTGATTTTCCATATCCCGCCTCAGTCATGCAAAAATCCCGTGAGCGGATCGGATGCAGACGCACCGCGCGTTAAAACCCTGCCGATGCCGGCAAGGTACGCCTTTCTGCCCGCCTCAATGGCAAGGCGGAACGCAGACGCCATCTGCGTGAGGTCGCCCGCCGTCGCAAGCGCAGTGTTCGCCATGATGGCAGCCGCGCCCATCTCCATTGCCTCGCACGCCTGGGAGGGCCTGCCGATGCCGGCGTCCACAATGACGGGAAGGTCGATTTCGTCAATGAGAATCTGGATAAATTCCTTGGTTGCAAGCCCCTTGTTAGAGCCGATGGGCGCCGCTAAGGGCATGATGCTCGCCGCGCCCGCGTTGACGAGATCGCGCGCAACGTTGAGATCGGGATACATATAGGGCATGACGACAAAGCCCTCTTTTGCGAGGATCTCCGTCGCCTTGATGGTCTCATAGTTATCGGGCAGCAGGTACTTGGAATCGCGCATGATCTCGATCTTGACAAAGTCCCCGCAGCCCAGTTCGCGGGCGAGGCGGGCAATGCGCACCGCCTCCTCTGCGTTGCGCGCGCCGCTCGTATTGGGCAGCAGCGTGACGCCCTTGGGGATAAAGTCAAGGATATTTTCCTGCTCCTTGGTGTTGGCACGACGCACGGCGAGTGTGATGATCTCCGCGCCAGCATCCCTGACGGCCGCTTCGATGAGGCGGAGCGAGTATTTGCCCGAGCCGAGAATAAAGCGCGAGCCGAACTCCCTTCCGCCGATGATGAGTTTATCGTCCATATTTTCAAACTCCTTAAAAAGAAAACTTATACTTCGTACTCTCCCGCGAGAATGCGCAGGACGGTGAGCGCCTGATGCGCGGCGCACAGCATGACTCGCGGCGCGACCAGCCCAAGTCCGCTTCTCACGTCGCTCACCCCATCGCCGCACAGATACAACCTCTGCCCTATCCTGCGCGTTCTGATCGCATTGGGACTTGCAAGCCCCGCCATGCCCGACGCCGCGACAAGATATGTCTTTGGGAACGCTTCGCAAATGCAGTTGACAAGCATTGCCTTTGCCTGCGCATCGTCAAATGCCTCGCAGACAACGTCCGCTTCCCGCACCAGCCGAACAGCGTTTTCTTCCGTCATGCGCACGGTGTGGAGATCTGCTTTGAGAAAGGGCGCGATCGCAAAAAGATTGTCTCGCAGCGCCTCCGTCTTGGGCATGCCGATCTGCGCCGCCTTGTACTGCTGACGGTTGAGATTTGAGATGTCCACCCGATCAAAATCGATGAGAATGAGTTTTCCGACCCCCGCACGGGCAAGGGAGACGGCAATGTTGGAGCCAAGCCCCCCCAAACCGCAGACAGCAACCGTCGCGCTTGAGAATTTCTCGTGCAAGTCAGCGCCGTGCCTTGCAATGAGCGCCGCGTTCCATTCGTCGCGGGTCATCAGCCGCCTCCGACGAAACTGACGATCTCCACGCTGTCGCCGTCGGCAAGCGTTGTAGAAGCATAAGCGCTCTTGGGGACGATCTCGCCGCACCGTTCCACGGCGATGCGCTTTAAGTCGTACGACGCCCCGGCAAGGTACTCCGCAATCGTTTTGCCCGCCACGTCCAGCTCTTCTCCGTTTATCCTGACCATATGACCTCCAACAAAAATCGGGCGATGACCTTACGTCATGCCCGCTATCGATCTCCCTACGCTGGCATTACCCAAATCAGGTCAACGGTCGAAGGTCACACCTTCCTCTCAGCCTGTGTACAAGCTCCCGATTTCTTTCATTCATGATTATACTACATTGCGCCTTAAATTGCAAGTACTTTATAAAAAATCCCCCTCAAAAGAGCGAAAAAGAACGTACCCACTCCGGGCACGTTCCTTCCGACCGATCGTTACGGCAACTTGATTTCGTAAAGTTCCTTTTCGGGCAGCTTCTTTGTGGAGCCGGCGACGAATTTCCTGAGCTCCGCAGCGCCCTTTTCCACGGGGGCGTTGACGCCCGCGCCCGCAACACAGCCGCCGGGACAGCCCATGCCCTCGATCAGGCAGCCGTTCTTCTTGCCGAGCTTGGCAAGAAGCAGCACTTTCTTGCACTCCTCCAGCCCCTCTGCATGCTCGATCTTGACTTCAACATCGGGATAATACTCTTTGATGCATGCTTCGATCGCTGCCGAAACACCGCCCGCAACACCGTAGCCGCGTCCGGCCGCCGTCGCGTCGTGAATGGGTTCTTCCTTGTCGTATGTCGCCATATTGATGCCCTTTGCCTCAAAGATCGCGGCAAGCTCCTCAAAGGTAATGACGAAATCGACGTCGCTGCGCACCGTACGGCGGCGCGCCTCGAGCTTCTTTGCGGCGCATGGTCCGATAAAGACCACGCGCGCGTTGGGACGATTCTGCTTGATCGTTCTGGACGTTGCGACCATGGGCGTCAGCGCCGACGAGACCTTGTCGATCATGTCGGGGAACTGCGTCTTTGCGAGCATGCTCCATGCGGGGCAGCAGGAAGTCAGGAGGAAGGGAAGCTGCCCTGTGACGACCTCCGTCGCGTAATGGTGCGCCTCGGTGGATGCGCCCACGTCTGCGCCGTGCGCGACCTCATAGACTTCCTTGAAGCCGATCTCCTTGAGCGCGGCTTTGATCTTCCAGAGCGTCACGTTGGGGCCGAACTGCCCGACGATCGCCGGTGCGACCTCGGCGACGACCTCGTCCCCCTTCTGCATGGCGCGGATGAGCTGGAAGATCTGCGACTTGTCTGCGATCGCGCCGAATGGACAGGAAACCATGCACTGTCCGCAGCCGACGCACTTCGCGGGATCGATGGATGCCCTGCCAAGCCCGTCGCTGGAGATCGCCTTGACGCCGCATGCCTGCGCGCAGGGGCGCGTTCTGTGTGCGATCGCCTCGTACGGGCAGGATGCCTTGCACTTGCCGCACTTGATGCACTTGCCCTGATCGATGACGGCCTTCCCCGTCTTTTTATCGACGGAGATCGCGCCCTTGGGGCAGACCGTCATGCAATAGCGGGAAACGCAGCCGCGGCACTGGTCGGAGACGACATACATATTCTCCTCGCACCGATCGCATGCCGACGGAATGACCTGCATGAGCGGCGGTTCATAGTAGCTGTCCGAAATATTGCTCTTGTTAAGTCCGTTGGTGATGTGCGCGGGACGATCCTGCGGGTTGAGCGACATGCCCATCGCAAGCCGTACACGCTCTGCGGCGATCGCCCTCTCACGGTACACGCTCTCGCGGTACTGCGGCGTCTCCGTCGGGGTGATGATATAGGGGATCTTCTCGATATCGTTTTCAATATCCGTGGATTCAAAGGCGACTTTTGCGACTTCGACAAACACCTGATGGCGCAGCTTTCTGACAGAAGTTTCCAGTCCTCTCATAACGCTCCTCTCTTCTGAATTTTTTTCAAAATTTTCAAAACTTCAACAACGAGGGCAGATTTTCCCGCCCTCGTTGCGATGCAATTGGTGTCAGCTTACTTCTTCTTGTTGCGGTTCTGACGGCCGTAGTAAGCGTTGAGGTACATTTCCTTGATCTCGCTCATCAGAGGATAACGAGGGTTTGCACCCGTGCACTGATCGTCGAACGCATCTTCCGTCATCTGATCGAGACGTGCAAGGAACTCCTCTTCCGTGACCTTGCCGGCAAGCGCTTCCTGGATGGTCTTGGGCTGACCGATCGCCTCCTGCAGCTCATGCAGCTTCTTGATGAGCGCTTCGACAAGCTCCTCGTCGTTCTTGCCCTTGAGTCCGATAAAGCGGGCGACGTCCGCATAGCGTGCCTGGCACTGAGGGTAAGCGTACTGAGGGAAAGTTCCCATCTTGGTGGGATGCTCCGAGCTGTTGAAGCGGATGACCTCTTCGAGCATCAGGGAGTTCGCCATGCCGTGAGGGATGTGCCAGTAGGAACCCAGCTTATGCGCCATGGAGTGGCAGACGCCGAGGAATGCGTTCGCAAACGCCATACCTGCCATTGTGGATGCATTTGCCATGCGCTCACGCGCCTCTGCGTCGTGGCCGCCCTTCTCATATGCGCGGGGCAGATAATCAAAGATGAGCTTGACCGCTTCCTTCGCAATGCCGTTGGTGAAGTCGGTCGCCATGACGGATGCGATCGCCTCGAGCGCGTGGCTCATTGCGTCGATACCCGAGCAGGAGGTAAGTCCCTTGGGAATGGTCATCATGAGGTCGGCGTCGATGATCGCCATATCGGGCATGAGTTCGTAGTCAGCAAGAGGATACTTGGTGCCCGTCTTCTCGTCGGTGATGACCGCGAAAGGCGTCACTTCCGAACCGGTACCTGCCGTCGTGGGAATAGCGACGAACAGCGCCTTGTCGCCCATGTGCGGGAAGGTATAGACACGCTTGCGGATATCCATGAAGCGCATCGCCATATCCTGGAAATCTACTTCGGGGTGCTCATACATGACCCACATGATCTTTGCAGCATCCATGGGCGAACCGCCGCCGACCGCGATGATGACGTCGGGCTGGAAGTCGCGCATCTGCTTGACGCCCTCGTTTGCGCAGGCAAGCGTGGGATCGGGCGTGACGTTGAAGAAGGTCGTGTGCGTGATGCCCTGCTCGTCGAGAATGCTCGTGATCTTCTTGGTGAAACCGCTCTGGAACAAGAACTGGTCGGTGACGACGAACGCCTTCTTCTTGTTATAGACCTGGTGACCAAGCTCCTTGAGGGCGACACCCAGGCAACCGCGTTTGAAATAGACCTTCTCAGGTGCTCTGAACCACAACATATTTTCCTTCCTTTCCGCAACGGTCTTGATATTGATGAGGTGCTTGACGCCCACGTTCTCGGAGACGGAGTTGCCGCCCCACGAACCGCAGCCCAGCGTGAGGGATGCGGGGAACTTGAAGTTGTAAAGATCACCGATGCCGCCATGCGAGGAAGGCGTGTTGATGACGATACGGCAGGTCTTCATGATGGAACGGAAGTACGCGATCTTGTCCGCGCCCGTCTCCACGTTGATATACAGTGAGGAGGTGTGACCGAGGCCGCCGTCCTTGATGAGCCTGTCCGCCTTTGCGACAGCCTCTTCAAAGGTCTGCGCCTTGTACATTGCAAGGACGGGAGAGAGCTTCTCGTGCGCGAACTCCTCGGAGAGGTCGACCGATTCTACCTCGCCGACCAGAACCTTGCTGCCTGCAGGCGCCGTAAAGCCGGAGAGCTCTGCGATCTTGCATGCGCTCTGACCGACAATCTTCGCGTTGAGCGCGCCGTTGATGATGATGGTCTTTCTGACTTTGTCTGTCTCTTCGGGCGTAAGGAAGTAAGCGCCGCGCTTCTGCATTTCCGCCTTGAACTCGTCGTAAACGTCTGCAAGGACGATGGTCGACTGCTCGGAAGCGCAGATCATGCCGTTATCAAAGGTCTTGGAATGAAGGATGGAAGAAGCGGCAAGTTTGATGTCCGCGGTCGAATCGATGATCGCGGGCGTATTTCCTGCGCCGACGCCTACTGCGGGCTTGCCGGAGGAGTATGCCGCCTTGACCATGCCGGGACCGCCCGTCGCAAGGATCATATCCGCCTCTCTCATGATCATGCCGGAGAGCGGAACGGTTGGCTGATCGATCCAGCCGATGATGTCCTCGGGAGCGCCTGCCGCAACAGCCGCGTCAAGCACGACCTTCGCCGCTGCAATGGTGCACGCCTTTGCGCGGGGGTGAGGCGAGATGATGAGACCGTTTCTCGTCTTGAGGCAGATAAGCGACTTGAAGATCGCTGTGGACGTGGGGTTGGTCGTGGGAATGACTGCCGCCAGGACGCCGACAGGCTCAGCGATACGGGTGATTCCGAAGCCCTCGTCGCGCTCGATCACGCCGCAGGTCTTGGTATCCTTATACTGATTGTAGATATACTCCGATGCGTAGTGGTTCTTGATGACCTTGTCCTCGACGATGCCCATGCCCGTCTCCTCCACTGCCATCTTTGCAAGAGGGATACGCATCTTGTTTGCCGCAAGCGCCGCGCGATAGAAGATCTCGTCGACCTGCTCCTGCGTATAGGTAGCAAACTTCTCCTGTGCCGCTCTGACCTTCGCGAGCATCTTGGCGAGCGACTCTTCATCGTTGACGATGAAATCCTTCATAACCGACCTCCATAATATTTTTTCCAGATTTTATCGATTGCGTCACGCGCCGCACAGCTCTGCGAGCGAGACTGCCAAATCTTCATATTTGATCTTTACGCCCTCCGGGACGCGCAGATGAACGGGGGCGAAGCTCAGGATCGCATTGATCCCCGCGCTTATCACCTGGTCGCAAGCTTCCTGCGCCGCGCTGCGCGGTACAGTCAAAATGCAAACCTTCACGTCGCTTCTTTTGACGACGTCGCCGAGGCGCTCCATCGGATAGATGGGCTTCCCGCCGACCGCCCCGACCTTCGCGGGGGAATTGTCGAACGCCGCGATGACATGGATGCCGTAGTTATCAAACCCTTCATAGCTCAGGATCGCCCTTCCGAGTCCACCCGCGCCGACGATGACGGCATTGGTCCAGCGATGATAGCCTAAAAACTTTTCGATATCCTCGATGAGGAGCCGTACTTCAAACCCGAAGCGCGGCTTCCCGGGACGAGAGGAAACGAGCGCAAGGTCCTTTCTGACGCAGACCGCGGAAAGTCCCATGTCCTTGGCGATCGCCGCGGACGAGACGTACTCGACGCCCTTCCCCGCTTCCCCTTTCAGGTAGCGAAGATAGGCAGGCATGCGGGAGACCGTCGCTTTGGATACCGCACTCTCCGCATTGACCATTTTCCGTCTCCTTGCCGTCGTCTTTATCGATATTTTTTTATCGATTCTTATTTTAACAGATTTGCAACCATAAGTCAACTGTTTGAACGCAATTTTTTTCCGCAAATGCAATTTTTCTTTTGCCCCGCCTCATACTCTCCGATGAGTGCAAAAAAGTCCGCGTAAAAGCGGACTTTTCATCAGTCTTGCAGTGCCTTGAGGCTGGCTTCTACCTTGCCCTTGGCATCGAGCAATTTTTCCAGTTTTGCGCGCTCGTCGTCCACGAGCTTTTTGGGTGCTTTTGCGACAAAGTTCTGATTGTTGAGTTTGCCGCTTGCGCGCGCGATCTCGCTCAAGACGCGGTCAAGTTCCTTTTCCAGCCGCGCCTTCTCCTTCTCCAGGTCGACGAGCTCGCCCAGAGGAATGAAGATCTGCCCCGCTTCACACACGCGGGAGACGACCTTCTCGCCCGCCTCCGCGCCGCTCTCGACAACGGTCACCTCGCTCGCCCCCGCAAGGCGGAGAATAGCGTTTTTGTTAACGGAGATGAGGCGCCTGGCGTCCGTCGTAAGGTAGACGTGTACCTTTCTCGAAGGCGGGCAGTTGACCTCCACCTTCATTGCGCGCACCGTCTTGATGAGGTCGATGACCCCCTCAAACGCCTTTGCCTCCTTCTTGTACGCGAGGCGGGAATTGTAACGGGGGTATTCCGCATGGATGATCAGCCCCTGCGTATCGGGAAGATAGGAATAGATCTCCTCGGTCACGAACGGGATAAACGGATGCAGGAGCTTCAGCGCATCCTTCAGGACGTACATGAGCACGCACAGCGCATTGCGCTTCTTGTCGGGATCGCCGCTGTACAGGGCGGGCTTGCTCAACTCGATGTACCAGTCACAGAAGTCATTCCACATGAAGTCTGTCAGCTTGTCTGCGGCAATGCCCAGATCAAACTTGCCGAGCGAAACGACGACCTCGCGGATGCATGCCTGCAGGCGGGAGATGATCCAGCGATCTGCGGGCTGCAGCCTTATCTCGCCCAGTTTTGGAATGTCCACGTCCTTGGCGTTCATCAGAACGAAGCGGGACGCGTTCCAGAGCTTATTGATGAAGTTGCGCGACGCCTCTACCTTTGCATCGGTGAAGCGCGTATCGTTGCCCGGCGCGACGCCCGTCATCAACGCAAGGCGCAGGGAGTCCGCGCCATATTTGTCGATGATCTCCAGCGGATCGATGCCGTTGCCGAGCGATTTGGACATCTTTCTGCCCTGCTCATCCCGCACGAGCCCGTGAATGAGCACGTCGCGGAAGGGAACTTTGTCGGTGTACTCGATGCCCGAGAACATCATGCGCATGACCCAGAAGGGAATGATATCGTAGCCCGTCACGAGCACGTCCGTCGGATAGAAGTACTTGAAGTCCTCCGTCTCTTCCGGCCAGCCCAGCGTCGAGAAGGGCCACAGCGCGGAGGAGAACCAGGTGTCGAGCACATCCTCGTCCTGATGCAGGTGCGTACTGCCGCACTTCGGACAGTGCGTGGGCGTCTCGCGCTCGCAGATGGTCTCACCGCAGTCGTCACAGTACCAGACGGGAATGCGGTGTCCCCACCAGAGCTGACGGGAAATACACCAGTCGCGGATATTTTCCAGCCAATTATAATAGATCTTGGCGAAGCGGTCAGGCGTGAACTTGGTCTTGTTGTGCGCGACGGCGTCGATCGCGGGTTTGGCGAGCGGCTTCATGCGGACAAACCACTGCTTGGAGACGATGGGTTCCACCGTGGAATGGCAGCGGTAGCAGTGCCCGACGTTGTGTGCGTGCGGCTCGATCCTGACGAGCAGCCCCAGCTCTTCCATCTTCGCGACGATGCGCTTTCTCGCCTCGTACCTGTCCAGCCCCGCGTACTCGCCCGCAAGTTCGTTCATCGAACCGTCGTCGTTCATGACGCGGATGACGGGAAGCTCGTGGCGCAGCCCTACTTCGAAGTCGTTGGGATCGTGCGCAGGCGTGATCTTGACGGCGCCCGTACCGAACTCCGGATCGACGTACTCGTCCGCGACAACGGGGATCTTGCGATCGGTCAGAGGCAGCTCAAGCGTCTTGCCGACGAGGGAAGCATAGCGCGCATCGCCGGGATGCACAGCGACTGCCGTATCGCCGAGCATGGTCTCAGGGCGGGTGGTCGCAATGACGATCTTCTCGTCGCTGCCCTCGACGGGATAGGCAAAGTACCAAAAATGTCCGTTCTCCTCCGCGTACTCGACTTCCGCATCGGAGAGCGCCGTCTTGCAGCTCGGGCACCAGTTGATGATGCGGTCTCCGCGATAGATGAGCCCCTTGTGATAGAGGCGGAAGAAAGCCTCGTGCACGGCGCGGGAGCACTTTTCGTCCATCGTGAACGCCAGGCGCGACCAGTCGCAGGAGGACCCGAGCTTCTTGAGCTGCTCGATGATCCTGCCGCCGTACTTTTCCTTCCACGCCCAGGCACGGCGCAAAAACTCCTCTCTGCCGATATCCTGCTTGCTCACGCCCTCTTTTTTCATCTGCTCGACGATCTTGACTTCCGTCGCGATCGAGGCGTGATCAGTCCCGGGGAGCCAGAGAGCGCAATACCCCTGCATCCGCTTGAAGCGGATGAGGATATCCTGCATAGTCTCGTCCATCGCGTGCCCCATATGCAGCTGCCCCGTAATGTTGGGCGGCGGCATCATGACCGTGAACGGAACCTTCGCGGGATCGATCTCCGCGCGGAAACAACCCTTGTCCATCCACTCGCGATAGATCCTCTCTTCAAAATCCTTGGGACTATACGTCGTCTGCATTTCTTCCATAGTCTGTCTCTGTCCTAATCTATTTTTGCGCTTTTGTACGCAAAAGCGCGCATATTTCCGCTATTTTATACAGTTTCTCATTATAGAACATTTTTTTTACGTTGTCAATTATTCCGCCTCGCTCATAGGATATATTATTCCTTAAAATTTACGGAGCTGACTATGAAAAAACTGTTGGCAACTCTGGGAGCGGCGATCTTCGCCCTCCTTCCTCTCTCCGCCTGCGGCGAGCCCGCCGATCAGGACGGAATCACGACCGTCAGGGTCAATGAAGTGACGCACTCCGTCTTCTATGCGCCCATGTATCTCGCAGATGCGCTCGGCTACTTCGAAGAAGAGGGCATCGAGATCGAACTGACGAACGGCGGCGGCGCGGACGCCGTCATGGCGGCGGTGCTCTCTGGCGACGCGGACGTCGGATTCTGCGGCCCCGAGGCGGCGATCTATGTGCTGTTGGGCGGCTCCAACGACGTACCAACCGTCTTCGGGCAGCTCACCAAGCGGGACGGCTCCTTTCTCGTCTCCCGCGTCGAGGAGCCCGATTTCACCTGGGAAAGCCTCAAGGGCAAAGAGATCCTTGCGGGCAGAAAGGGCGGCGTCCCCGCAATGACCTTTGAATACATTTTACGGGAACACGGCTTCACTGACGAGGATATCAACCTCAACTTCGACGTCGCTTTCAACCTGATGACGGGCGCCTTCGAAGCCGGCACCGCCGACTATTGCACCATGTTTGAGCCGACCGCCTCCGAATATCAGGCGGCGGGCAAGGGATATATCGTTGCCGCAGTCGGTGAAGCGGGCGGCGAAGTCCCCTACACAAGCTACATTGCAAGGCGCTCCTGGCTCAACGAGAATGAGGAGACCGCCAAGGGCTTCCTGCGCGCCATTCTGCGCGGCGTGGAGTATGCGCACATGCAGGATGCGGACACGATCGCACAATACCTGCTCGACTACTTCCCCTCCACCTCCCTGCAATCGATCGCGACCAGCGTCACGAGTTACCGCAATATCGATGCATGGGTGACGGATATGGCAATGACGGAGGAAAGCTTTGAGCGGCTTCAGGATATCATCGAAAGCGCAGGCGAGCTGAGCGAGCGCGCGGACTTTGCGGCGCTTGTCGACAATACTTATGTCAGGGAAGTGTACGCCGCACTCAAATAAGCCACTCTTTTCAACCAAAGGAGCACCATGGAAAACATTCTCACTTTTCGGGACGTCACGCACATCTATCACACCGTGCGCGGAGAACTCATCGCGGCGCAGGGGCTCTCCTTCTCAGTCGGCCGCGGAGAGTTTGTTGCCATCATCGGACCCTCGGGCTGCGGAAAGACCACCCTTTTATCGCTCGCGGCGGGGCTTCTGAAGCCCTCGGAAGGCGCGGTGGAGAGCAAGGGCACCTTCGGCTACATGCTGCAAAAGGATGAACTCTTCCCGTGGCGCACGATCGAAAAAAATATCTTTCTGCCGCTGGAAGTCAAGCGCAAGAACACGCAGGAGACGAGGCGGCGGGCGCTCGCGCTCGCAGAGAAATACGGGCTTTCTGACTTTTTGGGGTGCTATCCTTCCCAGCTCTCGGGCGGCATGCGACAGCGCGCGGCGCTCATCCGCACGCTTGCGACTGACCCAGACATCCTTCTGCTCGACGAGCCCTTCTCCGCGCTCGACTATCAGACGCGGCTGAATGTCTGCGAGGACGTCGCCGCCATCATCCGCAGCGAACAAAAGACGGCGCTGCTCATCACACACGATATCTCCGAGGCGATCTCTCTCGCCGACAGAGTGCTCGTCCTGACGGCGCGTCCCGCCCGCGTTGCCCATTCGCATACGCTGGACTTTGGGGACATTCCCCCGCTCAAAAGGCGGGAGCAGCCCACCTTCTCTGCCTGGTTTGAACGGCTATGGGGGGAACTCAACACATGAAACACGTCAACTATTCTCAGGAACATGCCCGCTTTTTACGGCGGCGCAAACAAAACCTTGCCCTCGTCTGGGCGCTGCGCATCGGCGTCCTCGCGCTGCTTTTGGGGCTGTGGGAACTGGTCACGGCGATGGGCTGGGTGGATCCCTTCATCATGAGTTCCCCTTCCCGCATTGCGACGACGCTCGCAGATCTCGCATCGGACGGCAGCCTCTTTTACCATATCGGCGTGACGCTCTGGGAGACGCTCGCCGGCTTTGCGATCGCCGTCGTCCTCGGGTTTGCCGTCGCGCTTGTGCTCTGGTGGAGCGACACGCTGCGCCGCGTCCTTGAGCCGTACATCGTCGTCCTCAACGCCCTTCCCAAGATCGCTCTGGGACCGCTCATCATCATCTGGTTCGGCACGGGGAGCGAAGCGATCGTCTTTATGACCGTGCTCGTCGGCATCATCATTGCCATCATGCACGTTCTGTCCGCCTTCATCGCGACGGAGGAGAGCAAGATTCTTCTGATGCGCTCGATGGGCGCAAACAAATGGCAGATCCTATGGAAACTTGTCATCCCGTCCTCCTATCCCGCCGTCATCTCCATGCTCAAAGTCAATGTGGGAATGGCGTGGATCGGGTCCATCATGGGCGAGTACATTGTCTCGCGGGCGGGCCTTGGATACCTCATCGTCTACGGCGGTCAGGTGTTTAAGCTGGACCTTGTCATGAGCGCGACCTTTGTTCTCTGTCTGCTTGCGGCGGGCATGTACGCCCTTGTGGTACTGCTGGAAAAGGTACTCGTCAAGAACACAAACAACTGAAAATACGATCCCTATTGCACCGGCAATCGGATAGAAGAGGTCTATGACCCTTGCAAGTCCGACCCGTGACAGGATAAACGCCGCGAGGAGCACCACGCCCCTTGCGGCATTTTTCTGCGCGCCGAGGCGTTCGCATGCCGTGAACAGCGGATAGAGCGCAGACGAGAGCGACGTCAGGACCGAACAGCCGACGGCGACGGCAAAAACCCGCCTGCCCTGGATGACAACGAGGTACGGCATGGGCGAGACGAGCGCCGCATCCCCCATGGCAAAGATGCCCCCTAAAATGCACGCGCCGCATAAAAAAATGCAGGCAGATGCAAATGCGCATGCGCGCACGGATGCACGTACTTCACGGCCGGTGTCCATGAGCACGGGCGCGGCAAACGCGGTGTTCATTCCCGCATAGAGAACGGCATTGCCTCCCTCTGAGAGCGCAGGCATTTGCAAAGGCGCCGCTACCTTTCCGATGCCCGTCAGAAGGACAAGCGCGATCAAAAAGGGAACGAGCGCGGTATTCAGCGCGCCAACGCCCCTGAGCCCGCGGCACAAAAAGAATACAACGACAGCAAGTCCTATGATAGACGGAAATGGTGCGTAGTTCGGGATGAGCGCATCCAGACCCGCAAGCATCCCGGCACAGGGGAAAAAGGTGACGGCAAGCAGCAAAATGTAGACCGCCTTACCGCTCCTGCCGAAGAGTGCGCGCATCGCGCCATTGCATCCGCCGTATTTTTTCCCGAGCGATAAAAATAAAACGCCACACGCAAATTGCATGCCGCACGCCGCCGCGAGCGCAAACAGATACCCCGCACCGCCGAAAAAACGGACAAGTTCCGCCCCGGTCAGAAAACCTGCGCCGACTGTCGTCCCAATGAGAAAGAGTGCCGCCCGAATAGTCCCCATTCCCTAAAAATACGATATTTAGTGAATACATATGCCAAAAAACACAAAATATCATAAAATTATGTCAGACATATTACTTTGATTATTGACAAAATCCGACAAATCCTGTATAATGATAAAAAACACAAAGGAGCCGTGATATGGACGACGTTGTTCAAACGGAACGCAGCGAAAAATCGGTCAGCTCCGATCTCATTCGCGGCCATATCAACACCATCATTCTGCGCGCACTCTATGACGGCGACAAGTACGGCTATGAGATCATCGCGGAAATCGAGCGCAAGAGCCACGGGCAGTATTCTCTGAAGCAGCCCTCCCTTTACAGCGCCTTAAAGCGCCTGGAGAAGGACGGCTACGTCACCTCCTACTGGGGCGGGTCCGTGAGCGGCGGCAGAAGAAAATATTTCAGCCTGACCGAGGCGGGCAAGGCGATCTCCGAACAGAATCAATCGGAATGGGAGTATTCGCGCACCGTCATCGACAGCCTGATCTCCGATAAGGACTTCGACTTCTCCAACCCCGCGCCTACCCAAGTCAATATGCGCGTCCTCAAAAACTCCACCTCCCGCGTCCCGCGCGGCGAAGACGAGGACAGCGAGCTGGACTACCTCCCCTCGTTTGATGACGACGCAGAGCTCGATCAGATCGAAGAGAGCTATCAGGAAAAGCTGAACGAGCAGCGCGCTGCCTTTGACGAGGAACTTCGCACCCGCGCCGAGGAGATGACCAAGGAGTATGACTGGCGCGAACAGGAACTCGCCGCCCGCGAAAAGGCGATCGCCGATCGGCAGGCGGAACTGGACGCAAAGAGCGAGGCGGTCTCCAAAGACAGCGCAGCACGCGAGGCGCAGCTTTCTTTGCGGGAGCAGGAGATCGCAGCCGAAAGCGCTCGCAATGCGCAGCTCTCCCAGGCATTTGAAACGCGGGAACAGCAGCTCAGCGCACGCGAAGCAGAATTAGACAAGGCGATCGCGCAAAATGAGGCGACGTCCAAGGAATTTGCATGGCGGGAACAGGAGCTTGCCACGCGGGAAGATACGATCAACCGGCAGCGCTCCGACCTGACCGCCGAACGCGAAGCGACGCAAAAGGAACAGGAGCAGCGCTCTGCGGAACTTGCCGCCCGCGAGGAGGCGCTCTCAGCTGAGCGCGCCGAACTGGACGAAAAGGCGGCGACCCTACTGCATGAACAGCGCACCCAACTGGAGGAACAGACGCTGCAAGCGTTTGCCGATCAACGCGCGGCGTTCGAGGAAGAGATCCGCACCCGTAACGATGCGCTCTATAAAGAGCGGGATTGGCGCGAACAGGAACTTTCCGCCCGCGAACAGGCACTCGTGCATAAGCGCGCCGAACTGGATACACAGAATGCGGCGCTCCACAAGGAATATGACTGGCGCGAGCGTGAGATCAGCGCCCGAGAACAGGCACTTGCCCAGCGGCGTACCGATCTCGATGCGCACAACGAGTCAGTTGCCAAGGACTATGAGCGCCGCGAACAGGAACTTGCGGACAAGGAAAACGCGCTCAACGAACAGCGCGCCGAACTGGAAGCACAGAAAGAGCGTGAAGCAACCGAACAGGAGGAGGCGCTCCGCGCCCAGATCGCGTCGCTGGAATACGAGCTCAAGGAGAACGAAGCGGCGCTGGAAGAGGCGCAGCGCCTCGCGGAAGAACGCCTCGTGAATCAGGAGGCGGAGGAACAGCGTGCGCAGATCGCACAACTGGAGGAAACGCGCGACGGGCTCCTGCAACAGCTGGAAGATCAGAAAAAGGCCGCCGAAGAGCAGCTGGAGGAAGAGCGCAAGAAGTCGGAAGCACAGCTGGAAGAAGAAAAGAAGCGCTCGGAGGCCCTGCTTGCAGACGAACGCCAGCGCAATGAATTTTTGCTGGAGACAGAGCGGCACAGATCGGAAACGGCGATCGCAGCAGAGCGCAACAACTACAATAATCACCTGGAAGCAGTCCTCGCGCAGGAGCGCGCCAAGCACCAGGATGAACTGAAGGCGCAGGAGGAGCGCATCATTGCGGAACAGGCGGAGATCTACCGCCGTCAGGAACACGCCCTGCTGCAGCGCAACTACCTGGAACTCCTCAACACGCCTGCGTCCCGTCAGCCCAACCGCGACTACAATCATTACAACTCCCCTGCCCCGCCGCAGGGCGCTGAGGCAGACGTTACGGGCGGCGACTATCGCACCGTCGTACAGCGTCTGTACGCCAATGCCGTCTCGCCCGAAAACAGCGCGCCGCAGGACGCAAGAGCGAAGTCATTGGACGGGATCGATTTCACTGACCTGCAATCGCGCGCCGAAAAGGACGGCATCCGCATCCAGACCTCGGGCGGCAAGCCTGGTCGGTTCGAGCAGGAAACTGAAAGCCTTGTCAATAAGGGGAAAGCCCTCTTTTTCAGCGGGATCGCGTTCTGCGCCTTCTGCATCGCGATGGGCGCCGTCCTGCTCGGACTTTCTTCATCCATCGCCCTTCCCGGGTTCTATCCCTATTTGCTGTGGGGCGTCGGCTTTGCCGTCCTGCTTGTGACGGGGCTCGCCTATGCCAACCACTATGGCGCAAGATCGCTGCGCAAGACGGGACCGATCATTCTCAACGTTGTGATCACCTATATTTTATTGGTGATCATCACGTTGATCATCGCGCTTGCGGCACGCATCGACTTCAGCGCTCCGCTGACGCTCGCTGCATGGGTGATCATTCCCATCATCGCATACCTTGGCATCATCATCTTCGGCGTCGTTTACTATATCCAGATACGCCCGCAGCAGGCTCGTCCATTAACCAACAACTGACAAAAAAGGCTCTATAATAAATGTTGGGGTGAGGGAACTTGCTTCAACATTTTTTGTATAATGGCACAAAAAAAGAAGCAT
>CALVLM010000008.1:0-78511 GCA_944338075.1 Candidatus Gallimonas intestinigallinarum | reverse complement strand
ACGCCGCCAAGATAAATTTATTTGATTACAGATTTTTTTCTTTCTTTACCTTCACCCCAATATTTGACTTTGAGCCACAAAAAAACCGAGGAAACTTCCTCGGTTTTTTTGATAGAAGCAAGCCCGCCGTGATCGGCGGGCCTGCTTTCGTCAGTGGTTGCTGCGCATGGGATTATGAATGGGCGAGTACTTCGCAATCAAGCCCCGCAGCCTTTCACAATTATCGGTCTCATCCAAAACCGAACAGAGATATTTCTCACCGCAGTAAATACGGTAGTGATTATTAAAATCCCTGAAATGTACTTCGGAATATTGGTATGTCCGCGTTCGTAGAAAGAAGTAACAAGTAAATTCTTTTTTCCCGAGAACGATGCGCCACCGATAAAACCAAAGAGTGCATAGAAATGCAATGAAGGTGATTCCCAACATGATGAGAGCTCCGGGAATCCGTCCTTCTTCCGGTTGCACCATTCCTTCAGGGAGAAACAGGACCAACAGTACAACCATGAACAGTAGCATTGTACCGACTGCACAACACCAAAAATATTGACGCGGTTGGGCGATCTCATTTTTAGGAGCGGACTTTTTGCCGGACTTCCATGATAAGACATTGACCACCAAATAAATCGTAATGGCAGGGAGCATAGCACTTACGGCTGTAATGCACCATTTTACAATTTCGCCCATGGTTTCCCTCTACCCTATCATTCGCTCAAACACAATTATAATCTTGCAAAGGCATACGCTGCGGCACCGTACAGGCCTGCGTCGTTGCCGAGCGAGGCGCAGCAGATCTCCAGGGGCGCATAGTCCTGTGAGACATAGATGCGGGGATAGACGTATTTTCTGAGGGGAGCAAGAAGAGTCTCCCCCTCTGCCGAGATCCCGCCCCCGAGAATGATCGCCTGCGGGCGGAAAGCGTTGACAATATTGGTGATCCCCTCTCCGAGTTCCGCCACATACCCATCAAGGACGCTCTTTGCCGCCTCGTCCCCCTCTTTCAGCGCCAGGAAAACCGTTCTTCCGTCCGCCTGCTCTACCGTCGGCGCGTACTTCCAGAGCGCACTATGCGGCACACTGCGCATCTTTTCCTGCGTCATGCGAATGAGCGCGCTCGCGGAGGCATACCGCTCAAAACAACCGCGCCTGCCGCACGAGCAGGGCTCTCCGTCCTTATGGAGAACGACGTGCCCAATCTCCGCGCCTGCGCTGCGGAAGCCCTCAAACAGCTTTCCGCCGAGAATGATGCCGCTGCCGATGCCCGTTCCGAGCGTCAGAAGGACACTGCTCGAATACTGCCTGCCGGCACCATAGCGTGCCTCGCCGAGCGCCGCCGCGTTGGCATCGTTCAAAACAAAGGTCTTTTTGCCCGTATATTTCTCCACGAGCGACGCAAGCGGTACATTCTTCCAGCCGAAATTTGTCCAGGAAGCGATCACGCCGTCCGTGCTGTCCACAACGCCGGGCGAGCCGATGCCGATCGCCTGAATATCGTCCATGCTCTTATTGGCTTTCTCCGCCGTCTGCAGAACGAGCTGCGCCAGCGCGACAGCCGTCTGCTCCGCCGTATTGGATGCGGACGTCTCCACGCGCGATTTTCCCTTCAATTGATCGCCGACAAGCAGCGCCGCCTTGGCAGACATGCCGCCCAAATCAATGCCGATAACCATAATCTTCTGCCCCTTGGTATATATATTATTTCAAGCCGCGCAGCCATTCCGGCAGGCGCGACACAAGTTCTGCATTGTCCGCAGTGCGCCCCAAAATTTCCTTGATCGCGGCGGTATCCGTCAGCCCGTGCACTCTGAACTGTCCGACCGCTTCCATCTCTTCCGCGGACAACAAAAGCTCTTCCTTGCGCGTGCCTGAGCGGCGCAAGTCGATGGCGGGAAAGATCCTGCGCTCTGCAAGTTCTCGGGATAAAAAGATATCCGCGTTTCCCGTCCCCTTGAACTCCTCATAGATGACGTCGTCCATGCGGCTGCCCGTTTCGACCAATGCGGTCGCGAGAATGGTGAGACTCCCCGCCTCCTTGGTCTTGCGCGCCGCTCCGAAGAAGCGTTTAGGTCCTGCAAGCGCCGCAGGATCCAGCCCGCCCGAGAGCGTTTTTCCACTACTCTCGACGACGTTGTTGTAAGCGCGCGTGAGTTTGGTCAGAGAATCAAGCAAAATTACGACGTCCTTGCCGTGCTCAACAAGCCGCTTTGCGTGCTCCAAGAGAAGCTGCGCAGCCCGCACATGGTGTTCTGCAGCCTCGTCGAACGTCGAGGATACGACCGTGCTTCCCCGCACCGCGGAGCCGATGTCCGTAACCTCTTCCGGGCGCTCGTCGATGAGAAGGACGAGCAGCACGATATCCCTGTGAAACTGGTGAATCGCGCGCGCAACGGACTTCAAGAGCGTCGTTTTCCCCGCCTTGGGCGGCGCCGTGATCAGGGCGCGTTGTCCCTTTCCGATCGGCGCAAACAGATCGAGCATGCGCAGCGCATCATCGCCGCACTGTTCGGAAAGCCCGATTTTTTCGGTGGGATAGACCGCCGTGAGCGTCTCAAAGACGGGACGGGCATTGTATTTTCCCTGCGGCAGACCGTTGACGCTCAGCAGTTCCAGAATGGCCGCCGCTTCGTTTTTCTGGCGGGGCTGCGCCGTACAGGCGATAAAGTCCCCCGTCCGCAGTTCCATGGCGTGAATATAGGGCGCAGAGAGAAAGACGTCCTTCCCCGCGGCGGAGGGCTGGCAGTTGTCGGCACGGACAAAGCCGTATCCGCCCGGCGTGATCTCAAGAATCCCGGTATAGACGGGATCGTTGTACGACGAATGCCCCGCCTCGTCCGGGGAAGCGACCTCAAAGATGACCTTTCTCTGCCAACCATCCTCATCGGCGCGCGAACGGATCTCGTTCAGACGATCGACAATCGCGGGATCGATATACGTCTGCTTTGCGGGGGCGCCTCGATTGGAGCGCGGAACGGGCTGCGTTTTTCCCGTCAGAATGTCGATGATGTCGCTGACCAACGCGCTCTTCTGACTGGAGGATGCCGCAGCAACGCCGTACTGTCTGCCAAGGATCCTGAGCGTAGATAAAGGAAGGGTATCGAGAAATTCCCGATACCTTTGTTCCGTCGTCTTTAACTCCATTTATTTCTCCCGTTCCATGACGATGATCTTTGTGCTCTCCTCCGAAATATCGTCACGGAACAACTCCAGTTCGCTGTCCTCGAGTTCTTCCACCTCTTCCGTATCAAACTGGTCGGTAAACGCATCCACCTTGTCGATGTCCATATTGAGCCCCTTGGTCTTATAGTGCATGGGGATGACGATTGCGGGCATAATGCGGTCGACATATTCCTTTGCCTGCTCTGCATCGATGGTGTACGTCCCGCCGACGGGAATCATGAGCACATGCACAGGCAACAAGGTTTCAATCAGCGCAGAAGAACACTCCTCGCCCAGATCGCCCAGATGACAGATCTCCAAGCCGTCCATACGGAACTTGAAAATGAGATTCTCCCCCCGCTCTGAGCCGCTCGTTTTATCGTGATAGCTTCTGATCGCCGTAATGACGACCCCACCGACTTCATAGGTGCCCTCTTCGTCGAGCACGACGGGGTTTCCCTTTACCGCGCTGACGTTGTTGTGGTCGTAGTGTCCGTGACTTACGGACACCGCGTCCGCCTTGACGGGCGGCATCTTATAGCCGATGGCGCCATAGGGGTCGGTCACGATCGTCGTTCCCGTACTCTCCGTCAGGACAAAACAAGAGTGCCCCAAGTATCGAATTTTCATTGTTCCTCCGAAATAAATTTCACTGCGATATTCACATGGAATACCTGACTTTCATGTGCGAAAAGTAGGCGGTATTTGAGCGCGATCCGCCAGCCGTCCCGCACGGCACGTATGTGACAGCGATCGGTCTCAATTGGGACGCTCCCCCAATCCTCCCCGAGAAAGAGCGCAAGTTCGCTTCTGCGTCCCTCTTCAAAGGACATACGAAGCTGCGTCTGCCCGCTCCGCGTCATCTCAAGGGACTGCCCGCGCACAGTCAGCCGCGCATGATCCCCGTCCTGCGGATAGTCGACCTGAAAGCCGTCCTCCAGCTTTAAGACAGTTCCCCGCACGCTGCTGTGAGAGCGCGCCCCCCCTGAAAATGTGACGATCGTCACATCACACACAACCATTTCTCTCATTATAGTACAAAAAAGCGAATTTGTAAATGGATTGAGCACAATTATCTCTTAATTTCTGCGAAAAAATTCTTCGTAGCACGCTTTTCCCTCGCGCATCAGTGCGCAGATACGCGCCTCGTCCCGATCTCGGATCGCGTCGGCAAACGCATCCAGCCGGCGTGAAAGACGCACAATCTCCTCGCAGAGCGCCTCGGAGTTCATACAAAACAGCTCCGCCCACATTGCCTCGTCCACGGGCGCGACGCGCGTCATATCCTGAAAACTGCCGCCCGTAAACCCGACACAGCCCGCAGAGAGCGGGGTTGTGACATAGGCATTCGCCGCGACGTGACATAGTTGTGAGGTAAGCGCGATCATCCTGTCATGCTCCGCAGCGCTGCATTCGACGATGCGCCCGAATCCCATATCTTTTGCAAGAGAACGGACGGTATCAAGCGCAGCCGCATCAGTCTGCGGCGCATGCGTGATGACGAAATTGGCGCCGACAAACAACGTATCGCTTGCGGAACGGATGCCGGAAGTCTCCTTGCCCGCCATCGGATGCGTGCCGACATACCGCCACTTGCGGGGCTTGAAGAAGGCCGCCCGCTCGGGCGCAGATTTCACGCCGCAGATATCCATGACGATACAGCCGTCGGGGAATGCCCCCTCTTTCAACTCGCGCACGGTCACGCGGGGCGGAAGCGCAAGCACGACGACGTCCGCGCCTTCATAGGATACCGCCTCGCCGTCGATCATATCATGCTCCAGCGCATAGACGACGCTCTCCCTGCTCCTGTTCTTTCCCAAAACGAGATGGCCCGCTTTCTTCAGCGATGCGGCGACCGATGCGCCGATGATCCCGAGCCCGTAGACGACAATCTTCATATCATTACCTCATGTAAATTCAATAGTATGTCTGGTATATTACTATGCAAAAGCCGATTATTCGTTAAAGCCATTGCATAACGACTCCTTTTTCGCGAATCCCCTGTCTGATCTGCCGATAATCGGGCAGGATTTTTGCGACTTCCGCCCAGAATACAGCGCTGTGATTCATGTGCCGCGTGTGACACAACTCATGTACGGCGATATATTCCGCTTCGTGCTGTGACAAAAACGCCGTCCGGAAGGAATAGGAGATCGTGCCCCTTTGACTGCAGGAGCCCCACCTGCCCCGCGCAGATGAGATGCGGACAGTCCCGAAGGTAAACCCGTATTTTTGCGCGAGGGCAAGCGTCAGATCAGTCATGGTTTTGCGCGCCATTTTTTTCAGCAATGCAATGAGCGCAGCCGCTCTCTCCTCCTGCGGGAGGAAGATCATATCACCTTTGATCGCGGCGCGCGGCGCCGCGGCGATTTCGTACCTTCTTCCGTAGAGCACGAGCGCCGCTCCGTCCGATAGATCGAGCCGAAATTGCCCGCTCTCGCGCTTTCTGCGCGCGATCCAGCGCCTGTGACGTTCGATCACACGGGCGATTTCAGCATCTTTGACAAATTTTGGCGCCTTCACGACGATCGCGCCGCTTTCGTTGACAGTGAGCGATATTGTCTTCCGCGCACTGCGTATGACAACGATTTCTTCCTGCGATTCCACAGCCAATATTATATCATACCGCCGCATTTTTTTCAAGGGAATGGCCGTTTGTACGGCGCGCTTTCTCTTTTTTCTTGACTTTTCATGCCGTTCTCACTATAATTTTTGTATGGATTTCTACAATGTCAGAAAATTAACGCCAACCAGCGGCATCCTTGAAGCAGAAGTTCCCGCCTCCAAGAGCTTGCTCAATCGCGCCCTCATTCTTGCCGCCTTCGGCAACGGGACGGTGCAGCTCTCCTGCGGAGACTTTGCCGACGACACACTTGCCATGCTCGATTGTCTCAGCGCGCTCGGCATCCCGTGGTCGCGCTGTGCGAACGGCCTGCGCATCGACGGCTGCAACGGTCATGTCCCCAACCAAAATGCAATGCTCAATGTCCGTTCGGCGGGAACTGCCGCACGCTTTCTGACCGTGGCGCTTGCCTTTGCGGGCGGCAGCTATACGATGACCTCGTCCGAGCAGATGCAAAAGCGCCCCATGGAGATTTTATCCGTTCTGGAGGATGCCGGCGTGCGCATCAATTACCTCGGCGAGCGCGGACACTTCCCCCTTGTCATGCAATCGGACGGCATTTTTCAGGAAGATCTGACGGTAGATACCGACCTGAGCACCCAGTACGCGAGCGGCATTCTGCTTGCCGCAGCCGTCAACCGTCCTATACGTCTGCACCTGACAGGCAGCCGTACGCACGGGAGCTATATTTCTATGACGCTGCGGCTGATCGAACAGTTCGGCGCGCAGTGGACGCGCGACGGCGACACCATTGCCGTCACACCGTCTGCGCATGCCCCCGCCCGTGCGGAGATTGAAGCCGACCTCTCGGGCGCGTGCTATTTCTACGCACTATCTTTGCTCTTGCGCATGCGTGTACGCATCCCGCGCGTGCATTTTGATACGCTGCAGGGCGATATCGCATTTTTACGCCTGCTGGAAGAAAAGGGCGTCAAACTCCAAGATACCCCCCAAGGAATCCTTGCAGACGGACGCAATGTTTCCTCGTTCACGGGCTTTGACGTCAATATGCGCGATTTCTCCGATCAGGCGCTCACCGTCGCAGCGCTTGCGCCATTCGCAACGAGCGAGACGCATGTCACGGGCATCGGACACATCCGCAGACAGGAGTGCGACCGCATCCATGCAATCGTCTCCAATCTGCAAAGTCTGGGCATTGCGTCCGAGGAGGAGCCTGACGGCGTCCGCATCACCCCCGGCACCCCTCGCGCCGCCATCATTCAGACATACGACGACCACCGCGTCGCCATGGCATTCTCCCTCGTGGGGCTCATGACGGGAGATATCACGATCGAAAATCCGACGTGCTGCAAAAAGACGTTTCCAAAGTATTTTGAGATCCTCGATCACCTGACAAAATAGGAAACGCCCCCTGCCACGCAACAGCATTCAATCAAGCATGCAAAAAGGAACGCCCATGCGTTCCTTTTCTTAATGTTCTTCGAAATGTTTTTTGATGATCTTAAACAGTTCATCGGAAACGACGTGCTCGATGCGGCAGGCATTTTCCTCCGCGACTTTCCTGGGCGCCCCCATTCTGATAAATGCCTCGGTAAAGACGCGGTGCTTTTCGTAGATGTCCTCCGCCTTCTTCTGCCCCGCGGCAGTCAGCGTAATGTCGCCCGCCTCATCGATCTCGATCAGTCCCGCCTTTTGCAGCAGATTGACGGCGCGCGAAACACTCGATTTGGCATAGCCAAGCTCTTCTACAATGTCAACGGAGCGGACATTGGATTTTTTTGCGCGAAGCAACAGGATGGTCTCAAGGTACATTTCCTGCGATTCATGCGTTCTATTCTCTTTCATCGTTTTCCTCCGCAATTTCCATTATACAGGATCGCACATACAAAGTAAACAAATTTACTCACGCTTCCTGCGGATATACATAAATAAATTCACAGATGCGGACGCTCGGCTTGCCCTCCAGCCCCGCAAAGCGGACGGGAAGCACCCAGATCATTTCGCCATTCACACACTTTTGCCGCTTATGCCGCTCCACGATCTCAACCGTGATCGTAAACTCGCGTCGATAGTTCTCCTCGGCGCTCATCGTATCGATGAGCCAGCCGCTGAACACTTCCTCGCCGTCCACGCTGATGCACAGCGGTTTGTAGTTGTCCTCGCGGCGCAGTTCTATGGAGAGCACCGTCATATTCTCTGGATCGATGCGGAAGTCATACTCAAACCACCCATTCTCCCCTGCCGCCCGCGACGTGCCGTCCGAGGTGACGGAGACAGAGTTGTACTCCCGCAAGTCATGCAGCGCGTCCGTCTCATACTGCCCGTAGCCCGGCTGCACGGTATCGATCGGCTCGCGCACGACGTCTTCCGCCTCGCGGCTGCCCTCGCGCAGCTTAAAGTAGATGGCGTACCGCTCACGATAGCGCCGATAATGCAGCCCGAACGAATAGGACACATCTCCGCCGACCAGGCGGAATGCGTCCCCTTCGCGAACCAGATAGGCGCCCGGGTTGGCAAGCACGTCCTCCACGTCCTCAAAATACACCCGCTCGGACGCCATCATGCGCTTTGCAGGGATACTGACGTCGACGCCCGTCTCAGTTTCAAGCATGTCCTGCGTGCCGAGATCGGCAGAGAGCACCTTGCCGCCGTAGGTAAAGGCAAACGTATCCCTCGCATCGGGAAGCCCGCTCATCCTAACGGCAACGGGAATGCGAACCGCAAGGACATCCCCCGCCCTGAGCGAGACAGCAAGGTGCCCTTCACACGCCTCAACGGGCACTCGCACTCCGTTCCGTGTGAGCTGCATGGGCGACGCCGCCCAGTCGGGTACGCGCAGATGCAGAGAAAAATCCCCCGCTTCCGCTTGTATGATCGCTTCGTCCGACATGGGGAAATCACAGCGCACAGAGAAACGCACGCCGCCGTGCTCTACCCGCATCGAAAGATATTGTTCAAGATAGTAATCACCGTCAAAATAGACGGCGCTGTCACCGAGCTTGGTGAAGCTCTCCATGCCGCTGCCCGTGCAGCACCAGAACTTATCGTACGGGCGGGAGAACACCTTGAAAAACCCGCCCGCCATGGGCTGGAAATAGGTCGTCATGCCCGTTTCCGGGTTCTGCGATGACAGAATGGAATTGGTAAAGGCGTTGTCGTAATAGTCGGTGTATCGTGTATCCCCAGTCACGCAGAACAGCCCGCGCGCGAGCTTGAGCATATTGTAGACGTTGCACGTCTCGCAATTGCAGTTGGTGCGCTCGGCGTCGAGGACATAGTCCGCGCCGAAGTGCTCCCACTCCGAATTGCCGCCAGTGACATAGGTGTGCCGCTCGACGACCATGCGGAAAAACACCTCCGCCACGCGCAGATAGCGGGACGCGTCCACGATCTCGCCGTCCAGTACTTCGCCATGCAGGACGAGATAGCGCTTCAACGCGCCAATGATCTTGGGGATTGTCGTGTTCGCGTGCAGATCTTTCAGGACGTTCTTGCCCTCCGTCAAGATTGCATCAAAGAGCGCTTCTTCGTCAAAGACATGCGCCGCTTTCGCAAAGCGCGGCTGCTTTGTGAGAGCATACAGCTCGTACATGCAGTCGTTCATGCCGCCGTATTCGACGGAGAGCACGCGCTTTTGCGTCGCATCATCCCACGCAAGCACGCGTTCGGCGACCCAATCCCCCAACTTTTCCGCGACATCGAGCGCGGGCGCATAGCCGCCCAGCCTGTAGCAGTCCAGAAGCCCTGCAAGCAGCTTGTGCATCGTGTACCACGGCACCCACGCCTCCGTCTTGATATTCAGCTTTCCGCGCTCGACATTATCAAACTGCGCCTCGGGATTCTCCTTGGAAATCAGCGGCGCCGCCCACAAAAAGCCGGGGCGGCCTTTGCTGCTTTGCTGGCATTCCTTAAGCCCGTCCACCATGCGTACAAGCTTCTGCCTGATCTTGTCCCGCCTGTCCGTCGGAACGCCCGCATTGCAGGACGCCTGCGCGAGTGCAGAGAGATAGTGCCCGGGGCAGTGTCCCGCAATCAGCTTATTCTCCCAGCCGCCGTAGCGGACATAGGGCGTAGAGATGCCCGCATTCTCGTAAAATCCTGCAAGAAAACGCCCGACGTCGAGCGATAATAAGTAATCGATCTCCTTGTCGAGTGCGTTCTCAAGATATTGATCGCGCATTACGATACTGCCCAAAGGCAGTGCGCGGAGTTTTGTCGTCATAATTTCTTCTCCCGTTGCAGCCATGCAAGAAATGCTTCACAGCCCTCTCTGACGTCGTCATACGTCGCATCAAAGTTTCCGGTATACCAGGGATCGGCGATCGCGCGCGGATGCGAGCTATAGTCCAGGAGCAGTGAGATCTTTCCCTCATACGCCGTCCCAAGGATGCGCTTCATGTGCCGCAAATTCTCCTCGTCCATGCCGATGATATAGTCATACTTCTCGCCGTCGTCACGCGTCAAGAGGCGCGCTCTGTGCGGCACGAGCGGAATATTCTCGCGGCGCAACTTTTCCCGCGTCCCGTAATGCGGCGAATTTCCCAGCTCGTCCGCATGCGTCGCCGCCGAAGAAATGGCAAACTTTTTGGAAAGTCCGCGCCTGTTGACAAGATCAGTAAATACACTTTCCGCCATCGTGGAGCGGCAGATATTGCCGTGGCACACGAAGAGCACATTGATCATGAAAAAACTCCCTGCAACCTATGTTATTTTCACTTTCGCATTTGAAATAAGTTGCAAAATATATTGATTGCGAGTATAATACTGGCATGAAAATTTTTTCCGAAAGACTTATTCAGCTTAGAAAAGAGCGCGGCCTTTCTCAGGCGACCGTCGCAAAGGACCTCAATGTCAGTCTTGGCATTATCTGCTACTGGGAAACAAACAAGAGCGATCCCACGGCAAGCAATATCGCAAAGCTTGCACGCTACTTCAACGTTTCATCCGATTACCTTCTCGGACTCGTCGATTAACCACGCTGTTTGCGCTTACATATCGGCACAACAACAGGCGCCATGACGGCGTCTTTTTTCATGCCATCAATCTTCCTGTGCAATCGTTTGCAGCCGTGCCTGCGCCTCTGAAACTCCTGCTTTGTCCCCGAAAAATTCACACCAGGCGACGCGCAACTTCAGCAGCTCCGAAAATGCGGGGCTGTCCGCCCGGACGACGGGCACATCGTAGAGCAACGCGCGGGAAACGCGTGAAAAATCCCCGTCCTTTGCAAGCAGCTGCGCCTGCATGATGCGAATTGCGACCTCTGTCTCCCCCGTCCTTTGGATGAGCTCTTTAAGCACGAGCCCGTCCGTCTTGCCAGCAACAAGTTCTGCGGGAAGGAGTTCCATAACCCCCTCTGCAAGACACCAGAGCGCATAGAGTGTAAAAAACGTGAGCGCGGGATGCATCGGCAAGACGAAATAAAGCGCAAGCATGGACACACCGAACACAATGCCGAGGATAGGTCCGCCCACAGTCGCCGCGATCAGCTTTGCGTGCGCGCCCTGCGGCTTTTTGAGCGAAAACTGCGTCTCACCAGCCACGCTGCGGCTTCCGAAGCGCACGCCCCCCTCGCCAAAGCTCACCCAGCCGAAGGCGACCCTGCGAAGTTTGAGTCCCGCAAGCAAGCCGAAGACAAGATGCCCGCTTTCATGGACGAGGCTGTCAAGGCGCAGGAGCGCACAGCATGCAGCCAGACACAAAAGCAGGACAGGTACCGCGATATTGTCTGCTCTGTCAAGTTCAGACATGAGAAGTATTACCCATCCGGCGTACACAAGCAGGATAAGGAGCGCGCAGAAAATGTGATAAATATTCCGCTTCACGCCAGCCCCCTCGCCACGAGGTAGCCTTCCAGGTTGTCGCCATCAGAAAATTTTACCTCGTTTAAGCCGAACGCATGCACAATTTCACTGAGAAGCACCGCCCCGCCCGCAATGACATCGGCGCGGCGGAGGTCCATTCCCGGGATTTGTTTGCGCTCCTCCACGGTTAGGGCAAGCAGGTGCGCGGCAACTTCATCCAAATAGTCTGCGGAGAGCGAAAGTCCGTTGAGTTTGGCGGCGTCATACTCCGTGAGCCCGAGTCTGACACTCGCCAGAGTGGACGCTGTTCCGCCAATGGCATATATTGTACCCGCACAAGCCACACCCGCAAGCGGCGCGATCTCCTCACGCACGACGGCGCGCAGCTTGTCCGCATCCTGTCCGCACCGATCAAACAGGCGCACGACGCCGATATTCAAGCTGGTAACAAAGGAAATTTTTCCATGCGCGCGGATGCACACCTCCGTGCTCGCACCGCCGATATCGATCGTGCCGCCGTCCCGCGTTCCGAGCGCGCCGTAGATCCCGAGAAGCGCTTCTTCTTCCCCGACAACGACGTCCACCTCGATTCCGCACGCCTCTTTGACGCGCGCGCAGAAATCGCTGCCGTTTCTTGCAGAGCGCACGGCGGCCGTTGCAAATGCTAATACCTGCGCGCCTTCCCGTCTGCCCTCCGCCGCGAGTTCGGCAATCGCCGCAACGGTGCGTGCAGACGCCTCATCGCAGATCATGCCGCTTGCCGCAAGCCCCTGTGCGAGCCGCGTTGTAATCACCTTTTTATACAAAGTACCGTTCGCCCAAAGCATCAGGCGAACGGAATTGGATCCTATATCGATAACTGCGTACTTCATGTTGTTACGGCGCCGTCCAACCGTTTTCCATGGCAAGACTGCGCAACGTCTCCTCCAATTGCAGAAGTTCGAGGCTGTTTTCGCCCGACTCGATCATCTCATTGTACTGTTCGATGAGCGCATCATACTCCGCCCGTTTTTGGTTGACGATGCCGATCTGCACGAACTGCACGATGAGAATGGCGACGAGAAAAATGATCAGAAGTACGCCCGCGACGGTCGCGCCCGTCACGATCCTTCTGACTTTTTCCTCCGTAAGTCGCGTGCCCCTCTTTTTTGGCATAATTTCTTTCCCTTTTGTATCGGTTTTCTCCTATTATAAATCTTTTTTGCAAGAAATGCAACAATTTTATGAAAACTTTTTGCGTACAGCCAAAAGCCAATGAGACAGGCGCAAAACGCATACAGCCGCAAAGCGGGGAACCCGAGTGCGACACTCACCCAAAGATAGAGGGCGGCAAACAGACCACAAAAGAAAAGGTCCGCCCCATAGCGCACCCACTTCCCGCCAAACGGACTGCGCAAAAGCGTCACCGCGTCATACAAAAGTCCCCCTGCCGTCCCGCAGGCGACAGAGACAAGAAAGACATAGAATGTGTCGATCCCACTCATTTGAACAGCCGCTTGATGCCTGCCCCCTGCCCGGAGGAATAGCGCACGGCATCCACCTGCCCGCTCGCCGCGAAGTTCCCGCTCCCCTCCGAAAAAGAGAGCACCTTGAGTTTGCTGCCGTCAATGCGCACCCTCTGACCGTTGACGGTGAGCATGATCGTATGGTCTGAAAAACTGTCCACGCGCTCCACGCCCGTAAGAGTCAGCTTGCTTTGATTTTCTAAGGTAAGCATACTTTGCCTGACTTCACCCTGCATACTCTACTCTATGCGGGAAACATTCAAAAAATCCCGCATGCTGCGGGATTTTTCGTTAAGCCTGTAGTTTTGCCTTGGCGCGCGCCTTTGCCCGAAGTTCAGAGTCCAGGATGCGCTTGCGAATGCGCACATTGAGCGGCGTAATTTCCAGCAGCTCATCGTCCCCGATGAACTCAAGCGCCTCCTCTAGGCTGAGCTTCTTGGGCGGAATGAGCCGCAGCGCGTCGTCCGAAGAGGAGGAACGCGTATTCGTCAGATGTTTGGTCTTGCAGACGTTGACGTTGATGTCCTCGTCCTTGGGCGAGCACCCGACGACCATGCCCTCATACACGGGCGTACCGGGCGTAATAAACAGCGTGCCTCTGCCCTGCGCGTTGAAGAGCCCGTATGTGACCGCCTCGCCCGATTCAAACGCGACGAGGGATCCGGTATCGCGGCGCTTGATCTCGCCCTTGTATGGCTGGTACTCAAAGAACACCGAGCTCATGACGCCCTCGCCCTTGGTGTCCGTCAGAAATTCGCTCTTATAGCCGAACAGACCGCGCGCGGGGACAAGGAATTCAAGGCGCATACGAGAACCCATTGCGCTCATATGAAGCAGCTCTCCCTTCCGCTCGCCCATGCTCTGGAACACAGGACCGGTCATATCCTCGGGAACGTCGACAATGAGGCGCTCGATGGGCTCGTAGCGCACGCCGTCGATCTCCTTATAGAGCACCTTGGGAGAACTGACCTGGAATTCATATCCCTCGCGGCGCATCGTCTCAATGAGGATGGAGAGGTGCATCTCCCCTCTGCCGCTGACGCGGAAGGAATCCGCGGAGTCGGTGTCCTCGACGCGCAGCGAGACATCGCGCAGCAGTTCACGATACAGCCTGTCACGCAGGTGGCGGGTCGTGACGAACTTGCCCTCCTTTCCCGCAAACGGCGAATCGTTGACAGAGAAGATCATCTCCACCGTGGGATCAGAGATCTTGACAAATGCAACGGGATCGACGCAGTCGGATGCGCAGACGGTATCGCCGATATTGATCTTTTCCAGTCCCGAGAAGCAGACGATATCGCCCGCAGAGGCGCTCTCGCAGGGGACGCGGTTGAGCCCCTCGATCTCATACAGATTGACGATCTTGCCGCGCACGGCGACCTCGGGGTGATTGTAGTTGCAGACGATGACGTCCGCGCCCACTTTGGCGACGCCGCGCTCCACTCTGCCGATGCCGATCCTGCCGACATACTCGTTGTAGTCAATGGAGGAGACCAGAATCTGCAAGGGACCCGTCTCGTCCATCTCGAGGGGCGGGAACTGCGTGAGAATGGTATCAAAAAGAGGCGTTAAGTCAGTGCCCGCTTTAGTTTCATCGAGGGACGCCGTGCCGTCCCTGCCCGAACAGAACACGAACGGGCTCTCGAGCTGGTCATCCGAAGCGTCCAGGTCCATAAGCAGCTCCAATACTTCGTCGATAACCTCTTTAATGCGAGCATCGGGGCGGTCGATCTTGTTGACAACGATGATGAGTTTCAAGCCCATCTCCAGCGCCTTCTGCGTAACAAAGCGCGTCTGAGGCATGGGACCCTCTGCGGCGTCCACAAGGATGAGCACGCCCGAAACCATCTTCAGAACGCGTTCCACTTCGCCCGAGAAATCGGCGTGACCGGGCGTATCGACAATATTGATCTTGACGCCCTTATAGTGAATGGACGTATTCTTGGCAAGAATGGTGATGCCGCGCTCGCGCTCGAGGGCGCCCGAGTCCATGACGCGCTCCTCGACGACCTGGTTTTCGCGGAAGGTGCCCGCCTGTTTGAGCATCTGATCGACCAGCGTCGTCTTGCCGTGGTCGACGTGGGCGATGATCGCAATGTTCCTTAAATCTTCTCTGACCATAATAACCTCTTTTCCGAAGTGGTATTGTAATACTTTTTGTAGCTTTGCGCAAGAAAAAACGGGGCGACGCGCAAAAAAATTTGCCCGAACGGGCAAATTTCCTCACATTTTATCCCAAAACCGGGGCAAGATTGCGATAGGTGCAAAAGCGAATGATATGCCCATTGTCCTCAACGGGCTCGCTCTGCGCAACCAATTCATAGCGCGCATCGGCGTCCAGATCCGGCACAAACACCTCCGCGCCGCCGTCCTCCTCTACCTTGGTGACGAGGATCTCGCTGCAATAGGGAAAGAGCAGGGCATAGACGCTCGCACCGCCAATGACGAACACGTCGTCCGCAGGGTATTTTTTCACTTCCGCAAGCAATTCCTGCAAATTATGGACGGTGATGACGTCCTCCGCCACGTCGTCGGGACAGAGCACGATATTGGTGCGGTTTTTGAGCGGCTTGCCGCCCGGGAAGGACAGCAGCGTATTCAGCCCCATGACGACGACCTTGCCCTTGGTCGTATCGCGGAAAAATTTCATATCGGCGGGCAGGGAAAACATCAGATCGTTGTGCTTTCCGATGCCCCACTTGTTGTCGGCATGCAGGATCGCTCTCATATCGCCACCGGAATCTTCGCCGCAAGAGGCGTGTATTCGTAGTTTTCCAGGCGGAAGCTGTCCACCGTGAAGTCATAAAAATTGGTAATACTTGTATCGACAATGAGCTTGGGCGCGGGCTTGGGCTGGTTCTCAATAATCTCCCGCACGATGGGCAGGTGTCTGTCGTAGAGGTGCGCATCTGCAATGACATGGACGAGCTCCCCCGCCTTGAGGCCGCTGACCTGCGCGATCATGATGAGCAGGACGGCATACTGCACGACGTTCCAGTTGTTCGCCGTGAGCATGTCGTTGGAGCGCTGATTGAGAATGGCGTTCAGCGTATCGCCCGAGACGTTGAAGGTCATCGAATAGGCGCAGGGATAGAGGTGCATCTCGTGCAGGTCCTCAAAATTGTAGAGGTTGGTCATAATGCGGCGGGAGGTGGGATTGTGCTTTAAATCATAGAGCACCCTGTCCACCTGATCGAACTCCCCTTCCTTATAGATCGCTTTTTTGGCGAGCTGATAGCCGTACGCCTTGCCGATGGAGCCCGTCTCGTCCGCCCAGCTATCCCAGATATGGGAATGCAGGTCATGGACGTTGTTGCTCTTTTTTTGCCAGATCCATAAAATCTCATCCACGCAGGAGCGGAACGCGCAGCGGCGGATGGTCTGAATGGGAAACTCCTCCTGCAAATTATAGCGGTTGACGATGCCGAACTTCTTGACGGTATGCGCGGGCGTGCCGTCCTCCCAATGGGGACGCACCTGCGCGCCCGTATCCCACACGCCGTGCTCCATGATCTCCTTGCAGTTGGAAATGAAGATCTCGTCCGCTCTGCTCATATTCTCCTCCTTCTGCGTTTGTCCGTTTGTTAAGCGCGCGCTTCTGAAAGTCTTGCCCTTGCGCGCTCGTCGCCCAGGATCTGCATGATCGTCCACAGATCGGGCGAGTTTGCCCTGCCCGTCACGGCGATGCGCAAGACCTCCGCAACATCCGACACACTGCCCTTGTAGGCTTCTGGGTTCGCCTTGTAGTCGCGCATCTCTGCGGCGTAGCCGAGGCTTGCGGCGACCTCCTTGACCTTGGCAAACCAAGCTTGCGCGTCATCAGCGTAGTCGTATTTTACAAGGAAGGCGCTAAGGATGGCGTTTCTCGTGCTGTCGTCCACGCGATAGGCGTCCTTCTGCACGCGATCGCCGAAGAAATAGCCGATCTCCGCGACCGCCTGCTTTGCGGTGACAAAGTCCTTTCTGCGCTTCTTGCCCGACGTCCCCATGCACAAATTGAGAACCTTGAGCAAGTATTCCTCGTCCGCGAAGTACGCCTTCTCCTGCTCCGAGCCGAAGGAGAATGCCCAGTCCTTTATAAAGGCGAGCATCTCTTCCACGGAAAGGCGGGAGAGTTCCGTCTTGGAGATATCGTTTAATTTGTCCAGATCGAACAGCGCGCCGCTGCGGCTCATTTTTTCGATGCGGAATCTGAACTCTTCGAGCGGCTTTTCGGGATACTTCATGTGCCACTCTTCAAAGTCGGAATTGAGCAGCGTGAGCATATACACCTTGACCGCAAAGGGATGATAGCCTTCCTGCCGATAGAAGGAGAGCGAAAGCTCGGGATCCTTGCGCTTGGAGAGCTTACGTTTGCTCTCGCCGTCCATCTTCATGAGAGAGCAGTTGTGCCCGTACTTGGGGCGCGCAAAACCCAGCACGTCAAACAGTTCGAGGTGAATGGGCAGGGACGCGAGCCACTCCTCGCCGCGGATGACCAGCGTCGTGCGCATCAGGTGATCGTCCACCGCGTGCGCAAAGTGATAGGTCGGAATGCCGTCCGACTTTAAGATGACGACGTCCTGATCGTTCTCCGTGACGGTGACGTCCCCCTTGATCTCATCGTGGAAAGTAAACTTGTGGGAAGCGTCTCCCATGGATCTCAGGCGGATGACGAAGGGCTTGCCCGCATCGAGGTTTTTGCAGATCTCCTCCTCGGTGAGGCTGCGGCACTTTGCGTACTTGCCGTAATAGCCCGTGATCTCCTTGTTGGCGGTCTGCTCGTCGCGCAGGGCGGCAAGTTCCTCCTCCGTGCAGAAACAAGGATATGCCCTGCCGCGGCGGATGAGGTCCTTGACATAGGCGCGGTAAATCTCTGCGCGCTGACGCTGATACCAGGGGGCATAGGTGTCGTCCCCGCCGATCTCCGCCCCTTCGTCAAAGCGGATATCGAAGTAGTCAAGCGCGGCGATGACCGCCTCCACGGCGCCGTCCACCTTGCGCTTTAAGTCGGTATCCTCAATGCGCAAAAAGAGCCTGCCGCCGCTCTGATGCGCGATGCGCTCGTTGGCGATGGCGACAAACAGGTTGCCCAAATGGATGAAGCCCGTCGGCGACGGCGCGAGACGGGTGACCTGCGCCCCCTTGGGAAGATTGCGCGGCGGATAACGCGTCTCAAAGGACGCAAGGTCGGGATATTCCCCGGGCAAAAGTCGCTCTGCAAGTTGTTCGTAGTTCATATCGTTCCTCTCTTTTGTCGCGCAGGCCGAAACCCCGGCGCGATGGCATAAATGTGTCCCGCGCATACGCTGCGGGACGTCCTTTCAGTTGTTTAGCAATTGTAGGGTATCGGGCGCGATCTCGGCAAGGCCGTTTTCCACGTCGTGCACGAGCGCGATGGCAGCAGTCATGACGGGAAGTTCGATCCCCTTCTCTTTCCCCGCACGGACGGCAGCGCCCGCAACAAAGTCCACGTCGCACCGCTTCCCCGCCTCAATATCGCGCAGCATGCCCGAACGCGTCTCGCGATAGGGCTTCATAGCAATGGGCAGCAAGAGCCCGGCAAACAGCCCGTCAAATACCTTGAATAAGTCGTAGCCGTTCTGCGGCAGCTTTTCGCAGCCATATGCCCGCGCAACGGCGAATACCTCGCGCATGAGCGTAAGCACGAGTTTTTTGTACTTTCTCGCAAGTTCGTAAAAGGTCAGCCCGGAAATGGCGGAGAGCGTGGAGAACGCCGCGTTGACGGAGAGCTTGGCAAAGCGCATCTCCATCAGATTTCCCACCGTCAGCATCCCGGCATGCGAAAAGAGCGGCGCAATATCGTCCAGCCGCTTGCCGTCCCCGTAGGCGCCCAGTCCCAGGTGAAATCCCGTCTCGCTCGTGACGCGCACGATGCCGGGGGAGACCGTCTCCGCACTCCAGGAGAGCGTGCAGCCATAGACGCGGTCCTTCCCGACCATCTTGGCGATTTCAGGCTCAGGAAGTCCGTTCTGCACGGTAACGATGCACCCGTCCTCTTTGAGAAAAGGTTTCAAAAAGGTGACTGCCGCGTGCGTTTCGCGCTGCTTGACGGCGAGAATGACAAGATCGTACTTCCCCTCCATCTGAGAAGGAAGTTTCGCGCGCACCTTGACACAGCGCGTCAGGGCGCCCTCGATCGTCGCACCGTCGCGGTTCATTGCCTCCACATGCGCCGCGTTGTGCGTCACGAAATCCAGAGACATTTCATCCAATAAAACGCCGAGCGAAGTTCCCATCGCTCCTGCGCCGTAAATACAGATCCTCATGGCAAATCAATCAAGTGCAAACCCGGCGGCGGCTGCGATCGCCGCTACCGTCTCGTCGATCGTCTGCCCATCGCAGTGGATGGTGACATCGGCATATTGTTCATAGAGAGGCACCCGTTGATCGTACAGCTCGGAAAGCGAGCTGACATCCCCGCGCATGACGACGCCGCGGCGGACAAGATTGGGAATCCTGCGGGTGACCTCCTCCTTACTCAGTTGCAGATAGACGACCTTCCCCATCGACTTTAAGTGACGCATAGCGCGATCGGAGTAGCAAACGCTCCCGCCCGTTGCGATGACGCAGCGCATCGCCGCAAGTCCGGCATTGACGCGTTCCTCGATCGCGATGAATCCCTCGACCCCCTCCCGCTCGATGATCTCCGAGAGGAGTGCGCCCTGCTCGCCCTGTATGATGAGATCGCAGTCGATAAAGCCGTATCCGATCCTTTTTGCAAGCAGAACGCCTGCCGTGCTCTTGCCCGAGGACGGCATGCCGATGAGAATGAGATTGTCCATGTCAACATTATAACGCACGCACGGGAAAAAGTCAATCACGCGCAGAGGCATCCCCGTGATTTTGAAAAAAATTTTATACGACAGACAAGAAAAATCGCAACATTTTTCAAAACCGACGCGAAAAAAGTTGTGTTTTTGATGGGGATATGGTATACTCATCGTTGTTTAAAATAACTTTCGATAAGGTATCATCATGTTAAACAATCTTTTAGTTGTCGTCAATTTCGGCTCTGAAGCACAGGAGCTCGCCTATTCTATCGTCAACGGGATTCTGATTGCGCTCATGGCACTCGTCGCGCTCGCTGCGATCATCCTTGTGCTGCTGCAGCCCAGCAACTCGCAGGGAATCGAAGCACTCGGCGGTTCGAGCGAAACATTCTATGGCAAAAACAAGGGCAGATCGGTCGAATCCAAGCTCAAGCTTTGGACGATCATCTGTGTGGCAGTGCTTGCCGTTCTCTCCATCATCTTCTTCGTCCTTCAGATCCCCGCGATCTGGGCATAAGAGAACAGAACAAAAATCAAAAAACGGGCGGCGTTCATGCAGTCCGTTTTTTTACACACAATATCAGGTAGATCAATTGATTTCTATGGATGTAAAAAAGACGTTACTTCAAAAAATCTGCGACGGCTCCTTCGCCCTCATGACGGACGAGCAGATCGCGAAAAAATTAAGACTCAAGGGGAAAGCTGCAAACGGCGTCAGAGATCTTCTGCGCGACCTCGTGCGAGATGGTGAGCTCTACTGCGATCTTGCGGGCAGATACGGCACTGCGGCGCAGTTCGGCGCCATGCGCGGCACGATCAGCGGAAACGAACGCGGCTTCGGCTTCTTCATGCCCGAGGACAAGGACAAATCCGACCTCTTTATCCCCCACCGTGCGCTGCGCGGCGCCTACAACAAGGACACCGTCCTCGCCTTCGTCAAGGGCGGCAGAATGGGCGACGAGGGCGAAGTCCTTGCCATCCTCAGCCGTGGGTATCAGGAGATCGTCGGCACCTTTCGCCGCGAGCGCTCGGGCGGCATACTGCACCCCGACGACAAAAAATTTTCCGACGACATCTTTATCCCCTCCGACCGCACCAAGGGCGCGGCAGACGATGTAAAAGTCGTCGCCCGTATCATCTCCTACGAGGGACGCTCCCCCAAGGGCGAAATTGTCGAGATCCTGGGCGAGAGCGGGGATTTCTTTGTCGAGGAGACGGCGATCATCCGCGCGCACAACATCAAGGAAGTTTTTCCCGAGGAGGTCATTGCAGCGGCGGAACAGCAGGCACTGCGCGACCCGCTTGCAAACCTTGAAGGCAGGGTCGATTTACGGAATGAGCTCATCATCACGGTGGACGGCGAGGACACGCGCGACATTGACGATGCGATCTCCATTTCGAAAAAGGACGGAAAATACTACCTCGGCGTGCATATCGCCGACGTCACCAACTACGTCAAGTGGCACTCCGTCCTCGATAACGAAGCACTGCTGCGCGGGACAAGCGTGTACTTTCCCGACCGCGTCATTCCCATGCTTCCCACGGCGCTCTCCAACAATATCTGCTCGCTCAACGAGGGCGTGCCGCGCCTCACCCTCTCCTGCTTCATGACGGTGGACAAGAGCGGCAAGGTCATCGAGCGCAGCGTCATGCCCAGCGTCATCTGCTCGACCCACCGCATGACCTACAAGGCTGTGACTGCCATTGCAAAGGGCGATGCGGAAGCGTGCGCCCAATACCCCGACCTTGTGGACTTCGTGCATACGGCGGTGGAACTGACGAACGTTCTCAAGCGCGCGCAAGAGAGTAAGGGCGGCGTTGCGCTGGACGTCAAGGAGGCAAAGATCCTCTTTGAGGACGGCGTCATCACCATCCCCGACTATGAGCGCACCATTTCGCACGAGATGATCGAACAGTTCATGGTGCTGGCAAACGAGAGCGTTGCGACCATCATGACGGAAACGGGCATGCCATTCGTCTACCGCATCCACGAGCGCCCGAGCGAGGAGAAGGCGAACGACTTCCGCACCTTCCTGCGCGAAGCAGGCGTGCAGGCGAAGTTCGATCCCTCGCGCGTCAGCCCGGCGGACTATCAGAATTTGCTGCGCTCGCTGGAGGATTCCCCGCTCTATTCCCTTGTCAACCGCGTCATGCTGCGCTCCATGATGAAGGCGCAGTACTCTCCCGAGAACGTCGGGCACTTCGGGCTTGCGTCCGACTGCTACTGCCACTTCACCTCCCCCATCCGCCGCTATCCCGACCTGTGCATCCACCGCATCATCAAGGAGAGCCTTACAGATCCCGCAAAGGCGCGGGCGAAGTACAAGAAGTTCGTCACGGAGGCGTCCGTCAAATCCTCCGCCTGCGAGAAAAACGCGACGGAGGCAGAGCGCGACGTGGACGCTCTGTATATCGTCGCCTACATGCAGGACAAGATCGGCGAGGAATACGACGCGACCATCTCGGGCGTGACCTCCTTCGGCTTATTTGCGGAACTTGCCAACACCGTCGAAGGGCTCATCCCCCTGGAGACGCTGCCAGATGACAGCTATGAATTTATTGAGGAGCGCTTTCAGCTGCGCGGCACAAAAAACTCCTTCCACCTGGGCGAGGAGATCAGGGTGCGCGCCGTCGGCGTGGACTGGGGCAGCCGGCGCGTCCAGTTCCAATTTCTCGGAAAGCAGGGCGAAACATTTTGATTTTCGCCGCAAACGTGATATACTATGTCTGTGAAAGTCATCGCCTACAACAAATCCGCCTCTTTTGAGTACTTCATCGAGGAAAAATACGAGGCAGGCATCGTCCTTGAGGGCAGCGAAGTCAAATCTTTAAGGGAAGGCAGGGCGTCGCTCGGCGAGAGCTTCTGCGAGATCCGCGGGGGCGAAGTCTACCTCAAGAACATGCACATCGCCGTCTATGATAAAAGCGGCGCTTTTTCCACGCGCGACGCGCGGCGGGACAGGAAACTCCTGCTGCACAAAATGGAGATCCACAAGATCGTCGGAAAGGTCAACGAGCGCGGCTACACGCTCGTTCCCATCAAAATTTACTTCAAAGACGCGCTCATCAAGGTAGAAGTCGCGCTCTGCAAGGGCAAACACACCTATGATAAAAAACAGGCGATCGCCGAGCGCGACCGCAAACGCGCCCTCGACAGGGCTTTGAAAGAAATGCAATCGTGAGGTTACGAAATATGGATAAACTGCACTTGGAAACCCTCTGCGTTCAGGCGGGCTACTCTCCCAAGACGGGAGAAAGCCGCATTCCCCCCATCACCCAGAGCACGACATACTTCTACGGCGACGCGCAGGCGATGGCGGATCTGTTTGACTTGAAGCGGGACGGTTTCTTCTATACCCGCCTTGCCAACCCCACCGTCGAGGTGCTGGAAAAGCGCGTAGCGGCGCTCGAGGGCGGCGCGTACGGCATCGGCTGCGCCTCCGGCATGTCCGCGATCCTGCTGACCGCCATGACGCTGTGCGAAGCGGGCGACAACATCGTCACTTCCTGCGAGATCTACGGCGGAACGTTCAACCTGTTCTCCACGACGCTTCCCAAGTTCGGCATCGAGGCGCGTTTCTTTGACGCGGACGCTCCCGCCGAGGAGATCGAAAAACTCATCGACGACAAGACCAAGTTCGTCTATGCGGAGACGATTGCGAACCCCGCGATCGTCGTGCTGGACTTTGACAAGATGGCGGCGATCTGTAAGAAGGCGAATGTTCTTTTCATTGTGGACAACACCCTCGCGACCCCCGTTCTGTGCCGTCCTTTAGAGCTGGGCGCGGACATCGTCATTCATTCGACAAGCAAATACATGGACGGGCATGCGGCGGCGCTGGGCGGCATGATCGTGGACGGCGGGAAGTTCTGCTATAAGGACAATTCCCGCTATCCCGCCTTCAACACGCCCGACGAGAGCTATCACGGGTTGGTGTACGCCGATCTTCCCGTCGCATTCGGGACCAAGTGCCGCGCGCAGATGATGCGCGACACGGGCGCGATCATGAGTCCGCAGAACGCGTTCCTCACCTACCTCGGCAGCGACACGCTCGCTCTGCGCATGGAGCGTCACTGCCGCAATGCGGAGAAGATCGCACAGTATCTCTCGGAACACCCCAAGATTGAATGGGTGCGCTATTCCTCGCTTCCGACCGACAAATATCACGAACGCGCTAAGAAGTACCTTCCCAATGGCACGGGCGGCATGATGAGCTTCGGCATCAGGGGCGACGTTGCGGCATGCGCGCGCTTCATGGAGCACCTGAAGATCGCCACGCAGGAGACGCACGTCGCGGACGTGAGAAGCTGCGTACTGCACCCCGCCTCCACCACCCACCGTCAGCTTACCGAAGAACAGCTCGTCGCGGCGGGCATCGCGCCCAACCTTGTCCGCCTCTCCGTCGGCATTGAAAATGTTGACGATCTCATTGCCGACCTCGCGCAGGCGCTTGAGACCGTCTGATCACAAAAGAAGGTAACCCTACATGCCCATCGTCATTGATCGCAATATTCCGGCGTACTCCATTCTGAGCGGAGAGCGCATCGTCGTCATGGACCGCGAACGCGCAACTTCGCAGGATATCCGCCCCATCGAGATCGCGATCCTCAATCTGATGCCTACCAAAATTGAGACGGAGACGCAGTTCATGCGTCTTTTGTCCAATTCACCGCTCCAGGTCAACGTCACACTCATCCACACGAGCAGTTACCGCTCCAAAAATACCGAAGCGGAATACCTCGATCGATTCTATCAGTCCTTTGAAAGCGTCAAAAACAAGCACTTTGACGGCATGATCGTGACGGGCGCACCCGTCGAGGACATGGACTTTCAGGACGTCGCGTACTGGAACGAACTGACCAAACTCTTTGACTGGACCAAGACCAACGTGACGTCCACCATCTTCATCTGCTGGGGCGCGATGGCGGCGCTGTATCACTTCTATGACATTCCCAAGTACCCGCTGCCGAGAAAGCTGTTCGGCGTATTTGCACACAGAAAGTGCAATGCCGACTCCACCGACCCGCTGATGCGCGGCATATCGGACGAGTTCCACGTCTGCCACTCCCGCCACTCCACCGTGCGCGAATCGGACGTGCGGAAGGATGCGCGCCTCAAAATTCTGGCGACCTCACACCGCGCGGGCGTTGCAATCTCCAGTTCGTTAGACCACAGTCAGATCTTTGTCCTGGGACACATGGAGTATGACAGGGACACGCTGAAAAAAGAGTACGAACGCGACCTTGCAAAGGGTCTGCCCATCGAAAAGCCGTTTTGCTACTTTGCGGACAAGGAGTGTACCAAGATCAACATGAACTGGTCCTCCACGGCAAACCTCTTTTACAACAACTGGCTCAACTTCGTCTATCAGACGACTCCCTATCAGTTTGACGCCTAAATCCCGAAACACGAAACAGAGCCGCTCGATCGAGCGGCTCTGCTGCTGTTTTTGAAATTACACTGTTTGACGGGTCAATTTTTTGACCGATTGTCCCTCTCGTACTCCTCGGGGTCGGTATAGACCTTATCGATGCGGATGGCGGCAAACTCCTGAATATTCAGACATTTGCCGCAGTTATCGCAGATCTTATTGGGGTCCAGATCGCACACCTCACACTCCAGGCAGCCGTCGCACTCTTTCTCATCGTCCAAAACGCACATTTTCCTTTCCATGGAAATGAGTATAGCGCGTCATTGCAAAAAAAGCAAGCGTTTTTCCAAAATTGATGCAAAAAATATAAAACAAATGTTTGCAATTTTACAAGAAGTATGTTATAATGGCATCAAAGGAGAAAAAATCATGCTGGATAAACGCAAACTGGACGATGTACTCGCATTCATCAACCGCTATACGGATGAAAACGGCTTCCCGCCCACCGTGCGCGATATCTGCGCGGAACTACATATCAAGTCTACGGCGACGGCTTACGACTACGTCAACCGCCTCAAGGAGATGGGATGTCTCAACAAGGCGACGGGCAAGAAGCGCGCCGTTGCCGTGAAGGCGTCCAACAGCGTGCGCGTGCCGCTCGTCGGTACGGTCACGGCAGGTACGCCCATCCTCGCCGCCGAAAATTTTGACGGCTACTATGCCCTTCCCTCCAACCTGTTTTCGGGCGACGATCTGTTTTTGCTCACCGTCAAGGGCGACAGCATGATCGAGGCAGGCATCTTCAACGGCGACACCATCGTCGTGCAGAAGCAGGAAACGGCGGACAACGGCGACATTGTCGTCGCCATGTTCGGCGGAGAGGGCGAGGAAGGCGCGACCGTCAAGCGCTTCTTCCGCCGCGATGGGAAATTTATCCTGCACCCCGAAAACAGTGCGCTTTCCGACTATGTGCTGGACGAAGTGAGCATCCTCGGCAAGGTCGTAGGGTTGCTGCGCACCATTTGAATATTTTTTGTTTCCATACGCGAAACGCCGCCCGAACAGGCGGCGTTTTGCATATATTTAGTGGAAAAACTTTGCGATTTCCGTCAGCTCCTTGCGCGCGGGGCGCTCGGGGTCGACCGCCGCATTGCCCACCGCGATGACGCTGACGATCTGCTCATCGGCGGGAACGGACAGGACCTCGCGTAATTTTTCCGCATCGCGGATGCCCATGACGAGCGTGGAGAGACCCAATTCGCTCGCCTTGAGAAGCAGCGCCATGTCGTGCAAGCCGCAGTCGTAGGCGCCCCAGCCGTTGCCAAGTTCGTTGCTCGGCTCCCCCGCCTTGACATCGTACCCGGATACGCAGGTAACGAAGGTCGATACGATGAGGACGGGCGCGTTTTCCGTGTTGCGCTGAGTGAATGCGGGAAGCGCATCGCGTACCCTTTGCAGCATCTCTCCCATCGCAACGTAATAGTGCGTCGTCTGCGAATTTTTCCAGGACGGCGCCAGCATCGCCGCCTCGATCATTTCCCGCACCTTTTCCTCTTCCACGGGCCGCGCTATGTATTTGCGGATACTCTTGCGCTGCTGTAAAACTTCCTGAAAGGTCATAGATTTCCCCCTTTTCGCTGTCAAAGATTTTGCAGATAGTACACTTCTTCGGGCGTGAGCCTTCTCACGGCGCCGCGATCCAGCCCCGTGAGCGTCAGTTCGCCGATCTTCAGGCGCTTCAAAAAATCGACGTTTTTACCGACAACTTCGAACATCTTTCTGATCTCGCGGTTCTTGCCCTCGGTGAGGACGACTCTGAGCTTGGTATAAGTTTTGCTCGTCTCCGTGACCGTGATCTTGCACTTCTTTGTGACGACGCCCCGCTCGATCTCCACACCCGCCCTGAGGCGGTTGAGCTGCTGATCGGTGATCGTCCCCTCGATGCGCACAAGGTAAGTCTTGGGGATCTCGTTCCTGGGCGCCGTGAGGCGGTAGGCGAGGTCGCCGTCGTTGGTGAGGATGAGCATGCCTTCCGTATCGTAGTCCAGTCTGCCGACGGGGAACACCCGCCCCGCGCCCGCGGGCAAAAGATCCATGACCGTCTTTCTGCCCTTGTCGTCCGACACGGTGCAGACATACCCCTTGGGCTTGTTCAAAAGGTAATATTCGTATTTGACTTTATGCGACAGGATCTTGCCGTCCACCATGACGACGTCGTCCGCCGCGACGTCATCTCCCGCTTTCGCGGGCTTTCCATTGATCGTGACGCGACCCTCTGCGATGATCTGATCGCTTCCGCGGCGGGAGGAGATCCCCTGTTCTGCCAAAAATTTGTTAATGCGCATGACGCCCTTCCACTATTCGTTTTCTTCCATGATATACAAATTTTGTGAAAAAAGCAAGTCATTTCCAAGGAAAATTTGCATTTGTCCCGCAACGCTTCCTGCTGCCGCGGGAAGCGGGTCGACAAGTTCCTGACTGATCCTGATCTCCGTGCGTTCCTGACCGGTCAACGGGTAGAAAAAATCATGATCGATGGCAAAGCCGTTCACGCCCTCGTTTTTATCGGCGAGGCGCACGAGCGCATAGTCGGCAAACGCCCTGTCCAGGAGCTCTGCAGAGCGCTCATACATGGGCGGACAATTGAGAACGACACACACGAGCGTCATCTCCTCCCGCTCGGCCGCTGAGACGAGGCACCGCCCCGCCTGCATCGTGTAGCCCGTCTTGACCCCGCACGCGCCCTCATAGGAAGTAAGCAGTTTGTTCTTGTTGTACCAGCCGCGCGGTGAATAACAGCGCGTGGAGACGATCGTGCGGAAAACTTCATTTTCCATTGCCGCTGCGCTGATGAGCGCAAGATCGCGAGCCGTGGTGTGATGCCGCTCGTCGGGCAGCCCGTGCGGGTTGACAAAGCAGCTGTCTGTTGCACCCAACAGGAGTGCGCGCTCGTTCATGGCCTGCGCAAACGCCGCAATGCTGCCGCTGTGATGCAGCGCGAGCGCGACGGCGGCGTCATTTCCCGAGCGCAGCATGAGCCCATACAGCAGTTCCTCCACGGTATATTCATCCCCCGCCTGCAGATAGATGCTCGAGCCCTCCACGCCCGCAGCCTCCGCGGGGATCGTGACCTTATCTTCGAGCGGGCAGTCCTCCAAAATGACGAGTGCCGTCATGATCTTGGTCGTGCTGGCGTTTGCGAGCGGGAGCGAGGCATTTTTTGCATGCAGAATGCGGCGCGACGAGACCTCTACGACGCATTCCCCCTGCGCCGCCTGTTCCGCCCCTGCAGCTTCGATGCCGTGCCCGAACATAAGACCCGCGACAAGGCAGATGCAGGCGAAGAGAGCAAGGAGCTTATTCCGCATTGTCCTCACGCCTGACAAGTTTGTTAAGAAGATCGGACGCTTTTTCGATGAGCCCGTCCAGAGGATCGTCCGTGATGCGCACGAGGCGACATTCCACGCCGTCGTCAATGAGGAAGCCCGCCGGTTTTACGTTGATGACCGTCCCCGCACCGCCTGCAAAGGGAAGACACTCGCCGTCCTCGATCTTCTTGACTTCGCCGTATTCGCCGCCGCCCGAGAGATACCCCATCGTCACTTTGGTGAACGGGATGACCTGCGCGCCGCTCGCCGTGACGACAGGCTTGCCGATGACGGTATTGACGTCCACTAAACTTGTGAGCTTCTCTGTCGTCTTTTCCATGATGCTGTCGATCTTTTTTTTCTCATCCATTCTATGATACCCTCCAAAATTGTCTTTCCGAGCGCCATGGACAGGACCAAACCATTGAAGACGGTCGCTGTCTGCACCGATACTCTCAGCCGCGATTCCTCATATAAAATCACGTTGTTTTGCAGTGAGATCGTCGCGTACTTTTCCCTTGCAATGCCGTACAGCGCCCCGCCGAACGTGCGGATCGCCGCCGCGATCATACACATGCGCACATCTTCCGCGCCGCCCATCTCCAGCACCTGATGAAAGCGCCATGGCTGAAATCCCTGCGTGATCTCAAACTTCTTGCGCGCCGACGACATCTCCGCAAAGGGCAGAATGAACGCCTTTTTCTTGGTAAGGTGAAAGACGATTCCCTCCCGCCTGAGCTGTGCGTATCCCTTCAAAAGGCGCAGCCGATGATAGAGCGAGAGAGAAAACCAGCCCTTATTCGCTGCGACGTCCAGATAGAAGTCGGCATAGACGAATACCGGAAAGAAGGTAAACAGCGCTCCGAAGAAGAACGAATACACAAAAAATTCGCCCATATCCGTAATATGAGCGAATTTGCAAAAAATATCAAGTTTTACCCGATTTTTACGATATCCGCATCGTCCAGCCCCTTTAAGAAGTCCGGGATCTCATAGCCACCGTCCTGCCCTTCGGGGGACTGTGTCTTTTCGGGGGGAGCGGCTTCTGGCTCCGCATTGGCGCTTGCCGCCTCACTTTCAAGTTCCTCACGCGCATAGAGGTAGCTGTCCCGATCCTCCGTGCGGGTGATCGCCGCCATGAGCGTATCGTAATCGGGCAGATCCTCGAGCGAATTGAGCTTGAAGCGCTTCAAAAATTCGTCCGTCGTCGCAAACAGGATGGGCTTGCCGACGGCGTCCTTTCTGCCGCAGGGATAGATGAGCTTGAGCTCGAGCAGTGCATTGACCGCATAGTCACTGTTGACGCCGCGCAGAAGTTCGATTTCCGTGCGCGTGATAGGCTGCTTGTATGCGACGATGGCGGCAGTCTCCAGAATGGTGCGGGTAAGTTCCTTTTCACGGATGGGATTGAGTACCGCGGAGACGCCCTCCTTGTACTTGGGATTGGATCCGAGCTGCGCCTTTTTGTTGAATTCCAACAGGACGATGCCGCTGTCTCCGCTGTACTTTTCGCGAAGCTCGCCGAGTGCCTTTTTCACCTCACCTTCGGTGACTTCCAATTTTTCCGCGATGTCGGCAATGGCGACCCCCTTGCCTGAGGCAAACAGTACCGCCTCAATCGTATTCGTCAATTGATCCAAGTCCTGCCTCCTTGTCCCTGTCGGGATTGAGCATAATGGTGATCTCACCAAATGGCTGCTCCTGCCTGACATGCAGGAACTGATACTTCAAAAGCTCGAGAATTGCCTGAAAGGTCGTCACGATCTCAGGCTTTGTAAAGTCCTTTGTGAAGAGCTGTTCAAACTTGACCTCTTTTTCCTCTTCCAGACTCTCCAAAACAAATTGAATCTTCTGCTCGACGGTGAAGGAATCGCGCGGGATCTCGCGCACTTCCCCCGTCCGCTCCAGTTCCTCGTGCTTGAGAAGAACCGCTGAAAACGCAGCGACCAGCCCGTCCAAGGTGAGATTGTCCAGCGTAAAGACGGTGCGCACCTCGCCGACATCCTTATCCGGCTCTTTGAAATAGTAGCCGATCGTCTCCAGCTCTTTGAGCTTGGCCGTCTCCTCCTTGATGAGCTTGTACTCCTCCAGTGCGCGGATGAGCTGCGCCTTGTCTTCTTCGATCTGCGCATCCAGTTCGGGATCCTCTTCCAGATTGGGCACCAGCGCCTGCGCCTTGATCTTGATGATGGTCGCCGCAATGTTGAGGTAGTCGCTCACCTTGTCGACGTCAAGATCGGGCAGCCCCTTCATATATGCGAGGAACTGTTCCGTCACCTGCGAGACAAAGACGTCCTTGATTTCTATTTCCGCCTTGTTGATGAGGTACAATAAAAGATCGAGCGGGCCTTCAAAGTTGGATAGGACAGTCGTATAATCGACATTGGATTCGAATTTTTCGCTGATGGAGCGGATCTTCTCTTCGTTTACCACGGCACAAGCCCCCAGAGCGCTGTAATGGGCCAGCCGAGAATGCCCGTTGCAAAGGACATAAACCAGCCTAGAATATCAAAATATCCCATGACGCCGACGCCGAAATCGACAAACAGTCTGCAGATGAAACTTTCCACGATCAGCCCGAGCAGGATATAGTAGCCGTAATTGCGCAGGAAGCGATAGACCTTTCCCCTGCGCTTGTTGACTGCGTCCACGATGCGGAAGCCGTCCAGGGGATAGAACGGCAGCAGATTGAACACGCAAAAGCTCAGGCTGTAGGCAAAGAGATAATAGGTGAACAGGAGCATGAGCTCCCTGAGAAAGACGAGATCGGGGAAATAATAGGCCGCCACGCAATAGAGCGGATAAAAGAAAAACGCCGTGACATAGTTTGTGACAACGCCCGCACATGCCGTCAGCCCCATGCCGAGGCGGGGCTTTCTGAAGTTGTTGGGATTGATCGCAACGGGTTTCGCCCAGCCAAAGCCGACAAAGGTAAAGCATATCAGCCCCAGCAGATCGAAGTGCCGCAGGGGATTGAGCGAAAGGCGGTGCTGCCACTTAGGGGTTGGATCGCCGCAGGTATAGGCGACGACGGCGTGCGCGACCTCGTGAAGCGTCAGAACGATGACGACGGCGAGGAAGGACGCGAGCAACTCAGTGAGGTAATCCATAACTTATCAATCATTATACAGGATTCGCGGCAAAATTGCAAGGAAATGTCCGCCTTGCGCGCAATTTCAAACGGAACGATCACACAATTTTCGTCGAAATACAAAGATTGTATCTTTTGTAAATATAAATCCGCGGACAGCGCCGCGGATATCGGTATGTTTACTTCAGATGGGCAGGGATGACGTCATTGCGGACGAGGTCCTCATACGTCTGCGGCCTAATGATATACTCCGCTCTTCCATCCCGCACCAAGACTGCCGCGGGAATGAAGTTTCGGTTATAGTTGGACGCCATCGAATAGTTGTAGGCACCCGTCGAGAGCACGGCGACGATATCACCGATCCTGACTTCGGGCAGGTTGAACTCCGTCCCGATGAGGTCGCCGCTCTCACAGCACTTGCCCGCGATCGCCACGACTTCGGTGGGCTGTTCCGCCGCGCGGTTGGCAAGGACTGCGGTGTACTTGCTCTGATAGAGTGCAAAGCGGGGATTATCGAACATGCCGCCGTCGACCGCGATATATTTGCGGATGCCGGGGATATCCTTGATCGCGCCCACGGTGTAGAGGGTGATGCCCGCTTCCCCGACGATGGAGCGTCCCGGCTCCAGCGTGATGAAGGGACGATTCAACCCGTACCGCTCACAGCCCGCCTTGACAGTGGAAAGGAGCGCCGTGAGATAACCCCTATACCCCTCCGGCTCGATCTTGGCGTCCGCATCGGTGTACCAGATGCCAAAGCCGCCGCCCATGTTGAGCATATCTGCTTCAAAGCCGAGCTTTTCCTTCATTTCAGCAACGAAGGCAAGATTTTTTTCCGCCGCAAGCACAAAGGACTGCTTTTCAAAGATCTGCGAACCGATATGGCAATGGAAGCCGCGCAGCCGCAAATGCTTCTTGGAGAGCACATATTCGGTGATCTGCTGCGCCGCGCCGCTTGCGATGGAGAAGCCGAACTTGGAGTCGGGCGTCGCCGTCTGCACATAGGCGTGCGTGTGCGCCTCTATGCCCGGGTTGATGCGGATGAGCACGTCCTGCACGAGGTCGCGGCGCTCTGCTTCCCGTTCAATGAGGTCGGCTTCGGTGTACGCATCGATGACGATCGTGCCGACGCCGCAATCGAGCGCATAAGAGATCTCATAGGGCAGCTTGTTGTTGCCGTGCATCGTGATCTTTTTGGCAGGGAAGCCCGCCTGCATGGCGGTGTACAGTTCGCCGCCCGAGACGACGTCGACGCCGATGCCCTCCTGCTTTGCGATGGCGTACATTGCCTCGCAGGAGAACGCCTTGGACGCATACAAAACCCGCCCGTTGCCGTCATATTCTTTGTCGATGGTGTCCTGATAGACGCGCATCATGCTGCGGATATATGCCTCGTCAAAGACATAGAGCGGCGTACCGAACTGACTTGCAAGCTCCGTGCAGTCCGCACCGCCGATCTCAAGATGACCCTTTTCGTTGATTTTCAATGTATCTCTTGCGTGAATCATGCGGCTATTTTATCATAAATGCGTCGGTTCGGTCAATAAAAAAATGACGCGGCGGAAAAAATTTCGCCGCCATGTCACTTTATCTCACAAATTTATCTGTGATGCCAATGCTGCGCGCCCTCGCGGTACGCCTCCCACCAGGTAAATTCGGGAGCGTCCTCCGCAGCGAGCAGCGCGGCGCGGTCCACCTCCACGCCGTCCCGCGTCAGGACCGCGTACCCGAGGACGTCCCCCCGACTGATGGGCGCGCGGGCTTCCTCTGCCAGTTCATAGCCGAGCGCGTACGCTTCCTCCGTCCCCCTGCGGCTGATCGCAGAGAGCGTGTGTTCCGCAGTCACTGCCATATTTTTTACGCGGCTGCCGCGCACTGCGATTTTCCGCTCCGCCGCATCGCCCGCCCTGAGATAGGTGACGCTCTCAAAGTTATCAAAGGCATAGTCAAACAGCGAACTGACGGCGGAAAAGCGGTTTTGTGAGCTGTCCGCACCGATGACGACGGAGATGACCTGTGTCTCACCCCGCTGTGCCGCCGCCGCAAGACAGAAGCCCGCCTCGTTGGTAAAGCCCGTCTTGCCCCCTGCGCAGCCCTGATAGGAGCGGATGAGCTTATTCGTGTTGGTCATCTGCGTCGTTCTTCCGTCCGGGTGAACAAAGTCCTCCAGCCAGATATGCGAATACTCGTGATACTTTTCGTATTTATGCAGTGCGCGCAACATGAGCGCGACGTCCTTCGCGCAGGAGTACTGCGGCTCCTTGGGAAGCCCCGTACAGTTGGCAAACAGGGTGTTTTCCGCGCCAAGCTCTTTTGCGCGCTCGTTCATTTCCGCGCAGAACGCGCCCTCGCTCCCCGCGATGCGCTCTGCGATCGCTACGCAGGAGTCATTCGCCGAGCAGACCGCAATACTCTTTAACAGTTCATCTGTGCGATAGGAAAGTCCCGCGCCCAAAAACACCTGCGAGCCGCCCATACCCGCCGCGCGCTCGGAGATTGTGATTTCCTCCTCATAAGTGAGCTCCCCGCAGTCCACCGCCTCAAAGGCGAGGAGCAGCGTCATGATCTTGCACATGCTTGCGATCGGCAGACGCGTCTCCTCGTTCTTGGCATACAGCTGTACGCCGCTCGTCTCATCCATCAGATATGCCGCCTTACAGGAAAGCTGAACTTCCTCGGCGCTTGCGGCGATCGTTGTGCCGCCTCCTACTGCCGCGATACACAGAAGTGCCGCCGCGGCGCAAATCAAACTCTTTTTCATACCCGCAGTTTGTGATACTTGCAAAATTTTATTTATCGACCATAAAAATGGCAGAAAAAAAGGACGTTGCCGCCCATTTTTCTTAGTTTCCGATCATTTTTTCAATGCCGATGCCGTAGCCGCGCGTCGGATCGTTGAGAAAGACGTGCGTCACGGCGCCGATGAGTTTCCCGCCCTGCACGATGGGACTGCCGCTCATGCCCTGCACGATCCCGCCCGTCTCGCGCAGGAGGTCCTCATCCGTCACCTTGATGACAAAGTTTTTGTTCTGCTTATTGTTGGGATCGACCTTCGCGATCGCCACGTCGTATGCCTGCGGCTCCGTACCGTCGATCGTCGAATAGATGACAGCGCTTCCGATCGTCGCCGCCGCAAGCGGTGCGATCTCCACCGTCGGGAGGGCGGAATAGTCATAGTCCTCATCAAACGTACCATACAGCCCCGTTTCGCAGACCTTATCTGCAGAGGCGATCTTATCGTCGCTCAAAAACAGTCCCTTCAGATCTCCCGCCCTGCCGCGCTCGCCGCGGTTGACGCCAATGATATTGCACAGATACACGGAGGAATCAGCGACGGTGAGCGACTCGTGCGCCTCATCGCAAACGGCGTGCCCGAGGGAGCCGAAGCGCCCGCTGACCTTTTCAATGTAAGTGACCGTGCCGATGCCGGAGAGTTCGTCGCGGATGAGTACACCGATCTTATAGCGCGCGGCAGCCGCATCTTTCACGGGCGTGACGTTCACCTTGATGCTCGTTCCGCTCCGTTTGAGCGTAAACTCCGACTGCTTCCCTGCGCCGCGGGCAAGCGCAGCGCCGAGGTCTTCAATCGTCCTGGTGTGGATGCCGTCCACGGCGACGATCTTGTCCCCCGTCCGGATGCCCGCATCCGCCGCAGGACAGCAGACGCCTTTTTCCGAAGCGACCTCCTTGAGTCCGACGATCTCCACGCCGTTTGCAGAGAGCGAGAAGCCCGCCGTCATGCCGCCGAGATAGTATTGCGGCGCGGCGGCTTCGGCTGCACGCCCTCCGCCGCAGAGTGTAAAACAGAGCAGCAGTGCGCCCGTGAGAACAAAAAACAGCTTACGCATCCCAACCTCCGTAACAGAAGTTACTTTGCGTAAGCTGCAAACGATCTATGCAATTTCTATTCCGATTGCGAGAGGGATTTTTTGTAAGCGGCAGCGTTTTCCAGCAACTCCCCCGCATGGCGGAGCGCAAGTTCGCTCTCCGTATCCCCGCCGATCAGACGCGCGATCTCCTTGACGCGGGCCTCGCCCTCCAGGGCGTTGATGACCGTGAACGTCCTGCCGCCCTCTTCCCGCTTTTCGATATAGAACTCCCGATCGGCGCACGCGGCGATCTGCGCTAAGTGGGACACCGCAATGATCTGCACGTTTTGCGCAATCTTGCAGAACTTCTCCGCGATCGAACGCGCCGTCTTTCCGCCGATGCCCGCATCGATCTCGTCAAAGATATACGTCCCGATGGCGACCGCGGAATGCTGCGTCTTGACGGCGAGCATAAATCTGCTCATTTCACCGCCGCTGATGATCTTGCCCAGTTCCTTGGGCGGCTCGCCCGCATTGGCGGAGAACAGGAAGGTGACGCTGCCCAGCCCCTCGCTTGTTGCGTGCGACACGTCCTCGCGTGTATAGTCCCCGAAGCGTATTTCAAACTGCGGGGAGGCGATATTGAGCGTTTTGAGTTCCTTTGTGACGCGCGACGTAAAGCTCTCCGCAGCGTCCTTGCGCACCCCGGTCAGCGCCCGGCAGGCAGCAAAGATCGCGTCCTCTGTCTTTTCCAGTTCGGCGCCCAGCGCCTCGTACCGCGCGCCGCTGTCCGAGAGCATCTCATACTCCTCTTCCGCGCGCTGATGAAAGGCGAGAATTTCCGCAACCGAACTGCCGTATTTTTTCTTGAGCGCCTTGAGTTCATCCAGGCGCGCTTCAACGCGCTCCGCTTCCCGCTCGTCAATGTCCAGTTCGTCCGCATACTCCTGCGCAGTCTCGGCAATGTCCTCGGCTTCCGCAGCCGCTGCCTCCAAGCGCTCGGAGAGCGCCGCATACCGCTCATCCAACCGACCGATGGGCGAAAGCGCGCGCTGTGCACTGCGCAGCGTATCGGCACCGCCGCCGTCCGCCCCGAGGTACTGCCGCACCGCACCCAGTGCATCGAGGATTCTTTCGGCGTTGCGCCAGCGGTCGCGGAAGGAGATGAGTTCCTCTTCCTCCCCCTCCCTGAGGTCCGCCCGTCCGATCTCATCGATCTGGAATTTCAGGATATCGAGGCGGCGTTCCCGCTCGCTCTCGTCCCCGCCGAACTTTGCGCGGTCCGCGACGATCTGCTTTCTGCGCGCAAGCAGGGCATTCAGGCGCTCCTTGACGGCAGCGACTTCCTCGCCCGACACGTCATCGAGAAGCTTTAATTGATTGGACTCTTTCAAGAGGAAAAAATGCTCGCTCTGCCCGTGGACGTCCACCAAAAGCGCAGTCAGGCGGCGAAGCATGCCCGCCGTCACGGCGCAGCCGTTGATCTTCAGCGCGCCCTTGCCGTCCGCCGAGAGCCGCCTGGAAAGGATGAGCGTCTCGTCCGGCTCCACGTCCAATTCCTCAAGCAGCGCCGCAACGCGGGGATCGGAACAGGAAAATTCGGCGCGCACGGCGCAAAAGGACTCGCCCGAGCGAATCAGGCTCCTGTCCGCCTTGGCGCCGAGCACAAAGTCGATCGCGTCCAGAATGACCGATTTTCCCGCGCCCGTCTCGCCAGACAGCACATTGACGCCGGGCGAAAATTCCAACTCAGCGCGCTCGATGAGCGCAACATTTTGTATGAGCAGCTTTTGTAACATATCAACCTTTGATGACGGCTAAGAGCCGCTCCGCAACCGCCTTGCCGTCCTCCGCACTCTCGCAGATGAGAAGCAGGGTGTCGTCCCCCGCAATGCTCCCCGCGACCTCGCGGAAGGCAAGTTCATCCACCGCAACGCCCGCGTTGGACGCGCTGCCGGGCAGCGTCTTGACGACAACCAGGTTCCCGACGGGACGGACGGTGAGCGCGCTTGCACGAAACAACTCGCGGTGCTTTTCCGAAAGCGTCCCCTCCGACTGCGCCGCGCAGGCATAGCGGAAGCGCTTTTGCGTCCCGCGGACCTTGAACAGATGCAGGTCCTTCACGTCGCGGGAGACCGTCGCCTGCGTCACGGAAAAACCGCGCGCGGCAAGCGCCGCACACAGTTCCCCCTGCGTTTCGATTTCACGCTCCTCAATGAGCGAAAGGATGGCTTCCTGTCGCTGATTGCGCATCATCCCATGCCCCCTTTAATTGATCTTTTCCGTCATGCGGCGGAAATACTCGCTCAGGCCCCGCGTCAGAAATGTGACGGTGCGCGCGGATTTTCGCACGATCAGCCGATCGTCTGCGCCCGCTTCTCCAAGGTAGACGCCGTCCCCGTAGAGCACGACTTCCCCCTTCAAGAGGGAAAAGCCCAGTTCACTCTTATCAGAATAGGCAATGGGACGGCTGCGCATGGAAAACGCGCAGACGGGCGTGAGCTGGAAGGTCTCACAGTCGGGCGTCATGATGCTCCCGCCCGCCGAAAGCGAATAGGCGGTGGAGCCGGTCGGCGTCGTCACGATGAGCCCGTCCGCAACGAACTCACCGGCATGGCTCCCGTCGATGGTGACGGCGATCCGCACGACCTTGTTCGCCCTTCCCGGATAGACGGGATGCAGCAAAGCAAGCTCATTGAGACAGTCAAACGTCTTCCCGTTGAGCTCCGCCTCCAGCATGGAGCGCCTGAGCATGGCGCAATGCGCGTCCAGCGCAAGCGGCACAACGCGCTCGCACTCGTCGCGCTCAAACTCCGTAAGAAAGCCGAGCGTACCGAAATTGACGCCCACAATGGGAATATTCAAAACGGACGCGCGCAGGGCGACACGAAGCATCGTCCCGTCGCCGCCGAGCACGATGAGCCTGTCGACCTGCCCGATCTCCTTCAGATCGCTGTAAATGATCGCGGCATGTCCATGACGGCGTATGTCTGCTGCGAGGCGCTCTGCGACGAAGGCGTCAGCCTGATCGCGGTTGTAAAAGATCCCGAGTTTCATTTGCGGTTATTATACAACAATTGGTGAATATATGCAAGGGGTTTTCTCAAATTTCTTCCGGGAAAGGGCGCTCCTGTGCGCGGTGCAAAAATTGCTCCCGCGCGATCGGCACCCCGCCCTTTTTTAAGAACACGATATACTCCACATTTTTGTGCGCATGGATGGGCGCGTTGACGATCCCCTGAGGCGCGAGCTGCACGGCAAGGCATTGATCGTAAAACTGCGACAGCAGCACACCGTGCATTTTGACGGGTAAAATGCCGCCCTTTTTCAGTCCGACTCCGCCGCATTCGAACTGCGGCTTAAAAAGCACAAACGCCCTGCCGCCGTCATCGAGCAGGCCTGCGATCACGGGCAGAATCAGGGACAGCGAAATAAAGCTCAGATCGGAGACAATGCCGTCAAGGGGAAGGTCAAAATCTTCGCGGCGAAGATAACGCGCATTGGTCTCGTCCAACACGACAACGCGCGGATCGGACGCAACCGAGGGCGCAAGCTGATCTTTCCCGACGTCGACGGCATACACACGTTGCGCACCGCGCGACAAAAGCACCTCACAAAAACCGCCCGTGCTCGCGCCGAGATCGGCAAATACCCCTCCTTCGACGCTCTGCGAGAACGCCAAAAGTCCACGTTCCAGTTTATAGCCGCCGCGCGAGACACGCAGCGCCTCATCCGAGAGAAAGGTAAATTGGTCGGCATCGGACACGTCGTCCGCAGGCGAGAGCACTTTCCCGCCGCGCAGAATGAGCCCCTTTTTCATGATCTCCTTTGCACGCGTCCGCGAACCGTACTTTTCCGCAAAAAAGCTATCCGCGCGCATGACACTCCCTAATACATTGAAGGATGTCATCCGCATTCAGTCCGAATTCTTCCATCAGCTCCGCTACGCCGCCGTGCGGAATAAATGCATCGCGATAGCCGAAGGAATAGACAAACTTCCCGCTGTTGACAAGAACATTTGCGATCGCCTCGCCAATGCCGCCGCGCAAGACGTTATCTTCCAGTGTAATGACATACTTTTCCTTCCGTTCAAGCAGCATCTGCGTATCCAGCGGCCTTGCAAAGCGCGCATTGACGAGGGAAACTTCAATTCCCTCCCTTTGCGCCGCCTGTATGACGTTCTGCGCGATCTTTACACATCGTTCGCCCGCCGCATAGACTGTTATGTCAGACATAGTACTATGCAAAACTTCAAATTTTCCAATTTCAATGCCGTCTGAGACGCCCTTCTCCCCCTCTCTCGGGTAGCGGATGGCAAGCGGCCCGTTCATATGCGTGCTCTCGTGCAGTATGGCGCGAAATTCTGCGATATTTTTGGGAATCGCGATCGTCAGATTGGGGATTGACGCAAGATAGGACAGGTCAAATACGCCCTGATGCGTCTCCCCGTCCGAGCCGGAGATCCCCGCACGGTCAATGCAGAGCGTGACAGGCAGATTCTGTCCGCAGATATCGTGAATAATTTCATCGAAGGCGCGCTGCAAAAAGGTGGAATAGATGGCATAATAAGGGCGCATCCCCTGCGTCGCAAGCGCAGCAGCGAGCACCGAGGCATGCTCCTCGCAGATCCCGACGTCGTACGCCCGCTCGGGGAATTTGTTGAAGAAGGGACGCAGACCGAGCGCATCCGTCATTGCAGCCGTGACAGCAACGATTCTCTCGTCCTCTTTCGCCATGGCAACGAGCTCTTCCCCCAGCGCCGCGGAGTATTCAGACTTCGGCTTGGCGGGCGAGATCCCGTGCGTTCTGCCCGGCTCCTGCTCACAAAACGCATATCCCTGTCCCTTTCGCGTCGTGACATGCAAAAGCACGCTGTCTGAAGCGAGCGCCGCCTTCGCCTGTTCTAAGGCGGGGATGACCTCTGCAAGGTCGTTCCCGTTATAGATGCCCATATATTTCAGGCCATACCGCTCAAAGAGGGCGATATCTTCCTGCGACGCAGCGCCACACTTCATCTCATTCAGCACCTCATGCGTGCCGCCGACGGTGGGCGAAATGGACATGCCATTGTCGTTTAAGACGATGAGCACCTTGGTATTGAGAATTTTTAAGCTGTTGAGCGCCTCGTAGACGAGTCCATTATTGAGCGAGCCGTCGCCGATCAGGGCAACAACCTGAAAATCCTCGCCCTTTAAATCGCGCGCCTTGGCAATGCCGAGCGCGGCAGAGACGGACGTCCCCGCGTGCCCCGTATCATAGCTGTCATACGAGCTCTCCGACCGCTTGGGGAATCCGGCAATCCCCCCTCTCTGGCGCAGAGTAAAGAAGCGCTCAGCGCGCCCGGAGAGAAGTTTGTGCACATAGCACTGGTGCCCGACGTCAAAAATGATCTTATCCTTGGGAAACTCAAATACGCGGTGCAGCCCCACCGTGAGCTCCACGACCCCAAGGTTGGACGCGAGATGCCCGCCGCGCACGGCAACCGTCTGAAAGATCTCCTCCCGCAGCTGCTCGCAATATTTCTTTAATTGCGCAATGGAGGCGCCGCAAAGCGCCTCGTGTGACATGATCTGCACCATGTTTCACCTGTCCCTCTTCAGGACGTAATCAACGATCCCATACAAAAAAGCGGTGTCCGCATCCTTCATCGCAGCAAGAATGGTTTTGCAGTGCGCGGCACAGACTTCCGCCCGCTCTCTTGCACCCGCAAGCGTATACACTTTGACCGCGGTCAGTTTTTGTTCCGCTTCGTCCTTTCCAACCGTCTTTCCGAGCTTCTCGCTTTCACCCGACGCATCGAGGATGTCGTCCGTCAGCTGGAACAGATTTCCGAGTTCCAGACCAAATTCTTCCGCTTCCGCCGCATATTTTCCCGCGATGCATGCCGCCATGACGAGCGGTGCGGCGATCAGGCGCCCCGTCTTGTTGCGATAGATCCAAAGAAGCTCCGCTTCTCCGCCGTTTTCGCCCGTATAGAGAAGGTCCGCCGACTGCCCCGCGACCATTCCCGCGGCACCCGCAGCCTTTGAGAGCGCCTGCGCGGCGCGCAGATACCCTTCGCCCCGCACGCACGCAGCAAGCAGCAGATCAAAGGCATAGGAAAGCAGAGCATCTCCCGCCAGAATGGCATTTGCCTCGCCGAACACTTTATGGTTGGACGGCCTGCCCCTGCGGAAGTCATCGTTATCCATAGCGGGCAGATCGTCATGGATGAGCGAATAGGTGTGAATGCTCTCCAGTGCGACGGCAAAATCTTCGTTGCTCCGCCAATCAACACCAAATGCCGCAAGCGCACCAAAAAAGAGCACGGGGCGCACACGCTTGCCCCCTGAAAGCAGGGAGTAGCGCATGCTCTCCGTGAGAATTTTCGGCTCAAACGCCATCTCCGCGCACTTCTTTTGCAGATACGCTTCAAAGTGTGCGCGGTAAATTTCATACCGGTCGTGAAAGTTCATCGCATCGCACGCTCCGCACAGGATACTGCATTTTGCAGCAACATTGCGATTGTCATGGGACCGACGCCGCCGGGGACGGGCGTAATCAGCGACGCCTTCTGCGAGACCGCCGCAAAGTCCACATCCCCCACGAGTTTGCCGTCCACGCGATTGATCCCGACGTCGACGACGACAGCGCCCTCCTTTACCATATCGGCCGTGACAAAGTTGGGCTTCCCGATCGCCGCGATCAGAATATCGGCGCGCGCACACTCTTCCGCCAGATTGACGGTGCGCGAATGACAAATTGTCACGGTCGCATCGGCATTGAGCAGCAGGAGCGCCATAGGACGCCCGACAATGTTGCTTCTGCCGATGACGACGGCGCGCTTGCCGCGCGGTTCCACGCCGTAGCGGTGCAGAAGCTCCATGACGCCCAAGGGCGTGCAGGCGACAGTGCATTCCTCGTTTCGCGCAAGGCTTCCGATATTTTCCGCGGAAAATCCGTCCACATCCTTCTCTGCGGGGATACATGCGAGAATTTTGTCCGCATTCAGATGTTTGGGCAAAGGAAGCTGAACGAGGATGCCGTGCACCGCATCGTCCGAAGCGAGCGCGCGCACCAATTCCTCTGCCTCCGCTTGCGTTACGTCCGCGGGCAGGTAATGCGCAAAGGAGCGGATCCCCGCTTCTTCGCATCCCCTGATCTTGTTGCGGACATAGACCTGCGAGGCGGGATCCTCGCCGATCAGCACGACCGCAAGTCCCACCTTTTGACCGTATTTTTCTTCAAATGCCGCCGTTTTGCCGCGCAGCTGCGCGCGGATCTCGGCGGCGGTCTTTTTTCCGTCGATGATCGTCATTTGTTGATGATTCCCCCCAATACGCCGTTGACAAAGTCCGCCGACTTCTCCGTAGAGTACTTGCGTGCGATCGCCGTTGCCTCGGAAACGGAGACGACGGGCGGAATATCATCCATGTACCTGATCTCCGCAAGGGCGATGAGCATTGCCGCCTTGTCTGCGGGGTAGATGCGATAGTCCGCAAAGCGCGTCACCGTCTCGGCGATCTCCCTGGACAGCTCGTCCTTATGCGTCAGAACAGCGTTTACGATGCGTTCTGCAAACGCTATCTCCTCCTCTTTGAGCTTTGCGAGCCGGTAGACGCCTGCCCGAAAGTTCTTTTCGCCGTCGCCGCCGAACAGGTCTGCGAACACGATCTTGAATGCGGCTTCCCGCGCATCACTTCTCATAATGTTATCCTCATGTAAATCGTTCCCCCTCGCAAGCGAGAGGGAACGGCGCGTTTGTTATGCGTTTGCCGCTTGTTCAACGGGCGCTTCCTGTTCCACAGGCGGCTGCGTCCTGGACGCAGGAAAAATGACGCTCGTAACGTGGACGTCCACCTTCGCGATCTTGTACTTCGTCATGGACTCCACCATCTGCTTGATATTCTGCTGGATGCGGAACGCAAGTTCGGGCACCTTGTAGCCATAGTATGCAATGACGGAGATATCCACAAAGACGCCCTCTTTCTCAAAGCAGATCTTGATGCCGTGATTTTTGGACGACACGAGCTCGATCCCCTCCGTCTCGCGCAGGCTGAGAACGGCAATGCCGCTCACGATATCCGAATTATAGGTAATTTTTCCCTTCTGACCGTTGGGATTGTACTTGATACTTGCCATAACAGTCTCCTTTGCAACCATTATAGCACATCTTTTGCAAATTTACCACTGTTTTTTTCAACTTTCCGCGTAAACAGGCATAATTATAATATTTCCGTCCCGCACCTGCTGTTCCTCTTCCAGCACATAGAAGATCTTTGTGACCATTTCGCTCGTCAGTTCGCTGGAATTGACAAAGACGTTGATATTTTCCGAATCCCCGATCGCAACCGCCGCATCGGAGAAGCCCATCGTCTTGATGATGGATTCCATGATGAGTTCATCCTCCATCATCTCCACGAGTTCCTGCTTGCGCGCGACGGCGGCATCGTACTCCTCCGTACCCGGCTCATACGCCGAAATGATGCTGTCAAGCTGCACAAACTCTTCGCTTCGCGTTGTATTTCGTTCGGCGCGATATGTCGTGAAATAGTTTGCTTCGACTGCGGCGTCTACGTCCTGTGACTGCGTCCCCGCAAGGACAAAGTTGCAGACAGCCGTCACGGCGAGCAGCAGGACGAGCGTCGACATCAGGGCAATTTTCTTGGTGTTGGACATTTCTATTCTCCTTCTATACAATTATTTTTTGTCAGACGGATACACATAGATCCGATTGTCCGCAAGGTTGAGCGCGTTTGCCGTGATCTGCGTGATCCTGAGGCGGACGAGGATTCCGTCCTCGCCGTCAAATACGACCACCGCGCTGACCGGAACGCCGTCCTCCTCCGTGACCATGACCGTCACACGCTCAACACCATCGATCTCCGAAAGCAGCGCGCCGATCCGTTCTTCCTGCGCGGTGGGCGCATAGGTGCTCGTTGGCGCGTCCTCCGTCTTTCCGAAGACAAACCAGCATCCCAGAAGCAGCGCAAGCGCTATCAGGGCAATGAGAAGAATGCGCGCCGTCTTATTTTCCCACAGCTTTTTCAGTGCCTCTTTCACATGACCTCCGCTTCGCATCCGTAACGGGTTTCAAGCGCATTTTCGATCTGCTCACTAATATGTATATGCTCGTCCTGTTCATATATTCCGAAATTTGTGATGGTAACAGCGATTTTTTGATAGGAAAATGTCGTATCCGCATTGCGCTCGACCTGCACCTGACCCGCGACGCCGTATGTCTCGTCGAGCCAGAGGACAATTTCCTCCTCGTCCTGCGCGGCAAGTTCCTGCGCGCAGTACGCAAGATACGCTTCATCCGTCTCCAGCTCGGCGACAGAAAAGGCAAGTCCCTCGCCCGAAATAAGCCCCCTGAGCGGCGCGAGCATCACAAAGAGCGTGACGAGTTTGGTCGCCCCCTTCAGAAACTGCCCCATCTTGCCGCTTGGCGCGACGATCGTGATGAGCGCCGACAACAGCACGACGCCGACAATGCTTAAAATATACTGCGTCATCAGAAGATCACTCCCGTGGAACAGACGAGCAAAATGAGCGTGAGAAAATACAGAAAGGCGATGCAGCACAGTCCCGCGAGGAAGAACCCGCAATCAGACGCAAGGCGGGACAGAAAGGCTGAGATCCTGCCCCCGACCGGCTCCGCCACGGCAGCACTCAGCCGCAAAAAGAGCTGAAATGCCGCAAACAGGAGCACGGGACGAAGGATGGCGCCGAACAACAAAAAGACGGCAAACGACCCGACGGCATTCTTGATAAGCGCGCTCCCCGCCAGCACAAGATCGAGACCACCCGATAAAAAGCCGCCCACAATGGGAACCGACCCCGAGACGAGATACTTTGCCGCGCGCAGCGAGATCCCGTCGTACTGCGCCGCCGTGATGCCCTGCACCGTGAGAAAGATGCCCAGGAGTCCGAGCGCAAGTCCGATGAGCCATTTGTTGACGCTCTTGAAAAAATCCCCGAGTTTGCTCGTCCTGACCTCGTCGGAGAGACTGCCGACAAAGGTGAGCACGATGACAACGACGGACGTCGGCAGCACCACGGCAGTGAACATTTCGCACACAGCGCTCGAGAGAAAGGCGACGGCAGGGCGATAGATCCCCGCCGACACAGCGCCCCCGCTCGCCGCCATCAGCGTAAGCAGGATGGGATAGATGATCTGCATCTGCCGCTGCATACTTCCGATCGCAGAAAAGCCCGCCTGCAGGACGGAGATCAGAACGGAGAGCAGCACCGCGCCGACCGAAAGATAGGCGGCAAAGTGGATGATATCGGTCATCGTGCTCTTCAGAAATCCGTTCTTGGCAGAGTTGAGAATGCCACAGAGCAGTGTCACCGCCAGAATGACCGCAAAGGCGGGAAGCATGACCTTCCCCTCCTCCCAGACGAGCGCAAGCACCGACTGCCACAGCGAGGAATAGTCGAGCGAAAAATCCCCCGTGACGATGCTCGCCAGCATCTCCTTGAGATCGCTCCCTTCGTACTGCGGCAGGGTCGCGAGATATGCCTCCAACTCCTCGGTATCCAGCGCCTCCAGAAGCTTTTGGACCTCTTCCTGCAATTGCTCAATCGCCGCCTCTTCCTCCGCCGTGAGCGCGGAAGCTGCGACCGGCTCCGAAGACAGTGTCAGACACAAAAGGAGCAGGCATAGCAGCGCAAACAGAGCCATGACGCGCCGCCTGAACGAACATGCACGCCTCATGTGATCAACCCCAACAGATCGCTTACCAGTCCCAAGACGCTCTCCAGAATGGGAACGGCAAGGACAAGAATGACGATCTTTCCGCAAAAGATGAGCTTGTCCGCCAGAGAATCCTGCCCGAAATCATGCAGAACGCCCGCGCTGAACTCCACGATATATCCGATCCCGACCATCTTTAAAAGCGTCCTGACGATCGTCGCGCTCAGCCCCGTCGCTTCGGCGATCTCCGCAAAGATATCCATGCTGCCGCGGAAGATCTCAAGCGCAAACAGCAGCAGGATGATACTGCCCGCAATGGTCACGACAAGGGCAAGCTCGGGCTTCGTGCTCTTTACAAGGATCGCCGCGACCGCCGTCACAAAGGCAACGCCCACGAGCTGAAAGATCTGCGTCGTCATGTCACTCCGAAAATTTCCTGTACCGTCTCAAACAGATCGCCGATCATCGTCACGGCGACCGTCAGGGCGAGCACGAGCCCCACAATGGAGACGACGGTGGAGATATCGTCTCTGTCCGACTTTTTTAAGACCTGGCAGACGACCGTCACAATAATGCCGATTGCCGCCAGTTTGAAGATGATGGAGATATCCATTACACGATGAGAATGACAAAGGCAAGCCCCGCCAAAAGCCCCAACTTGAGGTAAAGCTCCCCCTTCTCTTTTGCTTGCTTTTCGCACGCGGACTTCTTCTCGCCGAGTGCACCCCTCCGCGCGCCGAAATATTCGCGCTGGGAGTGCGCGTCGCCGCGCCCGAGCATGGAGAAATAGTCCGAACACTCCTTCTTTTCCGCATCGGTCAGATAGGAAAGCCGCACCTGCGCCACATGCTCGGAAGAAAAGCGCTCGAGCGTCCTTTGAAAGTCCCCGCTGCCTGCATATTCCTTCAGCAAAACGGAAAGCGGCTTTCTCGCATAGCCAAGTTCCGTCAGATACCTTTCGTTGAAATCATGCAGCTGCGCAAAGAAGCGCGCCCGGCTGCGGTACTTTCCCGCCGCAAAATAGCCCATGCCGACACCGAACGCGATGACGCAGCCCGCCAAAAGCAGCTTAAGCCATAGCACGCTCGTCCGCTCCGTATATGGCGCCGACGCGCCCCAGCCCGTCCAACACGACATAGCGCTCAAAGAGTTTTTGCGGCACGTCCCGCACCCGCTTCAAGTGCGCCGACGCAAACACAAAGATGCCGCCCTCGATCGCACGCTTTACCGCCGCATAGTCCTCCGGGAGCAACTCGTCCGTGACGACGAGATCGGGGCGCATTGCCCTGATCCCCGCCGTGAACGCGGTGAGTTTGTCGGCATACCGCACGACGTCCGCCGTCGCCCCCAGATCGCCCGCCGAAAGTTCCCCGCGCTCGTCGCTCACGAGCACATTCAGCCCGCGTCGCTCGCAGACGAGGCGCGTCAGATCGCGCAGCATGGTCGTCTTACCCTCCCCGGGCGGCGAGAGAATAAGGAGAGAGCGCATCCGATCTTGCAAACATCTCTCATACACTGCCGCGGCACAGCCCTCCACTGCGTGCGGAATGCGGATGCACACCGAGGTCACGGCATGGATGGAGAGTGCGCCCCCGTTTTCATAGACATAGGAGCCGCAGATTCCGATGCGCTCGCCGCAGGCGCCCGTCACAAAGCCCTGCTTGATCTGTTCGGCGACCGAATACACGCAGTAGCCGCTCGCCGCAAAGACGATGTCCTCGACCTCCTGCATCGTCGGCAGAAGCGCGTCCCCCGCCCGCACGCTCGTCCCGCGATCGCCGAGGTAACAATACTCCCCGCCGACGTTGGCACGCAGCGGTTTGTCCGCACGAATGCGAAGTTCATACAGGGAATTGAGATTGACATGCCGCACTGCATCCAGAATGCGCGGCGGAAGAAATTCCAGCATGGTATATGGTATGGGACAAGTCCGTCGATTATGCTTTTTTTCTGTATACGAAAAAGCCGACCCGCGAACGGGTCGGCTTTCAAGCCTTTCAGTTACTCGATTACAAAGACCGAAACGCTGTTGTTCTTGATGGTCGCCTTCAAGGTATCGCCGTCCAGTGCGATATCGCTCTCGACAGGCGCAATGTTGATCTGCTTGCCGTAGCGGACGCCGATCTCATTGATGACCGTCACATCCTCGTGCCACAGCGTCGTGACGTGCGCCTTGGTCTTGCCCGTAAAGCCGACAAGCTTTGCCTGCATCTCCTCGTCCTTGCCCGAGACGTTGACAACCTTCAGATAGATCTTGCCGTCGTCGCCCACGGTCGCGGACTGGAAGATACGCTCGTTGACCTTCCAGATATTCTTGAACAGCACTTCGTGCCACTCGCCGTCCCTCTTGATGGACGCCGTGAACGTCTTTTTGGTATAGACGAGTTTGATAGTGTTGCCTTCGGGGCTGTAGCCGAGGAACTTATCCTTGCCCATCATCTCGCAGACAGTGCGCATAAAATCGACACGCTTGTCAAAGGAGACATCATAGCCCTTATGGTTCTTGCCGTACTGGCAGCAGATGGAGAAGCCCGCGCAGTCGACGGTGCCCGCGTCGCGGACATCGGCAACGCCGACGCCTGCGATGAAGGACTGCTCGCCGTACAATCTGCGGAAATCGATGAGCACTTCGCAGTCGCTGAACTTCTGATCATCATAGTAGAAGCCGTTGAACGCTTCGCTCTCCTCGACGATGAGCTCGCCGTTTTCGATATGCCCGCCGCGGGAGTTGGGATAGACCTTCCAGCCGCCCATTCCGTCCTTAAAGTCGTGGTGATAGAGCGTCTCGCCCGTCTTGAGATCGCGCACCGTGACGCTCCTGACGGCGCTCGCCGTACGGTGACCGCCGAACAAAAGTCCGCCCGCGTTGTCGTCATTGACCTCAGAGACATCGGTCAGCGTATAGTTGCCGACGTTGGCAGCAAACATCTGCTGCACGTAGTAGTTGGGCGTCAGCATGACTTCGTGCGCGTTGAACCAGATCATGTCGGGCGTCCAGCGATAGTTAAGCGTGGACGCAAACAGGGGCGCATAGCAGGTCATCTTGACGACGTCAGAGTTGCGCTCGCAGCCCGTCAGGAATGCCGCCTCCGCAAGGGCGCTGCGCAGGTTGTTGTCGCCGTTGAGACGGCCTCTGCCGTCCGACATCGTGTGCATTGCGTACTCTCCCATGAATACCTTTGCACCATCTCTGTCGTAGCAGTCATAGCGCTTTGTGTTGTCGATGAACCACTGATAGGAGTTGTAGACGTGCTCGTCCACGATCATGTCGCGGTACTTTTCGTTGATGACCTTCCAGCTGTCGTTGCTGTCCTGCGGGCGGATATCCACGCCTGCCGACGTCACGACCGTGATATCGAAGAGTTTGAGAAGGTCGGTCATTCTGCCCTTGTAGCGATACTGGCGCACGCCGAGAAGGCAGGATGCAAAGTTATCGAAGTACTCATAGCCCCAGTTCTCGTTGCCGATGCCGATATACTTGAGTTCGAAGGGCGCGGGGTGCCCCATATCGGTACGCACCTTTGCCCAGTAGGACTCGTTGGGATCGCTCGAAGAAACGTCGCCCTTGGCGAAGTAGATGAGGTCGGCGACGTTGTCGATGACCTCCGTCTTGAATGCCGGCGTGCCGGGCATGATGCGCTGGTACCCCGTCTTGCGCTGCTCGCCCATACGGATCTGGCAGAGAAGCCCGCAGTGGAGCACGGGAAGCGGCGTTGCGCCTATATCCTCACACAGGCAGAAGTACTCATAGAAGCCGATCCCGTAGGACTGCAGATAGCGCCACAGGTTGGGGATCTGCTTTCTCTGTTCCAGAGGCCCCACCGTGTTGCGCCACTTGTACTGATAGTCGAAGGAGACGTCGCCCTCGACGACGCAGCCGCCGGGGAAGCGGACGAACGAGGGGTGGCAGTCCTTCAGAACCTGCACAAGGCGGGGAGAAAGCTTGCCGTTGCGATACTTGTTGGGGTCGCCCCAGGTCGTCGCAGGAAGCAGGGAGACGTAGTCGATGCCGATCATGCCGTTGCCCTCGAGCACGATGCACAGGCGCCCCATCGTATCCTTTTCTGCCACGACGGAGGTGGTGACTTTGATCCAGTCGCCCTCGTTACCCTCGGGGATCGCGATCTCGCCGATGGTCGTGTGGCGGCCGTGCGCGCCGCGGATATATACCTTGGCAACGCCCTTGAAGCCCATGCGCTTCACCCACATGGAGAAGTTATAGGTCTCCTTGTTATAGACGGGCATACCGTACATATCGTACCCGCCGTTGGTGTAATAGCCGGGATTTTCCAGATGATAGATTCCGCCGACATGGAGCACCATATAGTGCGGGTTATTGGCATTCATACCGCCCCTGTCGGAAATATACCTGGGGCCTGCGCCGTAGATGTCCCAGTAGAACCAGTTTGCACTGCGCGCATCCACAGGGCTTTCGCCGTTGAAATCGTCGTACGCGAAATACGCAAATTCAAACGAGTTGTTGATGACCATTTCCGCATTCAGACCACCGTCTGCAGACTGATTGATGTCCTCGAAGAAGATGCCGTAGAGTTCCTTGGAGACATCTACCCCCCTCTTCTTTGCGTCCAACGTGTACTGTACCATGTTTTCTCCTTCGCTGTTTCGCCGCGTCTTCGGTCAGGGTCAGCTGCCCTTGATCAGCATGTGTATATATTGAGGTCGGTACCCTCGCTGATCTTCGCCCATATTATAGCAGAGATTTGCATTTTGTCAACATTATTCTGAAATATTTTACTTAAAATTTAATAAAAAGCAAATTCACAAATTTGGTTTGCATTTTACATTTATATGTCTCAATTTTTACGATAGATGCATGCGGTGTGCGGCGGCAGATAGATATCGTTAAGATTGCGCACCTGTCCGTCCAAAAGGTTGACTCCTTCCGCTTCCTCGACGCGCACGGTGCAGTCGCCGTCGCCGATATTGACGGCGACGATAATCTTTTCCCCCTGATACTCCCGCACAAAGGAGAAATTGGTATTCATGCACGTCGCCTTGGCATACGTCCCGTATGCGAGTGCGGGAGAGCCCCTGCGAATGGCGGAAAGCTTTTTGATATGCGCGACCAGTTCGGGATGCGCCGTTTTATCGATATCGCCGATGAAGGGGCGCAGCTTGTAATCGAGATCGGACTTATCCCCCTCCGCGCCGAACTCCGAACCGTAATAAATGCAGGGAATGCCGGGCATCGTAAAGAGCAGCGTGTAGAGATTGTTGAGATTCGCCTTGTTTTTGAGCGCCGTACAGGCGCGCTCGACATCGTGATTGTCCACGAAGTTCAGAAGATTTTTACCCGGGAAGAGCGCCCACGGCGTGGAGGCGAACAGGCGGGACATGTTGTGCTCGATCTCAAAGAGATTCCCCGAATTAAACGCCGATAGCATGCTGCGGAATCCCTCATAGTTGGTGATGGAATTGAGCCGCTCGGGGCAGACGTTCTGCTGGAAGTTGTTGGTGTGAATAACCTCGCCGACCAGGAAAAAATCGGACTTCTTTTCGTTGACCGTGCGGCGCAGCAGCTCCATGAACCACGGCGGGAGCAGATAGCTCACGTCCAGCCGCAGCCCGTCGATTTCAAACTCGTCCATCCAGAAGCGCACCGCATCCATCAGATAGTTCTGTACGTCCTGATTATCAAGGCGCAGCTTGACCAGTTCGGGATGCCCCTCCCAGTTTTCATAGTTCAGCCCGTCGTTGTAGGCGGAATTGCCGTGGAAATCAATGTTGAACCAGAATCTATAGTCCGTCCCCTCACGCATTTGCAGCACTTCCTGAAAGGGCGGGAACGCCCTGCCGACGTGATTGAACACGCCGTCCAGCACGACGCGGATGCCGACCGCGTGGAAGGCGGCAACGAGCGCCTTGAATTCCTCATTGGTCCCAAGCCGCCTGTCAATTTTGAAGAAGTCCACCGTGTCATAGCCGTGGCGCTCGCTCTCGAAGAGCGGGTTAAACAGCACGGCGCCGATACCCAGCTCCTTCAGGCGGGGAATTTCCGCCTCGATGAGCGAGAGGCGGTGGCGCACCTCGCCGAAATCGTTCTGCCGCTCCGCGCCGCAGAAGCCGAGCGGATAGATCTGATAAAATATACTCTCGTCAAACCACATTTTGTGTCATCTCCTATAAGTATCTTCTATAGATTGTACCACAGAGCATGCGTTTTGACAATACCCTTTTGGAAATTTTCCCCGCATTTTGGATTGCTTTTTCCAAGAATGCACGCTATAATAGCCCGTGACGATCGTATTCCGAGGTAACTATGAAAGAACTACTCAATTTTCTTGAAACTTCTTATACCGCCTATCAGGCGACAGAGAATGCGCGCGCCTGTTTGCTCCAAAACGGCTTTACGGAGCTTTCCGAACAGGAGCCGTGGACGCTGACAGGCGGCGGGAAGTACTTTGTCACGCGCGGCGGCTGCGCCTTGATCGCCTTCTGCGTCGGCGATGCCGCCCAAGGCTTCAAGATCGCCGCGAGCCATACCGATTCCCCCGCCCTCAAACTCAAAAGTTCTCCTTCGCTCTCCGACGCGCACGATACGCGGCTCAACACCGAGGCGTACGGCGGCGGGCTGTATTACAGCTACTTCGACCGCCCGCTGCGCATTGCGGGGCGCGTCATCCGCGAACGGGGGAGCGCGCTCGTCTCCGAGCCGTATGCCAGTGACTTCCTCGTCACCCTTCCTTCCCTCGCCATCCATCTCAACCGCGACGCCAACACGGGATTTGCACCCGACAAACAAGCCGATCTTCCCCTGCTCTGCCTCGGCGCAAGGGAGTTTGCAGATATCGTCAGGGACGCGGTTGATTTTGACTTATATGCCGCCTGCGCGGAAAAGCCCTATTTGTGGGGTGCGGACGGCGAATTTCTCAGCGCACCGCGCATCGACAACCTCGCCAGTGTCTGCGCCTCGCTCAAGGCGCTCGCCGAGGGCGGCACGGGGATGCGCGTCGTCGCCTGTCTGGACGGCGAGGAGGTGGGCAGTCTCACCCGTCAGGGCGCGGACAGCGACTTTCTCTCCGCAACCCTGACGCGCATCACGGCGGCGCAGGGGCTGGACGCGCAGGGACATTCCCTGGCACTCTCCCGCTCCTTCTGCCTCTCGCTGGACGGCGCGCAGGGATTCCACCCCAACCATCCCGAAAAGTACGACCCGCAGGAGCGGGCATACCTCGGCAAGGGCGCGGCACTCAAACGGCATGCGGGCGGAGCTTATACGACGGACGCACTCTCCGCTGCCGCCGTCCGAAAGCTCTTTGCCCTGGCGGACGCACCGCTGCAAAGTTTTTATAACCGCTCCAATATGCGCAGCGGCGGTACGCTCGGCGCGATCAGCCTTTCGCATGTGACTGTCCTTACGGCGGACATCGGCATCCCGCAGCTTGCGATGCACTCCGCCGTGGAGACAATGGCGTGCAGCGACTACGCGGCACTCGTTGCAGGGCTCAGAAGCTTCTTCGCCCGCGAGATCTGTGTGCGGCACGGGCAGATCGAAATCAAGTAATGCAACAGCCAAGCGGCGCGCGCTCCCGTGGGAGCGCGCGCCGCATTTTTATGCCGATTTTAAGTAGTTCAGGCGTCCGATTTCTTGTCCTCAGGCGGGAGCGAGGATTGCTCCATGATCTCTTGATAATACTTGTCGTCCGTGAAGTCCCTGGGACGGGTGTACTCACCGCCCAATGCTTCAATGGCGTACTTGAGTTCCTGATACTCAAGATAGTTGATATCGTCGCGGTCGATATACTCGAGCAGCACCGGAAGCGCGCGCTCGTCGCCGTAGGCGGCGAGATAACTCGCATGCATGGGAACGTCGTCCCCTGTGCGGAATTCTTTGAGCAGAATTTCATAGATGCGGTCGTCGCGCTCCTTGCAGCGGGACAGGATCTCCAGCATGAGTTCGCGCTCGATGCCCGCTTCATAGCAGGTGAGCGCTTGGTCCTTGGCGGCGTCCGCGTTGCTCTTGAGCTGCTCGCAGACCGCCTCCTTGACGTCCGCGCTCACGTCCCCGACGAGCAGGTCAAAATAGGCGGGGAATGCCTTGACGCTGCTGCCTGCGAGGTTGACGGCGAGCGTGACGATCTCCTCCTCGCCGCGTGAGAGCAGGGAGACGAGGGCGTCGGGACAGCCGCGCGTCTCCAGTTCCCGGCACAAAAAGTCGGAGACAGGCACCCCCTCCTCCACATGGCGGGCGAGCGTTTCGCACAGCTCGTCGTCCGACATGGCGGCATAGTAACCCTTGGGCGTGGCGCCCGCCTTGGCGATGTAAATATCGCCGAACTGCTGGTACAGCTTGGGAATGATGTTCTCCCACTGCTTCTCGGAATACTTTCCCGCATTCATGCGGATATATTCGGACAATTTTTCCTCGAATAATCCGTCAAAGTCAATGAGTTGCTTGTTGCTCATGTTTTGCCCCTCTTACATCATAAAGTCCAGAATCGCCTGCGTCGTATAGCGGTTGGCGTCAAACAGGTCGATGATCTTTTCCAGAGAATGCTCCCCGCCCTTGATGCGCGCCTCGCGGTAGATGGCGGCTGCGAGCGCCGCGCGCTCCTCGCAGTAATCGAGCGCCCCCGCCTCTTCGAGCGTCGTGTAAATATCCTCGGCGGCGGCACAGATCTTGCCCTCGTTCTCGTCGCCTAAAAGTGCGAACTTGGCATAGACGTCAGCAAACGCCTTCATAAATGCCTCCCGCTTTTTGGGCCCGACGTCGATCTTGTGCGTGAAAAATTCGCGGTAGACGTTGCAGATGACCACGCCAAAGGAATCCTCCGCATTGCGCATGGTCAGCTCGTGCAGAATGGAGATCTTGACATACTCCTCCAGCGTGCTGTCCAGAAGTACTTCGCGAAGCACTGCGTCCGAATGGGTGCGCACGGCGACGCGCACAGCGAGCGCCTGCAGCTTTTCGTCCCGCCCCTCCATCTCGTCAAACGCAATGCGGAAAAACTCGTCAAGCTCGGGCAGGGACGCGATCTTTTTGGCGTCCTGCTCCTCCATCGTGGACGCCGCCAGAAGAAAGTTGGCAATGGTGGCGTATTCCGCCTCGGGAACGCGGTAATAATAGCTCATGGAAAAGCTTTCGCCGCCGTCCTCAAGCCCGCGCATGCGCTCTAAATAGTATCCGGCGACTGCCTTGCGCGGATAGACGGTCGTCAGCAGCTCGAGCGATTGGATCGCCTGATCGATGCGTCCCGTCTTATAGGCGGCGACGGCATGAAACCACAGTACGTTTTCGTCATACTCCAGGCGGTCCTTGAGGACGGTGAGCTTTTCATACGCCTCCTCGTCCAGCCCCGTCTCGCACAGCGCGGTTGCAATGCGGTACAGATCGTCCGTCGCGTCCGTCTCAAGTGCGGCGAGCCTACGCGCCGCCTCTTTTGCTCCTTCCTTGTCCTCCCGCGCACCCAGCACGGCGCAATAGGTCGTGAGAGCCTGCACGTTGTCGGGATGCTCCGCAAGCAGCGCTTCGCACTCCTTCTGCGCGCCCTCCTCGTCCCCCAGCATGAGCGTGCACATGGCGGAAAGCCCCGCCGCGGAGGGATAGTCCGAACTGGTCTCGGGAATTTCCCCGAACTTCTTGCGCGCCGTCTCCAGATCTCCGTTCTTGAGGCAGGTCAGCCCATCGGCAAGCAGCTCGGGACAGGGAGAATCTTCGTCCGGCACAAAATGCAGCCGCGGCGCCGTCGCCTGCCGCACGAGGTTGCCAAACTCCGCAATCCCCTCAGCAGAGACCTGCCCGTCCTGCGCAAAGGCGCGGTGATAGTACAGCGCGGACTGCACGTCGTTGCCCATGTTCATAAAGGCGACGGCAAGCCCCTCGTACCCCTCGCCGAAATCTGCCTCATTGCAGGTATCCAGGAAGCGGAACCACGCATCCGCCGCCTGCTGCCACAGCCCCATTGCCTCGTAGATATCGGCGGCAAGCGCCTGCGCATCCGCACTCGGACCGTACATCTTGTTGCGCTTGTTGAGCAGCGTCAGCGCGCCAAGGTAGTTGCCGTCCTGAAAGCGGTTCTCGACGCTCTCCAATAAAAATTCATCGCTGAAATCCAGCTTCTGTACGCTTTCGTCCTTCATTCGCTCTCCCCGAAGATGGCATTCACGTCCCCTTCGTCAAATGTGTAATCGGTATTGCAGTAGTGGCAATGCACCGCGATCTCTCCCTGCTCGGCAAGGAGGGCAAGCGCATCCGCCCTGCCCATCGCAAGCACTGCGGAAGCGGCCCGCTCGCGCGAACAATGGCAGGCAAAGCGCGCCTCCAGCACGGCGACGTCTGTCGCGCCGAAATCGGACAGGATGCCTTGCGCGCCGCGCGTCTCGATGACGCGCGAAAGATCGGGATACTGTGCGATCCGCTTCTCTGCAAAGTCGATTGCAGCCTCACCCGCATAGGGCATGGGCTGCAAGAACAGTCCGCCCGCGCCGACGCACGTTCCGTCCGTCCCGATCCTGACGCCCAGCGCGACCGCCGTGGGCCGCTGTTCGCTCGTCAGGAAGTATGCGGAGACGTCCTCCGCGATCTCGCCCGAGACGAGCTCGCTCGTCCCGACGAAGGGAATGCCCTCGCCGTCGTCGCGGATGACGGTAAAGGTGCCGTCCTTTCCGACGCAGCGCCCGACGTCCAGCTTGCCGTCCGCCCGGGGCGGGAGCTCCACATCGGGACGCTCGATGTAGCCGCGCACGGAAAGCGCACCATCTGCCGCCACACCGATCTTGCCGCCTGCACCCCCGCCGTCCACGGAGACGGAGAGCGAGCTGCCCACGTCCTTGAGCCAGCCCGCAAGATACACCGTCGCCGTCATCATGCGACCGAGCGCCGCCGCCGCGACGGGCGTGAGATGATGGCGTCTGATCGCCTCGTTGACGATGGCGGTGCTGTCGATCACTGCAAGGGACACCCGTCCGTCAAAGACGAGCGCCCGATATAATTTACTTACGCTTTTCGGCATATAAAATTCACCCTGTCACTTTCCGCCGCTTCTTCGCCGAGGTGTCCTTCGACGCGAAGCACGGTAAATCCCGCATGTTCCAGCTTGCCAATGACGTCCTGCGTCTCGTGGATATACTGGGTATGCTGTTCATCCAGGCGGTCGAACGCGCCGTCTGCACGGCGGGCAAAGAGCGTGACGTCCATCTCGACGCGATCTGCAAAGAGATGGGTAAAGCAAAGATAGGTCACATCCTCTCTGTCGTCCGCAAAGATATTATCTGCAACTTTCTCGCGGAGTTTGTATGCGGAAGAAAGATCGAACCAAAAGAATCCGCCCTTTCTGAGCGCAGCCGCCGCATGGCGGAATGCCGCCGGCAACTTCTCCTGCGAAATATAGTTGTAGCAATCGTTGGGCGAGAGCAGAAAGTCAAACTTCTCGCCAAGGGAAAGTTTAGCAGCATCCGCCTGCACGTAGCGGATGCAAAGCCCCGCTTCCCGCGCAAGACGCATCGCCTCCGAGAGCATGGGCACAGAGAGATCTGCCCCCGTCATCGAATAGCCCGCCCCGGCAAGCGCGCGTGTGAACGCGCCGCTGCCGCAGCCAACTTCCAATCCCTTGTTTCCCGCGCCAAGTCCGGCAAGCCCCGAAAGAAAATACTGCGACCATTGTTCATAGCCGCAGTCATCATTGAGTCGCTCGAACCAACGGGAGAGGTGTTCGTAAGCCTGTCCCATCTCTCACCGCTTATTGAGCATTTTGGGAGGTTTGGGCGCCTTCTTTTTCTTATTTTTGCCGCCCGTGTCCTCCTCCTGCAATGCGCGCTCCCGCTCCTCAAACTGGCGGTTGTATTCTACATAGCGCTCGTCGTCCTTGTGTTCTTCCTCGTACGCCTTGGTATCCTCCTCGATCGCCGTCTTGCTGTCGCGCAGGCGCTGCAGATCTTCCCGCGAGAAGGAATCGGGCAACTGGTACACCTCAAGATCGTCATCAATTGGCTTGATGGGACGGCAGACAAGCTTGCTCTTACCCATCGCCACGATCTGGCGGCGGTATTCGCGCATCGCTGCACTCTCCATGGAGGGCGACGCGGCTTGCTCGCTCTTTCCCTGTTTGTCCTTATTGTAGAGTCCTCTGCCCGTCGCATACCCCATATTCGGATTGACAAACTTATCGAATGCCCACTGGGAATAATCCAGCCAGACGAGCAGCATATAGGAAATTCCGATCAGCAGCATCAAAATGATACCGAGCGCAGTCAGAATCGTTCCGCCGAAGAGCGTCAGGAAGATGGGCCAGGTCGCAAGTATCGCAAAAAAGATGGTCTGCGGGAAGGTACCAACGGTCATGACGACCGCATTGCGGAAGAGCGCCCAGGGCCCCTGCTTATAGCTTATGCCGAGGGAAATCATCCAGAACATCAGCAAGACCGCAAACGCCACGATGACGTACCCGACGACCTTGGAGGCAATCAGCCAACCCGAATTTCCCACCCCGAGCGCGATCAGCATATCTGCCATGTTGCCCATTGTCCGCGACAGAAAGAGCAGTACGGCAAACACGAGCACCGCTTCCAGCACGTTCCAGTAGTTGCGACGGATGCCGCGCAGGAAGTCGTTCGCGACGAAGATGCCCTCCGTCCAGATGAGATTGCGGATGATATAGCCGCCGCCCGCAATGCCGAGCGCCGCGATTGCCGCCGCAGGGATGAGCAGTCCGAACCAGACAAGATCGGAGTAAAATACGATATTTTCCGCATAACCGACAAGATCGGGCAACACGGGATATCCGACGCCGAGACCGCCGGCATAGGGACCGACAGCGCCGTTTGCACCGATATCGAGGACGCGCAGGACGATTACCGCCACAACGGGAAGGAAGGTGACAACCATAAACAGATTGACGAGAACGAGCTTGCTGAATCTGCCCTTGAGAATATCCCAAAAGAGCGCCCAGCGGCTCGTGGGAAGGGTGCTGCGCGCATAGTCCTCGCTCCGTTCTTTTCCGATCAGCCAACGTGCGACCAATCCGCCTCTTTTTTCCTTATCTGCCATTATATTACTCCGTATATACACATGTTGACAGGCATAAAAACAGCCCATGGCGATATTGTACTACAAAATGCAAAATAATTCAATTGAATTCAGGTAAATTCCTTGATTTTTCTGTGGCGGTATGGTAAAATTATCTCGCTAAAAAGAGGAGCGGCCGAACATAAGTACCGTGCGCCCAGAAGATGGTTAAGGGTTCTTCGCATCAAGCGCACGCGAAAGGGTATCGCCGCCGAAGTGCAGCAGTTCCCTTGCGCTGCGCTGGGAGTGCGGGAGAATACCCGTATTCCTGTCACCGCCACGGTGAAGCGCTTTTTCGGCAGTAGAAGCGAAGAAGGCAAAGAAGGCGGTGCTGCCTTCTTTTTCTGTAAATAAGCAAAATTTTTTCTAAGGAGACTTCTATGCAGAAACAATATAAGGTCGGCGTCATCGGCGCGACCGGTATGGTCGGTCAGAGATTTGTCACCCTGCTCGACGGACATCCCCTCTTTCAGCCCGTGGCGCTCGCCGCGAGCGCGCGCTCAGCGGGAAAGACGTACAAAGAGGCAGTCGGCAATCGCTGGGCAATGAGCGTCCCCATGCCTTCCTATGCGGAGAATATGGTGCTTCTGGACGCGGAAACGGATGCGGAGAAACTCGCATCCCTTGTAGACTTTGTCTTCTGCGCCGTAAACATGAAAAAGGAGGAGATCAAGGCGCTAGAAGAGAAGTACGCAAAACTCGAAGTGCCCGTCGTCTCCAACAACTCGGCGCACCGTGCGACGCCCGACGTGCCCATGGTCATTCCTGAGATCAACGATGACCACCTCGCCGTCATTGCCGCACAGCGCAAGCGACTGGGCACCAAGCGCGGCTTTATCGCCGTCAAGAGCAACTGCTCGCTGCAGTCCTATGTCCCCCTCCTGCATCCTTTGATGAAGTTCGGCATCAGATGCGCCGCCGTCACGACCTATCAGGCGATCTCCGGCGCAGGCAAGACGTTTGAGACCATGCCCGAGATCGTGGATAACATCATCCCCTATATCGGCGGCGAGGAGCAAAAGAGCGAAGAAGAGCCGCTCAAGATCTGGGGGCATGTAGAGGGCGGTACGATCGTCAATGCAAAAGGGCCCGTCATCACCTCGCAGTGTCTGCGCGTGCCCGTCTCCGACGGTCACACGGCGGCAGTGTTCGTGTCATTTGAGAAAAAACCCACCAAGGAAGAGATCCTCTCTGCATGGGCGGAATATTCGGGCGCGCCGCAGGCGCTTGCTCTGCCCTCCGCCCCCAAGCAGTTCATCCACTACTTTGAGGAGGACAACCGCCCCCAGGCGAAGCTGGACCGCATGACGGAAAACGGTATGGCGGTCTGCGCGGGCCGCCTCAGGGAGGACGTGCTGTTCGACTACAAGTTTATCGGGCTTTCGCACAACACGCTGCGCGGTGCTGCCGGCGGCGCGGTGCTGCTGGCAGAGCTTCTCGCGGCGAAGGGATATTTCGATTGACAGAAATGCGGCGCGCGTCATAGGATGAAGCGCGGCAAGGAGACGATATGACAGGATTTTTACGGGGCAGCGCGACTGCCATGATCACCCCCTTCACCGAGGACGGCATCAATTTTGACGTCTTTGGCGAAATGATGGAATATCAGATCGCAGGCGGGACGGACGCGCTCGTCGTGCTCGGCACGACGGGCGAGCCTGCCACGATGACCGAGGAAGAAAAAGAAGCGTTGATGCGCTATGCCGTCCAAAAGAACGCGGGGCGCGTCAAGCTCATCTTCGGCACGGGCGGCAACTGCACCCAAAAGGCGATACATATGACGCGACTTGCAACCGAGTTGGGCGCGGATGGCATCCTTGCCGTGACGCCCTACTACAACAAGTGCACGCAGAACGGGCTTGTGGAGTACTACAAGGCGATCTGCGGCGCGACGCACCTTCCCGTCATCTGCTACAACGTGCCGAGCCGCACGGGCGTCAATATCCTGCCCGAGACGATGGAGCGCATTGCAGACATTCCCAACATGGCGGGCATCAAGGAAGCGAGCGGCAACATGTCGCAGGTTCTGGATACGGCGCGCCGCATCCGCGGCAAGTGCGACCTGTATTCGGGCGAAGACGCGCTCAATCTGCCCATCCTCTGCGTCGGCGGGACGGCAGTTATCTCGGTACTGTCCAATCTCATCCCCGCGCAGGTAAAGAAGATGGTCACTTGCGCCCTGGAGGGTGACCTCGCACAGGCAAATAAGCTCAATGACGCGCTCTTTGATCTCACACATGCCTGCTTTATCGAGGTCAATCCCATCCCCGCCAAGGCGGGCATGGCAATGCTCGGCTTTGACGCGGGCATCCCCCGTCTGCCCCTCACCCCGCTTGAAGCGAAGCACGCGGACATCCTGCGCGCGGCGCTCGCGCCCTTTGCGGAGGTGAAAGCATGAACATCATTCTATGCGGCGCCTGCGGGCGCATGGGCAAGAACGTGACGGAGGCTGCGGCGGAACGCGGCGTTGCGATCGTCGCAGGCGTGGACGTTGTGGACGCCTCCCTGCCCTATCCCCTCTATCATTCGCTTGCCGAGGTCAAAGAACAGGCAGACGTCGTGGTGGACTTCTCCTCTGCGGCGGGGCTTGAGGAGCATCTCGGCGATTGCCTTGCAAACAACCTTCCCATCGTTTTAGCCGCGACGGGATTTACGCAGGACGACCTGACAAAAATTGACGAGGCAGCGAAGATCATTCCCGTATTCAAGACGGGCAACTTCTCGCTTGGCATCAACCTCTTGCAGATGCTCGCCAAAAAGGCGGCGCAAGTCTTAGGCGACGACTTTGACGTGGAGATCGTCGAGCGGCACCATCACACCAAAAAGGACGCCCCTTCCGGCACGGCGCTCATGCTCGCTGCAAGCGTGAACGAGGGACTGGGCGGCGGCAAGGAGAACGTCTACGGGCGGCACGGCATGGTCGGCGAGCGCAAAAAAAGCGAGATCGGCATCCACGCCGTACGCGGCGGCACGATCGTCGGCGAGCACGAGGTCATGTTTGCGGGCGAGGACGAGATCGTCACCCTCTCGCACTCGGCACGCAGCCGCAAGGTGTTCGCCGTCGGCGCGCTCCGCGCGGCGCAGTGGCTGATCGGAAAGCCCGCGGGACTGTACGACATGAACGACCTGCTCGCACAATTTGCGGACTGAAAATGAACGATATTTGCATAGCCTGGCGCCCCGCTCAATGAGCGGGGCGCCAGGCTTAAAATGGATGCGCCGCCCGACCGGGCGGCGCATTTCCTCATATGTGAGTAAATTATTTGAGTTTGGACAGGAACAGCGAAACACCGGAGACGATCCCGCCGACCATCATGAGATAGGCACCTGCGGAAGCCACAAAGGACGTGCTTCCAAGTTCTCCCACATCCAAATTCAGGGGCGACTGCGCTGCATACGTCGCAGCGAACACCACGACGAGGACCGCCAGCACAACCGTCACGATCGCGAAGATGAGCCTCGTTAAAAAGCCCACTTTGATGAAACCGAGCTTGCCGAGAATGACGAGCACGGACGCGAGCGCGGTGACGATGAGCGAGATGATCGCGAATGCCTGCACGACGGCAATCGTAAGATCGCCTTCCATCAAGGCTTCCAGCGCCTCAAAGTCAGCGAACAGGCCAAATGTTTCCGTGCCACCGCCAACGATGGATTCCGTCACCTGCGAAAAGAACGGAATGCAGAGACCGATAACCGCAAGAACAAGTCCGATTGCAGAGGCGATTATCATAATGATGTCAAAAAGTCCGACCTTTTTTGCTTTCTTTGCCATAATTCTCTCCTTTTTGAATTTTTTACCATTATACTACAAATTGCCGGAAATGGGAAGTAGTTTTCAAAAATTTTAAGAAAAAAATTTATTGCTTTACAAAATTGACAATTTCAGCGTCCAAGCTCCGCCTTGACCGCCGCAAGCGCTGCGGCAACGGTGTCGTCCATATCGTAATACCTATATTGCCCCAGCCTGCCGCCGAACAGCACGTTTTTATCCTTCTCGGCGAGGGCGCGGTACTTTTCATAGAGCGCGCTGTTCTTTTCGTCGTTGACGGGATAGTACGGCTCGTCGCCCGGCTTCCACTCGGCAGAGTACTCGCGCGAAATGACCGTCTTGGGCTGCGTGCCGAACTCGAAGTGCTTGTGTTCGATGATGCGCGTGAACGGCACGTCAGCAGCCGTATAGTTGATGACTGCGTTGCCCTGATAGTTGGGCATATCCAGTACTTCCGTTTCAAAGCGCACGGAGCGGTATTCCAAAGGGCCGAAACACTCGTCATAATATGCGTCAATGGGGCCCGTGTAGATGATGCGGTGCGCCATGGAACGATATTTCTGTCTGTCGCTCAAAAAGTCGCAGCCCAGCTCCACTTCGACATTTGCGAGCAGTTTTGCGATGATCTTGGTATATCCCCCAACGGGTATGCCCTGATAGGTATCGTTGAAATAGTTATTGTCGAAGGTGAAGCGCACGGGCAGGCGCTTGATGATGAAGGCGGGGAGTTCGGTGCACTTTCTCCCCCACTGCTTCTCCGTGTACCCTTTGACCAGCTTTTCGTAGATCGTCCTGCCGACCAGATTGATCGCCTGCTCCTCTAAATTTTTCGGCTCTTCGACATAGTCCTTGCCGCGCTCCTCGGCGATGCGTGCCTCCGCCTCCGCCGGCGTGAACACGTCCCGCCAGAGCTTGGTAAAGGTGTTCATGTTGAAGGGAAGATTGTAGCATTCATCCTTGTACCGTGCGACGGGCTGATTGATAAAACGGTTGAACTCGGCAAAGCGGTTGACATACTCCCAGACCGCCCTATCCGACGTGTGGAAAATATGCGCCCCATAGCGGTGTACGTTGATGTCCTCCACCTTCTCCGTGTAGATATTTCCGCCGATATGCTTGCGTTTTTCAATGACGTACACGCGTTTTCCCGCGCGCGAAAGTTCATAGGCGCAGATCGCGCCAAACAGACCGCTTCCGACGACCAGATAATCATACATATTATTGTTCTCCTTTGTTGCTCCTATTGTAACAGACAAAATACGCCTTGTCAATACAACGCGCAAAAAACATACGCCCGCACTTTTATTTTTTGATGGCACATTTTTTCAGGAACGTATTGCGATTTTATGGCAAGAAGGACTCCCGCGTTAGCGGGAGCCCTTGCTTCATGCATAATAGGAAATGTCGTTCAGATAACGCCAAAATGCCGCTTCGATCTGCCGATCCAAATAATCGTTATTGGGGTAAATCCCATAGCAATTGGTGCGGGATGCAAGCACTGCCCGCGTATTGGAAAGCTTGTCCTTCCAGATGGAATAGTCAAAGGAATCGTTCCACTGCGTACGATTCCAGCGCAGGACGTGCCGCTGTATGGGCGTATCCACTTCCTCCTCCATTTCGTCCAGTATCTCCAGCGCCGCGTCGCTCGTGTAGATCTCCGCGATCTCCTGTGCGCGCGCCGCAAACGTCTCGCGGAAGCCCTCATCATAGACGAACGCCGAAAACAGGCAGGTATTTTCCGGCGAGAGCGTCCCAACGCCGTTATAATTGAGGTAGGCGTTGCCGAGATAGAAATCCAGATAGTTGACGCCCGGACGGTAAGTATAGGGCGCGCTTTCCATATAGGCGGGGTCGAAGCTATCAACGGAATAGGAGTAATCGCTCTGATCATACAGCAGATACCCGTTTGCGCCCGACAGCCCGTTATCGCCCCAGGCAAACTCAAAGGAGAAGTCCAGATCGTGCAGACAGAAGCGCCACTTGCCGTCCGCATAGGGATTTTGGGGATCGACATTCGCCGTGCGCCACATTTTGATGTTGTTGCTCATGAAATCCCAGTTGCCCGTATAGAACTGCACGAGAATGAGATCGGTGAGGCTCTGCATGTCGATCATGTCGCCGAGATCCGCAATGGCGCGCGCATACCCGTCCATATCCCCCGCTTCCGCCAATCCGACCGCCGCATACAGCGCATCGAAGAGCTCCGTCGCATATGCCATGCCGTGCTCCTCCTCATCGTCCTCGGCGACCTCAAAGTGGTAGCGGGTATTGAACACCGCGTCATCCTCATAGGCGGAATCGCCCTCGACAACATAGTGCGAGCGGTCGATGAGGATGACGTCGTCCTTGTCCACGCCGTAGTTCTGTTCGAAGTAGACGTCCGCATAGTGTTCGCGGATGGCGTACATGCCCCAGTACTCGCCGTTGATATACACTTCGCAGGGACGGTAACCCGTCGTCGCCGTCTGCACCATTTCGCCGCGCTCGGGCGCGATCTCTGCCGCGACGCGCTGCGCGAAGGCATCGCCGAACCAGGTGATGTTCTGCGAATTTCCGCCGCAGTGCAGACGGAAGCGCTTAAAATCGGTCAGTTCGGAACCGTCGCGCGCGGGACGATCGCCGAAGACTTTGACGGTGACGGGCTCGTTCTTCTCGTCATTTTCGTCCTTGTTAAAATTGACGTTCATCGTGTGGTACGGGAACCACTTCGTCCAGTTGCCGCCCACCTTGATCTGCGTATTCAGCGCAAACCGCTCGTCCGAGGCAAAGTCAAAGTATTCCATTTCGGCGCGCTCTTTGGGTTCCTCTTCGATATCGGTGTAGAACGCGACGGCATTCTCCTGCGGAAGCGATAGGCTGATGACGGGCAGCTCAAACGCCGCCGCACCCTCCTCACGGATGAAATAGGTCTTGGTCTTGCGGGCGACCTCGTTGCCCTGCGCGTCCACTTCCAGGAGGCGCACGACGGTGCAGGCATTGCCCGTCTCGTACTCGTACGTGCCGCGCGGGGCGTAGAGCGAATCGTACCACGCCGCGACCGCATCGGTCAGCGGATAGTCGCGCGACGCCCCCTCATCGCGGATGACGATGGGAGCCGAATAGCAAAGAGAGTCCTCCGTCGGAAGCGAACCGTCGAGCGTATAATAGATGGTGTGCGACGCCTCGCCCGCCGAGACGGAGAGCAGAAGGTCGGAAGCATAGACGCCGCTCTCATGCGAGAGCCCGAGAATCCCTTCCGGCGTCGTCCCCGTGTCGAATACGTCGCCTGTGCCCGGATTTTCAGGTGTTGTGCCGGGTGTTTCGGGCGTCGTGCCGGGCTCCTCTGTCCCGGGCGTCTGGCCGGTCGTCCCTGCAGGCGCGCAGGCAGTGAGCGCCGCGCCGAGCAGAGCTGCTGAGAGCAGGACGGCGATGGTTTTTCTGCAATGGTTCATCATAATTCCCCTATTTGAATTGGCAGGACTTTCAAAGAGCGTCCACTATGCAGCGGACGCTCTTTGAAATTGCCTTATTTGTTACTTCTGTTCAGGCGTATGCCACTTCCAATTCTGGATCTCAGGCAGGTCTTCGCCGTACTCTGCAATGTAATTGCGGTGCTCGACGAGCTTGTCGTTCATCATCTGAACGAGGAAGCTACCCTTGTTTCCAAGCTGAGGCAGGCTCATCATTGCCTCTCGAACGAGGTGGAATCTATCGATATGGTTCTGAACGCGCATATCGAAGCCCGTGGTGATGGTGCCCTCCTCCATGTAACCGAACACCTTGATGTTGCGGTTGTGGCGGGTATAGGTCAGCTCGTGAATAAGCTTGGGATAGCCGTGATAGACGAAGATAACGGGCTTATCCTTGGTAAAGATCGCATCGAATGCGCTGTCACGCAGACCGTGAGGGTGATTCTCGTGCGAATCCAGCTTCATCAGGTCGACGACGTTGACAAACCTGATCTTCAGATCGGGCATATAGTCACGCAGGATAGTCGTTGCAGCGAGAGCTTCGACCGTAGGCGTATCGCCGCAGCAAGCCATGACGAGGTCGGGTTCCTCGCCTGCATCATTGGATGCCCAAGGCCAGACGCCGATGCCCTGCGTGCAGTGCTTGACTGCCTGATCCATCGTCAGCCACTGATAGGTGGGATGCTTGGACGCGACGATGACGTTGATATAGCCCTTGCTCTTGACGCAGTGATCGAAGCAGGAGAGCAGACAGTTGGAATCCGGCGGAAGGTAGCAGCGCACGACATCCGACTTCTTCGTCGAGACGTGATCGAGGAAACCGGGATCCTGGTGCGTGAAGCCGTTGTGGTCCTGCTGCCAGACGTTGGACGTAAGAATGAGGTTCAGCGAGGAAATATCCTGTCTCCAGGGAAGCTCGTTGGTGACCTTGAGCCACTTTGCGTGCTGGGAGACCATGGAGTCGACGACACGGATGAAGGACTCATAGGATGCGAAGAAGCCGTGGCGGCCGGTGAGGATATAACCCTCGAGCCAGCCCTCGCACATATGCTCGGACAGGTACGCGTCCATGATCCTGCCCTGAGGCGCAACGTTATCATCTTCGACAAAGACGCAGTCCTCGGGACAAGCTTTATCGTAGATCTTCGCCTCAAAAGGACGGGAAGAGACCTCAAACGCGGCATACATACGGTTGGACATGGATTCATCGGGACCGAACATACGGAAGTTGCGGCTCTCCTCGTTGAGCTTGAGGACGTCGCGGATGTAGGAACCGAGCACCAGCATATCCTGTGCCTTGACCGTACCGGGCGCATCCATCTCGACGCCGTACTTCGTGAAGTCGGGCAGGCGCAGATCCTTTAACAACTTGCCGCCGTTGGTGTGAGGATTCGCGGAGATCCTATGATCGCCCTTGGGTGCAAGTGCGCGCAGCTCGGGCTTTAATTTATAGTCCTCCGTGAAGAGCTCTTCGGGATGATAGGAAAGAAGCCACTCTTTGAGCAGTTCGAGATGTTCGGGCTTCTCCATCGTGATCGGGACCTGGTGCGCACGGTAACTGCCTTCGATGTGCTTGCCGTCGACGACCTTGGGACCCGTCCAGCCCTTGGGTGTGCGGAGAATGATCATGGGCCAAACAGGGCGATCGGTGCAGCCTTCCTCTCTCGCCTTTCTCTGGATCTCCTTGATCTCCTTGATGCACTTATCCAGCGCCTCCGCCATCTTTCTGTGCATCTCCATGGGTTCGTAGCCTTCCACGAAGTAGGGCTTGTAGCCGCAGCCGTGGAAATAGCTCTTGACTTCGTCCTTGGAAATACGGGCGAACACGGTGGGATTGTTGATCTTAAAGCCGTTGAGGTGAAGGATGGGCAGGACCGCACCGTCCGTCACGGGGTTCAGGAACTTGTTGGAGTGCCATGCTGTTGCAAGAGGACCGGTCTCCGCTTCGCCGTCGCCGACGATGGTCGCCGCAATCAGGTCGGGGTTATCGAACACCGCGCCGAATGCGTGCGCAAGGGAATAACCGAGCTCACCGCCCTCGTTGATGGAGCCGGGCGTCTCGGGCGCGACGTGCGAGGAGATGCCGCCGGGGAAGGAGAACTGCTTGCACAGCCTGGTCATACCCTCCTCATCTTCGGAGACGTTGGGATAGACTTCGCTGTAGGTTCCTTCCAGATAGGAGTTTGCGACAAAGAAGTTGCCGCCGTGACCGGGGCCGGAAAGGAGAATGAGGTCAAGGTCAAACTTCTTGATGACGCGGTTGAGGTGGACATAGACAAAGTTCTGTCCGGGAACGGTACCCCAGTGTCCGACGATCTTCTTCTTGACCTGGTCGCGCGTCAAAGGTTCGCGAAGAAGAGGATTTTTCAGCATATAGAGCTGTGCGGCGGCAAGATAGTTTGCAGCGCGCCAGTAAGCATCCATCTTCTTCAGATACTCTTCCGTCAAAGGCTTCTTCTCGGGAATGATTTCGTTGCTCATGAATTCCTCCTGAACATGTTTTCTGCTTTCATTATACCCCTTCCAAGGAAGGTTGTCAATATAATTGCGAAAAAAGCCTGTAAATTTTTCTTGACACCCCTTTTGTTGGAAATTTTTTTTGCGGACACACAAAAAAAATCGGGAAAACGCGCGTACTTTTGCGGCGCATCCCCGATTTTCATAATTTTTTCCGATCAGCTCAGGAATCCCTTGATGATTTGCTCCTCTGCGTCCTGCTCCGTGAGCCCGAGCGTCATGAGCTTTAACAACTGCTCGCCTGCGATCTTTCCGATCGCCGCCTCATGGATGAGTTCCGCATCCACATTGTTTGCTGCGAGCGCGGGGATCGCGACGACCCGCGCCTCGTCCATGATGATGGCATCGCACTCGCTGTGCCCGTGGCACTTGCCGTTGCCGTCAATGCGCAGATAGAACTCCTGCCGCGAGGACTGCGCCGCGACCGAACGGGACACGACGTCCGCGCCCGCACCGTCGCCGTTGAGCTGGACGGAAAAATCCGTCTTTGCAAACTGCTTGCCGTGGGTGTAGATCTTCTCGCGGATGACGAGCTCCGCGCCCGCCTCCAGCACGGCACGCGTCGTGCGGACGGTGGAGTCAATGCCCTTGATCTGCGTCGTCTCCATCTCCAGGCGGGCGTTCTCTCCCAAGCGGATATCCGTCGTCGGGTTCATGACGTTCTCGCCGTTGCCGTCGCCCGAGGCGTAGTGCTTTTCCACATACTTCACCTTGGCGTTTTTCCCGACGTGGAAGGTATGGATGCCGCTGTGCTCGCTCGTCGCCTGCCCGCAATTATGGATGCCGCAGCCCGCGATGATGAGCACGTCCGCGCCGTTCTCCACATAGAAATCGTTGTATACCTGCTCCTTGTAGTCCGTCTCGGTGATGACGACGGGAATGTGAACGCTCTCCCCCTTCGTCTCGCCCGAAATAAAGATATCGATGCCCGCTTTGCCATCCTTTCGGCTCTCGATGCGGATATGCGCCGTGCTGCGGCGCCCGTCCGCCTCCCCGTTCTTTCTGATATTGTATGCACCGTCCGGCACCTTGTGCAGGTCGGCGATCTGCATGAGCAGCATTTTTTCCAATTCGTCCATAGTTACCTCACTTCGTAAGGGCGGGACATGCCCGCGCAGCCAGCAGCCCGGGGAGCACCTCCTCCCGACTGCCGTTCTTTTGTACTTTGCCGTTTGCAATGACGATGATCCTGTCCGCAATGCTCAAAATGCGCTCCTGGTGGGAGATGATCAGGATATTTCCCTTGGTGCGCTCGTGCATCTTTTCAAACACCGTGATGAGATTCTGAAAGCTCCACAGATCGATGCCCGCCTCCGGCTCGTCAAACACGGTGAGGCTCTTTTCCCGCGCGAGCACGGTCGCGATCTCGATGCGCTTGAGTTCCCCGCCCGAGAGCGACGCATTGACTTCGCGGTCGATATAGTCCCTTGCGCACAGCCCCACTTCGGAGAGATAGGAACACACGTCGCTCACCGTGAGGCGCTTCCCCGCCGCCAGAGAGACGAGGTCCTTGACGGTAAGCCCCTTGAAGCGGACGGGCTGCTGGAAGGCATATGAGATGCCGCGGCGGGCGCGGTCAGTGACGGAGAGCCCCGTGATATCCTCTCCGTCCAGAAGGATCTTGCCCTCCGACGGCGTCAGAATGCCCGCAATGATCTTGGCGAGCGTCGATTTTCCGCTGCCGTTGGGACCGGTGATCGCGACAAAGGGCTCCTCCACCCGGAAGGAGACATCGTTCAGGATCTCTTTATTGCTGTCGCCGTCCGCGGCGACAAAGCTGATATGCTGTAATTCTAACATGTTCTTTGCTCCATGACAGAGCGCCCACAGGGAGCGCCTGCACAATATGTTGTCTGATTGCGCGCAACATTATAGCACATTGTGTGCAAAAAGTCCACCAAAATTGCATATGCAAAGGGGACGCCGCGCGTCCCCTTGATATGCTCTATTTCTTGTCTGCTTCTCCGCCGGGAGGATCGCGGTCGATATCAACTTTCCCGTTCTGCGCGCGCATCCCGTCCAGGCGTCTCTGCTGTTCTTCGACCGCTTTTTTGTTGCGGTGGCGGATGACGAGAACGACAACCACCGTGACGACGACAATGCCCGCGACCGCACCCAGAAGGATGAGCACGGAGGTCAGCGTAGAGAATCCTCCGTCATAGGGATCATACGTTATGGCGACGTTCTCTGTCTCTGCGAGCGTAAAGGAGAGATCGCCCATGGGCAGACCGTCATGTGTATAGGTATATCCCCCCTCCCGCTTTGTAAATGTAAAGGAACTGCTTTCAAGGATATAATCGGTATCGATATGGATGGTGAGGCTTCCAAAGTCTGCCCAGCAGGTGTCGGTCGACAGACCGTACTCAAACGCCCACAGGGTACAGGGCTCACCCAGCATATCGGGAAATACGGGCTGGGAGACGGTGTGAACGAGCGTCCCGTTCGCAGGCACGGTGAGTTCATATTCGTACCAGCATCTGAGCGCGTCCAAAAGGTTCTGGGCGCCGTCCTCCGTCACGGGCAGATAGCTCAGGTAGGTATCATCCTCCATGGCCGCCGCGACAATATTGTACCAGTCCATCTCGTTGATAGGCGCAACTTCGCACGCTTCTTTATACATGGAGGACACCCAGACCTCAAAGGTGGTCTGTTCTTCTTCGCTCTCGATGTTCGCCCCTTGGATGAATGCACTCCCCTCAGCGCGGGATAAACTGACATGCGTCACTATATTCGAAGGCATTTCGCCAAAGGCAACGACGGTCACTTCGCTCTCTTGGCCCGTCGGCAGACTACACACGCTGTACCCACGCCCGTTGTAGATAACGCCGTTGAATCCTGAAAAATTGATGACGCGCGTCTTGCGCGTGTTGCAGGTATAGGAAAAGAGAAAATAGCAGGAATCCGCATCCTCCACCTGAGGCACGGTGACGCGATAGCGGTAGATATGCACCTGCGTATCGCGTGCAAACACGCTCTCATCGTAGGTATCCTTGGGGACGGCATCCGCGATATCGTAACTGCCGTAGTACTTTGCGGAAAGGTCATTTGCGGAATAGGTATACCGCACCGTCGGCTCCACCGTCATGCCGTCCGCCGCGATGGCAGCCGTCCCGCCGTCGGGAAGGCCGGAAGCATAGTCCGTCTTGACGCCGACGGGCAGGAACAGACGAAAGGACATATCTGCATCGGTTGGATTCTGCAGCCGGTATTCCGCCGTCATCTCGGCTCCCACCCCGAGCGAAAGATCATCCGGCTCCTTGGGAAGTGTACCGATGGTAAAAGTGAGCGTCTCGCTCAGCACCCGGACGGGACTGCCGCTCTCCGGAATGACGCCGGCGCTCTGCGCACCCTGGTAATACGGGGGAGCGATACTTGCAGATGCCGCAACACGCCCCGATGCCAGAGATGCACCGCCTGCCGCCGTGATCGGAATGAGCAGCAATACGGCGCTCAATCTGCGTTTCATACTGAGAATTTACTCCTCCTTTCAACTCAAATCGCCGCGCTCTATGCCCGGCGCGGTGTACGGAAACGTCAATCAGACGACCCCCTCTGTTTCCGTGCACCATCGGGGAATTCCACCCAAAAACAGCTCCCCTTTCCCTCTTCGGAGATGACCCCGAAGGGAAAATTGTGCTGCAAGAGAATATTCTTGACGATGGACAGTCCCAGCCCCGTCCCGTTGACGGCACGCTTGTGCGTCCGCCCGGAACGATAGTAGCGATCCCAGATGGTATCCACTTCGTCGGCGGGAATGCCCTTGCCCGTATCGATGACTTCAAAGCGCGCGCAGTGCTCCTTACGAAAGAGCTTGATGCGGATGCGCTTATCGTCCTCGCCCGTATAGTTGACCGCGTTGCCGATGAGGTTATACAGCACCTGTGCGATGCGCTCCTTGTCGGCATCGGCAAAGATATCGTCCTCGATCTCCGTTTCGATGATCAGCCCCTCCGTCTCCTTGAGATAGGAGAAGCGTTCGGCGACCTCGCGCACCTCCTCGGAGAGATCGAAATGGGTGATATTATCCTTGGTCAGTCCCGCGCGCAGCTTGGACAGATCGAGCAGGTCGCTGACCAGAAGCGTGAGGCGGTCGCACTCGTCGATGATGATCTGCGCGTGCGCATCGCGCTTTTGCTTGTTGTCACCCGAGATCTCACGGATCATCGAGGCATATGCTTTGATCATCGTGAGCGGCGTCTTGAAGTCGTGCGAGACATTGGCGATGAGTTCCTTTTGCATGACGTCCGCCCGCGAGATCTCCGTGCGGGCATATTCCAGTGCATCGGATAGTTCCCCGATCTCCGCACAGAAGTAATCTTTCTTGAAATTGATATTATAATTGCCGCGCGCCATCTCCTTTGCGCGCGCCGTGACCTCGGTCAACGGACGCGTGATGAAGGATGTGACGATGCCGCTCACAACAAATGCAAGCACGATCGCAGCAAGCGCCGTGATGAGGGAGAGCCAGCGCATTCCCGATTCCAGCGCAAGATGCAGCTGCGTGGACGCCGTAAGGCACAGGAACGCCGGTCGCCCCTCCACTTCCGTCGCCACGGCAAGGATGATTTCGTCGTTCCCGGAAATCAAAAAGTCGGGGAGGGTTCCGGCATTGCGCCGTTCCACCAGGTCCGCCGCCAGTCTGGTGAAGTCCTCCGTCTGATATGTGAATGTAAACGCATTCTCACCGTTCTCATAGAAGAGCCACACCGTGCAGCCGTTGTTGTTCGCAATGGTGAGGAGCCGCTGTTCCAAGGTCGACGCGCTCTGTCCGGAGGCGATCTCGGCAAGCATCTGCTCTCCGGTATCCCCCATGTAAGCAAGTACGCTTTCGCGATACTGACGGGTCACGAGCGCGTTCTGCACGAGCGCAAACACGACGACAACCATGAGCGCGAACATAGAAAAAGCAAACCACAGAAGAAAGCTCAGGCTGATCCCCGTGGTCTGTTTTTTGTGTGTTACTCTCCCTCTCTCGCTGCCCATTGCTCTGCTCCGAATGCGCTCAGGCTTCGAATTTATATCCCAATCCTCTGAGCGTCACGATAAATTTGCGGTACTCCTTCAGGTTGCCGCGCAGCATCTTGACGTGGGTGTCCACTGTGCGGTCATCGCCGTAGAAGTCATACCCCCACACCTTGTTGAGCAGCCGCTCGCGCGTCAGGGCGACGCCGTTGTGGCGCACAAAGTAGAAAAGAAGCTCATATTCCTTGGGCGTAAGCTCCGCCTTTTCGCCGTCCACCGTGACGGTACGCCCCTCCATGTCGATATGCAGCCCCTCGAACTCGTACACCTCCTGCGAGGTCTGCGTGCCCTTGCCGCGCTTCATGACGGCGTGGATGCGCGCCATGACCTCCTTGGGGGAAAACGGCTTGGTGACATAGTCGTCCGAGCCGATCTCGAAGCCGAACAGCTTATCGTATTCCTCTCCGCGCGCCGAGAGCATGATGACGGGTGTCTGCTTGAACTTGCGGATCTCCTTGACTGCGGAAAACCCGTCCAGACGGGGCATCATGACGTCCATCAGAATGACGTCGTAGTCGCGCTCGCGGCAGAGCTTGACGGCCTCCATGCCGTCGCACGCCTCATCCGCTTCACCGCCTTCGAACTCGATATACTCCCGCAGTACGGCGCGGATCATCTCTTCGTCGTCAACGATCAGTATCTTCATGGCGTCCTCCTTCCCTTTATCAAGCCGATTATACATGAGTTCCTTTATCCTCTCTTTATCATTGCGTGAAATTCTCGTGAAATCGCGCCGACAATGATTATACCATAAACTGTCTTCGTTTGACAACTGCTTGACATGAAATATTTTGATATTTTTTCGAACGAATGTTTGACTTCTGGGCCACCATGTGATATACTGTAAATATGATCGCGGAAGAGAAATTAAAAATCCTCACGGAGAGTGCAAAATATGACGTCTCCTGCTCCTCATCGGGGAGCGGCAGAAAGAACGAGGGCGGCATCGGCAACGGCATGCCGGACGGTTGCTGTCATTCCTTTACGCCCGACGGCAGGTGCGTCTCGCTTTTAAAGCTGCTCATGAGCAACGACTGCGTGTTCGACTGCAAGTACTGCATGAGCCGCAGGAGCTGCGACGTCCCGCGTGCGAGCGCCACGCCCGAGGAAGTGTGCCAGCTTACCGTGGACTTTTACAAGCGCAACTACATTGAGGGACTTTTTCTCTCCTCCGCCGTGTATATTTCCCCCAACTACGCGATGGAACAGCTCGTCCAAACGGTGAAACTTCTGCGGACGAAGTACCATTTCCACGGGTACGTCCACTTAAAAGGCATCCCGAAGGCGGACCCGGAACTGATCACCGAGGCGGCAAAATACGCCGACCGCATGAGTTACAACGTCGAACTGCCTAGCGAGAGAAGCCTCAAGCTTCTCGCGCCGCAAAAGACCAAGGAAAGCCTGCTTCTCCCCATGAAGCAGCTGCAGCGCGAGAAGGCGGCGTTCAAGGCAGAAAAGCGCAAAGGATTCTTCCTGCCCGCGGGTCAGACGACGCAGATGATCATCGGCGCCTCCCCCGAGCGGGACGGACAGATCCTGCGGCTGACCGAGAGCCTGTACCGCGTCACGGGGCTCAAGCGCGTGTACTACTCCTCCTATATCCCCGTCGTCGAGGACAGCGTCCTGCCCGCCGTGCAGAGCCCCGCGCTGCGCGAACACCGCCTCTATCAGGCGGACTGGCTGCTGCGCTTTTACGGCTTTGACGTGGAGGAGCTCGTCCCCGAGGAGGAAAATCTGCCCCTCGATTTAGACCCCAAGTGCGCGTGGGCATTGCGCAACATGCACCTCTTCCCCGTAGAGGTCAACCGAGCGCCCCTCGAAGTGCTGCTGCGCGTGCCCGGGATCGGGGCAAAGAGCGCGCAGAAGATCCTCTCTGCGCGACGGTACGCGACCCTCAATTTCGATCATCTCAAAAAAATGCGTGTCGTATTGAAGCGCGCAAGGCACTTCATCACGGCAGGCGGGAAATTTTACGGCTCGGACAGCCCTTCCGCCATCCGCGGACTTCTGACGGCAGGAGAGACGCGGGAAAACGCCCGCCAACTCTCCCTCTTTGACAGCTCCGCCGCGCTCAGCCTGCCTCTGCGGCAGGAGGCGGCACATTCGGCGCTCACGGGGGAATTATGATCTACTTTTTTGACGGAAGCAAGGATGCCTTTCTGACGGCATTCCTGCTTGCATACCGCGACGAGGACGCCCTTCTCACGCCGGGCAGCCGCCAACTCACCTTGGGACAGGAGAGCATCTTTGTCCGCGCCGACCCGGAAAAGGCACGGCGCTGCGAAGCGCGGCTGTCAGAACTGGACAAGGGATGCATGCACGATCTTGCGATCCTCCTGCGCAGCGGCGAAGAAAGCCGCGGGCAGATCGCTTACGATTACTTCAAGCTCATCGCAACGCGCAAGCGCCCCGTGCGGGGCATGCTGTCCGAGGATGCCGTCATTGCTGCAAGCGAGTGTATGCGGCGCGTCACCTTTGAGGTGCACCGCTTCAAGGGGTTTGTCCGCTTTATGGAGAGCGAGAGCGGCGCGCTCTATGCACCCATCTCGCCCGATCACGATATCTGCGACCTGCTCGTGCCCCATTTCCGCAGCCGCATCCCGGAGATCCCCTTCGTCATCCACGACGTGCGCCGCGCAAAGGCGGCGATCTGGGACGGCGAGCACGTCTTTGTCGCCCCCCTTTCCAAGGCGGAGGTCGTCCTCTCCGCCGACGAACAGGGCTGGCAGGCGCTCTGGCGCAGATACTACGCAAGCGTCAATATCCCCTCGCGCAAGCGCCTGAAGCAAATGAAGGGCTACATGCCCGTGCGCTACTGGAAATTCATGCCCGAAATGCCCGCCGCAGCCGTGGGCGATCTACCCGCTAAAGAGCAGACTGCATCTCCCGCAGCCAGCAAAGATGTCGTTCCTCGTCCGCGCGGATCTTTGTGATGACGGTGCGCACGTCTTCGTCCCGCACGCAGTCGAGAATGCGCGTATAGCAGGCGATTGCCTCCTGCTCCGCACGCACGTCTGCCGCCAGCATCTGCGGATAGGGCTTGACGTAATCGACGTTGGACGCCGAATAGTACCCCACGGGATAGGGCGGACATGCCGTATATACGGGCGGCACGCCGAATCTGACGAGCAGGGCGCCGATCTCCTCCAGGTGGCGCATCTCCTCTACCGCGATGTGCAGCAACTTCTTCGCTTCCTCCTGTTTGCCGCAGCCGTCCAATAAAATGCTCTGATAGACGTACTGCAGCGTTGCCGTCAGTTCCCCGTCCCGCCCGGCATAGGCGGGCGAGAGCGCACGGATAATTTGCAAATGATTCTCCATAATTCCCCCTTCTTTCTCCCCATATTATGCAAAGAAGGCAAAGCGGGTGCCTGTTTTTCGCTTGCGTTTTTTCCGCCGCTGTGTTACAATATAGCGAAGTTTACGGAGGAATGATATGGACGAGGCAACGTTCAAACGTCTGATCGAAAACAAGAACAGAAAACCCGATCCGATGCGCTATAAAAATGCGGCAGTTGAATACCGCCGTGCAGGAAACAGTGGCTTAAAACTCCCCGCGATCTCGCTGGGACTGTGGCAGAACTTCGGAAGTTTTGACAACTTCGAAGTCATGCGCGACATGATCTTCACCGCATTCGATAATGGCATCTGCGCCTTTGACCTCGCCAACAACTACGGTCCCCGCGGCGGCAGCGCCGAAGAAAACTTCGGCAAGATCTTAAAGGAGAACTTCTCCGCGCACCGCGATGAGATGCTTATCTCCACCAAGGCAGGATTTCCCATGTGGGGCGGCCCCTACGGCAAGGGCGGCAGCCGCAAATATCTCGTCGCCTCGCTGGACGCTTCGCTGAAGCGCATGGGCATCGAGTACGCGGATATCTACTACCACCACCGCCCCGACCCCGAGACGCCCATCGAAGAGACGTGCTATGTACTGCACCAGCTCGTGGAGCGCGGCAAGGCGCTGTATATCGGCATTTCCAATTACAACAAAGAGCAAACGGAGGCAGCAGTGCGCGTATTCCGCGAACTCAAGACACCCTTCGTGCTCAATCAGGTGTGCTACAATCTGCTCGACCGGCGCGTCGAGGAGGACGGTCTGAAAGATTTTGCCAAGGAAAACGGCTTCGGACTGATCGCCTACTCCCCTCTCGCGCAGGGACTGCTGACCGAGCGCTATGTGCACGGCATTCCCGAGGACAGCCGCATCAAGAAGAGCTTCACGCTCAAAGAGGAGACGCTGACACCCGCCTTCTTTGCAAAACTTGAAAAATTGCGCGACATGGCGGCCGCGCGCGGACAGACGCTCCCCGCCCTCGCTCTCTCGTGGGTGTTGAAGGATGAAGTCGTCCCCAGCGTCATCATCGGCGCGTCGTCCTCCGCGCAGATCCTGGAGAATATCAAGGTAAATCCTGTGTTCTCCGCCGAGGAATTGGCGACCATCGAAGAGATCTGTAAAGCGTAAAAACAACGCCGCATTGCGGCGTTCATCCGGAAGGTTGGCGGAGCGGTCGATCGCGGCGGTCTTGAAAACCGTTGATGTGAAAGCATCCGGGGGTTCGAATCCCTCACCTTCCGCCAAACGATGAGCAT
>CALVLM010000007.1:0-79732 GCA_944338075.1 Candidatus Gallimonas intestinigallinarum | reverse complement strand
TGGTAAATTCATTTTACAAGAGATTTTCTTTCTATGCTTCTTTTTTTGTGCCATTATACAAAAAATGTTGAAGCAAGCTCCCTCACCCCAACATTTATTATAGAGCCAAAATGTATTCCTCAAAGACAGCGGGGCGCCGCGCACGGATGTGCGCGGCGCCCCGCAATTTCGCAATTACAGATTGTTTTGCAAAAATGCCTTGAGCGTCGCTTCGGGCACAAAACCCAGCTGGTTTGCGGCAGGCGTCCCGTTTTTGAAGACGATGACGTTGGGAATGGACATGATGCCGTACTTGCGCGCGGACGCCTCGTTCTCATCCACGTTGACTTTGACGAACGTCGCCTTGTCTGCGAGCTCGCCCGCGACCTTGTCCATGACGGGCGCGAGCATGCGGCAGGGTCCGCACCATTCCGCCCAGAAATCGCACACGACAGGCCCCTTTGCAATGAGCTCTTCCAGCTCGGCGCCCGAAACTTCCTTCACGTTCTTTGCCATAGTTACTTCCTCCTCTGTATGATATAATTTGCAAGATCTTCAAGTTTTACGCGCTCGGAGGAGGAGGACGCCATGTCTTTGACCTCCGCCGCGCCCTCTGCGAGTTCGCGTTCGCCGAGCACCGCGACAAAGCGCGCGCCCGTCTTGTCCGCATACTTGAACTGCGCCTTGACTGAGCGCTCCATGAGGTCGGTCTCGCAGGAGACGCCCGCTCTGCGCAGCCGCTGCGCCAGAAGGAACGCCTGCTCGCGGGAAGGCTTGTCCATGCCTGCGAGGTAGCACTCCACGCCGTCATCGGGCGCGGGGAGCTTCCCCTCTGCCTCCATGACCAGAAGAAGCCGCTCCATGCCCGCTGCAAAGCCGACGGCGGGGACAGCCTTGCCCCCCATCTGTTCGAGGAGGGTATCATATCTGCCGCCGCCCAGCACGGTGCCCTGCGCGCCCGCCGCAGCGGACACAAATTCGAACACGGTGCGGCTGTAATAGTCCAGCCCGCGGACGATGGACGGATTGACCGTGAACGCCACGCCCGCCTGCGTCAAGAGAGATTTGACCTGCTCGAAGTGCGTACGGCAGTCGTCGCAGAGATAATCGAGCATCCTGGGCGCGCCCGCGGCAATGGACTTGCAGCCCTCCACCTTGCAGTCGAGGATGCGCATGGGATTCTTGTCAAAGCGGGTGCGGCAGTCCTCACACATCTCGCCGAGATGGGGCGCGAAGTAGGTGCGCAGCGCCTCGTGATAGCGCGCGCGGCAGCTCTTGCAGCCGATGGAGTTGATCTGCAGCGCGACGTGCTCCAAGCCGAGATTTTTGAGGAAGGCATCGGCAAAGGCGATGACCTCCGCGTCCGCCTCCGGACCCGCCGCACCGTACAGCTCGCCGCCAAACTGGTGGAACTCGCGGAGCCTGCCCGCCTGCGGACGCTCATAGCGGAAAGCGGAGATGAGATAGTATGCCTTGAAGGGCATGACGCCGCCCGCAAGTCCGTGCTCGAGGAAAGCGCGCGCGACGCCCGCCGTCCCCTCGGGACGAAGCGTCACCGACCTGCCGCCCTTGTCGAGGAAGGTGTACATCTCCTTGTTGACGATATCCGTCGTATCGCCCACGCCGCGCGCAAACAGTTCGGTATGCTCAAAGACGGGAGTACGGATCTCCTTAAAGGCGTACGCCGCCGCAGTCCTGCGCGCCGTGTCCTCGACCTTGTGCCACAAATAGACCTGCGAGGGCAGGACGTCTTTGCATCCCTTGGGAATCTGAATCATGATGAAACTCCTAAAAACTTATTCACACTTTTTCTTTCGAACTGACGAAAGAAAAAGTCGTGAGATTTCGGGAAACCCAACAGTCGCCTTCAGCTTTGTGTTCGGTTCCCCTCGCCGGTGGGACTTCGCAACAGTTATAGCTCCCATCGGCTCACCCCTTCCGCCTAAGCCAAAGGGTTGGCAAATTGTGTTCCGCTGGCAATAGCGCGCGCCGTTCACTTTTCCGCAAAAGCGCTTCCGCGCAAATTGGGACGAAAAAGGCATAACAAGTGAAGCCTTTTCCCGTTATTCATAGCAAAAGGCGGAACACATTTCTTGCCTCCCCTGACTTTGTTAGGGGAGCTGGCGGGCGATAGCCCGTCGGAAGGGTTACACAAAACCCTGATTTCTCCGCAAGAAATTACAGGACGTACTTCTTGAGATCGCGGTCCTTGGTGATCTTGGCAAGGTGCTCTTCGACGTACTTCCTGTCGATCTCGACAGTCACGACGGGATAGTCGCCGCCGCCCGCGTTGAAGGAGATGTCCTCGAGCAAAAATTCCATAACGGTGTGCAGTCTGCGCGCGCCAATATCCTCGCTCGTGAGGTTGATCTCCTCGGAGATCTCCGCGATCGCCTCGATGGCGTCGGGCGTGAACTTCAGGTCGATATGGTCGACGGCAAGCAGCATCGCATACTGCTGCGTGATGGAGTGCTCGGTGTTGGTCAGAATATCGATGAAATCCTGCTTCGTCAGGCTGGAGAGCTCCACTGAGACGGGGAAACGCCCCTGCAATTCGGGGATGAGATCCTCCACCCTTGCGACATGAAAGGCCCCCGCGGCAATGAAGAGCATATAGTCCGTCTTGACCGCGCCGTACTTGGTCATGACCGTGCTGCCCTCGACGATGGGCAGGATATCGCGCTGGACGCCCTCGCGCGAGACGTCCGCCCCGCCCGTGTTGCCCTTTGCCGCGATCTTGTCGATCTCATCGATGAAGATGATGCCGTCGTTTTCGGCGCGGCGCAGCGCCTCTTCGGTGACGGCGTCGTTGTCGATGAGCTTTTCGGATTCCTCAGCAATGAACAGCTTCATCGCCTCGGACACGGTGAGCTTGCGCTTCTTTTTCTTGGCGGGCAGCATCTCGCCGAAGATAGAGCCGAGATTGATCGCAGCCCCGCCCGGGACAAGTTCCATGTTCTTGGGCTCGTCCTTGACCTCCGCCTCGATGACGAGCTTATCGAACGTCCCCTTGCGCAGGGAGTCGAGAAGGTTTTGCTCGAATACCTCGCGCGCGGTTTCGCCGCGGTCGTTCTTCTTGACCTCTGCGAGGATCTTGACCATCTTCTTCTCGGCGGCGTCGGTCGCCTTGACGGAGACCTCCGCCGTCTTTTCGTCCTTGACGAGGCGGACGGCGCACTCGACGAGGTCGCGCACCATGCCCTCCACGTCCTTGCCGACGTAGCCGACTTCGGTGTACTTGGTCGCCTCGACCTTGATGAAGGGCGCCTTGACGAGCTTGGCGAGGCGGCGGGCGATCTCCGTTTTACCGACACCCGTGGGACCCTTCATGATGATATTCTTGGGCGTGATCTCCTCGCGCAGCTCCTTGGAAAGCTGCGAGCGGCGATAGCGGTTGCGAAGCGCAATGGCGACCGCCTTTTTCGCCTCGTCCTGCCCGATGATGTGCTTATTGAGTTCGGTTACGATCTGTCTGGGTGATAAATCCATAAAAAACACTCCTGAATAAGTTCACGCGAATCTTTTCGCAAAGGCGAAAATCTTCGCCGTGAGGTTCAGAGAAAACGCCGCCGCGACAAGACTGCGGCTCGTTTTCTCTCTGCGCAGGAATTATAAGGGCTTTCAGTTTAGCCCCTGCGCATTCACTCTTTCTTGGCAGCGCCAAGGCTGTGCGCTGCCTGCGGTCACGAAATCGCCGCTGAAAATGGCGATTTCTTAGTTCGGCGTGCGCGCACAGCACACCGTGCTGGTGCGCATGACGCACGCCTCACCCCCACAAGCCAAAGGGTTGGCAAATTGAGGCGCGCTAACGCAGGAAAACCCTGCTTGCGCCACAAATTATAACAAAAGGCATTCACTTCTCAAGCCTTCTCCCTTGGGAGAAGGTGGCGGCGATAGCCGACGGATGAGGAGAATATAATCTCAGATACAAGCAAAATCGCAATTTTGCGCAGTATGCCTCTATTTGCTGCTGACGCAGCATGGGGGTGGGTGTGAATTGACGCGAACTATAATGGTAAGCCCTGAAGGGTTCGCGTCAAGAGAGGGAGGTGCGGTCAGCCCGTAGGGCGTGCCCGCGACCGCCCTCTCAGATCACGGAATTTTGTCACGCCTTTGCGTGAGAAAATTCGTGAGGAGAACACTTTTACACCGTCTCGCAAATGATATTGTCGTTGGTGAACACGCAGATCTCAGAGGCGATCTTGAGGGACTTGCGCGCGATCTCCTCGGCGGAGAAGTCCGTGTTCTGCGCGAGCGCGCGCGCCGCGGCGAGCGCATAGTTGCCGCCCGAACCGATCGCGCAGATGCCCTCGTCCGGTTCGATGACCTCGCCCGTGCCCGAGAGAATGAGCAGCGTGTCCTTGTCGGCGGTGATCATCATCGCCTCCAGACGCCTGCCCACCTTGTCGCTGCGCCAGAGCTCTGCGAGCTCGACTGCCGAGCGCATCAGGTTGCCCGAGAACTTGTTGAGCATCCCTTCAAAGCGCTCCGAGAGCGCAAAGGCGTCCGTCACGCTGCCGGCAAACCCCAGAATGACCTTGCCGCCAAAGATGCGGCGCACCTTGTGCGCGGTGTTCTTAAAGATGACGCTCTCGCCCATGGTAACTTGTCCGTCGCCCGCGATCGCCGTCACGCCGTCCTTTTTGACGGCACAGATGGTTGTTGCGTGGAACTCCATATTTTCCTCCTCTTATTTGGCAAGTGCGGCGCGCACGAGATCGATCTCCCCCAGCGCGCGCTCTGCCATCAGACGCTTTTTCTCTTTTTTATCGCGCACGTCCAGTCCCCGCAGAATGCCGTAATTGGCATTCATTGGCTGGAAGTGCTTGTTTTCCGCCGCGATATAGCGCGACAGCGCACCCATGACGCAGACATCCGAAGGTACGATCGGCGGCTTGCCGTGCAGTTTCCTCCAATAATGGATGCCCGCAAGCATCCCGCTCATCGCACTCTCGACGTACCCCTCCACGCCCGTGATCTGCCCCGCAAAGAAGAGCATGGGCGCATCCTTGACGGAAAAATCGGCGCTCAGGACGCGGGGCGCGTCCAGAAAGGTGTTGCGATGCATGACGCCGTAGCGCACGAACTCCGCATGTTTCAGGGCGGGGATGAGGGAAAAGACGCGCTTTTGCTCGCCGAACTTCAGATTGGTCTGACAGCCGACCAGTCCCAAAAGCGACCCTTCCGCATTCTCCCTGCGCAGCTGCAATACGGCGTATGGCCGCCTGCCGCTCTCGTCCGCGAGCCCGACGGGCTTGAAGGTGCCGAAGCGCAGCGCGTCCCTGCCGCGCGACGCCATGACCTCGACAGGCATGCACCCCTCGAAGATCTCCCGCCTTTCAAAGTCTTTCAGCGTGACTTTCTCGGCGGCGAGCAGCTCGGTGACGAACGCCTCGTACTCCTCTTTGGTCATGGGACAGTTGACGTAGTCCCCCGTACCCCTGCCGTAGCGGTCCGCCGTGAACGCGGCAGAGGAGTCGATACTCTCCGCCGTGACGACGGGCGCAGTCGCATCGTAAAAGTGCAGCCCTCCGCCGAAGCGCGCCCCGATCGCCGCATACAGTGCGCCCTCCGTCAGCGGTCCCGTCGCGACGATGCCCGCCTCGGGAAGGGATGTCTGTTCGCGGCAGACAATGTGAATGTTGGGGTGTTGGCGCAATTTTTGGGTGACGTATGCCGAAAACTTGTCCCGATCGACGGCGAGCGCCCCGCCTGCGGGGACGCGCGTCCTGTCCGCCGCCTCCATGGTGAGAGACCCGAGCCGGCGCATCTCCTCCTTTAATAGTCCGCAGGCGTTGCCCCAGACGTCGTCGCTCTTTAAGGAATTGGAACAGACGAGCTCGCAAAAGGCATCCGACGTATGCGCGGGAGAACGGCGAACGGGCTTTTGTTCGACGAGTTCAACTTGTTCGCCGTGCTCGGCGAGCTGCCACGCCGCTTCGCTGCCCGCAAGCCCCGCGCCGATGACGGGAATCATGCCTGCTGCTCGGGCGGCTTTTTATTGCTGACGCGGTAACCGCACTCCTTATTGACGCACTTAACGTTGCCGCGCGCCGTCCTGACGAGCGCGCCGCCGCACTTGGGGCACTTCTCGCCCGTCGGCTCGTCCCAGCTGCGGAAATCGCAGGCGGGATAGCCCGTGCAGCCGTAGTAGATCTTGCCCGTCTTGGTCCGCAGCTTTCTGGTCGGCTTGCCGCAGACGGGGCAGACGCCCGCAAGCTCCGCCTCCGCCTTCTCGCCAAAGGGCAGCGTGGACTTGCAGGTCGGGTAGTTGGGGCAGGCGAGGAACTTGCCGTACCGCCCCGTCTTGACGACCATCATCGCGCCGCACTTGGGACAGGGGGTATCGGAGACCTCCGCCTCGCCCTCGCTGACGATATTGGAGCAGGCGGGATAGTTGGAGCAGGCAAGATAGGTACCATACTTGCCCGCCTTTCTGACCATGGGCGAGCCGCACTTGCTGCACTTGACGTCGGTGAGCTCGTCGCCGTCCGTCTTGGCATGGCGCAGCTGCTGCTCGAAGGGCGGATAGAACGCCGCAATGACGGAGTGCCAGTCCTTGCCGCCGTCCTCGATCTCGTCGAGTTTTGTCTCCATGTCCGCCGTAAAGCCGACGTCCATGACCTCCGGGAAGTACTTGACCAGCATGTCGGTGATGCGGTATGCGACCTCGGTGGGCTTCATGTACTTGCCCTCCTTCTCCACATACTTGCGCTTGTTGAGCACGGAGATGATAGTCGCGTACGTCGAGGGACGCCCGATGCCCTTGTCCTCCATCGCCTTGACGAGGGAGGCGTCCGTATAGCGGACGGGGGGCTTGGTGAACTTCTGCTCGGGCTTGACGCCTTTGCAGTCAAGTGCGTCCCCTTCCCTGACGGGGGGCAGGAGCCCCTTGCCCTCCTCCTCGTCGCCCGGCTTACTGTCCTGCCAGACGGCGGTATAGCCCGCGAATTTGAGCGCCTTGCCGCTCGCCTTGAGCGCATAGTCGCCGTTGGCGATCTCCGCCTGCATGGAATCGTACAGCGCCTCCGTCATCTGCGAGGCGATGAAGCGCTCGTAGATGAGCTTATAGACGTTGTAGTGTTTTTTATCGAGCAGTTTTTTGACCGACTCCGGCGTGCGGGAAAGATCGATGGGACGGATCGCTTCGTGCGCGTCCTGCGCGCCCTTCTTGGAGGCGTAGATGTTGGGCTTGGCGGGAAGGTACTCCTCGCCGTACGTCGCCACGATGTGCTCGCGCGCCGCCGCCTGCGCATCGGAAGAGATGCGGGTGGAGTCAGTACGGATATAGGTGACGAACGCGACGTGCCCCACGCCCTCGATGTCGATGCCCTCATAGAGGTGCTGCGCCATGAGCATGGTCTCGGGCGCAGTCATGCCGAGCTTGTTGGAGGCGTCCTGCTGGAGCGTGCTCGTCGTGAAGGGCGCGGGCGCGTGCGACTTGGTGACGCTCTTTTTGACGGACGCCACCTCGTACGTTCCCGCCGCGAGCGCGGCGAGCGCCGCGTCGGCTTGTTCCTTGCTCCCGATCTTGCACTTCTTTCCCTTGTACTTTTCCAGCGTCGCCTTGAAGGGGGAGAACTTCTTCTCCCTATCCTGCAATTCCGCCGTGATCGTCCAGTACTCCTCAGGCTTGAACGCCTGGATCTCCCGCTCGCGCTCGACGACGAGCCGCAGTGCAACCGACTGCACACGCCCCGCCGAGAGCCCGTTGCCGATCTTATCGTTCAAAAGCGGCGAGAGCTTGTAGCCCACAAGGCGGTCGAGCACGCGGCGCGCCTGCTGCGCGTCGACGAGGTTATAGTCGATCGTGCGCGGCGCCTCCAGGGCATGGCGGACCGCCTTGGGAGAAATTTCATTGAACTCGATGCGGTTCTTGCCGTCCTTGGGAAGCCCCAGCACCGTCTGCAAGTGCCAGCTGATCGCCTCGCCCTCGCGGTCAGGGTCGGTTGCAAGATATACCCGATCGGCGTGCGCCGCTTCGTCGGAGAGGCGCTTGATGATCGCCTCCTTCCCCGGGGAATTGACGTAGCGGGGTTCATAATTTTTATCGGTCGCGACGCCGAGCTGCTTTTGCGGCAGGTCGCGGATATGTCCGCCCGAGGCGTCCACCCGATATTCCCCCTTCAAGTAGCGGGAGATGGTTTTCGCCTTGCTCGGCGACTCAACGATGATGAGATCCATATTTCACCTTGCGGGACGAACGTCCCTCTTTTCAATTCCTTTATATTGCGGAAAATCTGTTCCCGCCCGAGCGCACGGCAAGCCCCTTCATCTCAAGGGACGCAAGGATCGCCTGCGCCTCAAAGACGGGGAGCCCCACGCGCTCTGCGAGCACTGCCGCGTGCAGTTCACCCGCCTCTTTTAAGACGGCAAGCAGGCGTTCTTCCTTTTCAGAGAGCTGAATGCGCGGCTTTTCCTCCGCCGCCATGCCGTACGCCGCGAAGATATCCCCCGCGCAGGTGCACAGCCATGCGCCCGCCTTGATCATCTCGTTACAGCCCTCGCCCTGCGCCACGCCCACGTTGTGCGGGAGCGCAAACAGCTCCCTGCCGTATTCGAGCGCGCAGTTCGCCGTGATGAGCGTGCCGCTGCGCGCGCCCGCGGCGAGGATGAGCACGCCATCCGAGAGCCCCGCCAGAATGCGGTTGCGCGCGTGGAAGGCATACTTTTTTGTCTTGACGCCGGGCGCGTACTCGGAGAGCAGCAGCCCACGCCTTGCGACTTCGCGCTGGAGGGATGCGTGCGCGGCGGGATAGGCGACATCCGGTCCGTTGGGCAATACGCAGATGAGATTGCCGCCTGCGAGCGCGCCGTCGATTGCGGCGCGGTCGCCGCCCTCGGCAATTCCCGTGACGATGACAAATCTGCGGCTTAAATCTGCCGCAATCGTCTTGCCCGTCTTTTCCGCCCAGGCGGGCAGGATGCGCGAGCCGACGATACAGAACTTCCGCCTTGCGAGAAGTTCCCTTCTGCCCATGCCGTAGAGGACGGGCGGCGGATCGGGAATGGCGCGAAGACCCGCGGGATAGTCGGCGCTTACAAGCGTTACGGCGAACATATTCAGCGATTCCAGGCGTGCGATCGCAGCGTCTTGTTCTGCCGCCGAGGGCAAAGGTTCATCTTTATATACACGCATTGCCGCCTTTTCTATCACTGAAACGCAAATTTTTTGCGAGGAAGGCAGACCAATCTCCGCAAGGGCGCGTGCAAGCGAGGATAAGCGGCTCTCGTCCGCCGCCATGCACAGTCCGATGATCGCCCGTTCCTCCTGCGAATATTCCATATTCTCCGCCCTTTTGCCTGTGTTTTTCTGTTGATGTTATGTAAGCGAATCGTAAATGCGATAGGAGACCGCCTCAAAGACGTGCGCGGGCTCGATCGTCCCGCTGCCCGCGAGGTCCGCGATCGTCCTTGCGACCTTGATGATGCGCGAGCGCGCCCGCGCCGAGAGCTGCATGCGCTCGAACGCCTCGCGCAGGATGGCGTCTCCCTCCGCGCTCAGGCGGCACCAGCTTGACAGCTCGCGCTCGCCCATTTCGGCGTTGGTGTGAATATTGCTGCCCGCAAAGCGCTCGTTCTGAATGCGCCGCGCCTCGTCCACCCGCGCCTTGACACTGCCGGAATCCTCGCTCATCTCGCGGGAGGTCAGATCGTCATAGGAGACGTTGTCCACCTCCACCTGCAGATCGATGCGGTCGAGCAGGGGTCCTGAGATCTTGCGGCGGTACCGCCTGATCTCCGCAGGCGAACAGGTGCAGATCTTGTCCGCCGAGCCGTAGTTGCCGCAGGGGCAGGGATTCATACTCGCACAGAGCATAAACCGCGCGGGAAACGTGACCGTCCCGCCCGCACGGGAGACGGTGATCTTGCCGTCCTCCAGGGGCTGACGCATCGCTTCCAGCGCGGAACGATGATATTCGGGAAGCTCGTCCAGGAACAGGACGCCGCCGTGCGCGAGGGAGATCTCCCCGGGATGCACGGCGCGGTTGCCGCCGCCGCACATGGAGACGACGGTTGCCGTATGGTGGGGCGTACGGAAGGGACGCTCGGAGACGATGCCCTCCTCTCCCAGAACGCCCGCGACGGAGTGGATCTTGGTGATCTCCAGCGCCTCTTCAAAGGTGAGATCGGGCATGATGGTGGGAAGGCAGCGCGCGAGCATGGTCTTGCCCGTGCCGGGCGGCCCGACGAGCAGAATGTTGTGCCCGCCCGCAACGGCAATCTCCAGCGCTCTGCGGGCGATGGGCTGCCCCTTGACGTACTTCAGGTCAGCAGAATTTTTCCGCTGCGCATGCGGGACAAAGGCGACCGTCTCCAGCGGGGGGATGGGCGCCTCCCCTTTGAGGTGCGCGACGACCTCGTTGAGCGTGTGCGCGGGATAGATATCCGCGCCGCCCAGAAACGCCGCTTCCCGCGCGTTGCCCGCGGGGATGACGAAGCGCGTAAAGCCGTGTCCCTTTGCCGAAATGAGGATGGGCAGCAGGCCCGCGATGGGGCGAAGTTCGCCGCTGAGGGCAAGCTCGCCCAGAAAGACGGTACCCGAAAGATCCGCCCCGACGAGCTGTTCGCTCGCCTTTAAGAGGCTGACCGCCACGGCAAGATCGAACGCCGCGCCCTCCTTTTTGATATCGGCGGGCGCAAAATTGACGGTGATCTTGTTCATGGGAAAGAGCAGTCCGCTGTTCTTGAGCGCCGAACGCACCCGCTCCTTGGACTCCTTGACCGCCGTATCGGGCAGCCCCACCATCTCATAGGCGGGAATGCCCTTGCACACGTCCGTCTCCACTTCGACGGGCACGCCCTCCAATCCCTGCAATGCATAGCAGATAATTTTTGCGATCATATTCTCTCCCTCATCTCACCCGCTCAGGCCGGAAATTTCAGCCTGCAATCGCCGTTAAGAGCCCGCTCGCGACGGGAAGTCCCGTCGTAAAGACGAACAGAAGAACGAACATGATGACGAGCAGCGCAAGTTCCACCCAGCACAGGATGCGCACGAGCTTTGCCTTGCTCGTCTGCATGAGCTTGACCGCCTCGGACGCGGCGAGCACGAATGCGAAGATATACGCGAGCAGAACGAACTGCACGGCGTCCTTGGCGAAGATCGCGGTCACGAGCGCAATGACGATGGCGACGGCGGGGATGACGATGCCGCGCAGCGCAGCGCGCTCCTCCCTGCCCCACTCCTTGGTGCGGCAGAGCATGACAAGGTGCACGACCGCCGAGACGACGGCAAAGAGAACGGCGATGAGCGCCGCAAAATTGATGACGGAAGCGTACAGCGCCGAGTAGGCCTCCCCGCTGACGCGGGAGATGGAGTAGACGACGTTCCACGCGCTCGAGCCCATGCCGCCCGGATTGACGCCCGCAAAGCCGCCCGCAAAGGCGGTCGCCGCAAGTTCGATGATATTCATGGAAGGCGCCGCGGGATTATCAAAGAGTTTGACCCAGGTAAAGTACATGGGCGTGGCGAGGATGAGTCCCAGGACAAATGCGCCGACGATGAGCGCGCCCAGGAAGGTGACGAGGGCGACCGCCGTCTTGTTGCGGTATTCCCGCGCAACGGCCGCGACCTTGTGCCGCGCGGGCGAAACTGCGGGAGCATCTTCCGTCCCCCCTTCCGCGGGCGCAACAGGCGACTGCTCTGCAGGAGCGGACTCCTCCGCCTCCACTTCGGCGATTGCCTTGTCGAGATAAAATCTTCTTGCACGCTGCATGCGCACGACGCCGCACACGAACAGTGCCACGACGGCGACCATGGGAACAATGTAAGCGCCGTGTGTCAGGATGGCGAGGGCGCCCGCAAGCCCGGAGATGAGCAGGGGCAATGCAGAGATAAATTTTTCCGTCTTCATGCCGTTGGCATAGAAGTAGTGGCAACAATTGACCGAGAGCAGGAAGAAGAACACGCCGATCATGAGCGGCGTCCCGAGCCCGCCCAGCGCGAGGGGCGCGCAGGCAAGCAGGAAGAGCGCGGCGAAGATGACGCCCGCCCAGTCATTTTTGGCGACCCGCCTTGCAAGGAACGCACCGCAAAGAAGCGCGCCCGCCGCCGCGAGCATGGGGAAGAAACGCAGCCCGTAGGGACTCATGCCGAAGATGAGCGTGCCGAAGGCGAGGATCTCCTCGCCCACCGAGCCGTAAACGTGCTCGCCCGTGTAGGCGTTGCCCGTCCCGTACGAGGCGCCCTCGTACATTTCGCGGATTGTCATCATGGAGATCGTCTCCTCGTCGGAGAGCTTGTTCATGCGGTATTCGTTGACGCTCGGCATGACCTGACTGTCAAGCAGCGCGCCCGCGCGGGCGGCCGCCTCCTCGTCAGTCTCGCCGATGAGCGGCGTCGCGGAATAGATCGTCGCAGGGACGACGACCATCTCGCCCGTGCCCTCAGAGCTTGAGGAGGAGGACTCCATGACCTCGCCCACGAACACGACTTCGTTCAAAAGGACGTTTGCATCGCGCGCGATCAGGCGGACGTAGTCATAGCTGGAGACCGCCCAGCCGGAACTGGTCGAGGGAACCATGTCCTGCCAGGAATAGTAGATATTGGGATATTCCGCCACGTCCTCCGGCGTCCCCTCCGTGTCCTCGTCGGTGACGAAATTACCGAAGGTGTAGTCGAGGCGGCGGCTGGACGCGACGGCGGAGTTATTGGGCGCCGTGTCGATCTCCGCGCGGATGGTTGCGGTTTCCCCTTCCTCAATGTACGCCGCGCCGATATTGACGTAGATGTGCCTGAGGCGCAGATACTGCGTTGTACTGTGCCCGTGCTCGTCCGTTGTCGTCGGATTTCTCAGCTGAAAGACGACGGTGGGCGCCTCGGCAGAGCTGCCCTGCGTCTTGAGCTCATATGCATCCCCTGCGGAATAGAAGGAGCCGAGCGTGCTCAGTCCGATCACAAGGAAGATCAGCGCAAGGATGAAAATGATGCGCGTTGTAAGCTTCTTGGAGTTCACTTTGTTAGCCATAGTACGTTATTCCCTATTATATTGTGTTTCCTATTGTACCCAATCCCGCCCGAATTGTAAATGAATTTCGGGCAGAAACGCAAAAAAATTGTACCCGATTTTTGCTTTCCCATCGCGCAGGCGGCAGCGCTCTGCCCTGTGCCCGCGCGGAGCATGAAAAAACGACCCGCTTCCGACTTTGAGCAGGTCGTCCTTCCGAAATAATCAGATTACTTCTTTTCCTTGATCTTTGCGGCTTTGCCCGTAAGCCCGCGCAGATAGTAAAGCTTTGCGCGGCGCACTTTGCCGGCGCGCACGACGTTGACGTACGCGACCTTCGGGGAATGCAGGGGGAAGCAGCGCTCCACGCCTACGCCGAAGGAAAGACGGCGAACGGTAAAGGTCTCGCGGATCCCGCCGTTCTTCTTGGCGATGACGACGCCTTCGAAGTTCTGGATACGCTCCTTGCCGCCCTCGATGATACGATAGCCGACCTTGACGGTGTCACCCACGTTGAACTGGGGGACGTTCTCCTTCATGCCCTCGGCCTCGATCTGTTCGATGAGTCCCATGACGACTTACCTCCTATGTTACGCGACGTTCATTCCCGCTCTGCGGCAGAGGAACGCCCGAAGTCAACGGCTATTATAGCGGAAGACAACAAAAAAATCAACTCATTTTGCACCCTTTTTCACATTTTACGCGCCGCTGCGGCAAAATTTATCGGGCGGACGGCGCTTCTTCGGTTCCTTCGCCGCCCTGCGCCTGCTGCGCGCCGCTGACGACATAGATGCCCTGCACGGCGGCATAGCTGTCCCGCCGCAGGAGCTTGCGGCTGATGACGCTCCCGTCCGCGGCGTAAGTCACGAGGTAGCTTTCGCTGCGCAGCCCCTGTTTTTCGGCGCGGACGGTCCTGTTCTCCTCCCCCTGACGCACTTCGGCGGGAGGCGGGTCGATGTACTCCAGGATGCAGCTCTCAATATCATAGCGTTTCCCGTCGGGCGCGCCGAAAATTTCAAACGTTATACTGCTGCCAGCCGTCTTTCCCAGAAAATAGACGGGAAAGGCGTAGGGATTGCGCAGTTTTAAGTCGCTGTAGCGCGAGACCATCGCATCCTGCGAGGGCTGTACATACCCAACGGACAGGGAGTGCGGATGGCTCTCGCGGATGACAAGCCCCGCCCGCACCGCCGCGCCCATGAGCGTCGTGGAAACCTGGCACACGCCCCCGCCCGTGCCCTGCACAAACTCCCCGTTGAGGATGACGGCGGCGTCCTGAAACCCGTTTTCCCGCGTCCGCTCCCCCACGACGTCATTGAAGGAGAGCGTCTCGCCCGGGGCAAGCACCGTTCCCGCGATGCGCCCGCACGCGAGGGAAATATTGTGTACGCGCGCGGACTTTTCCCCGTCAAAATATGTCGTAAACCGCGCGAGCCGCTGCGTGCGCGCCCGCAGCTGCCGCTCCGTGACGGCGGGCCGCCAGACGCGGGTAACGAGCGTCGCTTCCCGCTCCCCCTGCCCGATCGCCGCGAGCGCCGCGGCAAGGGACGCCGCATAGTCGCAGTACACCCCCGCGCGCTCCTGCGTATAAGTAAACCCCTCGGAGGTGAATTGCATGGCAGCATCCACGGGCGTTTGGACGCATTTTTCGCATACGTCCTCCAAAAAACCCTCCGCATCCGTCCAGACCCTGCGCACCTGCGGGGTGAGGACGGCGCCCTTCTTCGCGCGGCGCACGAGCAAAGAGACGTCATCCGAATAGGAGAGCGTCGGTGTAACATCGCCCGCGGGCGTATGCAGAACGAAGGGCACGGACAGCGTTTCTCGCACGGCGCGCTCCGCCTCGGCATATGTCATGCCGCCCACCTGCACGCCGCCGATCGTGACGTCCCTGCGCACCCGCCCAGCCCAGCCGCACGCAAGAAAAACGCTCCCCGCAAGGAGGAGCGAACAAAACAGTGCTAAGATCTTCTTCATTGGCTCCCACAACGACGGAGCGCGGCAAGCAGCTCTTCGGCAGGGGTAAACGGCGGCTGACCGACGACGCGGCTGCGTCCCTCCGCATGAAAATCCGACCCGCCCGTCCGAAGAAGCCCGCGTAAGCGCGCATACGCCGCAAACTGCTCCGTCTGCTCCTCAGTATGGTCGGAATGAGAGCACTCTATGCCGTCCAGCCCCGCGTCAACGAGCTCGTCCATGAGGGAAAATCTCCCCTCGTCCTCCAGCTTGATGCGCCCGGGATGCGCCAGCGAGGCGATGCCGCCCGAGGCGTGGATGACGTCGATCGCGTCCCGCGGGGCAGGGCGCCCGAGTGTGGAGTGACAGGGCTTGCCCGGCTCGAACGCCGCGGCGTACAGATCGCCCTTGTTGCAGCCCAGCCGCGCGGCAAACGCCGCGACGATGTGCATCGTATGCAGCGGCGCGTCCTTCTTCTGGTGAAAACGCTCCGCCTCGGCAAGGGTGACGTCCAGCCCGAAATACTCGTTTGCCTTGGCGATAATGTCCTTCGCCCGTTCCACGGCGCCCGCAATGCGTGCGCGCAAGAACTGCTCGTATGGCGCGCAAATGCGGCACCCGTACCCCAAAATGTGTACCTTGAGATCGCCCTGATAGGCGGAGACTTCCCAGCCCGGCACGTAGGAAAGCCCCTGAGCCCTTGCCGCCTGCGCCTTTTCTTCCAGCCCCGCGAGGCTGTCGTGATCGGTCATGGAGATGAGCGAAAGCCCCGCCGCCTTTGCCATGGCGGCGATCTGCGCGGGGGAATACGCACCGTCCGAATAGTATGTGTGGATATGCAGATCTGCTCTCATCGGACGACTTTCCCCTCCCTGATCTTGATTTTATTGCACGCCGCGCCAAACAGGACGCGTTCGGCGTGCGTGCAGGTGAGAATACACTGGATGTCCTGCACCCGCTCTAAAAGCTTCTTGCGGCGGGGCAGATCGAGTTCGCTCAACACGTCGTCGAGGATGAGCACAGGTGCCTCCCCTGCGAGTGTGCGGAAGATATCCGTCTCGGCGAGCTTTAACGAGAGCGCCGCCGTGCGCGCCTGCCCCTGCGAGCAGAAGCCGCGCGCATCCGTCCCGTTGATGGAGATGCGGATATCGTCGCGGTGCGGCCCGACCGAGGTAAACCCCAGCCGCAGGTCGCGCTCGCGCGCCGATGCGAACTGTCGCATGAGTTTTTCGGCGATCTCGTCCTCATTTTCGGGATACGTCCCGTCCATTTCGAGACAAAGCTCCTCCGCGCCGTCCGTGAGACAGGCGTGCGTATCGCGCGCAAGCGGCGCAAGCTTTGCAAGAAAGGCGCGGCGGTGGCGGACGATGCGCGCCGCGTACACAGCGAGCTGTTCGTCCCAGACGGGCAGCGTTTCAAAGACGAGGGCGCTGTCGCGCTCCTTGAGAAGATTGTTGCGCTGATCGAGGATGCGCTGATAGCGGCTGAGCGCCGTGCAGTACTCGCGCGAGGTCTGCGAGATGGAGAGGTTGAGAAAGCGTCTGCGCTCGTCGGGACCGTCCTGAATGAGGCGCAGTTCCCCGGGCGAGAAAAAGACGCTGTTCATATTGCCGACAAAATCCGCCGCCTTGCTCACCTTGTTTCCGTTGACGAACAGTTCGCGCTTATTTTCGAAGATGGACGCCTCCAGCGTGACGGAACCGAATCGTGTCTGCGCGCGCGCCGCAATGCGCGCGCCGTCCGTGCCGTGACGGATGAGCTGGCGGTCGTGGCGGATCCGCAGGCTGGTTCCCGTGCACAGATAAAAGACCGCCTCCGCGCAGTTGGTCTTGCCCTGCGCGTTGCGACCCGAGAGCACGTTGAGACCGGGTTCAAAGCAAAACTCCTCGTCCTCGTAATTTCTGAAGTTGTGCAACGTCAAATTTTTGATGACCATGCCTGTTTTTTGCCGAAAACGCTTTCTTTTTGCGGTGATTTGAGATATAATAAAAACGAGTTCACAGATTTCTTTTTGAACTGACAAAAAGAAATCTCGTGAGATAATAGAGAAACCCAACGCTTGCCGTCGGCTTCACGTTTGGTTTCTCTCGCCGATGGGAATAGCAACATTACAACTCCCATCGGCTCACACTTTCGCAGAAGCGCTGACGCGCAAATTGAGTACCGCTGCGCAAAAGCGTGGTTTTGCTTGCGGCGAAATTGATAGCAAAAGGCGGGGTGTTCCTGCCTCCCATGAAAATCCAAAGTACCAAATAAACTCGCAAAAATATTTTCGAAGAAAAGATTTTTGCGAAGAGGGTGAGGCGTGCGTCATGCGCATCAGCGCGGTGCGCTGTGCGCGCACGCCGAACTTAGAAATTGCCTTTTCCAGCGGCAATTTCTTGCCCGCAGGCGGCGCTTCCCCTTGGCGCCGCCAAGACGGCAACGGCGCAACATTGGACTTTGCGCTTGCGCAAAGTCCTGTAAGCAAAGTTTGCGGCGACGAAGGGTCGCCCTTTACCCATTATTATACCAAATTTTGTACAAAAAGGCAATGCCTTTATGAGGATAAAAATGAGCGAGCAATTCGACTTTTTATGGAACACGATCAAGGAACGGGCAAAGACGCTCGTCAACCCCATCTCCTACAGCACGTTTATCGAAAATCTCGTGCCGGTGGACGTCGTCAATAAAAAAATTGTCCTGCAGGCGGAAAGCGAACTCGCTGCAAAGACCATCACAAAAAACCATATGGACAAGCTGCGCGAGGCGGTCACGTCCGCGGGCGTGGATTTGAACGGCGTCATCATCGTCGTTGAGGGCAGCGAGGAATTTTCCCTGCACGAGACGCCCGACGCGCTCGAGGAGACGGGCGTCCAGCTCGATAAGCGCTTTACGTTCGATTCCTACGTCGTCGGCACTTCCAACAAGTTCGTGTTTGCGGCGGCAAAATCGGTTGCGGAGGCCCCCGGCGAGAACTTCAACCCGCTGTATATCTACGGCGGCACGGGACTGGGAAAAACGCACCTCATGCAGGCGATTGCCAACGATATCATGCAGCGGAAACCTTCGCTCAAGGTCATTTACACGACGAGCGAAAAGTTCCTCAACGAGTATGTGGACAGCATGTACGCCAAGAAGGGTTCGGGGCGGGACAACGAAACGAGGTTTCGGAACCGCTACCGCAACGTGGACGTGCTGCTCATCGACGATATCCAGTTCTGGGCGAACAAGTACGGCGTACAGGAGGCTTTCTTCCACGCCTTCAACGAACTCTTTTCCCAGCACAAGCAGATCGTCATCTCCTCCGACTGTCCCGCAAAGGACTTGACGACACTGGAAGAGCGCCTCAGAACCCGCTTCGAGGGCGGACTCATCGCCGACATCCAGCCACCGGACATTGAGACCAAGATCGCGATTCTAAAGCGCAAGGCCTTGGAGAAGCGGTACGTCGTGCCCGACGACGTGCTCGCCTTCCTCGTCAAGAACTCGGACAACAACGTGCGCACGCTGGAGGGGCGGCTGAACACCGTCATCTTTGCGAGCAAGCTGCACGAGGAGCCCATCTCCTTGAAGCTCGCCGCCGCAGCGCTCCAGGAGTCCATCAACACGGACGAGCAGGGGGAGATCACGCCCGAGGCGATCATCCGCGCGACCTGCAACTTCTTTAATATCACGCAGAACGAACTTCTGGGCAAGAACAAGCGGCAGGAGATCGTGCGCGCGCGGCAGGTATGCGCCTACCTCATGTGCGACATGCTCGCGCTCCCGCTCGTCTCCGTCGGGCAGATCCTCAGGCGCGACCACACCACCGTGGGCTATTCGCGCGACAAGATCGCCGAACTCATGCGCGTCAACGACAAGGTGCACAAGGAAGTCGAGGACGTGCGCAGCGCCATCTTAAAACAGTGACAAAAGCCCCCGCGCGGGGCTTTTTTGAAAGGTTATGCAGACATTTTCCGAAGGAACTTACGACGCCGTCGTCATCGGCGCGGGACACGCGGGGTGCGAAGCCGCCCTCGCCCTCGCGCGCACGGGACAAAGGACGGTCATCCTCACCTTAAATCTTGACAGCATCGGCTTTATGCCCTGCAACCCCTCCGTCGGCGGCACGGCGAAGGGGCATCTGGTGCGCGAGATCGACGCGCTGGGCGGGGAAATGGGCGTCAATGCCGATAAAACGGCGCTGCAATACCGCATGCTCAACGAGGGCAAGGGCGCGGCAGTGCAGTCCCTGCGCGCGCAGACGGACAAGAACCGCTATCACACCGAGATGAAGCGCACACTGGAGCACACCGACAATCTGCGCATCGTGCAGGGCGAGGCGGCGGACATCCTCACCGAAAACGGGCATGTGACGGGCGTCGTCACCTCCTACGGCGGCATATTCTCCTGCCGCGCGGTCATCGTCGCGACGGGCGTGTACCTGAACGCGCGCACGATCACGGGCGAGGTCATCGCCGACGCGGGTCCCAACGGATTTGCGCGCGCGACCATGCTGACAAAGGCGCTGCTGCGGCTGGGGTATCAGGTGCGCCGCTTCAAGACGGGCACGCCTGCCCGCCTGGACGGGCGCACCGTGGACATCTCCGCGCTCACCGTGCAGCCGGGCGAGCAGGTCTATCCCTTCTCCTTCTTAAACGATACCGTCCCCGCAGAACGCGCGCAAACGCCATGCTACCTCACCTACACCAACGCCGGGACACATCAAATCATTCTTGACAACCTCGACCGTGCCCCGCTCTATAACGGCACGATCTCCTCAACGGGGCCTCGGTACTGCCCCTCCATTGAGACCAAGGTCGTGCGCTTTGCGGACAAGGAGCGGCACCAGCTCTTCCTGGAGCCGGAGGGCGCGGACACGACGGAAGTGTATGTGCAGGGGCTCTCCACCTCCCTGCCCCACGACCTGCAAAAGGCAATGTACCGCACGGTCAAGGGACTGGAGCACTGCGAGATCGTGCGCTACGCCTATGCGATCGAGTACGACTGCATCGACACGCTGGACGTCCTGCCCACGCTGGAGTTCAAGAAAGTGGCAGGATTGTACACGGCTGGGCAGATCAACGGCACGAGCGGCTACGAGGAGGCCGCCGCACAGGGGCTGATGGCGGGGCTCAACGCCTCCTTACAGCTGCGCGGCAAGCCCCCCCTCATCCTGCGGCGGGATCAGGCGTACATCGGCGTGCTCATCGACGACCTCGTCACCAAGGGGACGGACGAGCCCTACCGCATGATGACCTCGCGCGCGGAATACCGTCTCACGCTGCGGCAGGACAATGCCGACTTACGGCTCACGCAGATCGGCTACGACTGCGAGCTGGTCAGCGAGGAACGCTATCAAAAGTTCCTTGCCCGCAAGGCGCTGCGCGAGGAGACGGCAATGCTTCTCGCCTCGCGCGCCGATCAGAAGGCAGCCGATGCGCTTGTGCAGTCGTATGGACAGCCACCCCTCTCGGCGGGCGTAACGTATGCGGATCTCATCCGCCGCGGCATCCCGCTTGCAGCGCTGCGCGAGACCTTTGGTATCCTGCCCGATATCCCCGCCGACGTCGCACTCTCCTGCGAGACGGAGATCAGGTACGAGGGCTACTTAAAGCGCAGCCGCACGGAGGCGGAGCGGGCGAAGAAAATGGAGACGACGCCCCTGCCCGCGGACCTCGACTACTCAAGCATTGCGGGACTGCGTTTGGAGGCGCGCGAAAAGCTCGATCGCATCCGCCCCGTCAATTTGGGGCAGGCGGAGCGCATCTCGGGCGTCTCCCCCGCCGACATTGCCGTCCTGATGGTCTATTTAAGTTTGAAAAAATAAATTCCCGTTGGAACGATTTGCCCTGCGGCGCAGTTGCGCCGCAGGGCTTTCTTTTTGCCATACGTCCCCCGATTTTTTGTACCACGCGGCCCGAGCGCGCCGCACGCACTCCGTCCCTGTCAAAAAATTCTTTGAAAAATTTTTCTCCAAACGCTTGACAGACTTACAAATGCGTGATAGCATAAAATCAGTTCCTTGCATTGCAAGTAACCAAGGGAGGGCGCCTATGGGCACGGACGCACAACTCAATAAGGGCGTGCTGGAAGGATGCGTCCTCAAGCTGCTGGAGGGCGACTTCCTCTTCTCGGCGGAGATCGTGGAGCGCATGCGCGGGTGCGGATTTTCCGACTTTTCCGAAGGCACGCTCTATCCCATGCTGCTGCGGCTGGAACGGGAGGGCTGTTTTATCGTCGCCCGCCAGCCCAACCCCAACGGTCCGCCCAAAAAGTACTACAAACTCTCCGAGGCGGGCAGGCAAAAACTTGACACGTTTTTTGCACAGTGGCAGGAACTTTCCCAAAGTATTGCGAACGTATTTTCCCGAAAGGAGGACGACCATGCTGGATAAGCGCAATCAAAAACTCTACAAATCCCTGCGCGGCGAATACCGCAGGTATGCGCGGCAGCTGAAGGCGACCCTTCTCGACTGCTGCAAGGGAAAGGACGAGATCAACGAGACCCTCGGGGATGTCTTTTCCATGCTCGCCGAGGCACAGGGCGCGGGCCGCGACTTTGCCGACGTCATTCCCGATCCCGCCGCCAGTATCCGCGAGACGGCGCTCTGCTTCCCCGCGCGTAAAACAAGGCTGCACACCGTCGTTATTCTCATCCTTGCCGCACTGCTTGTGATCGTGGCGGGCACGGCGGTCGGGCTGGAATTGACGCGCCCCGTCCGGCTGGACGCGCCCTCGCCGCAGTTTGACGCCTCCAATTTTACCGTCTACTGGCAGCCCGTCGAGCATGCGACGGAATATGAGGTCTCTGTCAACAGCACCTTTCTCGGCTCGACCGAGGGCACCGCCTATGCGCTGGACGAAGACGACTATGCCAATATGGATGAATTGCGCATTACCGTGACGGCAAGGGCGGGCGGCAGATACCTGGGCGGCAGCGGAACGACGGTCTACCAACGCACCATGCCGTCGGTGCGCCGCGTTCTGACGCTTAGCGAACTGTTTACGAACGGCTTTAGTTCCGAGTTTACCTACCCCGCCGGCGTCTATGAATCGATTGTCCTTCAACTTCGGTCGGAGATCAATCTCTGCGTCAAATTTTACGGGCCGTCGCTCCGCGCGCTGCGCAGGGGCAGCATCTATTCCGACGAGCGCGACTGGGGCGAGTCGATGGATACGGACAGTTACCTCATCTTAAACGCCGGAGTATCCTATGTGATCGAGATCGAACCGGACGATTACGATCCGACGGTGGGCTTCGAGATCAGGTTGATGAACCTACTGTCCTATGCCAAGTCCTACTACCCGTATCTTTCAAAGGGCATTACGCTGTTTACCAGAGAACGGATCGGAATCGATCCCTATCACGGGCTTCCGGACGTTTCCTCCGACCCCGATTGGAACACGGCGTTCACGGCAGAGGGATTCCGCTTCGCCTGTATCCGTTCCCTTGCCGATCTGGATCAGGCAGAGTGGATGGATTCCTTCGTCATGGATCATACAGACTCAGGCTACGATCGGATCGCATTCTGGCTCGTCGACAACACACAAGGCGAATCTGCGCACTTTTCGGCAAAAAATCGCATCGAAACTGTTTCCGTATCCGACCGCGTCACCGTCTCCGCCGCACCCGGCTGGACGACATACAACTTCCTTGTAACAAACCTCTCGCTTCCCATAGACTACCTCCTGCTCTATCGTCATGGGACAGACAGCCTCTTCTTTTCTCACGCCAGAACAGATGGCTCCTGGCCATTGGAATTCAGTTCCACAAGCACTCATCAATCTTTGGAAGCCTATGTTATGCTACTCGATAATGGGACTTATCCGACGACGGTCACCTTGTCCGCCTACAATCCGAACAACGAGGCAGTCGAGTTTATATGCGAAACACTGCATACCGTGAAGGTGACGGAAGAATTACTTGAGCAAGGGTCGACGATTACCCTGCAGCCGGGCATCACCCGCATTGAAAATATCACACACTTTCTGATCCGAATCCGGTCGAACGATCAGTTCTTCGCAAGCGACCATCTGTTCCCCTTTCCGAAAACATATTACTACATGCGGGAGTTTTCCTTTACAACCTCGACGAATGTCCTCAATCCGTACGATGAGCCGATCGAATTGACGCTGACGCCCTACACTCCCTTATAATGTTCACACGATCTGATTCTCTACAAATCACCCCCGCGGCATTTTATGCCGCGGGGGTGATGCTATTTCGCCAAAATCTTTTCTTCGAAAACATTTTGGCAAGTAAATGGGTTTTCGGTTTATAATTTTAGGAGCAGACTCTTCCGACGGGCTAACGCCCGACACCCCCCTAAAACTTCGTTTCAGGGGAGGCAGGAAAAGCAATCCGCCTTTTGTTATCATTACGCGAAAAAAGGCTTCACTTGTTATGCCTTTTTTCACTCAATTTGCGCGGGAGCGCTTTGGGGAAAGAGTGAAGCGGCGCGCGCTATTTTGTTGCGAATGCGCGCCGCGAGAGAAACCCGCGGACAGCGTAAGCGTGCCCGCGGGTTTCTCTAAAACTCACGACTTTTTCTTTCGTCAGTTCGAAAGAAAAAGTGTGAATTATTACGCCCCTTTCACCCTTCCCGTCTCGGTGTTGTCGCGCGTTCTATCGGCAAGGGCGCGGACGGGGTGCTCCTTGTCCTGGATGCGGTAATCTTCGCCGAGGTGCGCGATCGCCTTTTCGATGACCGTGTGCGTCCCCGCCTGCTGTACGCTGCCGTGAATGCGCGCATTGTAGGAAAAGTAGCGGAAGGAATCGGGCAGTTTTTCCAGTTCCTCGAACCCCTCCTCGACGCCCGTCAGGCGCACCGTCTTTAAAATATTGCGGATATACTCCTTCTGCGAACGGAACTTCAGAAGTTCGGGGAACGCGCCGCCCTCGGGCAGGACCTGCTGCCAGACCTTGCCTCCGTAGGTGTGCAGAAGCTCCGCCGCCTCGTGCAGGTGCGCGACCTCCTCCTCGAAGTGCATCTCCCAGATCTTCTTGATGCGCGCGTCCGTCTCGTCCTCGTAGCAGGAATAGTAGAGATAGCATTCCGTATACTCATTCATGAGCAGGCGCTCCCAGTCCGTCATGCAGGGATCCTTCAGGCAGCCGTAACCCGTGACGTGCTGTTCCTCGATCATCGCGATCTCATTATACAGCTGCCGTCCGAGCGGCGAGGCGTAGAGGTTGCCGACATTCATATAGAAGTTCATCGTCTGCTGTTCCGCCGCCGTGATGATATTGATATTCAGCTTGGTCTTGAGGTCGTTGAGATAGCCGTTGATATAGAAGTTGACGTCGTCATACGGGTGACGGTACTCCGCCACGGTGGGGCGGCCCGGCATGATCTCGGTATAGTCGCCGACCAGCTGCGCGGGATCGCCGCCCTTTTCCAGTTCCATGAGGTCGGCATAGCGGTAGAGGTGGTCAAAGTCCTCCAGGAGCGCAAAGTCGAGCTGCTGTCTGACATAGGTGTTTTTTTCGCTCAGTGCGAGGTTGGCGGTCAGGTCGACCGCGAGCTGTTCGTAGCCGATCGTGTGCTCTAAAATGGTCTCGTCGGACGGCTTTAAAGAAGCGACGCGCTTTTGCTGGAGCTGTTCTCCGCGGCGCATGTAGGCGAGGCGGCGGCGCACGTCGTTGTTGGGACATTGGCGGGTCATCGCGTGCGTACAGCGGACGGACTCAAACTCCGTGCCCGACATCAAAATGACGCGCAGACGGGTGTAGGGGTCGACGGTGTGCTTATCGTACGGCTTGACGAGTACCTTTTTCCAGTCGGTGAAAATCTTGTCTGCCTTTTGCGGCTTCAATTCAAACGGGTTCATTACATCCTCCTTGCGCCAATTTATCGCCGTCCGCGCAAAAATCCATACGATACCGTTGCAAAACGGGGAAAAAATTGATATAATTGTTTCAAACAATCTGAAGGAGCCTTATTCATATGATCGGAGCAGTCATTGCGCTGGATTCGGAGGCGTCTGCCCTCCTCGACCAGATGGACATGGAAAATCTTCTCACCGTACACGGCAAGCCCGTGTACCTGGGCAAGGCGTTCGGCAAGGACGTCGCGCTGTGCGTGTGCGGCGTGGGCAAGGTCAACGCCGCCGTCGGCGCGTGCGCGGTTCTCGAAAAGGGCGCGGATGTCGTCCTCAATTTCGGTGTTGCCGGCGGACTCGATCACAACACCGAGCTCACCGAAGTCTACCTCATCGACAAGGCGGTACAGTATGACTTCGATATCACGCAGCTGGAGGGCGGCGAGATCGGGACCCTGGACGGCGAGACGGAGAACTTCCTGCCCCTGTATACCCCCGCGGCGCTCGACTTCCCCCGCCGCGCGTTGGGAAGCGGCGACCGGTTCAACGACTCCCCCGTCGATCATGACCTGCTCATCCGCCTGGGCGCGCACATCCGCGACATGGAGGGCGCGGCGATCGCGCAGGTCTGCAAGTATGCGGGCGTACCCTGCGTCTCGGTCAAAGCCATCTCCGATATTTACGGGGCGGGCAGCACGACCGAACAATTTGAAAAAAATCTCGCGCGCGCGACGCTCAACTTAAAGGCGTTCATGGGCGAGATCTTCGCCGCTCTGGACTGAGCGCGGCATTTATCAATAACATACGACCATGGAAAAAATCCCCTCTTTTCAGAAAAACCACGATACACTCGCCGTGGGGCTGCACGCGCAGACGGACGCAAACGGTATTACGACCTTTGACCTGCGCTTCAAAAAGCCCAACGCGGGCGACTATATCACGCCCAAGGCGCTGCACACGATCGAACACCTGTTGGCGACCGTTCTTCGAAACAGCCGCGAAAAAGACAAGATCGTCTACTTCGGGCCCATGGGCTGCCGCACGGGATTCTATCTTCTGACCCTGCGCCTTCCCTATGACGAGGTCCTTGCGCTCCTCAGGGAGTGCATTCCCGTCGCGCTCGCCCTGGAGGAAGTTCCCGGCGCAAAGCGCGAAGAGTGCGGCAACTATTTAGAGCACGATCTGCCCGCGGCAAAAAAAGAGCTTGCGGCGTATCTTGCCGTACTGGAGGCGCTATGATCGACCTCGGAGACTGGAAAGAGCCGCTCGCACCCCTCTTTGCGGACGAGCGCTACAAAAAAATACGCGCCTTCCTCATCGAGGAATATCGCCGGCATATCGTCTATCCCGATATGTACGACATCTATAACTGCTTCCGCTATACCCCCTTTGCGAACGTCAAGGCGGTGCTGCTGGGGCAGGATCCCTACCACAACGAGGGACAGGCGCACGGGCTGTGCTTTTCCGTGCAGGACGGTGTCCCCAAGCCCCCGTCGCTGGAGAACATGTTCAAGGAATTGCAGGACGATCTGGGCTATCCGCCGCCCAAGTCGGGCAACCTCACCAAGTGGGCGAAGGAGGGCGTGCTGCTCCTCAATACGGCGCTCACGGTGCGGGCGCATCAGGCGAACTCGCACGCCGGCTGCGGCTGGAGCTGGTTCACCGACGCGGTCATCTCCATTTTAAGCGCGCAAAAAGAGCACCTCGTTTTTCTCCTCTGGGGCGGCAACGCGCGCAGGAAAAAGGCGCTCATCGATACGAGCAAGCACCTCGTTCTGGAGTGCGCACATCCCTCTCCCCTCTCCGCATACAATGGGTTCTTCGGATGCCGCCACTTCTCCAAGACAAACGCCTACCTCACAGCGCACGGCATTGCGCCCATCGACTGGAACTTAAACGACTAAGGAGGCACCATGAAATATATTGTCATCCTGGGCGACGGCATGGCGGGCTATTCCCTGCCCGAACAGGACAACAAGACCTGCCTGCAGCTTGCCCGCAAGCCCTATATCGACGCGCTTGCAAGAAAAAGCACGCTGGGACTCATGCGCACCGTGCCCACGGGGTTTGCCCCGGGCAGCGACGTCGCCAACCTCTCCGTGCTCGGCTATGACCCCGCCCTGTACTATACGGGGCGTTCCCCTTTGGAGGCGGCGTCCATCGGCATTCCCTTGAAAGACACCGACGTGACACTCCGATGCAACCTCGTCACCCTCTCCGAGGAAGAGCCGTTCGAACAGAAGACCATGCTGGACTACTCCGCGGGCGAGATCTCCACGCAGGAGGCAAAAGAGCTGATCGCAGCGCTGAAAAAGCAGTTTGACAGTCCCCGCTTTACGCTGCACGCGGGCATTTCATACCGCCATTGCCTCGTCGAGAATGGCGGCAGGACGGGGCGAACACTCACGCCCCCGCACGACATCTCCGATCGGAAGATTTCCCCCTATCTGCCTGCGGGCGAGGGGAGCGAAGCACTGCTTGACATGATGGTGCGATCGTGGGACATTCTCAAAGATCACCCCGTCAATCAAAAGCGGCGCGCACAGGGCAAGAATCCTGCCAACGCCGTCTGGTTCTGGGGCGAGGGCACCAAGCCCGCGCTGCCCGCCTTTGAAGCGCTCTACCAGAAGAGGGGCGGCGTCATCTCGGCGGTCGACCTCGTCAAGGGCATCGGCATTTTAGCGGGGCTTAAAATCATCGACGTCGCGGGCGCGACGGGCAACTGGGACACCAACTTTCAGGGCAAGGCAGACGCCTGCGCCGACGCGCTGCTCGGAGGGTTGGACTTTGTGTATGTGCACATGGAGGCGCCCGACGAGTGCGGTCACCACGGCGACATTCAAAAGAAGATCTATTCCATTGAGCAGATCGACGGCGTCGTCAAAACGGTCTGCGAGCGGCTGCGCGCGGCGGGCGAACAGTTCTCCATGCTCATCTGCCCCGACCACCCCACGCCCATCGCCTTAAAGACGCACACCGCCGACCCCGTCCCCTTCCTCCTCTATCGCAGCGACGAGGAAAGAGAGGGCGCGGCGCGTTATGACGAGGAGACCGCCGCCGCGGCGGGGCTGTTCCTGCCGCGCGCCTGCGAGATGATGGCGGCATTCTTGCGATGACATTGGGCGATGCTTGCCAAGCATATTTGACAACTTCCTTAAATCCAGACAGCGCGCCCCGCAAGCCGAACGGCTTGCGGGGCGCGCTGTTATGATATTGCTTACTTTTTTAAGAGAGCTCAGACGGTGCGAAAGACAAATTCGCCGTTTTCGACGTCCACGGCGACGACGCTGCCGCCGCCCACCCTGCCCTGCAGGATCTCCTCGGACAGCCTGTCTTCGATGCGGCGTCGCACGACGCGCTTCAAGGGGCGCGCGCCGAACTCCTCGCTGTAGCCCTCGTCCACCAGCTTTTCAAGCGCGGCGGGACGCACTTCCAGTTCAATGTCCCGCGTCTTCAGGCGCTTTTGCAGCGAGGCGACGATGCGCTCGCAGATGAGCGCCGCATTCTCGCGCGAGAGCTTGTGAAAGACGATGACGTCGTCCAGGCGGTTGAGAAATTCGGGCTTGAACTGGCGCTTCAATGCCTCCTCGATGCGCTCCTTCATGCTGTCATAGGCGCTCTCCTTGCTCGCCTGCGAGAACCCGAGGGGCGCCGCGTCCTTGACCTCGTGCGCGCCGACGTTGCTCGTTAATATGATGACGGTGTTCTTGAAGGACACCACCCTGCCGCGGCTGTCCGTCAGCCTGCCGTCATCGAGGATCTGCAACAGCAGATTGAATACGTCCGGATGCGCCTTTTCGATCTCGTCGAACAGCACGACCGAATAGGGCTGGCGGCGGATGCGCTCGGTGAGTTGTCCGCCCCCCTCGTCAAAGCCGACGTACCCGGGAGGCGCGCCGATGAGCTTGGAGACGGAGCTCTTCTCCATGTACTCGGACATGTCCAGCCGCACGAGCATCTTTTCGTCCCCGAACATGCTCTCGGCGAGCGCCTTGGAAAGATCGGTCTTGCCCACGCCCGTGGGGCCGACGAAGATGAAGGAGCCGATGGGCTTGCCCGCGTCCTTGAGCCCCGCGCGCGCACGGCGGATGGCCTTGGCGACGGCAGTGACCGCCTCCTCCTGCCCCACGATGCGGCGGTGCAGTTCCTCTTCGAGATGCATGAGCCGCTCGCTCTCCGCCTCGGTGAGTTTGTTGACGGGCACGCCCGTCCAGCCGCTCACGATGGTCGCGACTTCCTCCGCGCCGATGGACAGGTGTGCGGCGTTGCGCTCCGACTCCCACGCCGCGCGACTGGCGGCAATGGACTGCGAGAGCGACGCGATCTCCCGATCCAGCTTTGCGCCCCGCACTGCGTCGTTCCACTTTGCCGCCTTTTCGCGGTCCGCCCTGAGCCGCGCGAGCTTTTCTTCGGCGGCGCGAAACTCCTCCGGCCCCGTGTATGCATCCAGCCGCGCCTTACTCGCCGCCTCGTCAATGAGGTCGATCGCCTTGTCGGGCAGAAAGCGGTCGGTGATATAGCGGTCGGACAGGCGCACCGCCGCCTCGATCGCGGCGTCCGTGATGACGACGTTGTGATGCGCCTCGTACTTGTCCTTGATGCCGCGCAGAATGGCAATGGTATCCTCGATGCTCGGCTCTGAGACGGTGACGGGCGTAAAACGCCGCTCGAGCGCCGCGTCCTTTTCGATATACTTGCGGTACTCCTCCAGCGTCGTCGCGCCGACCGTCTGCAACTCCCCGCGCGCGAGCATGGGCTTTAGGATATTGGAGGCGTCCATCGTATTGTCCGAGGATCCGCCCGCGCCGACGATCATGTGGATCTCGTCGATAAAGAGAATGATATCGCGATTGCTCGTGACCTCGTCTACAATGTTCTTTAATCGTTCCTCGAAGTCCCCGCGATAGCGCGTGCCCGCGACCAGTCCCGAAAGATCGAGCGAAAACACCGTCTTGTTGCGCAGAAGTTCGGGGACATTGCCCGAAACGATCGCCTGTGCCAGCCCCTCGACGACGGCGCTCTTGCCCACGCCCGGCTCGCCGATGAGGACGGGATTGTTCTTGGAGCGGCGGGAGAGGATCTGGATGACCTTTTCAATCTCCTTGCGCCTGCCGATGACGGGATCGATCTTTCCCTCGCGGGCGCGGCGGGTGAGATCGACGCCATAGGCGAGCAGCCCGGCGCTGAGCGCGGCGCCCTCGTCCGAGGGCTGGCGCGGGCTCTGCACGCTGCGGTCGACTTCGTCCTCCTCATGCAGGGGGCCGATAAACTCCTCCGTGCGCCGCACGACCTCGTCCGGGTCGACGCCGATGCCGCTCAACAGCTGGATGCCGATGCCGCCCTCGTCGGCGAGGATGGCAAGAAGGACGTGCTCGGTGCCCGTGATGGCATCCAGCCGGTCGCTCTCGTTGAGCGCAAATTCGCGCGCGAGATCGAACGCCCGCTTGGCGCGGGGCGTGAACCCGTAGACGGGCAGGTTATGATCGAGGTGACGGCGAAAGCCCTCGCGGTACTTTTCGATGCTCGCACCCGAGGCGATCAAAAGGCGGCTCGCCGTGCTGTCCGTGACACACATCATGGCAAGCAAGACGTGCTCCGTGCCGATATAGTTGGTGTGATAGTGCTTTGCTGCTTCCTCCGCAAGGCTGACCGCCTGCTGAAGGTGATCGGAAAAATGAGAAGTATCCAAACGCGAATCTCCTTTCAAACAAGTTCCAGCCGCATCCCGAGGACGGCCTTGCCCACATATTCGGCACGGTAGATATCCTGCGCCTCCTTCGTGAGCAGCGCACCGTTCAGGCGGTTGATCCCTGCGGGACGCATGGCGACGGCGAGCTCATCCAGTTCCCACATGTGCTCCTCCGTCCAGTCCTGTGCGCGGTCCTCAGGCTCGTCGTCCTGAAAATATCCGAGCGCCAGACCAAGCTTGAGATCTGCGACACGGCGCACGAACTCGTGCTCATCCAGCACGCAGCAGTGGGTGAGGATGCCGTGCGCGCGGCTGACTCGGTCCTTTAATGTTACGCCCCCCTCCGCCTTCATGCGGGCGCGCTCCAGCAGCTCCATTTCGACGACGGAAGCGATCGCCTGCTCGACGAAGGAGAGGATCTCTTCCTCCGAGACCCCAAGCGTGCGCTCGTTGCTCACCTGAAATAGATCGCCCTCCGCGCCGCTGCCCTCGCCCATCGCCCCGCGGACGGTGAGCCCCTTGCTGGTCAGCGCGGGCAGGAGCCGCCGTGCCAGCACGCCCCGCCGCGAGAGGGCGGGCAGAAAGAGCATGACGGACGCCCGCAGCCCCGTGCCGAGGTTGGTCGGGCAGGCGGTCAGATACCCAAGCTCTTCGTCATAGGCGAAGGGAATGGATTCGGAGATGACGTCGTCCAGTCCCATAATACGCTCATACGCCTTGGCGAGGTCAAACCCCTGCATGAAGTACTGCTCGCGGACGTGGTCCTCCTCGTTGAGCATGATGGAGATGATCTGATCGTCCGAGACGAGCGCCGAGGCGATCGGCCTATGGCGCAGCAGATCGCGCGAGATGAGGTTGCGCTCGACGAGCAGATTGGCGCGCTCGTCCGAGAGGTTGCGTATCTCATAGAGCGTAAAGCTGTCCACCTTGGCGAGGGAGGCGCTGACGAGGCGCTCGATCTCCTGCGCCTGCTCCTCGGCGTGCGCATCGCGCATGAGCCGCCCGGGAAAGGGGAAATCGGCAAAGTTGCGCGCCAAGCGCATGCGCGTGGAGACGGCGACGCTCTCAAAACTTTCACAGATCGTGTTCATTGGTCGTCCTCCGACAGCGACATCGCCTTGAGCGCCTGCTGCAATTGCTGCGCGCGCTCGTAATCATGGCGGCGCATCGCCCGCTCCATCTCCTCGCGCAATGCCTCGCGCCGCGCGATATAGGCGCGCAGACGATCATAGCGCTCCTCCGCGTCCGCCTGCGTCGGGCGCTTGCCGCGGTGCTGCGTGCTCCCTTGCACGCTGCGCACCGTCTTGGAAAGCGGCACGCGGAACGCCTCATAGCACCCCGCGCACCCCAAAAGCCCCGTGCGGCGGAACTCCCCGAAGGTCGTGCCGCAGACGGGACAGACGGCATCCACGCCGTCCACACTGCTTAAAACGGACAGGAAAAAATTGCTCTCCTTTTCTGGATAGAGCCTCTGATAGCACGCAGGACAGAGTTCGACGACGACCTCTTTTCCGTCCACGATGCGCTTATATTGCTGTGCGGGCCGCCGCCCGCAGTTGGTGCAGAGCATATTCTCTCCCCCGGCGCAAGGCGTTTGCCTCACCCCTCATTCAACTCTTCAAAGCGGTATTTCTGCGCGGCGTGCGGGTACTTTTCGCGGTCCACTTCGGAGAGAAACATCCCGAGCGGACGGAGATAGCACTGCCGCTCGCCGTACAACTGGCGGTAGACGACGTAAGTCTCCCCCGTTTCGCTGTGGATCGCCGTGCCTTCCACATAGTACAGCCTGCCCTTGAAATGGCGGTAAACGCCGTGAACGACGAGTTCTCTCATGCGCAGATCCCGGGCTTTGCCGCGTCGATCGCCTCGTATGCGCCCGCGATATCGGGCAGGTGGAAGGCGCCGAAGGCGCACTGCACGATGATAAAGTGCTTGTCCTGAATGGTCTCGTAGCGGACGGACTCAATGACCTCCCACTTGAGGAAGAACCGCTCGGCGGCGGCATTGCCGCTCTCCTTCCAGTACAGCCCCGCTTCCCCCAGTGTGAGGATGCCCTTTGACTGCACATAGCCCGCAATCCCGCGCGCGACGAACACCGCGCCCAGCACGCAGAGGATGGCGCCGAGCAGCGTCATGTCCCGCCAGAAGATGGCGACGAGGATGCCCGCGACGACAATGAGCGCGTTGACGCCGATGATGATGAGATTGCGGCGGCGCTTGTCTGCGTCGGGAAGAAGAAGTTTGGCCGTCGCGGGATAGCGGGTATTGGGGCGCTTCTCGCCCTCGTGCGGGGGACGTTCGCCCAAAAGTTCAAGTCCGCGCGCCTGCAGAATGCGGTACAGCCGCTCCTTGCCGTCCGTCTCGATGAACGCCTTGGGCGCGCCGCTGCGCTTTAAGACGTAGTGCGACGGCACCTCGATGACGACGCTCCACTTGCCCTTCTCGCACGGCTTTTTGCGCGTGCAGACGGAGTGGAAGCGAATCTCCCTGTACGGAATATGGATCTTCGCCTTCTTGTCGGACGATTCCGAGCGGATATACAGCTCCTTTTCGCAGAACTGCGCGACGGTGGCGTCCCCGACATAGAAGCAGTCCATACCGCACATGCGCTCCAGGTAGTCCATCTCGGCCGCCTGTATGCGCGTTGCGAGCACGCCCAGCCCGAACGCCGCGAGCGCGAACAGCACCGCGCCGCCCGTGAACGAGCCCGTGAGAATATAGAGCACCGTGTCGCGCGCCTGCTCCCGCTCCCCCGTCTGCAGCATGATGGCGGCAACCAGCAGGCCGATGAGACAGGCGATGGCGACAAGCGCCACGGCAAACACGGCGCCGTTCGTAAATTTGCGTTTCCTGCGCAGGGCGCGCGCCTTTTTCTTGCGCGCTTCTTCCCCCTGCGGCAGAGCGATCTCTTTCATAGATACCTCCGAATACAGACGGGCGCGTGCCTCGCGGACACGCGCACGGGTTCAGTTTTTTTCAAACGGGTTGCGAAGCCGTTTCCAGGGAAAATAGAAGATGAGGGACAAAATCTGCAGCGGTACGCCGATGAGGTAGATATAGTTCACGGGGACCGCGTCAAAATCCAGCCCGCAGACGAGCGCGGTCAGGTGGATGCAGGCGAGCACCGTCCAGATGAGCACGGTGACCGCGCTGATACGCACCCAGGGATAGTGCCAGATGCAGGAAAAGACGAGCACGACGATCGCCGACGCAGGCACCGCGTACAAAAAGGCGAGCCATACGCCGTTGAAGTGCCCCAGCCCGATGCCCGTGAACACGAACGCGACGACCGCGACCAGCCAGCACAGCCCCACCGAGAGCAGCATGATGATGATGCGCCTGAACAGGCGGGTGCGGCGGGGCATGACCGGGGCATCGGCATGCTCGCGCACGAGATCGTCCACGCTGACGTTGAACAGATCGGCGAGCTGCACCAGGATGCGCACGTCGGGAATGCCGTTGCCCTGCTCCCACTTGGAGACGGACTTGTCCGAATAGTTGATCTTCTCGGCAAGTTCGAGCTGCGTCATGTTCGCCATGCGCCGCAGCCGCATGATATTTTTTCCGATTGTGACGGCAAGTTGATCCTGATCTTCCATGCCTTTATTATACCCTATCTTCGCCCCGTTGTCAATCGCAATCCTGAATTCTACCGGGAGTAGAGCGCACTTTTCCCACTCTACTCGGCGAAATTTGTGTGATAGAGCGCATTTTTCAAACAGTAGGTTGATTTCATAACGATGTTCGCATATAATAAAAGAGCGACGGGGAAAACCGTCTGACGCGGCGCTCGCCGCGATAAGGGGGCAGAAGGACCGAAGCGTCCTTCTCCATATCGCCAGAAACAGGCGCAGCCCCAACCTGCCCTGTTTTCTCTCTCCAATATTTTGACAGAAGCCTGCGGTCTTTGACCGCAGGCTTCTGTCTTATCTTTGCATGTGCGCCGACGGATGTCCGACCAATGCGCAAAATGATATGTTTCACGCTCTGACGAGCACCAGCACCTCGTACGGCCTGACGGCGACCTCCCCCTTGAGCGTTCTGCCGCTGAGGCGTTCACTGTAGGCTGCGTCCAACGTAAGCGTTCCTTCCCGGCCCTCCGTCTCGACGGCGATCAGGCAGCACGCTTCTCCCGTGCGCGCGGTGAGGATGAGGTTGTCGCTCGCGGGCAGCAGATCCTCTCCGCCTGCGAGCGCCTTCAGCGTTGCAAGGTCGGGAAGGCTGCCCAAAAGCACGACGCTCCCCTTGCCGACCTGATGCTCGGTGATGGCGGGAAGCCCTTTGAACTCGCCGTTTTCGTACACGGCAAGCGCCCTGGCGCCGCGCAGTTCGTAGGCGCTGTAACAGGTCGAAAGCCCGATTTCGCCCGCGCCATCCGTCCATTTTGCGCGGTAGACGTCGTTGCCGACGGGCAGTTCGTACTTGGTGTACACGCCCGACAGTTCCTCCAGGAAGGAATGGGGCGCATTGGTGTACTTGCTCGAGTACTCGGTCATGATATCACTCATGGGACCGACGATCCACCTGCCGCCCGCCTTGACCCATTCGATGATGCGCTCTTTCAGCCCCTTTTCGTCCGCCGTGGAGAGGAAGGGCGAGAGAATGACGTCGTAGCCGTCAAGGGCGTGCCCCGTCTCGATGACGTCCACATTCTGATGACGGAAGGCGGCATGGACGCGGTCCATGAGCGTGCTGCGGTAGTCGAAGCCCTTGATCATGGGCGCGTTGATGCTGTTGATGACCGCCGTCGAGGAATAATGGATGGCGATGCGGGACTTGACCGCGCTGCCCACAAGCAGGTCGCGGCAGCGCGCAAACTCCTGTGCGGCGCGCCCGATCTCCTCCGTGACGCGGTATGCCCTTCCCGCCGTGGAATAGAGCGCGCCGTGTGCCAGCTCGTGCCCGTTGGGATGGGCGCGGAAATGCCAGTATTCGACCATCTCGCCGCCCCTTGCGACGGGCAGCCAGGTGTTGGCATAACACGCCCCCGCGGGACGGTACCCGAACTCGGCGAACGTGCTGCCGTTCCAGCCCGCCTGCGTCTCGGTCACCCAGAAGGGCTTATCCTTGACGGTGCGCAGGAAGTCGTAGGCAAAGCTCATGCGCCCCAGTTCGGCGGCAGGCTCGTAGTGGTTGTACTGCACGACGTCCAGCTGCCTGTTGGTCTCCTCATAGCTCAGAAGGTTGGTCGCCATCATGTCGGTGCCGACGGGCGCCTTGGTATATTGATGCAGCACTTCCGCCTGCTCGTTGACGTAGGACACGATATTCCGGCAATGGAAGCGCGTCCACTCCGTCTGCAGCGAGGGATGCTCCCACCTGCCGCGCACGGGCGGGATGACCTCGTCAAAGGACTTGTACGCAAGCGACCAGCGCGCCATGCCCCACTTCTTGTTGAGGTTTTCAGGCGTGCCGTACTTCTCCTTCAGGTAGGCGCGGAAGCCCGCCCGGCACTTTTCGCAATAGCAGCCCTCGTTGTAGGGGAAGATCTCGTTGTCGATCTGCCAGCCGATGACGGCGGGATGGGCGCCGAACGCCTCGCCGAGCTTTTCGGTGATGATGCGGTTCTTCTCGCGCATGACGGGCGAGGACTTGCAGGGGTGGCAGCGGGAGAAGATCTCCGTCTGCTCCTTGTCGCCGTAGACGATGCGCGTCTCGGGATACTTTTCAAACAGCCACCTGGGCGGCGTGCAGCTGGGCGTGCACATGATGACGTCAATCCCCGCAGCATACAGCTTGTCCACGACCGTCTTGAGCCAGTCGAGCGTAAAGACGCCCTCCTCCGGCTCCATATCGCCCCACGCAAACTCACCCACGCGCACGACGTTGACGCCCGCCTCCTGCATGCGGACGATGTCCGCGTCCACTTCGGACGGCTCCCATACCTCGGGATAGTACGCCGCGCCGACATAGATCTTCTTCATATCATGCTCCTTATGTTGTTCTGCCTGACGGCAGTATCTCTTAGATATTATAAGAGACGGCACACCGTCTGTCAAGACCGGATGCAAAAAAAATTTGCGCGCCCGCGGCGAAAAGCCGCGGGCGCGCCTGACTTCCTGTGCTCTCCTGTTCCCGTCATTCCTTCTGCGGCACTTGGGTTTCAGCGGTACAATACGCGATGAGCGGCGCAAGATATGCTTTGTCCGTCCAGTCCGCCTTGCCGTCCTGCACGCTCATCAGCGCCTGCATCCACGGCTCATACGTTGCGGGATCGCGCTTTGCGAGCGACTTTTTGAGCATGTTGCAGAGCGTCCTGTCCACAGCGGTCATGGCGTCCGTATCCCACGCACCCCGCGCATACCAGACGGGAATGCTCTTCAATTCACCGCCGAAATGGCGCTGTCTGAGCGCGGTAAACGCCGCCTCGTCATAGGGAGAGGCACCCACACAGAGCACGGCGATCTGTTTCCCGTGCAGGGTTCGCATGCTCTTTTTCAGAAGGGAAAGCCCCTTGATGCCGGATGCATAGACGGCACCGCAAAAGAGGACGACGTCATACGCAGCCGCTCGGCGCAGCGCGGCGCCAGACGCCTCCTCACAGTCATACCCGAGCGCCTCCTGCAGCCAGCCCGCGTACTTTTTGGTCGCGCCGTACTTGGAACGATACAGGATGATGCCTTTCTTCATGTTTCACCTCCCGATAGCTTGTATTTTGTCAAAAAAAAAGCACGGAATGACCCGTGCCTTTTCTTTAATATTTGGTGACTTCCACTGACTTGATGATGATAGACATCGTCAAGGGCGTTTCGAAATCGTCCGTCAGGCCCGCTGCCCGTACGCTGGGGAAATAGTCGTACTGATTGAGCGGGACAGCAGACTGCGTCTCGGTGAAGGTCGCTTCCTCATCGAGCGTGTCCTCATATTCGCTGATCGCCGCAAGCAGACCGTTGGTCATCGCCTCGCTGTAGTTGGTCGCCATGCCGATGACGCAATAGGTGTCATCCGCCGACGTGCGCGATTCGCCCGTGAAGGTATAAAACAGCGACGTGATGCTGTTATAACCGTAGCCAAGCTGCTGATATGCCTCGCCGTCGTTGTCCGCGCCGCCGTCCGCACGCTCTACCCACACCTGCTCGTTGCCCGAGCCCTTGTCGGTATAGTACATGACGAGCGCGCCCGCTTCATGGACATACTCCTTGCCGTTCTCGTTTTCAACGCCATTCGCCGAGAACTCGCCGTAGACGGAATAGAGCGGAATGGTGCGCTCCTCGTCTGCCCAGACGGACTGCGTAAATTCGATCCCCTGCTCTTTCTCAAGGTGCGGCACCTCGGAGAGGTAGTCCACCTCGACCAGTTCGCCATCCTCAAGGCGATAGCCGCCCGATTTGATCGTGTAGTCCTGATAGTCATGCACGACCATGCCGTCGTAAAAACCGGCATCGGCAAGCTCGATGAAATGCTGCACCGTTCTGGGCGCATCCACGCGCGAGAGTCTGTACGTGACCGCATAATCCTCGCCGTTGAAGGAATAGGTGATGGTCACCTCGGGATAATTGGACGTCGTGCAGCCGGCAAACAGGGCAGCCGAACCCGCCAAAATAAGGGCGGAGGAGCCGATGGCGGCAACGCGATACAGGAATTTCTTTCTCATAGCAATGTCTCCAAATGTTTCCTCTTTATTTTACCGTGAAAATGCCGTTTCGTCAAGTGGTTTCCCCGAATTACGCGTGAAAATCTTGTGTATTGCGGCGATTTTCCGTGCATCAGTGCCATGATACCGACATTTTCCGCACCATTTTTCGATATTTCTCGCTGCGTGCGCTCCAAAGGGGCGGAAGGGTTTTGTGCCCCCCTCAGAACCCCTCAGGCGCCCTCGGCGCCAGCTCCCCTGAAAAGCTTTTGCCTTTTCGGGGGAGCCAAAATGCAGAACTCTCCCCCATGCCCCCTGCAGCGCACGAAAAAAGCTCACGCGGATGCGTGAGCTTTTGATTCTGGTCCGATTACTCGAGGACGGCGGTAGCGCCTGCTTCCTTGAGCTTGGCAACTGCAGCCTCTGCATCTGCCTTCGGCACGCCTTCCTTGAGGACGCCGAGACCTTCGACTGCCTTCTTTGCCTCTGCAAGGCCAAGGCCCGTGAACTCGCGGACGACCTTGATGACGCCGATCTTGTTTGCGCCGAAATCCTTGAGGACGATGTTGAACTCCGTCTTCTCCTCTTCTGCGGGAGCAGCCTCAGCTGCGCCTGCGCCTGCAACTGCAACGGGAGCGGCAGCGGAAACGCCGAACTCCTCCTCAAGCGCCTTGACGAACTCGTTGAGCTCGACAACGGTCATCGACTTGACTTCTTCGATAAACTTCTGGATATCCATGATCAATTCTCCTTATTTTCTTTTTTAAGATTTCTGACCCGCGATGGCGTTCATGACATACGCGAGATTTGCGATGGGCGCCTGCAGGCAGCCGACCATCTTTGCAAGCAATACCTCTCTCGAAGGGATCGCTGCGAGCTTCTTCACGCCCTCGGCGTCCACATAGGCGCCTGCGACGTATGCGCTCTTGGGAACGATCTTCTCTTCGAGCGCGGGGTTCTCCTTGACTGCCTTGGCGATGATGGAGCAGCCGCTCGTCTCATCGGGGCAGAACACGAAAGCAGTTGCGCCGTTCAGGTCGTTGTCGAATGCCGTGACGCCCAGCTCATCGAATGCCTTGCGGACAAGGGTGTTCTTGTACACCTTGTATTCGCAGTTTGCATCGCGGAACTTGCCGCGCAGCGCGGTGACTTCCGCAACGGTGAGACGGTCATACTTGGCGAGGACAACGGACTTGCTTGCGGAGATCTTTTCCTTGATCTCCTCGACAACTGCCTTCTTCGCTTCAAAATTTGCCGACATAGTTACCTCCGTAAACTCCTCTCGGAGCCGCATTAAAAAAACTTCCGCACCGCAGACAGGCACGGAAGTTGGCAATTACAATATCGTATTTGCTTTATCCTACCTCGACGGGATATTGAGCCGAAGCACCCGTTGTCTGCGGTATGTTTGTATTGTAGCACACGAAGCGCCAATCGTCAAGCGATTTTCGCCTCTTTTAGCCCTTGTTGTAAGCGACTTTGACGCCGGGGCCCATCGTGCTCGTGAGCGTGACGCTCTTGACGTACTGACCCTTTGCAGCGGCGGGCTTTGCGCGGACGATCGCGTCCATCAGCGCGTTGAAGTTCTCAAGGATCTTCTCGGTGCCGAAGCTCTTCTTGCCGATGGGGCAGTGGATGATCGCAGTCTTGTCCAGACGATATTCGACCTTACCTGCTTTGACTTCCTGCACCGCACGCGCCACGTCCATCGTGACCGTACCCGACTTGGGGTTGGGCATCAGGCCCTTGGGGCCGAGGATACGGCCGATACGACCGACCATACCCATCATGTCGGGCGTGGTGATCATGACGTCGAAGCCGAACCAGTTCTCCGTCTGGATCTTCTGGATCATCTCCTCCGCGCCGACGAAATCTGCGCCGGCGGCAGCTGCCGCGTCCGCTCTTTCGCCCTTTGCGATGACGAGGACCTTCTTGGTCTTACCGGTACCGTTGGGCAGGACGAGGACGCCTCTGACCTGCTGATCCGCCTGACGGGGATCGATACCGAGACGGACGTGAAGTTCCACGGTCTCATCAAACTTTGCCTTTGCGTTTTCGAGCACGATGCCGACTGCCTCGCCTGCATCGTACGCGCGCTGCTTATCATAGGACTTGATACTTTCAGCGTACTTTTTACCGTATTTCATCAATAACCTCCCGTGGTTCCTGCGAGAATTTCTTCTCTCCCACTTACTCCTCGACGGTGACGCCCATGCTGCGTGCCGTACCCTTGATCATGCTCATCGCGCTCTCAAGAGAGGTGCAGTTGAGATCGGGCATCTTGAGCTTGGCGATCTCCTCTACCTGTGCCTTCGTCAGCTTGCCGACCTTGACCTTGTTGGGGGTCGCGCTCGCCGTTTCCAGTCCCAAAGCCTTCTTGATGAGGACGGGTGCGGGCGGGGTCTTGAGGACGAACGTGAAGGAACGATCCTGATAGATCGTCATCACGACGGGAATGATCAGACCTTCCTGTCCTGCCGTCTTGGCGTTGAACTCCTTCGTGAAGCCGGGAATGTTGATGCCGTGGGGGCCGAGCGTCGAACCGACAGGGGGGCCGGGCGTCGCTTTCCCTGCAGGGAGCTGCAATTTGACGACTGCCGTAACTTTCTTTGCCATTGTTACTTCCTCCGTTTGTGGTACATGCAAGGCGGCAGGAAAAAGAATTTACCGCCTCTCCCACATATTCATAACGCTTCCCGCGGGAAGCGGCTGAATCTTACGATTGCGGGGTTTCCTCGGCCGCCTCGGCGCCCTCGGGAACCTTCTGCATCTGGACGTACTCCACTTCGACGTCCTGCTGTCTGCCGAACATGACGATGGACACCTTTGCGCGCTGCGTCTCGGGATTGATCTCGCGGATGGTGCCGACGAAGCCCTCCAGCGGGCCGTTGTCGATGGCGACCTTGTCGCCGACCGCAAAATCGGCGTCTGCAACATACTCCTCAAGGCGCAGTCTGCGGATCTCCTCCTCCTTCATGGGGATGGGACGACCCTGCGGACCGCAGAAGCCCGTCACACCGCGCGTATTGGTCACAAGATACCAGATCTGATTGGAGTAGATCATCTTGATGAAGACGTAGCAGGGAAGGAGTTTGCGTTCAACGACCTTCTTTTTGCCGTTCGCCTTTTCTTCGATGGTCTGCTCAGTCGGGATCTTGACGTCAACGATGCTGTCCTGCAGGTTGTTGTTTTCGATCAGCCGAAGGAGGCTTTCCTTCACCATGGCTTCGTAGCCGGAATAGGTGTGAAGGATATACCACTTCGGTTCGCTGTCTGCGTTTGCCATATGATTCTCCCGCAACTGTTATACGCCGGCGTTTACCATGAGCTCGAGAAGTTCCAGAAGCCCATAATTGATCGCCGTGACGATGACCATGAAGACGAGGACGATGACGAGCACAACGCCCGTCGCCTTGAGCGCTTTGCCAAAGCCGGGCCAGGTGACGCGCTTGAGTTCGGAGAAGGTCTCCTTCAGTTTGCGCCCCGCGCGCACAAAAATGTTGGGCTTTTTGTTCTTGACGGGTGCCTTTTTACGCGGTGCGTCGTTCTTCTTTGCGGAAGCTGCAGACTGATCCTGCACCTCTGTATCCTTTTTTGCCATAATCTTTCCCCTTCCCCGGGCTTACTTGGACTCTTTGTGCACCGTGTGCTTCTTGCAGGTGGGGCAGTACTTCTTCAGCTCGAGACGATCGGGATCGTTGCGCTTGTTCTTGAAGCTGTCATAGTTGCGGTTCTTGCACTCCGTGCACTCGAACGTTATCTTCATTCTCGTGGATTTGGTAGCCATCGTAAGAAAACTCCATACAAAAAAATTACACCCCTCTCGGTGCGTGAGTATAGTTTAGCACAAACGCCGCGGGGTGTCAACTTATTTTTTTGCTTTTTGCAAGGTTTTTTGAAATATTTTGGACGGAATTTTGACCCTTCCTTCGTCGCCGCAAACTTTGCTCTCAGGACTTCACAAATGCAAAGTCCAACTTCGCTCCGTTGCGGCTCCTCTTCGCAAAAATCTTTTCTGCGAAAATATTTTTGCGAGGTGCTATTGTTTTACCATTTATAGTTTCAGGGGAGGCAGTTTTGGGCTCCCCTGACTTTGTTAGGGGAGCTGGCGCCGAAGGCGCCTGAGGGGTGGAACCCTTCCGTCTCGCTGACGCTCGCCACCTCCCCTAAAACGCCTTCGGCATTTCAGGGGAGGCAAGGAGGATTTTAAGCGGCAGAAAAAAGCCTACCCTTACGGATAGGCTTTTTTTCAGTTCTCAGACGTTTCCGTCTTGTTGCTTATTCAGCTGCGGGATAGGTGTAGGACTGCGCTACGGTAGAACCGGACTCAAGCGTCGTCGCATCGGGACCGATCCAAAGATCCATCACGCTGACAGAATCGCTGACAACAAAGTACTGCGTAGCAGTCTTGCTGGGCGCACCAGACAAATCTGCATTCGCTTCCCAAACGTCAAGCGTTACGTTGAAGGTGTTATCGGATGCCCAAACGATCGTAAGCTTCCAGGTGAAGCCGGTCTTATCCACAGTGTATTCAGCAAGCGTTTCATTCATCGTATGGCCTTCTGCAATCGTGAAGTTGCTCTTGATTCCGTCCAAAAGGAACAGGTTACCTTGGAAGAATAACGATTCGAGCGCCTGATTGTTCGTGAAGACTCTCGTAACAAAACCGGACCAACCAGCAGTGGTGGTGTTGCTTGCGAACTTCGCCGTGAACGTGAACGTGGAGTTCTTGTACAGACTGTAATGCCTGGAACCTGCCCCCCAACCTGCGTTCATTGCCTCAAGGTCTTCTGCGGTAAACGTGTAGGAATTTTCCGTGAGCGTACCGCCGCAAACCGTACAGGTATCGCCAACCTTCGTTACATTCTCATGTCCGCAAAGGAGACCGCAGACGGAGCATGCGCCGTTCACATAGGTGTGCGTCGTATGGCTGGGATCGATCGCTCCGCAGTACATGCACTTGCCCTGGACATAGTTGTGCTCGTGTCCCTCGCTGCCGTGATCGGGATGAAGCGCACCGCATGCGATACAATGATCAAACGTTGCGAGCGACTTATCGGTCAGCCAGATATGAGGATATGCATCCGTGCCGTGCAGAGGATTGAACACTTCGCAGCCCTCTTCCGTGCAGGAATCATAGTCGGGAGACGTCGTATCCGTGTTCCAGGTATGGCCGGAAGGATAATCCTCTCTGATGAGCTGATAGTTCTCGTAACGGGTCAGAACGCCTGCCGCATCGGCAACGCCGACCTCAACGATCGCGAAGTTTGCAGTGTCGAAGCTTTGCGCCGCAACAGTGACACCGCCCTGCTCTGCAAGATACAGGAAGAGTTCAACGATGGTCGAAACGGGAACAGGGGTCTTCGTAGCATCGCCATCCAAAGAGGAGGTATGCTCATTCGTGTACCAGATCTTCAGTTCACCATTGATATAGAAGAGGATACCGCCTTCTTCGGAAGGATCGACAACGAGCGTCGCATAACCTGCCGTCGTCTCGACGAACGGCGAAACGCTTGCACCGATCTGCGAGCCTGCAGCCTTGCCGGGATAGAGGTTCGTTTCCTGCATTGCAGTTGCCGCAGTCAGCATATCGCCTTCCAAGCCATCCGTCGTCACATTATAAGGATCGACAACGCCGCCGCCAATGATCAGGTTGTTTGTCGTCGTCTTGACAGGGATGATAGACCAGTCGTTGGTGCCGCCCGTCACATACTCGAAGGAGATCGTAAGGCCTTCTTCGGAAGCGCCGGCAAGTGCACCCGTTGCGAAACCGGTCGCGACGTCAGTATACAGTGCGCCGCAAACACTGCACTCCAAGACGCCGTGCGTCTCGGTCGCCTGCCAAGTATGCTCTGCGGGCGTGATCGTGAGGTTGCCGTAGAAGACGACCGTACCATCCACTGTGACAGGCGTGCCGTAAATCGCAGAGGTGTAGCAATCGTTGCTTGCAACGATCTCATCAGGCTCACCGCTCAGCGTTACTTCGGTGATCGTAACGACGCCGTCTGCAACCACAACGTGCATAGTGTGCATATCGTCGTCCGTCTTGCCGTACTCAAAGTAGAAGTCGGATGCGGAGGTGATGCCGTACTTCGTGAGGTCGATCGCCGTCGTGAGAACGTAGTTGTAGTCGTAGTCGTAAGCGTTGTCGGTGTTCAACGTACCGTTGGGGGTAAGCGTTGCCGTCACCGCGCCGCTCGCCGCAAGATCAGCGTCCTTATAATCGAACGAGCCGAAGATCGCATTGTAGGTGCTGCCGACGTTGATGATTTCGGGAACGAAGTCATCCCCGCTTGCATCGCCTGCGTTGATGTTCATGAAGACGTCGCCCGTGGTGAGCGCGCTCGCCTGAATATCATTCGTCGTTTCGACGACAACAAAGTACAGCGTGTTGCCGCTTACGGTGAAGTAGCCCGTGGTGCCGCCGACTTCGACCACTGCGCTGCCTTCCGCCGCAACGGGTGCGCCGTAGTAGAGCGTAGTGAGGTTGCTTGCCGTCGTATAGAAGTTGACATAGACAGAGCCCGTGCCGCCCACTTCATATGCAGGCAGTTCGATCGTGATCGTGAGGATGGTGTTATCGCCGCTCGTCGTGGTGCTCATCGTGTACGCATAGCCGCCGGTCAGCTTGCCTTTGGTCTTATCCAGATCGGGAAGATCGGAAGTCGCCGTGCATGCGAGGCGCGTAGTCGTGTTGACGCCGATACGAGCGTCCGCGTATACGGAAGTGGGCACCGTGTACACAAACGTAACGCTTGCGCCTGTGTTTGCAGGGATATAATCGTAAGCCGTGCCGTTTACGTCGATCGAATAGGAGACCGCATAGACGGGAGCGGTGACATTCGTGACGTCGATGACGATCGGCGTATCCTGTGCGCCCGTGATGGTCACAGTCTTGGTCTGCTGATCGGTTGAGACCTTGACGTCGAAGTAGCCTTCGCCGACAGTGATTTCGGCAATGCTGCTGTCAGCCGTAATCGTTTCACCGAACGTACCATAGACGCGGAGCACAATGTACTCGCTCTGATCGGTCGGATCCTTGACCGCCGCGCCGACAGGTGCGATGACAACCTGTGTATCCGCCGCGTTGTTGGAAGCGAATCCGACGTTGCCGAGCGATGCGCTCTCACCCACGCCGTAGACTTCAGTGACGTTGTTTTCCGTAATGCTCTGGATGAAGCCTTCGTCGCCGAGCGTAAGAGGATAATACTTCGTGACGCTGCCCGATCTGACCATGATGCGGAACTGCGTATCGCCCACCTGCAGTCTGTCGGAATTGCCGAGCGTGACCCACTCTTCGCCGCGCAGGACCTGGATGGAGTAGCTGTCGGGATCCAACCACACGCCTTCCTCGCTGCTCGAGTACCGGACCTTGACGTTGCCGTCAAAATCAGCGTAGTTGATGACTTCGCCTGCGAGGTAGTTGACCTTCGCATCGTCGCCAAGCCCGTTGAAAGTGAGCTCTTCAAGCATATCCTGCTCGACGATCACCATGCGGTTGAAGTTCATATCGACATATTCGCCGTGAATGACCGTGTCGAAGGAAACATCCGCATATTCATCGGGAATCTTGATGCGGCTGGTGAGCACGCTGTCCGCCGCGCCTTCCTGGCCGTAAATGGTATAGACGATCTCAACAACGTTATCGTTGCGGAAAGTGAACTGATAGCAAACTTCCTGCAAGTTGTTGTAGGTTGTATCGTCCGCCTGCGTACCGGAGGTATAGACCGCCCAGTCGCCCCACGTGCTCGTATCTGCGGGAGGAGCTGCGTTATTGTAATCCCAAGGGAACGAGTTCGTGTTGGACGCAGACGTGTGCGAACCGTAGTTGCTACTATCGCCGGAACCACCGACAAGGCCTGCCAGCAGACGCGCACCATAAGTGTTGCCGTTGTCGCCGATACCGTTCATCAGCACCCAGCCGTCCGATCTGACGATCACGGACATACCGCCGACGTAGCGATTGTTGGCAACGGGGAACGGCGAATCGCTCACAGAGAAATCGCGCAGCGCAATGCCGAGGTTGGGATAGTCATAAAAATCAGTACCCACGGTCACTTCGCCGTTTGCATCCAGCTGATGCTGTACGGTGCCGTAAAGGCTGATAGTCATGCCCTTACGAAGAAGGCCTGCCGTTGCGGTAAGGACTTCGGTCTCCTCGCCGCCCTGCTCGATCGTACCGAAGGGCGTGAGAAGCTCGAGATCGCCGTTGGTGGAATCCACCGTCGTGCCGGCATGGAAGCCTGCGATGCTGACCTTCTCAGAACGACCTTCTTCCAGCGTGACATCCGTCATCACTGCGCCGCAGAATTCGCACGTCGCGCTGCCGTCGACCGGCTCGCCGAAGCTGTGCTCGATGCTGAGCGAGAGCGTATTCGAAAGCACAACACCTTCGCCGCAGTCATATTCGCCCGCGCCGACCAGCGTCACGGTGACGGAATAGGCACCGACCGTCTCCCAATCGACTGTGGAGAAATCATACTCCAGCTCCAGATCGCTTACGTTGTCGGTGACCGGGCGGGTCTCGCCCTGAATGCTGTAGCGAATTCTGAATTCGCTCACCGCCTTTTCAACTGCCGCAAGGCGGCTTGCTTCGTCTTGAACTTGCGCTTCCGACAAGGTAATGGCAGGATCGTCCGTTTGGAACTGTGCACTGATTACCTGATTTGTCGGCTCCTCCGGAGGGTTATCAGGATCCGTGATACCGGGATCATCGGGATCATCGGGACCCGGAGTGTCCTCCGCGGGAGTGCATGCGAACAAGCACAAAGACATCAGGACAGAAAATAAAAGTACCAAGAAGGCTTTTAATTTTCTCATAGTCTTGTTTGTCCTCCCCCTTTAATTGATTACATTTTTTGCCATTGAATCAATGACATGACAATTTTACACCAAAACTTGAATACTGTCAATACAATTTGAAAAATTTTATCTTGAAATATAATAAATCTCAGCCGAATTTTGGGCGCCGCGGTCAGTTTTTTGGCGCCGCACCCCACTATCTTCAGTCTTTTCCGTCCCGCAAAAAACATGCATGCGACGCCGCAGGACACCCTTCCGTCTGCTACGCAGACACCGTCTTGGCGGCGCCAAGGTAGTGCGCCGCCTGCGGGCACGAAATCGCCGCTGAAAATGGCGATTTCTTAGTTCGAAGCGTGCGCACAGCGCACCGCGCTGTTGCGCATAACACGCTTCTCACCCTTCGTTGCCGCAAACTTTGCTTTCAGGACTTTGCGCAAGCACAAAGTCCAATATTGCGCCGTTGCCGTCTTGGCGGCGCCAAGGTAATGCGCCGCCTGCGGGCAAGAAATCGCCACTGAAAAAGGCGATTTCCAAGTATCGGCGTGCGCGCACAGCGCACCGCGCTGATGCGCATGATGCACGCCTCACCCTCTTCGCAAAAATCTTTTCTGCGAAAATATTTTTGCGAGGTGCTGTCGTTTTTCCATTTATAACTTCAGGGGAGGCAAAATTGCGGCGCGGCGGCTCCCGATGGGAGCCGCCGCGCATATGTGTTTACGCGCATCGATCGATGTTCTACACATGTATGTAATATTGTGATGCCTGCATATGCTCTGCGCGACACGTTACACCGCGTGCAGGTGTTTTAAGGACAGATCGAGGATGGGTGCACTGTGTGTGAGCGCGCCCGAGGAGACATAATCCACGCCCAGCGTCGCATAGTAGGCGACATTCTCCCGCGTCACGTTGCCGGAGATCTCCGTCTTTGCCCGCCCCTTGGCGCGGCGCACCGCCTCTACAAGATCGTCGCCCTTCATGTTGTCCAGCATGACGATATCCGCGCCCGCTTCGAGCGCCTCGTCCAGCTGGGAGAGCGTCTCCACTTCGATCTCGATCATCCTGACAAAGGGGGCGTATTCCCGTGCGCGCGCAATGGCGTTGGCGACGCCGTCTGCCGCGCCGATGTGGTTATCCTTGAGCAGCACGCCGTCCGAGAGGTTGAAGCGGTGATTTTTTCCGCCGCCCACGGTGACCGCATACTTTTCAAAGCTCCTCAAAAGCGGGGTCGTCTTGCGGGTATCGAGGAGCGTGGTCCCCGTGCCCTCTAAAAGTTCCGCCATCTGACGGGTATAGGTCGCGATGCCGCTCATGCGCTGCAGGAAGTTGAGCGCCGTGCGCTCGCCCGAGAGAATGGCGCGCATGTCGCCCGTGACCTCGGCGACGAGCGTCCCCTTCTGAACGCGCGCGCCCTCTTCGACGTGAAAGACGACCTCCGCGCCCTCATCCAGCAGCGTAAAGACGCGCGCAAAGACGGGGAGCCCTGCAATGATGCCCTCCGCCTTGACGATGAGGTCGGCGTGCCCGCGCGAGGCGGCGGGGACGACGGCGTTTGCCGAGACGTCCTCCCACGGGATATCCTCTCTGAGGGCGGCAAGCAGCGCTTCGTCCCAGTGCAGTTTTTGCGTGACCTTACTCGTGTTCACGGTCCACCTCCTTTGTAACAAGCGCGTGGCGCGCCCTTTCCTGTTTTTTATCATATGTCATGGACGGGATGACCGCCTGTCCCCGGGCGCACGCGCCCTTTGCGATGTCGTCTGCGGCGCGGCGTGCGAAGATGAGCGCCTCTAAAAGGGAGTTGGACGCGAGGCGGTTCCTGCCGTGCACGCCGTTGCAGCATGTCTCGCCCACGGCGTAGAGATGGGGCATGGTCGTTCTGCCCGAGAGGTCGCTGCGCACGCCGCCCATGAAGTAGTGCTGCGCGGGCACAACGGGGATGGGCTCCGAAAGCACGTCGTACCCCTCCTCGCGGCAGCGCTCCACGATGCCCGGGAAGTGATGCAGCAGCGTCTCTTCGCCGCCTGCGACCGTCCTTAGATCGAGGCGCACGAACTTGCTGCCCTCTTTGCGCATCTCTTTGCGGATCGCCGCCGTGACGACGTCGCGGGGCAGGAGCTCGTCCACAAAGCGCTCGCCCGCGGCGTTGATGAGCTGCGCGCCCTCGCCGCGCACCGATTCGGAGATGAGAAAACTCCTGCCGCGGCGCTGGGTGTACAGCGTCGTCGGGTGGAACTGCACATAGTCGGGATGATCGACGGCGATGCCGTGCTCGAGCGCAACGCCCACGCCGTCCCCCGTCAGGATGCGGAAGTTGGTGGAGTGCCTGAACAGTCCGCCCACGCCGCCCGTCGCGAGTACGGTGTTGCCCGCAAGGACGGCGGTCAGCTCGCCCGTCCTGTTGTCCCGCATGAGCGCACCCAAACACTGTGTCTTGCCCTCATCGAACAGCAGATCGACCATCGTCGTGTGCGGCATCAAGCGGACGTTGGGCAGCTTTTTGACCGCGCGCAGGAGGTGCGAGCTGATCTCCTTGCCCGTGCAGTCGGCATGAAAGACGATGCGCGGACGGGAATGCGCGCCCTCGCGCGTGTAGGCAAGTTCGCCGCTTTCCGTGCGCTCGAACCGCACGCCGTAAGCGATGAGCTCGTCAATGGTCTCGCGCGAGTGGCGGATCATGCAGCGCACGGTGTCCGGATTGTTCTCGTAGTGGCCCGCGCGCATGGTGTCCTCAAAATAGCTCTGCTCGTCCCCCTTGTCGTGCAGGACGCAGATGCCGCCCTGCGCGAGGAAGGAGTCGCTCTCTTTCAGCCCGCCCTTGCAAATGACAAGCGCCTGCGTCTCCTTGAGCAGGTGCAGGGCGCAGTTCATGCCCGCGACGCCCGCGCCCACGATGAGCGTATCGATATATTCGCGCTTCATTGTGCCAGCTCCAACATTCTTCTCAGGGCGTGCGCCGCCTTCTGTGCAAGTTCGGGTGCGACCTCGACGGGCGTTCCTTCCCCCGCAAAGACGCGCTCTAAGGCCTCCGGCGTGATCTTCTTCATGTCCGCGCACACAAAGCCGGGGCGCGTGGGATAAAATTCCTTGTCCGGGCAGCGACGGGAGAGTTCATAGAGCGTGCCCTCTTCCGTACCGATGAGGAACTCTCTTGCATCGCTTCTCTCGGCAAAGGCGATGATGCCCGCCGTCGAGCCGACGTATGCCGCCTGCGCGCACACCGCCGCGGGGCATTCGGGATGCACGAGAAGGAGCGCTTCGGGGTGCGCCGCTCTTGCCACGGCAACCTCCTTTTCGCTCGTCGCGTTGTGAATGGGGCAGAAGCCTTTGCCGAAATAGAACTTCTTTTCGGGCAGCTGCGCCGCGACGTAATGCCCGAGGTTTTTGTCGGGGATAAAGTAGATATTCTTCTCCTTGAGCCGGGAGACCACCTTGACGGCGTTGGAACTCGTGACGATGACGTCGGAGAGCGCCTTGAGCCGCGCCGAGGAATTGACGTAGGTGACGACGGCGAGATCTTCGACGGTCTCGCGCATATGTAATATCTCTTCCTCCGACGCCATTTCCGCCATGGCGCAGTGCGCAGACGGGACAGGCAGGTAGACCTCCTTTTCAGGGCAGAGGATCTTGGCACTCTCCCCCATAAAGGAGACGCCGCAAAAGACGATGACGGGCTTGTCGCTTGCGACCGCCTTCTGTGCCAGGGCGAAGCTGTCGCCCACAAAGTCTGCCGACGCCTGCACGGCGCCGGGTGCATAGTAGTGCGCAAGGACGAGCGCGTCCTCGCGTCGGATGGCATGACCCATAAGCCCCTCCCAAAAGCGGCGCCTCACCCCTGATATGCGCCGCATCCCGCAGGGCGTCGCCCATTGCGCGGGAAATCCTTCAAATGTTTACAAGTATAGACATTTTTTTACAAAAGTCAAGCAAATGGCAGGTTATTCGGCAGACTTGGCGATCTTCAGATATTCGTCAAGCGTGGGAAGCTCCGCCCCGACCTGGCGGGAAAAGTACGCCCCGAGCAGGCGCAGCGCGCGCACGATACCGTCCGCCGTCCCCTCCCCCATGCCCCGCGCCGCGCGCAGGGCATGATAGGTGCTCTCGGACGCGGGCGTCGCCTCGGGAAAGCAGCCGTCGCAGAAAAACGCGCCGTCCGCAAAGGAGAAGCGCAGCCGCCCTGCGGGAAGCTTGCCGCAGACGGGACAGGCGCCCGTATCGACGGGATAGCCCGCATAACCCAGCGCGGCGAGCAAAAATTTTACGAGTGCCAGGGGATCGTCCGCGCACAGCCCTTCGAGCGCGGAGACGGCGGAAACGAGCAGCGCGCCCGCCTGCATGCCCTCCAGGGCGATCTTGTCGCACACGTCCGTGACGACCGCGGCGGCATAGAAGCGTCCGACGTCCTCGCAGAGGGCGTAAAACGCGTCGTGCAGGGAGGCGGACGTCACCGTATTGCGCCCGCCGCGCGACGCCAGCACATACTCGGCAAAACAAAAAGGCTGGGCTGCAAACCGAAGTTTTGCCCCCGCCTTTCTGACTCCCTTTAAGGCGGCGCCGATCTTGCCGCGCTCCGCCGTAAGGAGCGTTGCGATCCTGTCGTTTTCGCCGTAGTCGACCGCCCGCAGTAAGAGCGCGTCCGCCTTGAATTCCATAGTGTTTCCTTTGCCGATCAGCCCTTGAGACGTTTATAGAGCATATAGTAGCTGAGTTTGCCCGTCTTTTCAAACAGTTCCCAGGCGACTTCCGCTCCGTCCTTCTCCTTCATATTCACCCCCGCTATGCAGTATGCAGCGGGGACGGCGCAATTATTCTTCGCCGTAGCCGAATTCCTTTAAGAAGCGGGTGCTGTCCCGCCAGTCCTCGCGCACTTTGACGTACACCGTGAGGAACACCTTTGCGCCGAGGAACTTTTCCATATCCTGACGCGCGAAGGAGGCAACTTCTTTGAGTGCCCTGCCCTGCTTGCCGATGAGAATGGCCTTATGGTTGGGCTTTTCGCACACGATATCCAGATTGACTTCATACGTCCCGTTTTCGCGGCGCTCGAAGGTATTGACGATGACCGCCACGCCGTGCGGGATCTCCTTATCGTACTTTAAGAGGATCTTTTCGCGCATGAGCTCGGCGACCATGAACTTTTCGCTGCGGTCGGAGACGACGTCCTCGGGGAAAATCGGCTCCCCTTCGGGCAGCATCGCCGCGATCCCCTCCTCCAGCTTTCTGAGGTTTGTCCCCTTGCGCGCCGAGACGGGATAGATATCCTCCTCCACGCCCGCGTCGGCAAGCTTTTTCAGCTCTGCGGGGATATTCTCCTTGGGCATAATGTCGATCTTGGTGAACGCGACGAGGAGCGGCACGCCGAGGGAGGCGTACTTTTTGATCAGTTCCGCGTCCTCCTCCTTTACGCCTTCGTGCCCGTCCAGCACGAAGAGGATGGCGTCCACGTCGCGCGAGGTCGTCTCGGTGGTCTTCATCATGACGTCCGTCAAGGCATTGCGCTGACGGTAGATGCCGGGCGTATCGACGAACGCGATCTGATGCGTCTCACGCGTCAGCACGCCGAGGATGCGATCGCGCGTGGTCTGCGGCTTGGGCGAGACGATGGCGACCTTCTCCCCGACGAGCACGTTGATGAGCGTGCTCTTTCCTGCATTCGCCCGTCCGATGACGGCGACCGTTCCGCTTCTCATGACTCCCTCCGCAGATCGAGTTTTTGCATGACGTACTCCTCTTTTTCGCGCATTTCGCGCCGTTCTTCCTCCGTCTCGTGATCGTATCCGAGGCAGTGCAGCAGCCCGTGCACCGCGAGGTACCAGAGCTCCCGTTCAAAGCTGTGACCGTACTCTAATGCCTGCTCCCGCGCGCGCTGCTCGCAGATGACGACGCTGCCCAAAAAGACGGTGCCGTCCTCGGGCATGACGCAGTCCGTATGCTCGGCGGCAAGGATGGGGCTTCCCTTGATGCCGTCCATAGCGGGAAAACTTAAAACGTCGGTGACGCGGTCCACCCCCCGTTCGCGGCTGTTGAGTGCGCGGATCTCCTCCTCGGAGATGCGCCAGATCTCGGCGGACAGATCGTCCCCCTCCCAGAGCCCGTCCATCGCCTCGGCAAGGCGGGCAAGTCCTTCTTCGGGCAGATCGGAATCAAACGTCAGGCGCATTTCAGCCCTTGTCCTCCTCTTTGACCGCCTTCCTGTCGCGGTTGAAACGGATGGCGGGATATTCCACGCGGTGGTGATGCACGCCCGAGAGCGTCTCCACCAGCGTCTGACGGATGACGGACAGATCGCGGATGGTGATATCGCAGTCGGCGAACTGGTCGAGGTCCATGCGTTCCTCGATGATGGTGCGGATGGTGTGCTCTACCTTCTCGGGCGAGCGGTCCTTGAGCGCGCGCGTCGCCGCCTCCGAGGCGTCCGCGATCATGATGATCGCCGCAATGCGCGAGCGGGGCGTGGGACCCAGATAGGAATAGTCCCCGACGTCCGCCTCGCCGCCCGAGAGGCGCATCGCTTTATTGTAGAAGTACTTGATGGGGAGCGTCCCGTGGTGCTCGCGGGCGCAGTCCGCAATGATCTTGGGGAAGTGCGCCGCAGTCAGCAGCTCGTAACCGTCGCGCGCGTGCGAGCGGATGATGTCCGCCGAAAGTTCGGGCATGAGCTCGTCGTGCACGTTGTAGTCGGTCTGGTTCTCGGTGAAGCAGTCGGGCTGCTTTAATTTGCCGACGTCGTGATAGTACGCCGCGGCACGGGCGAGCTCGGCGTTCTCGCCGATCGCGACCGCGCAGGACTCCGCGAGCTGCGCGACGACCAGGGAGTGATTGAACGTTCCGGGCGCCTCCTGCTTGAGCCGGACGAGAAGGGGCGCGTTGGTGCTGGTGAGTTCGCGCAGGCGGAATACCGTCAGGCGGTTGAAGAGCTTTTCAAAGATGGGAAGCCCCGCAAGCGCGAGGATACCCGAGACAACGCAACCGAACACCGCACAGCCGATGGAGATAAAGAAGTTGACGAGATCGGTGTAGATGGTCGCAACCTGCAGAAGAGTCACGATGATGACGGTGGGCACGGAGATGGCACAGCCCGTCAGCAAGAGGCCGCCGCGCGTCTTGGCGCCCGCCGCCGCGAAGATGGCGAAGGTGCCGCAGACGAAGTTGAGCATGAGCGAGTAGTACACCTGCGTCGTCGCGCCATCCACCGAAAAGTTGTTGGTGTAAGTATCGATGACAAACATGATCACCGAAAAGATGAAATTGAGCAAGATCGCCTGCCTGCGGTTGAACAGGAACACGCACAGAAGCGCGAGCAGCGCGCAGGGGCGGGCGTAGATGCCGATGAGCTTGCCGAAGGCATAGCACAGCACGATGCAGGAAATAAAGAGCGAGAAGACAAGCACGACGTTGCGCGCCTGCGCGACGAACGCCCTGTCCTCAAAGTAATAATAGTAGTATACAATAAAGCACAGCAGCAGTGCGCACACCGCCAGAGTGAGAAGGTCGGTATAGTTTTCGACGAAATAGCTCGTCCAGTGGGCGGGGTCGTTGATGACGATCATCAGAAAACAGACGAGGCAGAGCACGAGATAGCTTGCCGCCAGCGCAAACGCACTGCCGACGAGCCCGCCGCGCTTCTTTTCCCCTTCGAGTTTCATCGCTTTTCTCCTTTTCTTTTGCGCATATCCTCGCGCTTTTGCTCGTCGCGCTCATAGGCGCGCACGATCGCCATGACGAGCGGATGCCGTACGACGTCGCGCTCCGTCAGGTGGACGACGCCGATGTCCTCCACCCCTTTGAGGACGCTGACCGCGTGCGCCAGCCCGCTCGACTTGCCGTCCGGAAGGTCGGTCTGCGTCAGATCGCCCGTGACGACCATCTTGCTCCCCTCTCCCAGACGGGTCAGGAACATCTTCATCTGCTCGCGCGTCGCGTTCTGCGCCTCGTCCAGGATGACGAAGGCGTTGGAGAGCGTCCTGCCGCGCATATACGCAAGCGGCGCGACCTCGATCACGCCCTTCTCCATGAGCTTGCCGTACGTCTCCAGTCCGAACAGCTCCTGCAGGGCGTCGTACAGGGGGCGCAGATAGGGATCGACCTTGGTCTGCAAGTCCCCCGGCAGGAAGCCGAGCTTTTCGCCCGCCTCAACGGCGGGGCGTGTGAGAATGATCTTCTCCACCAGCTTGGACTTATAGCACGCGACTGCATAGCTGACGGCAAGGTAGGTCTTGCCCGTGCCCGCAGGTCCCGTGCCGAACGTGACTGTATTTTCGCGCATCGCCGCGACGTAGTGCTGCTGCCCGACCGTCTTGCACTTGACGGGCTTGCCGCGCGACGTGACCGCAACGACGTCCTTAAGAGCCGCGCCGAACTCCTCGCCGTCCCCCTCGCGCGCGAGGGAGATGCAGTAGAGCAGGCTGCTCCTGTCAATGAGCTCGCCCGCGTCCACAACGGTGAGCAAGCTCCTGATGACGGACGCGCCCGCCTCCGCCGCCTCACCCGAAAGAACGATCTTCGTCCCGTCAATGCGGGTGGAGAGCGAGAGTTCCCGTGCGATCGTCGTCAGATTTTCATCCAGGACCCCGATGACCGTCCGAAGCCTGTCCAGACTGCCCGTGTCCACCGTAACCGTCTTATCCGTGGTCTCCTCCTCAACCGAGATTGCGGGAGGCCGTCACGCGCGCTTCGCCCGTGATGCGCCAGCCCGACCCGGTCTGTTCCGTCTGTAGTTGATCAATGTCTCCGTGATCGAGGTACGCCTGCGCCCGCGCAGCGTCCTCGCTGCCCGCATAGATCTCGTCCACCGCATAGGCGATGGTCACGCCCGCGATGGTCGCCCGCGCGCCGTTTTCCGCGATGACGTCGCCCGCCCTGACGCTGTCGCCGACGGCGACCAGCGCCCTGCCCGCCACGACCGTGAGCGCATATACGACGCCGTCCGCGGGGGCATAGAGCGGCTCTGAAGAGAGCGGGAGCGCGTCGTCAGAGAGCTCCACCTGCACCGTGAGCACGCCGCCCTCGTGACGGAGCGAACAAAAGCTGACGCGGGGCAGGGCGAGAATGCGCGCAGTGAGTGCACCGCCCTCGGGCGCGGGCGAGAAAAAGCCCGTCCCGTCCTCCGCGAGAAGTGCGAGCACCTCCGAGGTATAGCAGGCGCCGCTGCCGACGACCTCGATGCGCAGCACGCGGCTCTGACAAAAGAGCACCGCGCCCGCGAACACCGCCGCACCGACAAGCAGCCCCGCGCACCGCTGCAGCCGCGCAAGAAGTTTACGCCAGCCGACAAACGAGACTTTTTTTACATTATAACACGAACCGCGCAAAATTGCAAAAACTTTTTTGCAGTGTTTGGCGTCCACCTGGATGAGGACGCCTTTTTTTTGCAGTTTTGCCCCGAGGACGGGCACGCCGCCCTGCGCGAGCTTTTCCACCGCCCGCGCCGCGCCGATGCCCTCGATCTCGATCTGCGCGCTCCGCATCTTTCCCTCCTTCCCCGTGCTCGGCGGCAAATATGCGCGCACGGTACGATACCGCATGCGTGCCGCCGCGCCGATTTTTCGTCCCGCCTGCATCGGGCGGCACATGCCCCGGGCTACAACTGCGCGCCCTGGCGCTCGACGCGCACAATGTCGCCGAAGATGACAAGATCGCCCGCTTCGTATTTGCCGAGCGAGAGAGCCGCGCCGCTGACCAAAAAGCTCTCTCGCCGGCTGCGGACGACGATCTCCGTCTCCGAGAATGCGACGAGCCTGTACACGTTCTGAAAATACGCGCCCTTCCCGCTCACGATGGTATAGCGAAGGCGCAGGGCGTCCGCCCCGAGCGCCGCGCAGATCTCCCGCACAAACTCCATACAGGTATTATATGTATTTTCCCCGCGTTTTACGACAAAGCGCGCCGCGCGGTCGCTTTGCTCCTATGCACAAAACCCCGACCGCCATGTCCCTAAACCCAAAACGCGCCGCGCGGCATTCTGCCGCGCGGCGCGCACACCTGCAATGATAACTTAGGAGCGGCTTTCCGCCTCTCCCATCGGCCAACGATGCTTGTTTACTTGAGAATTTTTTCCTTTTGCATATCAAATTCTTCCTGGGTGATCACACCCGCATCGAGCAGATCCTTATACTTTTTCAACTCGTCTGCCGCCGACAGAGGCGCTGCCTGCACCACGGTCTGCCCCTGCGATCTGCGCGTTTCGCGCACCTTGCCGCGCACAAACTCGGCAACCTCTTTTGCCTGCTCGTTTGTGATGTAGCTTGCGTCGAACGTAAAACTGTTTTCGTCGTCAAAGTTACTTTTTGCATGGGACGTTGCCGTCTCAAACTGGATATATCCCGCAATCAATGCGCCCGCGTCCTTATATTGAACACCGAGAATATCCGAATAATAGATTTCCTTCGTGCCACGAAAGAAATCATGCGTCACCCAAGAACGCAAGTTTTTCTTTGCCTGCAGCGTGAGATGATCGCCATAAACATACAACACTTTGACCATGCCGCCGTCAAGACGATAGATCGCGCCATTTACATTGCGTTCAAAGCGCGCGCCAGACTCCATAGCTGAATCGGCCACCTGCTGCATGGGGTGATTAGAGTTTTTCACATAAATAAGATATACGACAAATAAGCCTGTTACAATCAAAAACGGAATGTATGCAAGGGTATGTGCCGACACATGATCAGGATAGGTCGCATCGGTGATTGAAGAATAGGTGATTCCCTCCAGCATATATAAAAAATTGAAGACAAGACAGACGATCGAAGAAATCAGCTGAAGCCGATAGGCGAACGGATGCTTCCTGACGGCATAGACAACAATTGCAATCATGGAAACCAGCGACACAAACAGCTGGAAAAGACATAAAATACCAATTACGACAATCCCCCACGCATATCCTGCCGTAATATACTCGCTTGTAAATGTGAGAAGTTGAAAACCATTTTCTGATCCCACAACTTCTTCAAACCATTCATACTCAAATTCTACGACCACAAGACTAAATGCAAGTCCGATGAGCGTCATTGCCGCAATCACAAATGTCAAAACCGCTGAAATAGCTTTACTTTTGTTCATCCTTCTCTCCTCAATGTGTTCTTCTCTGCAATCATCAGAGTATTTGCTCATATTATATACGAGAACTTCTCGTAAGTCAATTGATTTACGAATATTTTTCGTAAAATAGTAGACATGGATGTAAGCATCATCGCCGCAAGGATCAAAGAAATACGGCTGGAACACCACCTCAATCAGTCACAATTCGGGGAAAAACTTGCCGTCTCGCAGGACACCGTCTCGCTGTGGGAGAACGGAAAGAGCGTCCCGACGACGGAGTACGTCATCCTCATTGCCACGACGTTCGGCGTGAGCGCCGATTATCTGCTTGGATTGACGGAATATTGAGAAAAACCAAAGCGCGCCACGCGGCATTCTGCCGCGCGGCGCGCTTATTCGTATCGCAAAAAGAAGCCCCCTGCCGGAGCAGAGGGCTTGTCCAAACAATCCTGATTACTTGAGTTCCGCGAAGTACTTGATCGTGCGGACCATCTGGCTGGTGTAGGAGTTCTCGTTATCGTACCAGGAGACGACCTTGACGAGCGTCGTACCATCGCCGATGGGCATGCACTTGGTCTGCGTCGCATCGAACAGCGAGCCGTAGGTGATACCGACGATATCGGAGGAAACGATCTCCTCTTCGGTGTAGCCGAAGGAAGCGGATGCCGCAGCCTTCATTGCAGCGTTGACGTCCTCTGCCTTAATGTCGCCCTCGCAGACAGCGACGAGCTGGGTCAGGGAACCGGTGGGAACGGGAACGCGCTGTGCGCAGCCGTCAAGCACGCCGTTGAGTTCGGGAATGACGAGACCGATCGCCTTTGCAGCGCCCGTCGAGTTGGGAACGACGTTGACCGCAGCAGCGCGCGCACGGCGCAGGTCGCCCTTGCGGTGAGGTCCGTCGAGGACCATCTGATCGCCCGTGTATGCGTGAATGGTCGTCATGTAGCCCTTCTTGATCTTGCACAGCTTGTTGAGCGTGTCCGCCATGGGAGCAAGGCAATTGGTCGTGCAGGATGCCGCGGAAATGATGGTGTCCGTGGGCTTTAAGGTCTTTTCGTTGACGCTGTAGACGATGGTAGGCAGGTCGTTGCCCGCGGGAGCGGAGATGATGACCTTCTTAGCGCCTGCATCGATGTGTGCCTGCGACTTCGCCTTGGAGGTGTAGAAGCCCGTGCACTCAAGGACAACATCCACGCCGATCTCGCCCCAAGGCAGATCCTTCGCGTCCTTTTCCTTGTAGATCTTGATGGTCTTGCCATCAACGGTGATGGTGCCCTCTTCGTCGTTCGCGCTGACGGTATCTGCTAAGGCGTATCTGCCCTGAGCGGAATCGTACTTGAGAAGGTGCGCGAGCATCTTGGGGCTGGTGAGGTCGTTGATCGCAACGATCTCATAGCCGGGTGCGTTGAACATCTGACGGAATGCAAGACGCCCGATACGGCCGAATCCGTTGATTGCAACTTTTACGTTTGCCATTGGTGTATTCCTCCGAATAATTATTGCGCCGATATCCGGGCGCTATTTTTCGTCTATCATTGTACTACAAATTGACAGGGCTGTCAATAGCTGTTAAAAACTTTTTCCGCTCTTTTTTCAAAGCGTGCAAGCGGGACTCCGCCCTTTTCCTTTTATATATACCCCTGCTTGTCCCCCTCCAAACACAAAGACAAAAATTTTCTGCATTTCTTTGACAGGGACGCGGCAAAGGCGTATCCTGCGGACGCGATCCGCCCGCAGCCCGCAAATTCCGCCTAAAAATTTTCGCACAAAGGGTTGCTTTTTCCTTGAAAAGGCTTTATAATGAAGAAAAAATCTTTGGAGGAAAATTACCCATGCCTTTGGTCACTACGACTGAAATGTTCAAAAAGGCGTATGCAGGCGGCTATGCGGTCGGCGCATTCAACGTCAACAATATGGAAATGATCCAGGCGATCGTGGAAGCGGCAAACGAGTGCCGTTCCCCCGTCATCCTTCAGGTTTCGGCGGGCGCGAGAAAGTACGCGAACCCCGTGTACCTGCGTCACCTCGTGGAGGCTGCGGTCGAGACGACGGATATCCCGATCGCGATGCACCTGGACCACGGCGCTGACTTTGAAATCTGCAAGTCTTCCATCGACGGCGGCTTCACCTCCGTCATGATCGACGCTTCCAGCAAGCCCTGGGAGGAGAATATCGCCATCACCAAGAAGGTCGTCGAATACGCGCATGCGCACGGCGTCGTCGTAGAGGCGGAGCTCGGCAAGCTCGCGGGCATTGAGGACGACGTGCATGTCGCCGATCACGACGCGATGTTCACCTCTCCCGACGAGGTCGAGGAATTCACCTCCCGCACGGGCATCGACTCGCTTGCGATCGCCATCGGCACCAGCCACGGCGCATACAAGTTCAAGCCCGGACAGGATCCCAAGCTGCGCATCGACATTCTCGAAGAGATCGGCAGACGTCTGCCCGGCTTCCCCATCGTCCTGCACGGCGCATCCAGCGTGCCGCAGGATCAGGTCGCGATCGTCAACCAGTACGGCGGTTCCATGCCCAACGCGATCGGCATTCCCGAAAGCGAGCTCAAGAAGGCGGCTGCTCTTGCCGTCTGCAAGATCAACATTGACTCCGACCTCAGAGTTGCCTTCACTGCGGCGATCCGCAAGCACCTTGCGGAGAATCCTTCCCACTTCGACCCCCGCCAGTACCTCGGCGACGCGCGTGCGAACATGAAGGAGATGGTCAAGCACAAGATCATCGACGTCCTGGGCTCTGCAAACAAGGCGTAAAAAACTCAAAAAAATACTCGGGCAAACGACCCGGGTATTTTTTTATGCGCTTCACGGACTGAGGCGCCTGAGTTTTCGCTCCGTCGCAAGGATGGGAACAAATAAGGAGATCGTCTGCACGAGGAGAAGGCACATGCCGCCGATGAGGCAGGCGGAGATCGGCAGAAAGACGGATACGATCAGCCAGACGATCGTTCCCGCAAGCTGCGCAATCACAAGAAATGTGACATGAAGCGCAAACGCCGCCTGCGCGTAGTCCCACATGGTCTGATTGCGCATGGCGCGCCTGGTACGATAGCCCGCGAAACGATTGATCTTACGCGGCGGATATGCCCCGAAGAAAACAGCGATCAACGAAAAGAGACAGGGCAGGAGCAGCGGTCCGATGACGAGCATCGGCGATGCCTGCTCCGCCCGCTGCGCCGCGGCATAGCCGCACGCGGCGGCGACAAAGCAGCAGACCACGAGCAAGGTAACGAGCGCGATGCGGCACCCGACATACCTGCGTTTTAGGGAGGTCGAAAGCAGCTCGTCAAGGCTCACGCCGAACAGCTGAGCGATTCGCACCAGCGTATCGAGGGAGGGATACCTGATCCCCTGTTCGTAGTTGGAGACCGCCTGCCGCGTCACAAAGAGTTTCGCGGCAAGTTCCTCCTGCGTCATCTGCGCCTGCAATCGTAAAAGTCTGAGTCGTTCGGAAAATTCCATCGCCTGCCTCCGCCTGTATTCTATCAGACTTTGGCGGAAATTACAACCCCCTCTTGCCTGCGCGCGGCAACAAAGGCGCGACACATCTGCTTGCGCCGCAGATTTTGCCAACAACGATGCGCCGCCGCGGAACATTCCGCGGCGGCGCGATCATGTTATGCTTCCTTGTTCATATAGGCGAGGATCTGCGCCGAGTTGCCGAACACGAGCAGCTGATCGTTCTCCTGAAAGACGTAGTTCGCCTCCAGCGTTGCCGTCACCCTTCCGCCGTTCTTGACGGTGAGGATATTCATGCCGTAGCGCTTGCGCGGGTTGACTTCGACGAGCGTCTTTTTTACCCACTTGGCGGGCACGGCGATCTCAAAGATCGAGTACGCGGCGTCCAGATCGATATAGTTGAGCACCTTTTTGGAGCTCAGACGCACGGCGAGTTTTTCGGCGATATCCATATCGGGATAGATGACCTCGTCCGCGCCGACGCGCAGCAGGAACTTGCGCTGGATCTGCGTGGTCGCGCGGGAGATGACCTTCTTTGCACCGCAGTCCTTTAAGTTGGACGTGATCTCCAGCGACGCCTGGAAGTCCTCGCCGATGGTGACGATACACACGTCGAAGGACGGGATGTCCATCGTCTCTAAGTTGTCCATGCTCATGCAGTTGGCGATGAGCGCATTGGTATAGCGAGGCGCGAGCGAGTTGATGACGTCCTCGTTCTTGTCGACGATCATCACTTCGTCCCCCATGCCGAGCAATTTTTCACCCAGCGTCCTGCCGAATTTTCCCATTCCGATCAGCAATACGGAAACCATTTCTTTCTCCTGATTAAAATATATTTCGCGCAAATGCGCTTTTATCTATTCAGTTGCACACAGAGGTATTGCAACCCTTCCGTCCCTTCGGGGCACCGTCGTCGCCTACCCTTCCGTCTCGCTGACGCTCGCCACCTCCCCTAACACAGTCAGGGGAGGCTTTGCTTTTGCTATAATAATGCCGCAAGGAAAGTCGCGCCTTTCCGCAGCGGTACTCAATTTGTCGCTTGCGACCTCAGCGGGTGAATGCGCGGAGGCTATTTTGTTGCCATCTCCGCGCAGAGGGCGAATGTGTGCGTCATGCAGACAGCCGCAGTGCGGCTTCTGCGCACACATGAGCTTAGCGATTTTGCATTTGCAACGCAAAATCGCTGACCGAAGCACAAGTATCCACTTGTGCAAGAAAGCGCCCTTAAATTCACGACTTTTTCTTTCGTCAGTTCGAAAGAAAAAGTGTGAACTTGTCTCATCCTATAAACACATTATCCAGCGGCCTTCTGACGGCGGCCTCGCTCGTCTTTTGCCGCTTGAGGGCGAACGCAAAGGTGAGAATGCCGACGCGCCCTAAGTACATCAGCAAAATGAGGATGAATTCGGAAACCGCCGAAAGATGGGACGTGAGCGCCTGCGTCAATCCGACCGTGCCGATCGCCGAGACCGTCTCGAACATGACGGCGGCAAAGGGTGCATTGACGTCCGGCTCGATCGCATTGATGAGCAATGTCGCCGTGATGGTCAGAACGAGGTAGGCGACAAAGATCGCAAGCGCCTGACTTAAAACGCTCTGGTCGATGCGGCGCTTGCCGATCGTGATATCCTTTTTGCCGCACATGACGGAGAGCATGCCCATCATGATGACGGTGAAGGTGCTCACCTTGACGCCGCCGCCCGTGCTGCCCGAGCAGGCGCCGATGAACATGAGAATGATCATCAAAAGCGTGCCGCTGTTGGAGAGCGATTCGGGCGCGGTGGTAAAGTAGCCCGCCGTGCGCGCCGTCGTCGCGTTGAAGAAGGAGCACAGAAGTTTATCGCCGAAGTTGAACCCTTCATAATTGGGATTGTTCCACTCAAACACCATGAACAGCGCCGTGCCGACGATAAGCAGAACTGCCGTGCCGATGAGCGCCATGCGCGTATAGAAGGAGAACTTTTTGGGATTGCCCTTGCAGTCCACGACGTCCCCCCACACGCAAAACCCGAGCCCCCCGATGATGATGAGCGCGCAGATGACGACAGAGACGAGCGGATCGCGCGCATAGTCGACAAGTGAGACGGGGCCGATGATATCAAAGCCCGCATTGCAGAAGGCGGAGATGGAATGAAACACGCCGTACCAGATGCCGACGGGGCCGAAATCAGGGATAAAGCGGATCATCAGCAGGAGCGCGCCGACAAACTCAAAGAGGAAGGTCCCCAAGAGAATGCGCTTGACGAGCGTCCTGACGCCCGTGAGTCTGCTGCCGCCCACCGACTGGATCATCGCCGTGCGCTCGTAGAGCCCAAGCCCCTTGCCGCGGATCGCCATAAAGAGAATGGAGACGAGCGTGGTAAAGCCGAGACCGCCGATCTGGATGAGACAGATGATGACGACATGCCCGAACGTCGTCCAGTGCTCTGCCGTCACGACGGGCGTGAGCCCCGTGACGCAGGTCGCAGAGGTCGCCACGAACAGACCGTCGACATAGTCGAGAAAGGTCCCCCACTCCCCGCTCTGCTTGGCAAAGGGCAGCATCAATAGAAGGCTGCCGATGAAGATGAGCAGGGCGTACCCCAGCGCAAGATAGCGCCAGACACTCATCCTCCGTTTGATCTTGAACTTCATGAATTCCTCTTACGCGGAACGTGTTGTCCGCTCCGCCCGTTGTATCGTATCATACTGCGGCGGGCTTGTCAACTGTTTGCAGCTATGCGAGCGAAATACGATCGGAGACCGAGCGCACGAACAATCCCTTCTCCTCGCCGTAGGAGATGCAATCCCTTAAGAACGCCTGGAACTTTTCGCCCGGCTTGAGCTCGGGATAGATCCCCATGAGCAGCGAAGTCAGTTCGTCCATATACAGGGAGACGCGCTCCTCCAGCGCCGCCTTGATGAGAGAGACGATCTCATAGACGGTGAAGTCCTCCCCGCTCTTGCGGACGGCGGGCGTGGGATCGACGCGGAATTTGCCGATGGCGATGGCGCGCGGCGTCTTGTAGAAATAGTCCACCCCCATCACGCGGTCGCGCGGGAGCGCGCAGCCGTCGATGAGCGCATCGAGGCGATTCTCCACCTTTGCCCCGCTCTTTGTGATATTGTAGGTCGCCAGCACCCGCTTTTTGAGGAAGGCGCGGGAAATGGGCTCCTCAGTCGCGACGATCTCCTTGATGCGCGCCATAATGGCGGCGTCGTTGTCGCCCGAGGTAACAAATGCCGCGACCTCGCCCGACGTGGGCTTGACGAACTTGTAGGGCTTGGACCACTTGCCGATCCAGCTGCCCGCCTTGGCGTCCGCGCCCGTAAGGCGGTCGAGGATATCCTTGATGCGCTTGATCTCGCGCTTGGGATTGTTGTAGTAGCTGACGCTGTGGATGCGCATGACGTTCCAGTTGCCGCGCTTTAAGGACTGCACCTGCAGGATATTCCTGTCCTTGACGGAGAACTGGTCGGTGCCGTCGCACAGCACGCCCAGGATAAAGCGGTGCTTGTTCTTGGGATCGACGACGGCGACGTCCACCTTGAAATCGGAAGCGCCCACGTCGTAGCGGCACTCATAGCCGTAGGCGGAGAGCTCCTCTGCGATGAACTTGCCGATGCCCGCGCCCGTGCGCACGGAGGCGGAGGGAGCGGCGAGCGTCGTCCTGCCCTTTTCGGCAAACTCCAAAAATGCCTTCAGTCCCGCGACACCCTTGGAGGATGTCTTGGCAAGGTCGATCATGGGCGAGGTCATCGTGGAAAAGACGAGCATCTCTTCCCTTGCGCGCGACACGGCGACGTTGAGGCGGCGCCAGCCGCCCGACTGATTGAGCGGGCCGAAGTTGAGGGAGACGCGTCCCGAGGCGTCGGGGCCGTAGCACACCGAGAAGAGGATGACGTCGCGCTCGTCGCCCTGCACGTTCTCCAGATTCTTGACGAAGAGCGGCTCTTCCCTGTTGTACGCCGCCTCCTCCAGCCGCTTCTGGATGATCGCCTTGGACAAAAGCCGTTCGATATAGTCGCACTGCGTGCTCGAGAAGGTGACGACGCCCATGCTCGCCTTGGAGAGAACGGGGTCGGAGAGCCTGCGCACAACTTCCGCAACGAGCGCCTCCGCCTCTTTGGCGTTGCGCTTGGTAAAGCCGCGGTCATAGGTGCCGTCCACGAGCATGAGCTTGACCTTGCTGTCCATCGCGTCGGGCGAGGGGAAGGTGCAAAGCTTGTTGTCGTAGTACATGCTGTTGGAGAAGGCGATGAGGCTCTCGTGCTTGCTACGGTAATGCCACAGAAGATGCCGCTCGGGCATGCCGAGGGCGAGGCAGTCGTCCAGGACACTCTCCAGATCCTCGTTTTCGAGGTTGTCCTCGTCCACATACGCCGAGCGGAAGAAGGCAGTGGGCGGCAGCTGTTTGGGATCGCCCACGACGATCGCCGCCTTGGCGCGCGCAATGGAGCCGATCGCCTCCGCCGTGGACATCTGCGACGCCTCGTCGAAGATGACCAGGTCAAACTGGTCGGCGACGGGCTGCAGATACTGCGCCACGGTGGTCGGGCTCATCAGCATACAGGGGCAGACGACGCCCATGAGCGTGGGAATCTCGCCGAACAGGCTTCTCAGCCCCGAGCCGCGCAGATTGCTCTTGGAAAGGCGGGTGAATGCGCCCAGTTCGACGGAGAGGCTCCCCTCCCCGTCCTTCGGCAGGCGGGAGATGAGCTCGGCGCGGATATGATCGCGCGTGAGGCGGGTAAACTCCTCCCACGCGATGCGGAATTTTTCGATGGTCTCTTCGAGCGTGCCGACCGTCATGCGCGAGAGCGCGGGATCGGCAGGGATATTGATCTCCAGGAAGTTGCGGTAGACGTTCTTTTCAAAGCCCGCGAGTACGTTGTCCGTGCGGAACCGCCCGCTCTCCAGCGCCTCGGTGATGAAGTTGAGCCCGAGTTCGGCGAGTTTTTTGCCCGTCCTGCGGTACATGCACCAGTTGGGCAGCAGGTCGATATTGTCGATGAGCGCGCTCGCCTTGGAGGAGAAGTAGTCCAAAACGTCCTCCTCGCGCAGCTTGGAGCGGTCGGCATTGGTGATATCGAGAAAGGCGTCCTGCGCGTGGAAGTAGCTCTCCGCCGCCTTCAAGTACCCCTCCAGCACGGGCTTGGTGTAGCCGCTCGTCGCGCGGATGCACATGCCGTTGAAGGCGTCCGCGTTGTAGTCCATAAAGACTGCCGCCGCCCGCTCGTGCAGGTCCTTGAGATCGGCGAGGAACTCCGTGCGCTTTTTGAAATTGATGCGCCCGGCGCGGTCGGTAAAGCTGCGCGCAAGCTGCGTGTTGCCCGTGATGAGGTCCATCGCCTCGTAGATATCGACGACCGTCTGCAGATATTTGGGGACATCCTTGTTTTCGACGGCATGGTAGCACGCGCGCTCCAGCTTTTTGACGACGCCGCGGATGGTGCGGTTGAGCCGCCAGTCCCCCGCCGTCTCCGCAAAGCGCCTGATTTCGGGCAGGTCTCGGTCGGGATCGATGAGCGTCTTGAAGTGTTTATAGTAGTAGTCGAGGCAGGTGTCCAGCCGCTTGTTGGCGTTGAAGAAGGTGTAGAACTGCGCTTCGTCCACGTTCATGAAGTACTTGTCGTACGTTCCCGCGTCGAGGCGGCGGGCGAGCTCGGAGAGCGCGCGCACCTTGCGCAGCGTGAGCGTGGAGACCTTCTGCCGGTAGAACTCTAAAAAGAGCGCGAGGAACGCCTTTAAGTGCTTGATCTCGGCAAGCATGACTTCGCACGAGCAGAACACCTTGTCACGCAGCGTCTGGGAGTACTCGGTGAGGTTGACGTTCTCGAAGGGAGAATTCTTTACCCCGCCGCACTCCTTTGCCGCCGCCGCGGCGGAGAGGATCATGCGCTTGCACTCGTAGAGTTTGCTCTCGGTGAGCGTATCGTAGAAGGAGCTTTCGATATCGAGGATATCGGGCGCACTCTTGTTTTGCAGATAAAGAAGGATCGCCTGATAGACGGAAATGCCCAGTCTGCGCTTTTTGTGCAGGGCGCGCATGGGGCCGCCCAGTTCCTCGCGCATAGCGACGAGCTCCTTGGCACGCTCGGAAAATCCGGGCGCGTCCTCCGCCTTGGCGAGCGAGAGCGTGTTTTCCATGCGCCGCAGCACGTCCGTCTTGTCCGTCTTGTTGGAATGCAGCTCCAGGCAGAATTCGCCGATGCCGACGCCATCAAGCCTCTTTTTGACGACGTCGAGCGCCGCCTTTTTCTCGGCGACGAACAGCACGCGCTTGCCGTCGGAGAGGGCGTTTGCGATGATATTGGTGATGGTCTGGCTCTTGCCCGTTCCGGGCGGGCCGTGCAGAACAAAGCTCGCTCCCGACGCGGAAAGCGCGACGGCGGAATACTGCGAGCTGTCCGAGGGCAGCGGCAGGAGCACGGCGGCGGGGTCCGCCTCGTCCTCCTCCGCGGGCGAAGGCACATCCAGCCGCTCCATGCGGTTATTGAGCAATGCGGAGACGACCTTGTTCTTGGAGAGCGCGTCGATATGGCTGTGCAGATCGTTCCACATGAGGTAGCGCTGGAAGGAGAATGCGGCGAGGTAGACGTCGCTCACGACGTCCCAACCCTTCATGCTCGCCGTCTCGGCGCGCACCATGGCGAGGATCTCGGCGATCTTCAGCGCCCCGACGTCGCCGCCCAGCCCGCGCACGTCGATGTTGAATTCCTGTTTGAGATACTCCAGAAGGGTGGAGTTGACGAAGTAGCCGTCGTCCGTCGCCAGGCTGACGGCAAAGTCCTCGTTGCCCCTGCCGCGCACGACGGAAGCGGACGCGAGCACGAGGGGCGCATTGCGCGTGACGCCGTCGCTGCCGACATAGCGCAAAAATCCAAGTGCAAGATAGAGGATTTTTGCGCCCGTCTCCTCCTCCGCCTCGCGGTTGCGGCGCATGAGCTTGTTCGCCGTCTCCATTGTGTTGCGGTTGTCGTTGTAGGCGCGCAGGATGCCCTTTTGCTGCTCGAGAAGGACGAGTTCCTTCCTCGGCCCGGGCAGTTCCACGCCGAAGGAGACGGCGTTTTCCGCCATCGGCTCGCCCTTGAGGCGCATTTTGCCCTTCTCCTGCAGCACGGCGTACAGCTCGTCCGTGCCCGCGCTGTAGAGGTGCACGGCGTTCTTGCCCGTAAAGTTGAGCAGCGCGTTTTTGGTGGTGAGGTCTAAGAGCCTTCTCTCCCACTGCTTGTTCTTGGGCTGCTTAACGTCCAGTTTGAGCTGACGGAAGGCAGGAATGGGCGCGGGCGCCGCGTCGGAGGACATGTCCTCCTCTTTGAGCAGCTCATAGCCCTTGACCCCCTTGCCGCGCAGCGGGCAGGCGCGCACGCCGTCCATGCGGCAGCGGCGGATATCGACGAAGTACTCGTACATGCCCCCCTCGAGCTTCTGCACGAAGTGCTTTTCTGAGGGCGTGAACGCCGCGTTGGAGGAAGGGAACAGGTCCTCCACGTCAAAGAAGGAGAGGTTGTTGATGCCCTCGGAGACATATTTCAGGACGATATCCGCGTCATCCGTGACGGGGTCGAGGAAACAGCTCTCGTACAGCCACACGCCGACCGCGACATGCTCCCTGCCGACGGCAATGACGGGATTGAAGTGCGCCTCTTCAAGGCACGCCGCCGCGAAGGTCGCAAGCTCCAGCTCGGACGCCAGCTTTTCCTTGAGGACGGAGCCGGGGTGCGCGGCGCGGGCGGGCGCGGACAGATCGCACGTCCCGTCCTGCTCGATCGCATAGGACTTGAGCGCGGCAAAGACCGCCGCCGCGATCTCGCGCACGTCGTTCTTGTTGGTGCCCGTGTAGCCGTCCACTTCCGAACTCTTTTCCCAGCGCTTTAAGCGCTTGCCCGCTTCGGCGAGCACCGTCGCGCACTCCCCGAGGCGGGGACGCACAAAGGCGGCGAGGCGCTCGGGATTGCCCGACAGCCCTTCCCACCAGTCATAGGGCAGCGCGGTGATGCTCACCTGCTGCGAGGCGACCGTCTTGCCCTCAAGCTGCGCCGTGACGGTGACCTTGCACGCTCTGATCTCGTCATTTTCCGCCAGAAAGAGGGGCGAGAAGATGCGCTCCGCCGTCAGTTCAACGGCGCTCTCGAAGGGGACTTCCGCCCGCGTTTCGTACGGGACGAGCAGACCGTCCTCGCTGGCAATGGAGATGGTCAGCGTGACCGCCTCGGTAAAGTCGTTGCGCACCTGCAGCGTCACGGGCGTGGCAAGAAAATAGTCGGCGTATCCGACGTAAGCGGGGAAACGCGGCTCCAGGGTGAAATTTTTCTTATCGGTTGCTTTCGTTCGTTTGACTGCCATATTCTGCTCCTCTCGACCGATGGGGTTGCCTTACATGCTATTCTCTTTCATTATACCAAATTACGCCGCAATTGGCAACCCCTGCCGCAAATCTTGCCGAAATTTCGTGACAACATCTCTGATGCGACAAACGGCGCGCCGAATCGGCGCGCCGCATGCTCAGATGAAAGCCCCTTCAAAATATTCAATCTCGCCGTCCAGCACGGACGCGACGTCGTAGCGGATGGGCACTTCCTGCCGCTTTGCCGCGCAGAAAAAGCGCGCGATTTTGCGGTAGCGCTCCTGCTTGGCGCGCGTGACCGCCTCACTCGGCAGCGCGAGGATGTCCCCTTCGCGCGTCTTGACCTCGACAAGGCAGTACGTCCCCTTCCTGTAGGCGATGATGTCCGCCTCGCCAAAGGGCGTCACATAGTTACGCGCGACGATCTTATAGCCGTGCCTTCTCAGGTATTTGCAGACGAGCTTCTCTCCCGCCCGTCCCAGAACTTTGTTATGAAACTCCTGCGATGGATCGGGCATGCTCCCACCTCCCTGATCGCCCGGATATGCGCCTTTGTCCCGTAGCCCGCATTTCTTTCAAAGGCGTACTCGGGATAGAGCTTTGCGTACTCCGCCATGAGCGCGTCCCGATAAACCTTGGCAAGGATACTCGCCGCGCCGATGGAGCACACGAGCGCATCCCCCTTGACGATGCTGCGCTGCGGCAGCGTAATATCCAGCGTCATGTTGCCGTCCGTGAGCACCATGTCCGCAGCGGGGACGAGCATGTCCACGGCGCGCTTCATGCAAAGGCGGGTCGCCTGCAGAATGTTGATCTCGTCAATGGTCGCCGCGTCCACCTCGGCGATGGCATAGGCGCGCGCCGCCGCCCTGATCTGCTCCGCGAGTGCCTCCCGCTTTTTGGCAGAGAGCTTTTTACTGTCGTCGATGCCAATAATGCGCTTCTCCTCCTCTAATGGCAGAATGACCGCCGCGCACACGACGGGACCTGCCAGGGGACCTCTTCCCACCTCGTCCACGCCCGCGACGCGCAAAAATCCCTGCGCCGCGAGCGAACGTTCAAGCGTCAGTTGGTCCATCAGTCAGCCCCACGGCGGCAAGATCGTCCGCGCTGTCCAGACAGACCCTGCCCAGTCTGCCCTTGCGGAAGTCATCGAGCAGCGCGAGCGCGCCGCGCATATAGTCATAGTCGTTGCCCCGGAGGACAAACCCGCGGCGGCGGCAGAGCTGTTCGTACATTTCTATCGGCGTCCCGCCCGTGATCTCATACCGCTCCGCAAGCGAGGCGGGATACTTCTCCCACATCTCCTCCAAAAGCGCGAGCGCGACCTCCTCCTTATCGAGGATATCGTCGTTGACGCTGCCCAGGTACGCGAGCCTGCGCGCCAGGCGCTGATCGGAGAGCGAGGGAGGCATGGTGCCGGGAGTATCCAGAAGTTCAAATGCGCCGCAGCGCACCCACTGTTTGGCGCGCGTGACACCCGCCTTGTCCCCCACCTGCGCCTTTTTGCCGCCCGCAAGCAGGTTGATGACGGTGCTCTTGCCCGTGTTGGGAATGCCCGCAATGAGGAAGCGGACGGGCTTGACGACGCCCTTCTCCGCGAAACGCGCGCGCTTTTCCGCCGTGAGCGCCTCCATCGCCGCGACGAGCGGACGGACGGAGGAAGGCGCGCTCGCCGCGACCTTGAGCGCCGCTTTGCCGCAATTTTTCAGGGACGTCACCGCAAGATCTGCGCCGCCGTCCGCAAGGTCGCCCTTGTTGAGAAGATACAGAACGGGCTTTTGCCCCGCCAACTGTGCGAGGCGGGGATTGTAGCTGGACGCGGGCGCGCGGGCGTCCAGCACAAAGACGACCGCGTCGCACAGCGTTAAATTTTCCTCCATCATGCGCACGGCCTTCGCCATGTGCCCGGGGAACCATTGAATGTTTTTCACGATTTGTCTTCCAGAAGGTCGGGTCTGTATTTTTTGGTGACGGCGATCGCCTGCTCCCTGCGCCACTTATCGATCTCGGCATGGTTGCCGCTGCGCAGCACGTCCGGCACGCGCAGCCCGCGGTACTCGACGGGGCGGGTGTACTGGGGATACTCCAGAAGGTTTTCCGAGAAGCTCTCCTGCACCAGCGATTCGGGCGAAAGCACGCCGTCCACATAGCGCGCGACGCAGTCCACGACGACCATCGCGGGAAGTTCCCCGCCCGTTAAGACATAGTCGCCGATGGAGAGTTCCTCGTCGATGAACAGGTCGATGGCGCGCTGATCGACGCCCTCATAGTGCCCGCACAGCAGGACGAGGTGTTCTTCTTCCACCAGTTCGAACACCTTCTGCTGCGTGAACGTCGCGCCCTTGGGCGAGAGGTAGATCCTGCGCGCCGTGTGATCATGATCGACCGCCTCGATCGCGCTGCCGACGGGCTGCGCCATCATGACCATGCCCGCGCCGCCGCCGAAGGGGTAGTCGTCGCACTTTAAGTGCTTATCCTCGGTGTAGTCGCGGATATTGACGATATTGAGTTCCAGCTTGCCCTCCTTCTGCGCCCTGCCTAAAATGCTCGCAGAGAGCGCCGTGAACATTTCGGGAAAGAGGGTGAGAATGGTGATCTTCACAGCACTGCCACCTCGAAGTAGCGTTTTTTATTGACGACGATCTTGCCCGCGCCTATGTCCACCGCCGTGACGACGCCGTCCGCGACGGGGAACATGACCTCGCGCGTGCCGTCGTGAAGGGTATAGATATCCGTCGCTGCCTGCCTGACGTCGGTGAGCGTGCCGAGCCGTTCGCCCTCTTCGGTGACGACGGCGCAGCCGAGAAGGTCGGCGACATAGTACCTGCCCTCCTCCAATGCGGGTGCCTCCGCGCGCGGGACGACGATCTGCTTGCCCCGCAAAAGCTCTGCGGCGTTGCGGTCGGCTACGCCCTTGAGTCCCAGAAAGACCAGCCCCGCGCCCGTGCGCACGGAGATAACTTTGTACTCCGCATTGTCCAGAAAGACGCGCGAAAAGTTGTGAAAGTCCTCCGCGTCGTCCGTGAAGGGCTTCACCTTGAGTTCGCCGCGGATGCCCTGCGGCTTTAAGACTTCTCCGACGATGAGTTTATCCGTCATTTCTGCCTCCGAACAGCGACCATACCGCCCTTCTCACGTTCGCCTGCGTGCGCTCCTTCTCCTCCTCACTTTTGACAATGACGAGATTCTCGCGCGCGCCGAACCGTTCAAACAACTTGTAGTAATTTTCGCGAATTTTTGTCTGCTTGTCTGCCGTCTCGTAGCGCTCCGTCTCACCGCGGCGGGCGACCCTGCGCATGCTCTCCTCAGGTGTGATATCAAGGAATATGGTGAGATCGGGGCGCAAGAGTTCCATGGCGGGGGCGTTGAGCTGAATGACCCACTCCAGGGGGACAAACCCGCCGTTGTAGGCAAACGAGGAGAGATAGAAGCGATCGCACAGCACCGTCGTGCCCTCACCCAGAAGTTTTACGATGCCGTTGACGGTGTTGGAGATATGATCGAGCCTGTCCGCGGCAAAGAGCGCCGCGATCGCGCGCTCGTCCGTATCGATGCGCCCCGTGAGACAGGAGCGAAGAAGCGCCCCGAAGGGGGAATCGGTTGGCTCGTGCGTGAGGATGCAGGCAACGCCCTTGCTCTTTAAGAACTTGCCTGCCATCTTCATCTGTGTGGACTTGCCGCTGCCGTCCGTGCCCTCAAATACGATAAATTTTCCTCTGTTTGCCATAATATCTGCATTATACCATCCGCGCGCCCGTTTGTCAATCCGCAAACCGACGCAGCCTTGATTGCCCCGCATAAAAGTGCGCCCTTTTTATGCGGTTCTTTTTGCAAAACGGCGCCCGCCGCGCGTTCACGCGCGGCGGGCGCCGCATCAGATGTCAGGTTCAAATTTCATTGCGCGCATCGCCGACGAAGATGACGCCCAGCGTGCCGGGACCGCAGTGCGAGCCGATGACGGGGCCGACGATCTGGCGCACGATCTTCGCTTCGGGGCGCTTCTCCAAAATGAGGTCGCGCAGCTTGTCGCCCTCTTCGGGGCAGTCTGCATCGACGATATAGACCGCACAGCCGGGATCGGTCAATTCGGTGATGACTCTGTCCGCAAGCGTGCGGATCGACTTCTTCCTGCCCGAGATCTTGCCGATGACGGAGAGTTTCCCTTCCGCGTCCACCGTGAGCATGGGCTTGAGTCCCAAGATCGTGCCCGCGACCGCCGCAAGCCCCGAGCACCTGCCGCCGCGCTTTAAGTGCATGAGATCGTCCACCGTAAAGTAGACGTGGATCTTCTTCGAGAACTCCTCCAGGAAGGCGAGGATCTCTTCGTCCGTCGCGCCCGCCTGCTTGCGCTTTGCCGCTTCCTCCGCCTGAATACCCGCGCCGAGCGAGATATTCCTGGTGTCAAAGACCGTGCACGTCCGCTCCGGGAACTGCTCTTTAAGTTCCTGCAATGCAAGATTCAGGGACTGGAACGTCCCGCTGAGCTGGTGGGAAAAGGAGACGTACAAAACGTCCTCCCCCTTTTCAAAGTAGGGCGTTAATATGCGCTTGTAGTCCTCGGGATTGAGCGCCTGCGTCTTGGGGATTTCCCCGCCGCGCACCGCGTCATAAAACTTTCTGAAATCCGTTTCTTTGCCGAGGTCATAGAAGTACTCCTGTCCTCCGATATAGTAGGGCATGGAGATATAGTCGAGTCCCAGTTCCTCGGCACGCGTATGCCAGAGTTCCCCGTTGGAATCGAAGATCAACACACTCATAGTTGCCTCCGTTTGTGATATATTTGTGATAATATTTTACTCCGACTTTCGGCATTTGTCAACAAAAATGTACAAACCTTTTACTTTGTTAACAATCAAACAGCTTTTCCCCGCGCATTAAGCGATTCAATGACGCATTTCTCTTGACAGCCGCCCTGCCTTCTGCTATGATGAGGGCATGATACGCACCATGACGCCCGCGGACAGGGCGCTGTTCTATGAAATGTCCGAAGAATTCTATGCCTCCCCCGCCGTCTCACATGACATTCCGCGCGAAAATCATGCGCGCGCCTTTGACGAAGTCCTGCGCGGCGAACTGCTTTTGGGTCTCATGCTGCTGGACGGAGACACGCCCGCAGGGTTTGCCCTGCTCGCGAAGTCTTATTCGCGCGAGGCGGGCGGTATCTGCCTGTGGGTGGACGAGGTCTACCTGCGCCCCGCCTTCCGCGGCAAGGGACTTGGCAGGGAGCTGCTTGCCTATGCCGAGACGCTGGGCGCAAAGCGGCTGCGCCTTGAGGTCATGCCTGACAATGAGCGCGCGATCGGGTTGTATCGCTCGCTCGGCTATACCTCCATGCAATATTTGCAGATGATCAAGGAACTCTGACGCCTTTTATGATATCGAAACGCGCCGCTGGCAGCCCTTTCGGGCTGCCAGCGGCGCTCTGTTATGAACACAAATTCCTCTGTTTGGCACGCATTTTCGGGGCACGTCCCCCTGTTTTTGCAACCAAATTATTTGAGCCATGCCGCAAATGCGCGGAACGCCGACGGCAGGGCATAGCGCGCCCTGATCTCCTGCGCCGTCGCCCAGGTGTACACGGGGAACTCCTCAATTACCTCGATGAGTTTGCCCGTCATGTGCCATTCGACGTGCGTAAAGACGTGCTTGGCGCGCTTTTCGGCGAGCGGCGCGCCGTAGTCGGGCGCATCGCCTTCAAAGAAGGGAAACTGCCAAAGCTTTGCCAGAAGCCCGCCCTCGGGGCGCTGCTCGATGGCGTATCTGTCCTTGCAGCGCAGCACGAGGACGGTCGCCTCCACGATCTTGCGCGCACGCTTCTCCGCGCGCACGGGATAGCGCTCCTCTTCCCCGCTCAGGTGTGCAAGGCAGGTCCCCTGCCACGGGCATTTCCCGCAGGAAGGCGCGCCATTGGGCAGGCAGACGATCGCGCCCAGCTCCATGAGCGCCTCGCAGAAGTCCGCCGTCTCGGCGGGATACACCTCTTTCAGCAGCGCCGCGTACTCCGATCTGATTGACGGCTCGTCCACGCAACGCCCGTCCGCATACAGGCGGCTGAGGATGCGCAGCACGTTCCCGTCCACCGCGGGCGCGGGAATGCCGAGCGCGATGGAGCAGACGGCGCCCGCCGTATAGTCGCCGACGCCGGGCAGCGCGCGCACGCCCTCAAAGGTGGTCGGAAAGCCGTGCTCGGCGATCGCCTTCGCCGCCTTATACAGATTACGCGCGCGGGAGTAGTAGCCCAGTCCCTCCCAGAGCTTTAAGACCTCGTCCTCGCTCGCTGCGGCGAGAGATTGCGCCGTCGGGAAGCGGCCGAGAAACTGCACATATCGCTCGCGCACCGCTTCGACGCGCGTCTGCTGGAGCATGAGTTCGGCGACCAACGCCGTATAGGGCGTGCGGTCATGCCGCCACGGCAGGTCGCGTTTGGAAATGCGGTACCACGCCAACAGGGGTGGTACCGCATCCTGCAATCTTTGCTTTTCCATCAGAACAGTCCCGTAATATTGCCGTGTTCGTCGACGTCGATCTTTTCCGCGGCAGGAACGGGCGGAAGCCCGGGCATCGTGAGAATGTTGCCCGTCAGCACGACGACAAACCCCGCGCCCGCGGACACCTTGACGTTGCGAACAGTGACGGTAAACTCTTCGGGCGCGCCCAAGAGCTTTGCGTCGTCCGAGAAGGAATACTGCGTCTTTGCCATGCAGACAGGGGTCTTGTCAAACCCGAGCGCAGTGAGGCGTTCGATCTCCCCCTCCGCCTCCGGCGTGTATAGGGCGCCGCTGCCGCCGTAGATGCGCCGGACGATGGTCTCGATCTTCTCCTTGATGGGACGCGCAGCGTCGTAGCAATAATCAAAGCTGTTTGGCTGCTCGCACAGGCGCACGACCTCGCGCGCCAGGTCCTCGCCGCCCTTGCCGCCCTCCGCCCAGACGGTGGACAGCACGGTATTGACGCCCAGCTTTTGGCACGCTTCCAGCACGCATGCAATCTCCGCGTCCGTGTCCGTCGGGAAGCGGTTGAGCGCGACCACCGTGGGCAGTCCGTAGACGTTCTTCATGTTGCCGACGTGGCGCAGCAGGTTGGGGAGTCCCTTTTCAAGCGCCTCTAAATTCTCCGCGGCAAGGTCGGACTTTTCAATGCCGCCGTGCATCTTGAGTGCGCGGACGGTCGCGACGACCACGCAGGCAGAAGGCTTCAGCCCCGCGACGCGGCACTTGATATCGAGGAATTTCTCCGCGCCCAGGTCGGCGCCGAACCCCGCCTCCGTGACAACGTAATCGCCCAGTTTGAGCGCGGTGCGCGTCGCGACGACGGAGTTGCAGCCGTGCGCAATGTTCGCAAACGGTCCGCCGTGCACGATGGCGGGCGTGCCCTCGAGCGTCTGGACGAGGTTGGGCTTCATGGCGTCCTTGAGGAGCGCGCACATCGCGCCCGCCGCCTTGAGATCGCCCGCCGTGACGGGCTTGCCATCGGCATTATACCCGACGACGATGCAGGAAAGACGCGCCTTTAAGTCGGAGAGCGACGTCGCGAGACACAAGATCGCCATGACCTCGCTCGCGACGGTGATATCGAAACCGTCTCTGCGCGGGACGCCGTTCTTGCCGCCGCCCAGTCCGTCCTGAATGAAACGAAGCTGACGATCGTTCATATCCACGCACCGTTTCCAGGTGATGCGATCCCTGTCAATGCCCAGAGCGTTGCCCTGGAAAATATGATTGTCCAGCATGGCGGCGAGCAGGTTGTTCGCCGCGCCGATGGCGTGCATATCGCCCGTGAAATGCAGGTTGATGTCCTCCATGGGGACGACCTGCGCATATCCGCCGCCCGCAGCGCCGCCCTTGACGCCGAACACCGGTCCCAGGGAGGGCTCACGCAGCGCGACGACGACCGACTTTCCGATGCGCTTCATGCCGTCGGCAAGCCCGATGGTCGTGGTGGTCTTGCCCTCGCCCGCGGGCGTGGGCGTAATGGCGGTGACGAGGATGAGCTTGCCGTCCGCACGGCTGCGCGCCATGACGGAGGGCGCGATCTTTGCCTTGTACCTGCCGTACTGCTCGATCTCATCCCCGGAAAGTCCCACGGACGCCGCAATTTCTGAAATTGGCTGTAACTTCGCGCGCTGCGCGATCTCGATATCGGATAACATAAAAAATTACCTTCTCGTAAATTTTCTTTTTTAGCCGTAAAAAACAAAATTTACGACTTTCAGGGCGCCGCCCTCTGCGCGAGGATATCGCCCACAAAATAGCCCCTCGCGCATTCACCTGCTGAGGTCGCAAGCGACAAATTGAGTACCGCTGACGCAGGGAAACCCTGCTTGCGGCGTGATAATAGCAAAAGGCGGCTTCTCTTCCTTGCTATCAATTACGGGAAAAGGCTTCACTTGTTATGCCTTTTCCGCCTTAATTTGCGCGTCCAGCGCTTTTGCGGAAAAGTGAGCGGCGCGCGCTATTTTGTTGCGACTGCGCGCCGCGAGGGTGAGGGCGTGCGTTATGCCGATAGCCGCGGTGCGGCTTCGGCGCATGCCCGAACTTAAGAAATTGCCATTTGTTCGGCAATTTCTTGACCGGCGCGAGGAGAAATCCTTGCTTGCAAAGGGGTTTCGACGAAGCGACGCACGAGCGCGTAGCGCAAAGTACCGAGCGCGGGGTTCTACCCGCGTGAGACAACCAAACACAAAGCCGTAGGCAACTGTTGGGTTTTCCTCAAACTCACGAGATTTCTTTTCGTCAGTTCGAAAAGAAATCTGTGAACCTTGATTACTTAAAATATCTCACCGCGCTCTCGAACAGGCGCATGTCATACGAGCCGGGGACGTTCTTATACAGTCCTTCGCCCTTGCGCTCGCTGTGTCCCATCTTGCCGAACACTCTGCCGTCGGGCGAGAGGATGCCCTCGATCGCCGCCGCGCTGCCGTTGGGATTGAAGTGGACGTCCATCGTCGCGTTGTCCGAGAGATCGACATACTGCGTCATGATCTGCCCGTTCTCCGCGAGCTGCGCAATGAGCGCGGGGCTGGCGATGAACTTGCCCTCGCCATGCGAAATAGGCACGGAGAACACCTCACCCGCGTCCACCAGGGACAGCCAGGGAGACTGCACGGACGCCACGCGCACGCGCACGATGCGCGACTGGTGACGCGCAATGTTGTTGTAGGTCAGCGTCGGGCAGTCGGCATTCGTCTCAATGATCCTGCCGAAGGGCACGAGTCCCAGTTTGATGAGCGCCTGGAAGCCGTTGCAGATGCCGCCCATGAGTCCGCCGCGGTCGTCGAGAAGGCGGGTGACCTCGTCCTTGACGCGCTCGCCGCGGAAGAAAGCCGTGATGAACTTGCCCGAGCCGTCCGGCTCGTCGCCGCCCGAGAAGCCGCCGGGGATAAAGACGATCTGGCTCTCACCGATCTTCTCGGCAAACTCGCGCGCCGAATGCGCGACTTCCTCTGCCGTACGGTTGCGGATGACGTAGATCTCAGGCTGTGCGCCCGCGTCGGCGAACGCCTTTGCCGTATCGTACTCGCAGTTGGTGCCGGGGAATACGGGAATGAGCACGCGGGGCTTTGCAAACTTGACCTCGGAGGCAAGCGCGCTGCGCGTGCGGAAGGTATAGTTCTCCACCGACCCGGCGGGCGTGGGGATAATGCAGGGGTACACGGGCTCGAGCTTGTTTTCGTAGATCGCGAGCAGCTCGGAAAGAAGCAGCTTCTCCTCGCCCATTGCGATGGCGTTGATCGCCGTGGTCTCGCCCAGCATCGTGCCGACGGCGGAGGCGTCCTCGGAGAGTTCCAGAATGAACGAACCGTAGCGATAGCCGAAGAGATCGTCCATGGAGACGCCGTCCGCATAGCGGAAGCCGACCATGTTGCCGAAGCACATCTTCATGATGCCCTCTGCAACGCCGCCGTAGGTGGGCGTATACGCAGAGAGCGCGCGGCCCGAGCGCAGCAGCGCCGTCACACGGGCATACATGCTCTTGAGTGACGCTGTGACGGGCAGCCCGTTTTCATCATAGTCGGGCGCAAGCAGGACGACCTTGTGTCCCGCTCCCTTGAACTCGGGCGAGACGACCTCGTCAAATCTTCCCGTCGTCACCGCAAAGGAGACGAGCGTGGGCGGAACGTCGATGTGCTCGAAGGTGCCGCTCATGGAGTCCTTGCC
>CALVLM010000006.1:0-80814 GCA_944338075.1 Candidatus Gallimonas intestinigallinarum | reverse complement strand
AGGAAAAGTTGAGGGAGTTTACTTTTAGGTAAATGACCAAAACTTGCCGCAGCGCGACAAAGTATCACGCGAGAAATACCTTAGTGCGCATTTTGGAAAGCAGTTCCGCGTCAGACGAGGAGCGCGAGGAAAAGTTGAGGGAGTTTACTTTTAGGTAAATGACCAAAACTTGCCGCAGCGCGACAAAGTATCACGCGAGAAATGCTTTTCAAAATCATTTAATACTGTACAGCATATCCGTATAGCTCGGATACGGCCAGTAGTCGGAAGAGGTGAGCTTCTCCATGCTGTCCGCCAGGGCGCGCACCGCTTCCATATCGGGCACGACGACGTGCGCCATCTTCTGGGACGCGGGCCCGATCGCTGCGGGCATTTCGGAGAGGTCCGTCTCCAGCTTCTTCATGGCGTTCGCCATCGCCTCGTTCATCGTGGAGAGCTTCTTCGCAAGCGTGATATCCGCCCCGCAGCTGATCTTGGAGGAGATGGTCTGCTTGGACGCGATCACCGAGCAGAGCTCCGCAATGTAGCCGTTGACGGCGGGATAGATATCCTGACGCGCCATCTCCAGCATCGTGAGCGCTTCGATATTGATCGCTTTAATATAATTTTCGAGCGCGATGTCTGCGCGGGCGATGACTTCCTTCTCGGTGTACACGCCCTGCTTGACGAACACGTCGATATTCTCACGCTTGAAGTACTCGGGCACGGCGTCCGCGGTCGTCTTGTTGTTGAGAAGTCCCCTTCTCTCCGCTTCAGGCTCCCACTCGGGACCGTAGCCGTTGTAGTTGAAGATGATGCGGAAGTGATCCTTTAACAGCTTGCTCGTGTACTCCGTGCACGCCTTCTCAAAGTCCTCCTCACCCGAGAGCGCGTCCACCGCCTCGGAGAAGGTCTCCGCAACGATGGTATTGAGGACAATGTTGGGATCGGCGACGGACGCCTGCGAACCCAGCATGCGGAACTCGAACTTGTTGCCCGTGAATGCAAAGGGCGACGTGCGGTTTCTGTCCGTGGTGTCAATGGGGAAGATGGGCGATTCGGGCACGCCGATGGAGCCGGGGACCGCCTTCTTCGGCACATACTCGCGGCCGAGGACAATGCTGTCCACGATCGCGCCCAGCTGATCGCCGAGGTACACGGAGATGATCGCGGGAGGCGCCTCGTTCGCGCCCAGACGATGATCGTTGCCCGCCGACGCGACGGATGCGCGCAGGATGCCCTGGTATCTGTCCACCGCCGCGATGACGCAGGCGAGGATGAGCATGAAACGGACATTCTTTTCGGGATTTTCACCCGGATCGAGCAGGTTGAGCCCCGTATCGGTGGAGAGCGACCAGTTGTTGTGCTTGCCCGAGCCGTTGACCCCTTCGAAGGGTTTTTCGTGCAGCAGGCAGACCATGTGGTGCTTCTGCGCGACCTTCTTCATCAGCTCCATCGTGAGCTGGTTGTCGTCCACGGCGACGTTGGTCGTCGTAAAGACGGGCGCAAGCTCGTGCTGCGCGGGCGCAACTTCGTTGTGCTTGGTCTTGGCAAAGATGCCGTACGACCAGAGCGTCTCGTCCAGATCGCGCATAAACTCGGAGATGCGGGTCTTGAGCACGCCGAAGTAGTGATCTTCCAGCTCCTGTCCGCGGGAAGGAGCTGCGCCGAAGAGGGTGCGTCCCGTCAGAATGAGGTCCTTGCGCTGCAAATACACGTCCTCGTCGATGAGGAAGTACTCCTGCTCGGGGCCGACGGTCGTGGAGACCTTTCTGCACTCGATGCCGAACATTTTTAAAAGCCGCTTTGCCTGCGTATCGAGCGCCGTCATGGACTTGAGAAGGGGCGCTTTTTTGTCCAGCGTCTCGCCCGTGTAGGAGACAAAGACGGTGGGAATGTACAGCGTGCCCTCCTTGACGAATGCGGGAGAAGTGGGATCCCATGCAGTGTAGCCGCGCGCCGCGCTCGTCTCGCGCGTGCCGCCCGAAGGGAAGCTGGACGCGTCCGGCTCGCCCACGATGAGGTTCTTGCCCGTGAGCTGCATGATGACCTTGTCGCCGCTGGGTTCGATAAAGCTGTCGTGCTTTTCCGCCGTGAGGTTGGTGAGCGGCTGGAACCAGTGCGTGTAGTGCGTCGCGCCCTTGGAGACCGCCCAGTCCTTCATGGCGTTTGCGACCGCGCCCGCGATGGACGAATCGAGAGGCTGCCCCTCGTCAATCGTCTTGCGCAGGGACTTGTAGACTTCCTTGGGCAGCGCGTTCTTCATGACGTCGTCGGTAAAAACGTTGCTGCCGAACTGCTCAGTGACTTTCATATCTGGCTCTCCTTGTTACATTGAGTTCGTATAGGAAATACAGTCATTATTATAAAATGTTTACCCTCACAAGTCAAATGATTGTCAAGGCGTTTTCCGACATTCAATTATACGGGATTGTAATACCAAATATTTTTTCAGCTTATCCAAAATGCGCATCCGCCGCAAAGACGCCGCCGTTTTCCGCATTTTTTCTCGTCTCACATGTTTTTTGAGGACTTCATTTTGCGACACGTCCCAAAATACATCATTTTTTGACGCAAATCTTTTTCTTACGCAGGTTAGTTTGCAGGTATTCTTTTTGAAAATATGTATAATAATTGCATGGGGTGTTTTATGCTCCGAAATCATATGGTGAGTAAAGAACTATGAGTATTATCAAACAACGGCTTAGGGAAGAAATCATCAACAGCGGTCTGACGACGGTCGAAATCTCCAAGAGGATCGGCGTCTCCCCCGAAATGGTCACGCAGTACTGCACGACGGACAAGCTTCCGCGACTGGATACCTTTTCAAAGCTCTGCAAGGCGCTGGATATCTCGGCGGACTACGTCCTCGGGCTCAAGGACTGAGGAGATCGGACAGTTTTCGAAAAAAGACGACGCAGGTCGCCTTTTTTCCGCACCCCGCAAACCGGTCCTCCCGGTTAGCAAAAGGTGATACTCTGAAAGCAAAAAAAACGCGGCGCACGCCGCGTTTTTTTGCTTTTTATCAGTCCTTCTTCTCTTCCTTGACAATGGCAATGTGCACGTCGTCGAGCTGTTTTTGCTCCACGGGCGAGGGCGCATTCATCAAAAGATCGCGCGCCTTTGCGTTCATCGGGAAGGCAATGACCTCGCGGATGTTGACGGTATCGGAGATGAGCATGACCATTCTGTCCACGCCGGGCGCGACGCCTGCGTGCGGCGGTGCGCCGTACTCAAACGCGTGATAGAGCGCGGGGAACTTCTTGATGACATCCTCCTTGCCAAGTCCCACGAGGGAGAAAGCCTTGATCATGATCTCGGGATCGTGGTTTCTGACCGCGCCCGAGGAGAGCTCGACGCCGTTGCAGACGATATCGTACTGGTAGGCGAGGATCTCCAGGGGATCCTGCTCCTCCAGCGCCTTCATGCCGCCCTGGGGCATGGAGAACGGGTTGTGGCAGAACTCCAGCTGTCCCGATTCCTCGCCGATCTCGTACATGGGGAAATCGACGATCCAGCAGAAGCGGTAGACGTTCTTTTCGAGCAGGTCAAGCCCCGTGCCGAGCATGGTGCGCAGAATGCCCGCGCGCTTTTGCACGAGCGTGCGCTTTTCCTCCGCGACGAGCGCAACGAAGCAGCCGTTCTGAAGCGCGAGCGCCTCTCTGAGTACGGGAAGCTTTTCCGAAAGGAACTTGGAGATGCCGCCCACGGGCGCGCCGCTTTCATCCAGGCGGAACCAGTACATGGCGCCGCCCTCGGTGACCGTCTTGAAGTCCTCCGCCGTCTTATCGATGAACTTGCGCGTCTGCGTGAATGCGGGCACGGCGATCGCCTTGACGATCTTGCCCTCCACCGCGGCAAAGCCGCAGCCCTGCATGATCTGCGTCACGTCTTTGATGATGAGCGGGTTTCTCAGATCGGGCTTGTCCGTGCCGTACGTCTCCAGCGCCTCCAGATAGGGAATGCGGCGGAACGGGGGCTTGTCTGCCTCCCAGCCCGAGAACTTGGCGAACACGGGCGGCAGGACCTTTTCGAGCACCGCGAACACGTCCTCCTGCGTCGCAAACGCCATCTCGATGTCCAGCTGATAGAACTCACCGGGCGAGCGGTCGGCGCGGGCGTCCTCATCGCGGAAGCAGGGCGCGATCTGGAAATACTTGTCAAAACCCGAGCACATCAGCAGCTGTTTGTACTGCTGGGGCGCCTGCGGGAGCGCGTAGAACTCCCCGGGATACAGGCGGCTGGGCACGATGTAGTCGCGCGCGCCCTCGGGCGAAGAGCTCGTCAGAATGGGCGTGGAGATCTCCAAAAAGCCCTCCTCCGTCATGAGGCGGCGCAGCTCTGCAACAATCGCCGCGCGCAGCACGATCTTCTCCTTGACGGCGGGATTTCTCAGATCGAGGAAACGGTAGGCGAGGCGGATATCCTCGCGCGCCTCCGTCGAACGGGAGACCTCAAAGGGCAGCGCCTGCGTCGTGCGCCTGCCGAGGACCTCCACCTTCTCGGGAACGATCTCGATCATGCCCGTGGGAAGTTTTTCGTTGGGTGCGGAGCGCAGCACGACGGTGCCCTCCACGCTGACGGTGGATTCGGTGGGAATGTCCCTCAGCTGCGAGAGGCAGGGCTCTTCCGTCGCGACGACCTGCGTCGTGCCGTAGAAATCGCGAAGAATCGCGAACAGAAGCCCGCCCTTATCGCGCTTGCTGTCCAGCCAGCCGCAGAGCTTGACTTTCTTGCCTGCGTCCTCGCTGCGGAGTTGATTGCAGTTGTGCGTTCTGTAAGACATGGTATTACCTTTTGAAAGTTTTATCGTCGTGCAAAATTATATCTTTCGCGCGGGGAAATGTCAACAAAAATAACGCCCGCCTCCGCGATTTTCAAAGCTCTCCAGCCACGCATATGCCGATGCCCGATCGGAAAAGGCAAACCACGGCTTATCCCACCCATTCAGCAGGCGCAGGACCTGCGGGAGCGTCTCATCGCGGTACGCCCTGATCCACGCCTCAAACTCGCCGTCCGCCCGTTCGGGACAGCCCTCCGGCATATCGGGACGGCTCCTGCCGCGATAGCGCTCTACGCGCGCCCTGATGCTTGCGAGACATTCTTCGGCGGACAGGTCGAGCAACACGGCGCAGTCTGCCTTTGCAAGCCGCACGGGAAGGGTGCGCAGGTAGTTCCCGTCCATCACCCACGCGGGTTTTTCCAGTTTCTCAAAGAGCAGCGCGTCAAATTCTTCTTCGCTCCGATTGACCCAGCCGGGCAGCCACCAAATCCGATCGAGATGCACGACGGGCAGGCAAAACCTTGCACCCATCGCCATGGAAAAGGTGGATTTCCCCGCGCCGCCGCAGCCGAGCACAAGTACCCTTTGGTACGGAAATAGCATACACGTCCCCCCTGTTTTCAGACCTTCACCGCTCAAACTCGCAGCGATGTCGTTTGAAAAATTCATAATATGCGCGCACGTTTTCCAGCTGCGTCCACCGCTTGACATCCACGGGGTCGGCGTCGAAATCGTAGATCTTCGCCCCGTTCATCGCCAGCAGGAAGGGCGAATGGGTCGCAATGATCAGCTGATAGTCAAAGTAGCGCGCCGACTGCTCCAAAAATTCCCTGAGCTGCATCTGCCGCGCGGGCGAGAGACTGTTTTCCGGCTCGTCCAACAGATAGAGCGCAGGCTCGCCCATCCTCTGCGTGAAGTAGAAGAAGGCGCTCTCCCCGTTGGACTGCTCGCGCACGTTTCCGGAGAGCCTGTCCTTGACATACTTCGACTGCGTCCTGCTGCGGGCGTCGCACACTTTTTTCAGGCGGTCGTAATCGTCGAGTGAGGTCATGCGGAACTGCGCATACTTGCTTTGAAGATACTCTTCCAAGAGCGCCTCCCGCTTCGCGTCGATCCCCTCGTTGATGCCGCGCAGGTCGAGCATGAATTCAAACACGTCGTCGCTGGCGATCATGGCGCTCTCCGGGGGCAGCGGCTTCGAAAGAGCATGTGTACACATGCTCACATAGTCGCCGAAAAAACTTGATTTGTTGAAGGGCGCGCCGCGCCTGACGTTCAGGCGCTCGGCAATCACGTTGAGCGCCGTCGTCTTGCCTGAGCCGTTCCCGCCGTAAAAAATGGTGACGGGCGCAAAGTCCAGCCGCGCAAGCCCGTGCGCGGACAGCACAAAAAACGGGTACATCGTGTTATAGCACGTCCGCTTGACTTTCCCGAGCCGAAAGGCGTATTCTGCATCGTAGGAAGGAAAGGTGAATTGGGATAAGTAGATCATGCCTGCCTCCGGATAAGCCCCTTTGCCGCATGACGGCAGGGCGGCGCCGTTACCTGATGATGGTCAGTTGCTTCTTTGCGCGCGTCACGGCGGTGTACAGCCACTCCCTGCCGTTGTCAAAATAGCCCGACTCGTCGATGACGACGACGTTATCATACTCCGAGCCCTGCGCCTTGTGGCAGGTGACGGCATATGCGAACTCAAAGCGGCAGACGGTGTCCTCCCGCCGCACCTTGAAGCGGCGCAGCATCTCATAATTGCCTTCATGCACCAGAATGCCGTTCGTGAGCATACACGCCTTGTTGCCGTAGCCGTGGTAGTACTGTCCGCGCGTGAAGATGCCCGTGTCAAAGGGCAGTTCAGGGAGAGTATCGGGCAGAAAGTCGGGCGTGAAGTCCAGAAGCCCCAGCCCGTCCAGCTGCTCGCGAGCGCTATTGCACGTCCCGATGATGCCGTTGACGAGGTGAAAATCCCCCTTTTCGTCCAGCGTCTTGCTCCAGTCGTTGAGCGTGCAGACGAGCTTCTCGCCGTCTGTGGGAAGCAGCTGATCGGGCGGGATGCCGCGCATCGCGCGCACTTCGCGGTTGACGGCGGCGCGCATGCGGTTGGTCCCGACGATGATCTGATCGGCCTTGGAAAACAGCTGCTCGCGAAGCGCCCTGTCGCACTCGCGGCGGGGAATGACCTCCACGCACCCGTCCCTGCCATAGCGGGGCAGCCCGCCCGCGCGCACCCGCTCTGCGAGCCGCACGATGGGGTTGTCCTTTTCCTGCCGCACGATCTCCTTTAAGGTAATGACGGGCATCGTGAGCAGCGTGTTGCTCCCGCCCACGGGCGGCAGCTGGGCGGGATCGCCGCAGCACAGGCACTTGACGCCGAAGGATAAAAGATCGCGCAGCACGTCGTCCGAGACCATACTCGTCTCGTCCAACACGATGAGACGGATGCCGCTGTCGATCTTCTCCTTTTTGACAAAGCGCAGAAAGCGCTCGGAGATGACCTCGCCGTTCTCATCCACCTCGATATCCTCTTCGCGCGTGTAGATGAGGCTGTGCACCGTGCCTGCGGGTACGCCAGCGCGGATGAGCACAGACGCCGCCTTGCCCGTGGGTGCGACGAACACGGCGCTCTCGCCCGGCACAAGTCCCATGTCCCGCACGACGTAGTCGACAAGAAAGGTCTTGCCCGTCCCCGCGTAGCCGCACAGCACAAAGATCTGCGTATTCAGATGATAAAACCACTCCTCGATGAGTGCTGCCGCCTCCGCCTGATCGGCGGTGAGCACGGGTGCCGATGTGTCCATGTGACAAGTATAGCACACCGCGCCGCAAATTGCAAACATTCGTTCAATGCTTTGCGGGAAATCGCGCAACTTTTGAAGAATCCTGCGCAATCGTTCGCCTTTTTGAAAAAAGTGTGCTATACTATCCGAAAACGTCTCGTCGGGAGGCTATTTATGTATCAATCCAGACTCGATCTTATAGAGACCGAACTTGCCATCAAGCAGGTAAAGGATGCCTTTGAGAAAAATCTTGCGCAGGCGCTCGATTTGACGCGCGTCAGCGCGCCCCTCTTTGTGCCCGCGGGCAGCGGCATCAACGACGATCTGAACGGCGTGGAGCGCCCCGTCAGTTTTGACGTGAAGGCGACGGGCTCCACGGTGGAGATCGTGCATTCGCTCGCCAAGTGGAAGCGCTATGCGCTGAAAAAATATGGATTCCCCGTCCACCGCGGCCTGTACTGCGACATGAACGCCATCCGCCGCGACGAGGAACTGGACGAACTGCACTCCGTGTACGTCGATCAATGGGACTGGGAGAAGGTCATCGCGCGCGAGGACAGAACGCCCGCCTTTCTGGAGGCGACGGTGCGCACCATCTATGCGGTCATGCGGCAGACGGCACAAGGCATCTGCGACGCCTTCCCCGCGCTGGAGAACTACTTCCCCGAGAAGATCTCCTTTGTGACGACGCAGGAATTGGAGGACGCCTACCCGGGCCTCACCCCCAAGGCGCGCGAGCGGGAGGCGGTCAGAAAGTACGGCGCGGTGTTTTTGAAGAATATCGGCGGCAAACTCAGATCGGGCAGCAAGCACGACGGCAGAGCGCCCGATTATGACGACTGGAACTTAAACGGCGACATCCTCGTCTACTATCCGCCCCTCGCCTGTGCGTTCGAGCTGAGCAGCATGGGCATCCGCGTGGACGAAACAAGTCTTATCGCTCAGCTGGAGGCGGAGGACTGCACCGATCGGCTCAATCTGCCCTTCCACAGGGCGCTCGCCGCGGGCGAGCTGCCCCTGACCATGGGCGGCGGCATCGGTCAGTCCCGCCTTTGCATGATCATGCTGAACAAGGTGCATATCGGCGAAGTGCAGGTCTCCGTCTGGGACGAAAAAACGCATACGTTATGCAAAAATGAGAACATTCCGCTCATGTGATCACATGCGGAAGCGGGCATAGAGCATGCGCCCGATTATGTTGTGCGTGATGACGATCGCGCCCTGCTCCACGGGGAAGGTGTACGCGCCCATGCGCCCCGCCATGGAGAGCGTGATGCTCCCCTCGCGCATCTCGTAATGCAGCAAAGTTTCGCCCTCGCCGCCCTCCATGGTGCGCCAGGTGAGCTGCGCGTCCCCGTCGGGGCCGAGCGTCAGGCGGACGTACTCAAAGCGGCAGAGCATGTCCTCCTCCCCGAGGCGAAGCTCCTCGCAGGCATACTCGCCCACATAGGGACGGGAGAGCTCGGTGAGCGAGCTCATGTCGGAGACGGAACAGCCCGTCAGAACGGGCGGCAGAAACAAAAGAAAAAAGAGTGCAGGCAGAAGTTTCTTCATGCCGATAGTATTGGTAAAAAATGCGCCCTTCATGTGACGGGCGGAGGAAGAAGGATGACTTTTGATTTTGAACTGGTGGGAAAGATCGGCTCGATGGCGCTCATCGACCGCAAGGCGGGCATCATCGACTACACGCGGGTGGCGCGCCTCTCGCGCGAGCTGCGCCCGGGGTATATCTGGGTCTCGAGCGGCGCGACGGAGATCGGGCGGCTGGACTACATGCAGCGCACGGGCAGGGAAATCGCGGGAGAGCACGCCAAGACGGACTACGCGGCGCAGGGTCAGGCGATTTTAATGCAGACATACCGCCAGTTTGTCGACCCCGCGTACTCGGTGCGACAGGTGCTCGTCGAGCACCAGCACTTCAACGACGAGCAAAAGAGCGAGCACTTAAAGGGCCTGCTGCTGCGCTGCCGCGAACAGAACGCCATCCCTATCGTCAACTACAACGACGCCGTGTCCTCGGAGGAAAACAGGCGCCTGGAGCTGCTTGCGCTCTCCCACGACAAAAAGCGCGTCTTTGAGTGCGTGGACAACGACGAGACCGCCTCCCGCATCGCCTGCCTCGTGCGGGCGAGGACGCTCCTCATCTTCACGAGCGTGGACGGCATCTATCTCGACCCCGAAAACGAGACAACGCTCGTCAAGACCATCAGCGGGAAGGACGCCTACGAACTCACCGAGAATATCGAAGAGCACAAGAAGTACTGCGTCGGCGCATCGCGTGCGGGCGCGAACGGCGCGCGCGCCAAGCTGGAGTACGTCAAGGACGCCGCCGCGCAGGGCACGACCATCTACATTGCCAACGCAAAGTACTCCATCGCCGAAGTGCTCTCGGACAGCGTCCCCTGCACCAAGATCGGCATCGACCTGTAATTTGCATTTTAAGACGACTTTACGACGGCGCGCCCTCCGCAATGTTTGCGGAGGGCGCGCATTTTATTAACGCGCGGCGGCGCGGGCATTCTGCCCGCGCCGCCGCGCCGTATATTGCGTCCTTTTTTGCGAAAGCCCCGTCAGATCCTGCCCTTCTCCATGCAGAGCGCTTCAACGATCTCCGCCGCGTCGTACACGAGGTCGGGGCAGGGGCGCTTTTTGTAGTATGCCTCTGTGCGCGCCTCAGGATTGGGCGAAGTGTCCACCTGAAGTCCCGCGCCAGAGAGGAGCTGTCCGCAGTTGATGCTGCCGTTCTTTGCCCGGAAGCGGCGCGCCAGTTCCTGGACGAGAGCGTACATCTCCGGCTTGGTCATCCCGGGAAACAGCAGCCCCAGCGTGACCGCCGCGCCTGAGACCGTGCCGCATGTCTCGCGCAACCTTCCCATGCCGCCGCCCAGCGGCAACAGCGCCGCCCTGAGCGTCTCCTCGGGCACGTCCAGAAGATCGGCAAACGCCACCGCAACTGCCTGCGAGCAATTGAGTCCGTGCAGAAAATTCTCCTTTGCCTGTTGTGCTCTCGTCATTTACTTTTTTCCTCCGATATGATATACTGTCGATATGATTGACGTGTTCTATACGGCCAAACCCGTCCAAAGCGACGCCTTTGTGGCGCGCATTTTGCGGGAACGGTATGGCATTTTCGCGCCAAACTTTACGCGCAACGCACACGGGAAGCCCCTGCTCTGCGGCGCGCCGCCCTTTTTCAACCTGTCGCACACGGGCGGGCACACCTTTGCCGCCTTCTCTGAAACAGAAATCGGGCTGGACGCCGAGTGGCGGGGGCGTCCCCTTCCGCAGGCGGTGCTGCGCCGCCTGAGTGAGGCGGAGCGGGAGGAGGACTTCTTCCGCCTGTGGACGGCGAAGGAGGCGTATGTCAAATACCTCGGCGGTTCGCTCGCGACGCTTTTACAGGCGCTGCGCTTTGAGCGGGGCGTCCTCTTGCAAAATAGGGCGCCCGTCAACGCGGCGATTGCTTTTTCTGAGCAGGCGGACTGCACGATTGCTGTCTGCACTGCGCAGGCGCAGCCCGTCCTCTTCCACGAAATTTCCGATTAAACGTCGTACCAGACGTTCTCCTCGGGCACAAAGGCGCTTGCCTCGGGCAGGCGCTTTTTGACGGTCGGGACAAAGCGCTTCGCGTTGATGCGGTGGGTGATGGGCGGAAAGGCGTCGTCAAAATGATCGATCGTGACCGCCTTGGGCCTGACGGCGTCCAGAAAGGGAAGCATCTCCCGATCCATGCGCGCCCTGCCCTGATAGGGAAAGAACAGCAGATCTGCCCCCTGCGGATAACTGACCCTTCTGTCCATGCCCGCGGAGCCAAAGACCATGACAGACTTCCCGCCGTCCGAGATCTCAAAGGCGAGCACGTCGCTCTTGTCGATGCGGAAGCGCTTGGCAGCTTTCAGGAGCGCGATGCAGTCCCCCGCGTGCAGCCAGGTACGCAGCGAAAAGACGACGCGCAGGATGGTCGCGGCATCAAAAACGCAGTGACGTGCGGGAAAAACGCGTACCGTGAAGGGGCCGATTTTGACCTCGTCCCCCGCCTTGATGCGGTGCATGCACGCCGCGTTCAGTCCGTTCTTTTTGGCATGGGAGATGCCCGTTGCCGAGACATAGACGGGGCGCACCCCCTCGGAAAAGGCGTCCACATCCTGAAAGTGGTCGAGGTGCGGGTGGGTGATGAAGATGGCATCCGCCGTGCGCGCCTCCGCAAGCGGGACGGGCGCAACGGGCGAATACTCTTTAAGGTATGGGTCGATGAGCAGACGGGTGTTCCCGCTCTCCAGCAAAAGCGTCGCCGTGCCGTACCATTTGAATCGCATTGGTTCACCTATTCTCTCAAATTTGGAATTTTATAGGAAGAGCTCGCGAAAAATGTAGCTTGCCCCCTTTGGGACGTAGATTCGCGTCAGGCGAGGAGCGCGAGGAAAAGTTGAGGGAGTTTACTTTCGGGTAAATGACCGAAACTTGCCGGAGCGCGGCAACGTATCACGCAAATACCGCATTCTCCTTTTGGAAAGCAGTTCCGTGTCAGACGAGGAGGGCGCGGATTTGCCGCAGGGCGCGTACAAAGCGTACGTAACCAACGCAAGGAGAAAGCCCTGCTTGCAGAAGGCTTCCGACGACGCATTGCACGAGCGCTCTGCGCGAAGTACCAAGGCAAAACGCAAGCCCGACAACGTATCACACGAGAAATGCTTTTCAAAAAAATCAGAGGCCTTCCAGCTCGTCCAGCGTCAGATCAAACGCAGGGATAAAGTGCTCGAAGAAGTACTCGACCGAACGCATGTGCTTTTCGTGCAGCGCGTCCTCAATGGTCCGCTTTGCCTGAATAAATTCGGAATTGCCCGAGCGAAGCTCCTCCAGGCACTTGATATATGCGGAGAGCTTGTCCGCCGCCTTGACGAAGGCGTATTCCGCGCAATCCTTGTCCGCCTGCAAACAGGGATACAGTTCCCCTCTGACAGGTTCAGGCAGGGTCGCGGCGATGCGGTCGATGGCGAGCTGCTCCACTTTGGCGTACTCGCCGTGCAGCTGACGGTTGAAGTACTTGACGGGCGTGGGCATGTCCCCCGTCATCACCTCGCTGACCTCGTGATAGAGCGCGTACAATACCGCGCGCTCCACGTCAACGTTCCCGCCGTACACCTTGTTTTCGATGACGGCAAGGGCGTGCGTCAGCACGGCGACCTGGTGGGAGTGCTCCATGATATTTTCTTCGCGCGTGGAGCGCATAAGCTGCCAGCGCTTGATGAATTTCATTCTGTCAAGATATGCGTAGAACTTTTCCATAGCCGCACTATTATACTATACTTTGCCCGAAAAGACAATCATTCTCCCGTGCAAAGGTGCGCTTCTGCACAAATTTTGCAATGCGGGAGACAAAATTTGACAAAGGTCTTGAAATTCCCGCGAAGCTGTGATACAATCGTTGCAGTGAGAACGCTCGGCAAGACTTGTAAAGCGGAAAATCTGCGTTTCTTAATAGGGACGCTTTATTATTTTTTCAGGGGGATAACTTTATGGCAATCAACATAAGACGAGAGAACATGGGCGTAGTCTTTACCCCGCGCGACGAGGAAGTGTATTCCAATACGTCGGGTGTGCTCTATCCGCGCGTCATCGAACTGCACCATGCGGGGGAACTGAACGGCATGCTGCTTGCGACCTTTGACCATTCCACGATCAAGGAGCCGCCCGTCGTGCCCGTCATGTGTTCCAAAGACCACGGCGTGACGTGGGAGAAGTATTCTCAGATCGAGGACACGCAGAACGGCTACGGCATCCGCTTCCAGCCGCACATCTACGAACTGCCGCAGGACTGCTCAGACCTGCCCGCAGGAACCATCGTCATGTGCGGCAATTCCGTCCCGCTCACCTTTGCGACGACCGAGCTTTCCTTCTATATCAGCCGCGACCACGGCAAGACGTGGGAGTTCCGCTCCTCCGTCGTACAGGGCGGTCCGCCCGTCGAGCAGAACTTTGACGCGCTCGGCCCCGTGTGGGAACCCAATATCTATCTGGACGCCTACGGCAGGATCGTCGTTGCGTTCACGGACGAGCGTCCGCACACCGACCCCAGATTCAATCAGACGCTCGCGCTCGTCACCTCGGAGGACGGCGGCAGGACGTGGAGCGACGTTAAGTACACCGTCACCGTGCCCGACAGGACGCTGCGTCCCGGCATGCCCGTCGTCACGCGCATGGGCAACGGCAAGTACATTATGGTCTATGAGATCGTCGGCTACCCGAGCTGCGATATCTACTGCAAACTCTCGGACGACGGCATCGACTGGGGAGATCCCCTCTCGCAGGGAAAACGCGTGGAGACCAAGGACGGGCTGTTCCTGGGGAGCATGCCCTACGTCATCTGGGTGCCGCAGGGCGGGAAGAACGGCACGGTCATCGTCACTGCCAAGCGCGAGGGCGAGCATATCGGCATGCGCGACCCCGGGTGGTACCACGTCAACTACAACTACGGCGAAGGGGACTGGGAGCGCATCCCCATGCTCATCACCTACAACACCGACACCCTGCAGGCGGGCTGGAGCATGGGCATGACGACCATGATGGACGGGCAGTACCTCATCCAGCTTGCGCCCACGCCCATGAACAAGCGCCTGATGCAGATCACCTACGGCATCGGCAAGATCGAAGAGGAATAATTTAATTTTTTATACGAAACAGGGGCAGACGCCAAGCGTCTGCCCCTCTCTTTTGTGATTTGTCCGCACGTCAGCTCTGTCCCGTGGAGACGATATCGTCATCCGCGTTGTCCTCATCGGTGTCCGCGTCGGGACGGATCATGCAGTAGTGCGGATTGTGCGCGTACGTTTGCTTCTTCATACCTTCCCCCCATACACAGGATGTGCCGGGAGAAACGTTTTATTCCTTGTCCCGATCGGCGCTCTTTTTGCGCTCTGCTTTCTTTGACTCTTCGGCGGACATGCCTGCCATCTCCGCGATCGCCTCGCGCTCCCGCGCGATGCGCTCCTGTTCGCGTTTGTACGCGTCCTGATCGACGCGGTCAACATTCTCCTGTACCTTCTTCATAACGCACCTCCCTCTTACAGGGATAGTATATCACGGCTTTTTTATCCTGTCAAGCCTGATTTTCTGCGGCGATCTGTTTTTGCACTTTGGAGAACATCTCCGTCTTCTGATCGATCAACATCTTGTCCGCAGGCATGACCTCGTAGTAACCGCGGTTGCACATCTGCTCAAAGACGAGAAACTGCGTGTCCGCGTGTTCGCCGTAGAGCCGATACAGCTGACGGCGCAGGGGCTTGCAGCTGCCCTCTGTAAGCGCCGTGGCGTAGTAGTTCATGAGCAGTTTTTCCGCGTCCAGCAGATCTTGCAGCGCGTCCTTTTCACAGAGCATGATATCCTTCTTCGATTGTTTCATCCCTTCCCTCCCAACATTTTGTACAGTGCGCAAAAACGCTGCGCGTGCGCCTGCGCGATGTCCGACATTTCCTGCGCGAGTGCCTGATCGGTGAGCGTGTTGGCATAGATGCGCGCCTTTTTGCAGGCGATCTCCTCGCCCGTCAGAAGATGGGTGAGGACGTCCAGATCCTTTGCCGTCAAATTTGTCATAAAAACAGCCTCCTTTCCCGCAGTATGGGAAGAGGAGGCACTTTTATGCGCGATCAGCCACGTCCTGCGTAATATTCGCACAGCGGCGCGAGCGGACAATGTTCGCAGTCGGGGCGCTGGGAATGGCACACCCTTCTGCCGTGAAAGATGAGCCAGTGGTGCGCCCTGGACCACAGATGTTTGGGAATGACGGCACACAGGCCCTCCTCCACCTTCTCAGGCGTGTTGCCCTTGGCGAGCCCCAGACGGTTGGCGACGCGGAAGACGTGCGTGTCCACGGCGATCGCGTCCCCGTGGAAGGCGACCGCGTAGACGACGTTTGCCGTCTTTCTGCCCACGCCCGCGAGCGTGCGCAGCTCCTCCAGCGTGGCGGGCACTTCACCGTGATACTTTTCCAGAATATCGCGCGAGGCGGACAGAATATGCTTTGCCTTGTTGTGATAAAACCCGCAGGAGTAGATATATTTTTCCAGTTCCTCCTGCGAGAGCGTGAGCATCTTCTCCGGCGTATTATACTGCGCAAAGAGGACATCCGTCACCTTATTGACGCGCTCGTCCGTGCACTGTGCAGACAAAATGACCGCGACGAGCAGCTCGTACGGCGAGCGGAATTTGAGCGCGGGCGCGGCGTCGGGGTACATGCACTCCAGCAATGTCAGTATTTCCTGCGTGTGACTCATACGCATATTATATCACGACGCACGCAAAAAGGCAAGTTCAGCAGCGGACAAAAACGCCGCCGCAATCCCTGTAAAAAGCCTGAAAGGACGAATACCGCCCGGATGACAGCAGCTTTTTGACGCGCGGCAGGAAGCGCAGATCGAACGCCGCGGAGAGCCCGCAGCCGCAGCCCGCCTCCTGAGGCGTTGCGACTGCCCGCGCAGGCACGCCCGCGCTCTTGCACAGGGCGATTGCATCGAGCGCCTGCGCCCGCGAACGAAATACCGCAAGTACGGTCATGTTTTCCCTCCCCCTTCGTATATTTTTTTCCTTTCGCCTGTATATATAGAGGTATGATCTATCTCGATAATGCCGCGACGGGCGGCGAAAAGCCCGCCGCCGTACAAAACGCCGTGCTCGCCGCCATGAAGGCGTGCGCCAATCCCGGGCGGAGCGGACACGATGCCTCCATTGCCGCCGCCGAGCGCGTGCTTGCCTGCCGACGCCTTCTATCTGACCTGTTCGGCGGGTACGGCTTTGAGCGCGTCGTCTTTACCAAGAACTGTACCGAGGCGCTCAATATCATGCTGCTCGGGACACTGCACGCGGGCGATCACGTCGTGACGACCTGTCTGGAGCACAATTCCGTGCTGCGTCCCCTGGAATTTTTGCGCAGGACGCGGCGCGTGCGCTATGACGTTGCCCCGCTGACGGGCGGAAAACTCCTGCCCGAGGCGATCGCGGCGCTCGTAAAGCCGGAGACAAAGGCCGTCTGTGTGACGACCGCCTCCAACGTGACGGGGGAATGCCCCGACCTGCACGCCGTACGCGCCCGCATTCCCGCGCGCGTCCTGCTGTTTGCGGACGGGGCGCAGGGCGCGGGTCACCTGCCCATCGACATGCGCGAAACGGGCATCGACGCGCTTGCCCTGGCGGGGCACAAGGGACTGCACGCCATTCAGGGCGCGGGCGCGCTGCTCTTTTCCGAGCGCGTGAACCCCGATCCCGTCCTCTTCGGCGGGACGGGCAGCGAGAGCCACGACCTTGCCATGCCCGCTTTCTACCCCGACCGCCTGGAGAGCGGGACGCTCTCCTATCCCGCGATCTGTTCTCTGTTCGAAGGCGCGCTTCTGGTGCGCGCCCGCCGCAGCGAGGGCGCAAGGCGGCTCATCGAACTGACGGCGCGCCTCTATGACGCGCTCGCCGCCATGGACGGCTGCCACAGCTACTTTTTGCCCAATGCCTGCGGCATCGCCGCATTTTCGCACGAGCGCATCCCGTCCGAAACGCTCGCGGGACTGCTCAACGAGTGCGGCATTGCGGTGCGCGGCGGACTGCACTGCGCGCCCCTCGCGCACAAGGCGCTGGGGACCTTTCCCGCAGGGCTGGTGCGCGCCTCCTTCTCCCCCTTTCAGGGGAAGGCGGAGGCGGACGCGCTGATCGCCGCGCTCAGGGACATCGTCACATCCGCTTGATCTCTTCCGCAACCTTATACAGCTTTTTGCGCTTGCCCGCGTCCAGCATAGGCGCGAACTGCGCGACAAATGCATCGATCTCGCTGTTCGTGAGCGTCCCCGCCCGTTTGCCCTCCACGGCACGGGCGTAAATATTGCGCAGAAGTTCCGCTTCGCTCTTTCCGTCCATCTGCGCCGCAATCGACTGCGCCTCGGATAAAAACTCCTGCGGCACGCCCGCCCCCGTGAAACTTGCAAAATCTTTCATAGCCACCTCCATTCTCTATTGTATGCAGGTGCGGGCGGCCGTGTCCCTTGCACGCCGCCCTTTTTTTGCGCATAGGATGGAGCATGCAACCTTTGCTTCTTCTGGTGCTACTCACATTCCTGCAAAAGGACGACCAAAAGGCCGCCCTGGACAAATTTCTGAACTTTTACCGCGAAAACCGTGAGCTGCTTGTCACCCTCTTTTCCATGCAGGGCATGCAGCCCGGCCCCGCGCAGCCCGAACAACAGGCGCCGCCCAAGACGCCGCCCGAGCAGGAAGCGCAGACAAAACGGGCGGCGCAGGAAGCGCCGCCCGATATGCATATTTTTGAAGAATATCTGCGCCGCGTCTCCCGTTAGGAGCAGACGCTTGCAAGCACCGATTCCAGCATGACGTCCGTCTCGCCGGGCAGATAGGGCGCCACGACGCCGTTGGCGCCGTCGCTCTCGCGCACGCCCGTGCCGTGGATGCACTTGCCGCTGACCGGCCAGTAGATGCGCGCGACGGTGAGCTGGAACACGCCGCCCTGGGGCGAGGTGAACATGGACTGCATGACGCCCTTGCCGTAGGTCGCACAGTCGCTCGCGCCCGAATCCTTGCGCAGATAGATGTCCGAATAGTCGATCGCGCCGTAGTCGATCATCGCGCCGATGAGGCACTCGGACGCCGAGGCGGAACCCTCGTCCGCGAGCACCGTGATCTGCGAATCCTCGGTGAAATAGGCATCATAATAGTTGCCCTGCGCCGTGTAATTGATGCGCATGCCGTCACGATACTGCGCATAGGCGACGACGGGCGTTGTGTCGTCCGTATTTTTCGTGAAATAGGACGCGATCATCTGCAGATCGGACAGGTACCCGCCGCCGTTGCCGCGCAGATCGAGGATGAGATTGGTCCTGCCCTGCTCCTGCATCACCTGCATGGCGTAGGCAAATTCCTGCGCGCACTGCCCGTCAAAGCTGTCCAGCCGGATATATGCAGTGGAGTCGTCCAAGCCCTCGAGCGGCTCATACGTCTCCGCGAAGATGGCATTTTCCCCACCGTCCGGATCGTCGCGCAGGGCGTACGACGTCTCGCTGTCGCGGTAGACGCAGTAGCCGGCATGGTACACCTCGCGCTGCATGGTATATGCACTCGCCTGCGAGGCGTCCTTTTCATAGCCCGCGTACAGGCAGAACTCGCCCTCCTGCGCGCTGATGAACGCCAGAATATCGTCCGTCGTGCCCGTCTGCATCTCCTCGCCGACGGCGGAGTAGCCCAGAAGATACATGCCCTTTCTCAGCCCGGCAAGCTGCGCGGGGGAGTTCTCCACGACGGTATAGAGCAGTGTGCTGCCGTCCGCCTCCCGCGCGAGCGTGACACCGATGCCGCGGTTGACGCCCTGGCTCTGTTCGATGATGAGTTCATATTCATCGGGCGTATAGTAGGAGCTGAAGATATCGGGCATGACGGCGTCATAGATGTCCCCGTATACCTCGTCTATGTCCACGTCCTGATAGTGCTCGGACTCCAGCACTCCCAGCATCCATTGCAGTTCGCGGATGCGCGGATCGGTGGAGTAGTAGGTCGCGAGCCAGCCGACAATGGCGCCGATGCCCATGAGAAGGACGGCGAGCACGACGGCACAGATGCGCTTTGCGACCGAGCGCTTCCCGGGCGCGGGCGCCCCCGACGGCGCCTGCTGTATCTGCTGCGGCGCGGGCTCCCAGAACGAGCTCTCGTCGCCCTGCGTGTTTTTCTGATCTTCTTCCTGTTGCATAAATCCTCCTTGTATGCGGCGTCACGTTTGCTGCTGTGACAGATGATAGAGCACGGACAGCACGCGGAAGGTCACCGCATCTGAAAATTTTCGTATATTCAATCCCGTGACGCGCTCGATCTTGTCGAGGCGGTACATGAGGGTATTGCGGTGCATATACAGCTTTCGGCTGGTCTCCGAGATGTTGAGATCGCACTCGAGGAAGGCCTCCGCCGTCGCCGTCATCTCCCGATCGCCGAACACTTCCTCAATATCCTTGAGGCGGAACTGCATCATGTATTCCTCCAGCCGCGTACGAGGCACGTCCTCCAGCATCTTGACAAGAAGATATTCGCGGTAGGAATGCACCTCGCCCGTATCGCGGAACATGGCGCCCATCCTGACGGCTGTCACCGCCTGCCCGTAGGAGAGCGCGATCTCCGAAAAGGAGGATACCTCGCAGCCGACCCCGATGCTTGCCTGAACGCCCAGTTCCTCGTACATGGACTGCCACAGGAACTGCCCGAAGTCGTACGCGCTCTGCTCGTCATCGGAAAAGCGGACGACGGCAAGGCGCGACTTGTCCATTCTGACGACCAGATCGTGCGACTCCGCGATACAGCCCTTGATGAGTTCAAACGCCTCTGCGGGGCGCTTTTCGGGCAGGACATCGAGCGCGGTACAGGCGCCGTTATGGGCGAGACAGCGCGTGATGAAGCGGAAGGTATCCCACTCGCTCCCCTCGCCTAAAAGAATGCTTCTGAGCTGTTCGTCGCGGTCGGCAAACGTCCGCGCATCGGCATTGGCGACGAGGTAGTGTACAAGCTTTGCCGTGCGCGCCGCCTCCTCCCCGGTGCCGTCCAGATACGCCGTCTGCGTCCTGCCGCAGAACTCCAGCGGGAACGCAGTCTCCTCCCCGCCGCCCGGGGCAAGGCGCACACGGACCCCCGTCTTTTCGCCGATGTCCCCGAGGAGCTTTTTCAGCTGCGCGAACACATGATCCATGTCTGCATCCCCCTTGTGCATTGTACCGATATCCATGGGAAATTATACCATGTCTGTGTGTAAATTACAAGATATTTTTGCGATTCTTTTGACCATGTCCGCATTTTTGACGTGTTTTCCCGCCCATGGCACAAATTCCCCCCGCCCATGGCGCAATTTACGCCGCTTCGGGCGCAAGATTTTCCGGCAGAGGCATTGACCTTTGGCGCGTTTCGTGATATAATATAGAAAATTGGGGATTTGCCCATCATTTCGGGAGTGAACATACATGCGTCAACGCCAAGATCCAAACATGTCACAAGAGCATACGGACACGGTCGCACGCGAGGGCGTTGCGGGGTACCGTGTCCTTGCCGTGCTTGCCTTCCTTGCCGCTGCGGGCGGACTGTTCGCAGGGCTCATCGGCAATCTTCTGCCTTGGGTCGTCGTGCCGAATACGGGACTGCTTTCGGGGTCGCTTCTGGGATACCTCATCGCATACTTCCAAAGCATGTTTGCAGGCTTTGTCTCCTTCCACGTTGACCTGTTTACGGGCGGCGAGCTGCTGCTCATCGTAGAATATGCAGCCGTCATACTCGTGTGTCTGACGCTGATTTTATCTCTCATCCTCATGCTCGTCGCGCTCTTTTCCCGCAGAGGCGCCAAGGGCTGCGCGCTCACTGCCACCATTTTTGTTTTTCTGAGCTATGCGGCATTTTTTGCGCTGTGGTTCTGCGTCCTCACGCTCTCGGGCAGCGGTCTTACCCTGCCTGATTTCGGCGCATTCGACATGGGCACGGGCGCCGTCGCGCTCGTCATGCTGCTTGCGCTGTTCGTTACAGATCTTTTGATCAAACGCACGGGTGCATTCCTCGATCTGGGATGCATGCTCCTCCTGTTTGCGACCATCTTTGCCCTGACCTATCCCGGGTCGATATTTCTTGAGGCGGACGTCAACTATATGCGCTTCGGGCAGAGCCCGCTCGTCAACATTGCGGCGTTTGTCGTTGCCATGCTTGTCATATACAACCTGCTGAACGCAGCGATCCGCATGGGAACGAAAAGTCACCACGCCCTCAGCTGCATCCGCTATGCGCTCCTGCTTGCCGCGGTCATTGTGCTCGTCGTTGCGCTCGGCATCCGCGAAGGCTTCGATCAGCTGATCGCCGCGTCCAGCCTTCTGCCCGTCATCCTCTGCATCGTGGCGCCGTTCGCGGCGTTCCTGCTGGAGTTGATCGCTGCGATCTGGCAGCACGCAAAAAAGATGCGTGCGCAGAGCGCGCCCGCGCCCGAGCCGGAACCTGTTCCAGAGCCCGTCAAAGAACAGCCGCAGCAGCCCATGGCGGCGCCCATGTATACCATGCCCGTCTTTGCGATGCCCATGCCCGTGGCGCAACCCACACCTACGCCTGCCCCCGCACCGACGCCCGCGCCCGAGCCTGCCGCACCCGCACCGCAGGCAGAGGAGGCACCCATGTCCGCCTTTGAGCGGGACATGATCGCACTTGCCAATGCGCCGGCCAACGAGACGCAGAGCTACACAAGCACGACATACCCCTACGCTTCCGCCTATCAGGCGGAGCCGCAGCCGACGCCTGCCATGCCGCAGCCCCGTCGACAGAGCATGCCTGCTCCTTCCTATCAGAGCGCGCCGCGCCCCGCGCCCGTCATCGATCCGACGCCCTATATCTATGACGCCTTTATCAGTTCGCTGACGCCGCAGGAGAAAAACGAATTCGGCGATCTGTTCATTGCCAACCGGCACGGGGATCTGAGCTATCTGCCCGCCTACGTCATCGGCGGAGACAATACGGAATTTTTCAAACAGGCATTCGTCTATCTGGGAAAATTCCGCGACCATATCTCTGCGCCGCTGCTCAACAAACTCTATCTGTACGTGAGCAGCCTCTGATTTCAGATGAAATAAGGGAAAAGCCGCGCCCGCAACGATTGTTGCGGGCGCGGCGCTGTATTTGTCAGGTTCCTTTTATCAGCGGATGCGGATGACGACGCAGATGCCGTCCTCCTTACTGTAAGAGCGCGAGACGGAGAGCGCGTCCACCAGAAACAGCCCCCTTCCGCATTCTGCATCCACGCCGGAGCAGGCGGGTTTTTCAGGCGGACGGAAATCACTGCCGCTGCGCACGCGGATGACGACTTCGTCCGCCTGTGTCTCGGCAGTAAAGAGCGCGTGCCCGCCGCCGTGGCGGAGCGCATTGATGAGCAGTTCGTTGGCGACCAGCTTACAGTCAAAGACCGCATTCTCGGGAACAGACTGTGCCTCGAGCGCACTGCACATACTCTCGAGCGCCGCTCTGAGCGCCCGGATATCGTCCACTTGAAACTTCATTTATCCCACCATCGATTGCTTCAGGGTCTCCCGCAGTTTCTGCAAGATCTTGCGTTCCATGCGCGAGACGTTCATCTGTGAGACCCCCATTTTTTTTGCCGTCTCCATCTGCGAGAGCTCCTGCACAAAACGGTAGTGCACGAGCTTGCGCTCCTCCGGCTCCAGCATCTTCAGCGCCGATTCCAAGGCGTCCCTGTCCTCGATGTCCTCAAAGACGTCGTTGTCCGCAGGCAGGACGTCGTGCAGGCTCATGCCGTCCCCCTCGCGGTCGACGGGCGTATCCAGCGAGACGACGCCGCCCGCATCCGAGCAGCGCAGCACCTCTTCCTCAGTGACCCCGAGCTTTTTTGCAAGTTCCGCCGCCGTCGGCTTTCTGCCATTTTCTGCAAAGAACTCCTCCGAGGCGCGCTTGATGCCCACCCTGAGTTCACTGACCTTTCTGGGCAGGTGTACGAGGCGCGAACGGTCGCGGAAGTAGTTCTTGATCTCTCCCGTGATCGTCGGCGTGATGAATGTGGAAAATTTGAGCCCCTTTCTCTCGTCGAATCGGTCCACGCCGCGGATGAGCGCCAGGGATGCCACCTGATAGAGATCGTCATAGTCCACGCCCCGCCCGACGAACTTCTTCGCCAGGACGGACGCGATGTAGAGGTACTTTTCGACGATCTGATTGCGCAGCGCGACGTCCCCCGTTTCGCGATATTTGCGGAACAGTTCTTCTTCGTTCATGCCTGAGACCCGAATACAAAGCTGATACAGCCCTCAACCTCGCGCGTCGAGACGCTCTCGGCAAGCGCGTTGAGGAGGGCAAGTGCGATCTCGTCCTCGTCGGTGAGCGAAAGATCGGCCTGACCCTGCGTCCCCTGCACGCGCACGTCGATGCCCCGATCGCACGCCGTAAAGCGCACGTCGGCAGCCGTAAAGCCGCGGCGCATGAGCAAAAGGAGGCTCTCGGTGACGCACACCTTGCAGTCCTCGCCGCCGTCATAGGAAAGCCCCGCGACGGCACATACCCCGCCCGTTGCAAGGCGGACGGTCGTCATCATCTCCCGCCTGAGCGGGAGGGAAAGGCAAAGATATTCCTTCATCCCTCTATCTCCATGATCGTATCGAGCGCACAGATGACGAACAGCTTTTTAAGCCTCGGCTGCAATTTCTTGAGGCGCAGCGTGTGCCCGTCCGTCTTGGCGCACTTTAACAGCTTCACGAAGGTCCCGAGCGTCGTGGAATCGATGAACGAGAGCTTTTCGCAGTCGAAGGTGATGTCCGAAGGGCTCAATTCGTACAGCGCTTTGATCTCCGCATAGAAGTCGTCGGCATTCTCCGCAGCGATCTCGCCCGAGAGCGCCACGACAATGTCAGGCTTGGTTTGCAGCACTTGGATTTCCTGCATAAATTCCTCCGCCGCAGCGACGCGCGTCCACCTGAGGCGGGCGTACCTGCGGTATTTTCTATGTTATATGTACCACCTTTTCGGGCGGTTTCAAACGCGTTTTACAAAATTTCGGCAAGGCTTGCAAGCACCAGATCGGGCTTGTCGGGGAAATTACACATACTCTCCCGCGTCGTCTCGCCCGAGAGGACCAAAAGCGACTTCATGCCGTTTGCGTTGCCGAAGCGGATATCGGTGTGCATCCTGTCCCCGACCATGCAGGTGCGCGCCGCAGGAACGCGGTACTTCTGCGCGATGCACGCACCCATGACGATGAACGGCTTGCCGCAGATGACGTCCGGACGCCGCCCCGAGGAGCGCTCGAACAGCGCGAGAAAGGAGCCGACGTCGGGCATGGGCACGCCGTCCGTCGGGCAGACGTCGTCCGGATGCGTCGCGATGAATGTTGCGCCCGTCGCGAGAAATTCGTTGAACTTCTTCATCTTTGCAAAGGTGAGCCGGGTATCGTAGGCGAGCAGGCAGACATCGGGGTTTTCCTCGGTGAGCCGTACGCCCCGCTCCCACAGCTCCTCCCTGACGGCGTCCGTCGCGAGTGCATACACCTTCGCGCCCGCATGGTGCGCGCCGAGATAGGTCGCCGCGGCGTGTGCCGAGGTGTACACGTCATCCTCCGCCCCGAACAGCCCGAGGCGGGTGAGTTTTTCGACATACTCCTCCCGCGTGCGCGAGGAGTTATTGGTGAGGTAGACGAGCCGCTTGCCCATGGCGCGCAGCCCTTGCAGCGCCTCTCTGACACCCGCGATGGGCGTGTCGCTCAGGTACACCGTGCCGTCCAGATCGAGCAAAAACAGGTCGGTTCCCTTCAGCAATTCTTCCTTGGTCATGACCACTCCAGAAGCCCGAAGTCGCGCAGGACGGCGCACAGTCCGTCGGGCGCGTGCTCGGGCAGAATTTTGAGTTTCTCGAGGGCGGGCGAAGCGGAAAAATGCCCGTCCAACGTGCGCATCGCCGCAAGCTGCGCCTGCTTCGCCGCGCGGATATGGCGCATCTGCGTGAGAAGTTCGCCGCGGGCGCGCTCCAGTCCGAGTGCACGCGAGGCGTACCCCGCCGCCGTGGGCAGTTGCAGATCGGCGTACTTTGCCCCCGCCCTCTGCGCACACCCGGCATAGTCTGGCACCATGTACCGCCGCGGAACGCCGCGCTCTAAAAAGGCGGTATAGAGTGCGGAGAGCGATAAAAATGCCGTCGCCGCGGGATAGCGCTGCTCACTGCACAGGGACGCCAATGTGGCGCCCTCTCCCACGGGCGCACCGGCTGTCTCCAGCTGCCGCAGCCGCGCGTTTGCCGTGACGATCTCCTCGGGCGCGAGCTCCCTCCGCACGGGTTCGGCGATGGAAAACGCCTCCTCGTACGCTTCGCCGCCCCATTTCCTGCGGCAGATCATGCCGAGCGCGCGCACCTCAAAGAGCGCGAGGCGACTAAGAAGCAGCCGCGCATAGCCCTCGGCGAGCGTCCCCGTCATGCAGGCAAGATCGGCGACGACATGTGCCTGAGCAAGCGGGACGTCGAGCGTATTCTCTCCCAGCCGTACCCGGGCACGGGAGCCGAACGCGCCGTCCAATGCGGCGTGCTGCGGGAATACGGTGCACGAAATTCGGCGGACGTGCGCAAAAAACCGTGCCGCCTCCAGCGCGTCCCGCCCGCCCGAGACAAGGATCTGCTGCACCTCGGGCAGGGCAAAGAGCGCGAGCGCGTCACCCTCCCACAGCATGCAGAGCGTGTGCTCCGAACGCGCCGCGGGCACAAATTGCGAAAAGGCGGTGCTGTCCGACAGGATGAGCGTTCTGCCGCTCCTGTCGGCGAGCGCGCGCTCCATTCCCTCGCGGAGGGTAGAGAGCAACAGCCCGTCCTCTCCGTCCTCCCCGCAAGATACAGGGTTTGTCTTTGGTACGGAAAGGTCGAGCCGCATGAGGTCTCCTCCCTATGATAAGATGGTATGCAGTTGTGAAAGGAGAACGTCGTTTTCCTCGGGCGTCCCCACCGTGATGCGCACAAAATCGCGCAGGACGGGTTTTTCCCAGTAGCGGACGAGCACGCCCGCCTGTTTGAGCCTTGTGTAGATCTCGCCGCCGCTCACCTTGGCGCGGCCCGCGAAGAGGAAGTTGGAGCGGCTTTCGGGCACCGTGAAGCCCATCGTGAGCAGTGCCGCGCGCACGCGCTCCCGCTCGGAGACGACACGCGCCGTCACCTCGGAATAGTACGCCTTATCCCCGATCGCTGCCGTGCAGACCGCCTCGGCGACCATGTCCACGGGGTAGGAGTTGAAGCAGTCCTTCATGCGCGCGAGCCCGTCGATGAGCGCCGCGTCTCCCACGGCGTACCCGCAGCGGATGCCCGCCAGGGAGTAGCTCTTGGAGAAAGTCTTGACGACGAGGACATTGGAATATTTCCTGGTGAGCGGCACGCAGCTCTCGCCGAAGAAGTCCATATATGCCTCGTCCAGGATGACGAGTTTTTCAGGGACGGACGCGACAAAGCGCTCCATCTCCGCGCGCCCGATCCCCACGCCCGTGGGCGCGTTGGGATTGGCGATATAATAGCCCTGACAATCTGCCGCCTGCATCGCGGCAAGATCAAAGGTAAAGTCTGCATTTAGCGGCACGATTTTTGTGGGAATGCCGAAGAACGCCGCAAAGACCTCGTAGAAGGAATAGGTCAAATCGGCAAAGCACGCGCCCGCTCCGTCTCCGTCAAAGAAGGCGGGAAAGGAGAGCGCAAGCACCTCGTCCGAGCCGTTGCCGCAGAAGACGTTTTCCGCGCCGACTCCCTCCGCTGCGGCGATCGCGGCGCGAAGCTTTCCCGCATCGGGGCGCGGGTAGCGGCGCAGCTCCTCCGTCTCCAGCGCGCGCAGGACTTCCGCGACACGCGGCGAGGGCGGATAGGGATTTTCGTTGGTGTTGAGTTTGATATAGCGGCGCTCCTTGGGCTGTTCGCCCGCCGTATAGGGGACGATGCCGCGCGCCTTTTTGCTCAAAAAATCCATGGTCGCTTCCTATTATACTACACGGCGCCGCAAAAGTCAACGGAGAAGGCAAAGTTCGATGGCGTTGACGGCGTATCCGAGCGCAATGCCGAGCACGAGCATGAACGCGACGATGGCAAGCGTGCGCTTCCACGCCCTGAGATTGCGGAAGAGGACGAGATAGCCAAGCCCGGTATTGACGATGAGCCCTGCGAGGCAGCTCCCGAAGGAGATGCCGCCCATTGCGTACACTTCGGCGAGAATGACGGAGGATGCGCAGTTGGGCACAAGTCCCAGCACCGAGCAGATGAGCGGCTGATACCAGTACCCGCTGCCCTGCAAAAAACCGATGACGGTCTCCTCCCCCACCCAGAGAAAGAGCAGGTTAAAGACGACGTTGACGAGCAGGATGAACGCCGCGACCTGGAGCGCGTGCAACAGCGGCGAGAAGAGATAGAGCGAGAGCGCGCTCCACTTGCCGTGCTTGTGCTCGCAGGCGACAAACTCTCCTTCGCCGTGGTCGTGATCATGTTCGTGGTCATGTACATGGTCGTGCGCATCGTGGGCATAGTCCTCATTTTCGGGGTGCGCATGTGCATTTTCATGACCATGCGCCGTTTCCGGCAGCGGGAGCGGGTTTGCGGCGTCTCCCTTGCGGCGCTTTACGATCAGGTCGGCAAGATAGCCGACGGCGGCGCCGAGCACCAGTTTGATGCCGCACATGGCGAGAATGGAGACGGCCTTCTCCGCCCACGGCATTTCCGAGAGCAGGAGGACGAGGAACGCCTCGTCGCTGGTCGTGATAAACACGGCAAGGAGCGTCCCGAGCGTGACGTACTTCCTCTCATACAGCTTTGCCGCCATGACGGAGAAGCCGCACATAGGGATAAGCCCCGTCGCGCCGCCGACGAGCGGTCCGACCTTGCCCGAGAGTGCGCCGGAGGCGCGCCCGATGCGGGTGTTGTGCTCCATCAGTTCGATGAGGATATATAACAGCAGAAGAAAGGGAAGCAGCTTGAGCGTATCCAAGAGCGCTTCTAAGATCGCATCCCACATGACGGGGCACCTCCTTATTGCTTTATGCGGTATATCATACAGATTTTGGCTGCGTTTGTCAATTCATTCCCGCCCCGTGCAAAAAAATCGCCCGTTTCACAACGGGCGATTTTTATCTTGTTTTGTCAGATCATGCTTCTGGAGTGTTGCTGTCGGACTTGTCCTCGGGCTGCTCGGCGGCTTGCTTTTCTTCCGCAGCCTTGCGGCGGGCAGCCATCTTGGCATCGTACTTCGCCTGCTTCTTCATTTCCTTGGTGACGACGCGTGCCGCATCAATCTGCGCCTGCATCTCCTGAGGTGTAGGAGGCACGAACGCCGCGCCCTCTGCATTTTCGGGGATGACTTCATAGTGCTCGTCGCGCTCCAGCATCGTGGACTCGGTGTAGCCGTCGAAGAGGTGGATATGCTTTGCATCGAATGCAAGCTCGACGATCTCGCCCAGTTCCACGGACGCACGCGAAGAGATCTTTGCGATCATCTGCGACGCGTTGTCGACGATGATGTTCTTATCCTGTTCGTACTCAAGATCGCAGTAGATCTGCGTCTCTGCGCCCAGCTTTTCGATGACGTCGATGCGCGCCTTGACGACGGTATCGGGCGAGGTGGAGATGAACGCCTGATCCTCGTGAATGTCCTCGGGACGGACGCCGAGCGTGACCGTCTTGCCGGTGTTTGCGTACTCTTCAAGGTTCTTGATCTTGGCAACCATCGACTTGGGAAGCAGGATCTTGTTTCCGCCGATGAAGTTGACATAGACCTTGCCGTCCTCTTCGGTGATGGTGGAGTTCTTGAAGAAGTTCATCTGAGGCGTGCCGATGAAGCCCGCGACGAAGAGGTTGATGGGATAGTCGTAGAGGTTCTGAGGGGTATCGACCTGTTGCATGAAGCCGTCCTTCATGACGACGATACGCGTACCCATGGTCATTGCCTCGATCTGGTCGTGCGTGACGTAAATGAACGTCGTCGCAAGACGGACGTGCAGCTTGGAGATCTCCGTTCTCATCTGTGCGCGGAGCTTTGCATCGAGGTTGGACAGAGGCTCGTCCAGAAGGAAGACCTTGGGCTCACGGACGATGGTTCTGCCGAGCGCGACACGCTGACGCTGACCACCGGAGAGCGCCTTGGGCTTACGGGACAGATAGTCGGTGATGCCGAGGATCTCTGCCGCAGCCTTGACCTTCTCATCGATGACGTCCTTGGGCACTTTGCGCAGCTTCAGACCAAACGCCATGTTCTCATAGACGGACATGTGGGGATAGAGTGCGTAGTTCTGGAAGACCATCGCGATATCTCTGTCCTTGGGAACGACGTCGTTGACCAGCTTGCCGTCGATGTACAGCTCGCCCGAGGAAATCTCCTCAAGACCTGCGATCATACGCAGCGTCGTGGACTTGCCGCAGCCCGAAGGGCCGACGAAGACGATGAATTCCTTGTCGCGGATATCGAGGCAGAAGTTGAACACCGCCTGGTTTCCGCCGGGATAGATTTTGTTGATGTTTTTGAGCAACAGACCTGACATAATTTCCTCCTGATCATAATTTCAAATTGATCGTATTTATTTTACATGGTTTTGTTCATTTTTGCAACCGTCAAACGCTACAAAAACCCACTTTTGTTTTGTATAAAATGCACAAAACAATACATATACGGGCGCCGTCGGTCAAGCCGACGGCGCCCGTATATGTTTACTATGCAGATTTCTTAAAGACAAGTTTGGGTTTTTCGCCGTTCACGACGCAGTCGCGCGTGATGATGACCTCCTCCACGTCCTGTTCGGAGGGAATATCATACATGACGTCCGTCATCAGATTTTCGATGATGGTGCGCAGCCCTCTTGCGCCCGTCTTGAGGCGGATGGCGGTGTTGGCGATCTCGCGCACGGCGCCCTCCTCCACCGTCAGCTTGACGCCGTCCATGCCGACAAGTTTTTGGTACTGCTTGATGATGGCGTTTCTGGGCTTGGTGAGGATATTGACCAGCGCATCCTCATCGAGGGGCTGCAGGGAGACGACGATGGGCACACGGCCGACGAACTCGGGGATGAGCCCGAATTTGGTCAGATCCTGCGGTTTGACGTCGTCCAGAAGGGTGTAGTCCACTTCGTTCTCGCCCATCTTGACCTTGCCGCCGAAGCCGAGCCCGGAATCGTCCTTTCTTGCGCCGACAATCCTGTCCAATCCGACGAACGCGCCGCCGCAGATGAAGAGGATATTGGTCGTATCGATGCGCATGCAGTCCTGCTGCGGGTGCTTTCTGCCCCCCTGCGGCGGGACGTTGGCAACCGTGCTCTCGATGATCTTCAAAAGCGCCTGCTGAACGCCCTCGCCCGAGACGTCGCGCGTGATGGAGACGTTCTCCCCCTTGCGCGCGATCTTGTCGATCTCGTCGATGTAGATGATGCCGCGCTGGGCGCGCTCGATATCGTAGTCTGCGTTCTGAATGAGCTTTAAAAGGATATTTTCGACGTCCTCGCCGACATAGCCCGCCTCGGTGAGCGTAGTCGCGTCGCAGGTCGCAAAGGGCACGTTAAGGATACGCGCGAGCGTCCTTGCGAGCAGCGTCTTGCCGCTGCCCGTGGGGCCGAGGAGCAGAATGTTGCTCTTTTCGATCTCGACGTCGTCGCCCTCCGGCTTTTCGCCTGCAAGCTGGGAATTGATGCGCTTATAGTGATTGTAGACGGCGACCGAAAGAACGCGCTTTGCCTTGTCCTGCCCGATGATATACTGATCAAGCTCCTCCTTGATCTCGGCGGGCTTTTTGAGTTCTATTTTCTCCGCCGCCTCGTTGGACGGCATTTTTGCAAGCATATCGCGGCAAAGTTCGACGCATTCATCGCAGATGAACACGCCGTCCGGTCCTGCAATCAGCTTTTTGACCTTGGACTTATCCTTGCCGCAAAAAGAACAACTTTGTTCGTATTTTGACATAAAAAAACTCCTAAAAAGTTCACGAATTTTCTCACGCAAAGGCGTGACAAAATTCCGTGATTTGAGAGGGCGGTCGCGGGTACGCCGCTTCGCGGCTGACCGCACGTCTCGTGCGGGTAGCCCCCCGCGTTCGGTACTTTGCGCTACGCGCTCGTGCGTCGCTTCGTCGAAACCCCTTTGCAAGCAAGGATTTCTCCTCGCGCCGGACATAAATTGCCTAGCACATGGCAAATTCTTAAGTTCGGGCATGCGCCGAAGCCGCACCGCGGCTATCGGCATGACGCACGCCCTCACCCCTCTCTTTGTGCGAGAAAGGGCTTACAAAATAGCCTCGCACAAATTCACACCCTCCCCCATGCTGCGTCAGCAGAAAATAGGGGCATACTGCGCAAAATTGTGATTTTGCTTGTATCTGTGATTGTGATTTCCCCCTCATCACCGTCTGCGGCGGAGCTGTCTCGCACAAGTAGACCTTGTGCTTCGGTCAGCGATTTTGCGTTGCAAATACAAAATCGCTAAGCTCATGTGTGCGCAGAAGCCGCACCGCGGCTGTCTGCATAACGCACACATTCGCCCCGAGGGAGAAGCCAAACCCTTCCGTCTGCTTCGCAGCCACCTCCCCTGAAAATCCTGCGGATTTTCAGGGGAGGCAGGAAAAACGCACCGCCTTTTGCTATATAAACGCGAAAAAAGGCTTCACTTGTTATGCCTTTTTTCACCCTATTTGCCAACCCTTTGGCTTAGGGGGAAAGAGTGAATGCGCAGGGGCTAAATTGTAAGCCCCTAAAATCCCTGCGCAGAGAGAAAACGAGCCGCAGTCTCGTCGCGGCGGCGTTTTCTCTGAAAATCACGGCGAAGATTTTTGCCTTTGCAAAAAGATTCGCGTGAATATATCATCTCTTTTCATACACCCGATCGATGAGCCCGTACGCGAGCGCCTCGTCCGCCGTGAGATAGTTGTCGCGGTCGGTGTCGCGCTCGATGACGTCCACGGGCTTGCCCGTGTTCGCCGCGAGAATGCGGTTCATCTTCGCCTTGATGCGCAGGATGTGCTCCGCCTGGATCTTGATATCGCTCGCCTGACCCTGCGCGCCGCCGAGGGGCTGATGGATCATGATCTCGCTGTTCTTGAGCGCATAGCGCTTGCCCTTGGCGCCCGCCGCGAGCAGGAAGGCGCCCATGGACGCCGCAAGCCCGATGCAGATGGTGGACACGTCGCACTTGATATAGTTCATCGTGTCATAGATCGCCATGCCCGCCGAGACCGAGCCGCCTGGGCTGTTGATATACAGGCTGACATCTTTGGTGGGATCCTTCCCCTCCAGATAGATGAGCTGCGCAACGACGGTATTGGCGACCGCATCGTCGATCTCGCCGCTCAAGAAGATGATCCTGTCCTCCAGAAGGCGGGAATACAGATCATAGCTGCGCTCCCCGCCCGAGGTGCGCTCGACAACATAGGGAATGAGGACGTTTTTTTCCATTCTGCTTATTTCGCCTCCGCGACCATTTCGTTATTTGCCTGCAGGTAGTCGAAGAGCTTGGTCACCTTGATATCGCCCTCGATATACTCGAGCTGACGGGGATCCATGTTCTTCTTGTATTCCTCTGCCTCTTTGCCGACGCTTGCCGCCTGCTCGGCGACCTTCGCATCGATCTCCTCCTGCGTCGCCTCGATATTCAGCTCCTTGATGAGCTTCTCGACGATGAGCTGATGAAGAACGGTGCGGCGCGCCTCCTCTTCGAAGTTCTTCTTGTACTCGTCGCGCGTCTGCCCGACATACTTCAGATAGTCATCCAGACGGATGCCCTGATACATGAGATTGTACTCCATTCTCTGCATGGAATACTCCTCCTGCTTTTCGATCATCGCGTCGGGGATCTCCGCCGTTGCGCCCTTGGCGATCTCGGTGATGATGGAGTTCTCCGTCTCGTTGAGCGAACGGGACGCTGCATTCTTCTCAAGACGCTCGCGCACCTTCGCCTTGTAGGCGTCCACGGTGTCCGAACCCAGCTTCTTGGCGAACTCATCGTCCAATGCAGGCAGGATCTTGCCCGTGAGCTTGTTGAGCGTGACCGTGAATACGGCGGGCTTGCCCTTCAAGTCCTCCGCCTGATAGTCCTCGGGGAAGGTGACGTCGATATCCTTGGTCTCGCCGATGCTCATGCCGACGACCTGATCTTCAAAGCCCGCGATGAACTGCCCGGAGCCGAGCGTCAGATCAAAGCCCTTTGCGCTGCCGCCCTCGAACTCCTTGCCGTCCGTCTTGCCGACGAAGTCGATGTTCGCGACGTCCGTGAGCTGGGCGGGACGATCGGTGACCTCCACACTCTGCGCAAAGCGCTCGCGCGTGCCCTCGATGTCCTTGTCGACATCTTCGTCCGTCACAGTATACTCATACTTCTGAATTTTTATACCCGTGTACTTCTCAATCTGCACGTCGGGCTTGACGGGGGTCGTCGCCGTGAGGACGACTTTTTCCTCGGAGATCTCCTCGACGGAGAGCGAGGGATCGCCCACAGGCGTGAAGTTGTCCTTTTCCGCCGTGAGGATCTCGGGATAGTTGTCGTTGAACAGATCGTTGAGGGCGTCTTCATAGAACAGGCCCTTGCCGTAGTACATCTCAAGGACGTGCTTGGGCGCCTTGCCCTTGCGGAAACCGTTGACGGTGAACTTGCCGCGGTTTCTCACATACGCCTTGTCGTTTGCCGCCGCAAACTCTTCGGGCGTGAAGGTGATCTCGATCTTGACGGTGCTCTTTTCTGCGGGGGTTACGTTGTACTTCATAGTTTTTCTCCAAATTATATCGATATGGTTTCTCAGACAATCATTTTAGCATAATCATGCGAGAAAGGAAAGCGATTTTATTTACAATTTTATTTTTTTCAGGTATAATTCAATCGTCTCACACCGAACACACTCTTGGGAGGAAGGTATGCCGCAAGACGCATTTACCCTTCGGCTCAACGCCAAAGAACTTGACGCCGCGCTCTCGGGCGGGCGCATCAACCGCATCAACCAGCCGGGACGCGAAGAAGTTTCCATGGTTATATACACCGGAAAACGCACCGTTAAACTCATTCTCAACGCAAATGCCTCCGATTGCGGCATTTATTTTTCCGAAGACGAGCGCGAAAACCCCCTCGTCGCGCCAAACTTTTGCATGCTCCTGCGCAAACATCTGCAGAGCGCGGAAATTACATGCGTCGAGCAGGTGGGCTTTGAGCGCATCCTCGCGCTGCACTTTCATTGTATCTCCGACTTCTCCAGCTGCGAGCGCATTTTATACGCCGAGATCATGGGCAAGTACTCCAACCTGCTTTTAACGGAGAACGGCGTCATTCTGGGTGCGCTCAAGACCAATACGCCCGACGACGGCTGCCGCCGCCTCATCCTGCCGGGCGCGAAGTACGTCCTGCCCGCCCCGCAGGACAAGATCGACCCGCGCGACAAGCTCGCCCTTTCCGCGCTCTGCGCCCATGCCGAGGGGGATTTGGCGCACTTCCTGTTTGCCAATGTCTCCGGGCTCGCGCCCTGCACAGCGGAACTCATCGCAAAGAGCTTTTCAGGCGGCGATCTCGCGGCGCATGTGCACGACTTCATCTTCTCGGACGAGGTGCAGCCATGCGTCGTCGAGCGCGGCGGCACGGTCATCGATTTCCATGCACGTATGGCGGAAAACGCGACCAAGTTTGCGACGCTCTCCGAGGCGCAGTGCTATTTTTACGCCAAAAAGCGGAGCAAAAACATGTTGGAGGGCGCGCGGCGCAGGCTGACGTCCGCCGTCAGTCAGGCGATCAAAAAGCAGGAAAAGCGGCTTGCACAAATTTTGGAAAAACAGCGCAGCGCCGCCGACGCGGAGAGCATCCGTCAGAAGGGCGAGCTGATCACCGCCAACCTGTGGGCGCTGACGCGGGGCATGAAGTCATGCGAGCTCGTCAACTACTATGACGAAAAGGGCGGAACAATCAAGATCGCGCTGGACGAGCGGCTCACCCCCTCGCAGAACGCGCAGGCGTACTTCAAGCGCTACCAGAAGCAAAAGCGCACGCTGGAGGCGCTTGCGCCGCAGGAGGCGGAAGTGCGCCGCGAACTCGCCTACCTGGAGAGCCTCCCTCCGCTGCTCGCCTCCGCGGACAGCACGGACGATTTGAAGGCACTTGAGGAGGAGCTCGTCGCGGCGGGGCTCATCAAACTCCCGCAGCAGCCGCAGGCGCGTGGCGCGAAGAAAAAGCCCGAGATCCCCTTCCGCACCTACGAGGCAGGCGGCTTTGCCATCTACGCGGGGCGCAGCAACCTGCAGAACGACAGGCTTGTCCGCAGCAGCGCGCCCGACGACATCTGGCTGCACGCCCAGCGGCTGCATTCGGCGCACGTCGTCATCCGTACCAACGGCAAAGAAGTGCCGGAGCGCGTCCTTGCCTATGCCGCCGCGATCTGCGCGAAGTATTCGGCAGGCAAGGGAGACAAAATCCCCGTGGACTGGTGCCGCATTAAGTTTGTGCACAAGACCAAGGGCGCGAAGGCGGGATTTGTCACCTATACCGACTTTGAAACGCTGCTCGGCGACCCCGCGCGCGCCGATACACCCTTTGACGGTGGAAAGCAACCTACCCCCTCCCCCTGACAATCCCCAAAACGGCACAAAAGCAGCGCGCCGCGGCAGAAGCCGCGGCGCGCATTGTTGATCGGACACCGTACCGAGATGTTTACTTTTTACAGCAGCCCTTGCCCTGCGGGTAGAGGGGCAGTTCAAAGAAGCCCGAGCAGACTTCCTGCGAGTACTCCTGTGCGGGCGGGATGGCGCAGTAGCCATAGCTGGGCACAAGAAGCTCCACCTGCATCGCAATTTTGAGGATGCACGTCACGCAGGCGCTCACCGTGAAGTTGTTGCATTCCGCATTGAACGAACCTTCGGGCACGACGCAGCTTGCGACTGCCGTCACGGAAAATGGCATGACGGACGCGCTGGGGACGTACATGAGGACGTCCTCGTTCAGGACGATCGAACTTGTCGCCTTGCCCTCGACGCCGCACGCGTCGGTATAGACGACCTCGACGGGAATGGTGATCCGCGCCTGTACGCGCGCACAGCAGGAATCTGCCTGGCGCTCGACGGAGAGATTGGAAACGGTGCCCGTCCCCGTGAGAGAACGTGCGCTCACGAACGTCAACGGATATGTAGGCTCGGCGGGCACGAGGTCGGTCAGCGCAAGCGTGTAATTTTCAAGGCGGGTCTGAATGATGCCCGCGTCAAAGATCTTTTCCGCCTGGATGCAGACCTTCTCACAGAGCCCGTTCAGCGGACTGCCCGTAATGGGACCGGGACAATGGTCCGAGGAAAAGTTAGAAAAAAACGACATTGGTTACCTCCGTGGAAAGAACATCAATGTTCTATTCCATGCTATGCGGAAGCGGGAAAAAGCGTTCATATCCTTTCGTTCGCTAAATATGTGCGCCTGCCAATTTTTATGCGCGGCGCCGCGAAGATTTCGCGGCGCCGCGCCTTCCCTTCCCCTGCTTGTCCCTTCGGCGCCGCTCAGAGCAGCACTTCCTGCGTCGGATAGAGGTGTGCGGTCGCGTTGCGCTTTTGAAAGTTCTCCACGGAACCGCACAGGAGCGTGCACGACTCCCCGCCCTGCACGCGGTATACATTCCCCGCAGGCGGGATGGTGAGCAGCTGCCCTTCCGTTACCTCGCAGGTAAGATGATTGTGCGCGGCGAGCAGACGCGGTGGCACGCCGAAAGTGCGGGCGATGGAGGCAAGCGTCTGTCCGCGGCAGACGCGGTGCGTTTTGGGGCGGATGAGCTGAAGTTCCACGCTCTTATCCTATGCGCGCAGGCATAAATGTGTGACGGCTTCCGTAAAATAGGACATGAATTTGTACCGCACCGCCGCCGTGGTCACCTTTTTCAATGCGGCGGAACATTGCCTCGGGTTTTTGTATCGCATCATCCTCTCGCGCACGCTGGGCGCCGAGGGGCTGGGCGTCTATCAGGCGGCGTACAGCGTGTTCGCCGTCTTTTTGACGGTCTCTTCGAGCGGCCTGCCCGTCACTCTCTCGCGCATTCTCTCCAAGCACCGCGCACGCGGACACCGCCTCAAGGAACAGTCCGCTTCTACCGCAGCAATCCTTCTGTCCCTCTGCTTCAGCGTGCCGATGACCGTTCTTCTATTCCTCTTCCGCGACCCCTTCACGGGCGTGTTCGCCGACCCCAGGTGCGCGGACGTGTTCTATATCCTCTTATTGGGGCTCTCCTGCACCTCCGTCTATTCCGTCCTGCGCGGCGTGTTTTGGGGGAACAAGCGCTTTTTTGCCTACTCCTTTGTCGAACTCGTCGAGGAGATGCTGCGCATCGGCGTGGGCATCGCGCTTCTATTGCTGCTCCCCGCCGCCAACGGTATCACGCTGACCGCCGTCGCCGTGCTCGTCTCCTACGTCTGCTCCTTTGCGATCGCCGCCGTCTACTTCTTTGTGCGCGGGGGCAAGCTCCGCTCACCGCGCGGGGAACTCAGGCCTCTGCTCTTTTCCTCGCTGCCCGTGACGGCGATGCGCACGAGCTCGTCGCTTTTGTCCTCCCTCATCTCGGTGCTGTTTCCGTTCATGCTGCGCGCGGCGGGCTATTCCTCTGCCGCCGCCATGAGCGAATACGGCATGGTCTACGGCATGGTCATGCCTGTGATGGCGGTGCCCTGCGCCTTTATCGGCTCAATTGCGCTGGTGCTCGTGCCCGAGCTCTCCGAACAGTTTTACCGCGGAAACAAAGAGCAGGTCTCCGCGCTCGTCGGACGCGCCCTGCGCGCCACACTGCTCATCTCCGGCGCGCTGCTGCCCTTTTACCTCGTCTGCGGCGGCGATGTGGGCATCATGCTCTACTCCAACGCCGCGAGCGGAGAGCTCATCTCGCAGTGCGCCTTCCAGCTGCTGCCCATGAGCCTTACGATGATCACGACGAGCATCTTAAACTCCCTCGGCTGCGAAAAAAAGACGCTCGCGATCTTCCTTGCGGGCTCGGCAGGGATGCTCCTCTCCGTGCTCATCCTGCCCCGATTCTTAGGCAGCGGCGCGCTCATCGTCGGCATGATGGGCGACGCCTGCATCACGGCGCTATTATCCCTTCTACTGCTGCGAAAAAAGGCGGGAAAGCTCGCCATGGGCAAATTCTGCGTGCGCCTTGCCTGCGCCGTACTCCCCGCCGCCGCTCTTGGATATCTCGTGCGCAGCGGGCTTGTGCTGGTGCTGAGCTACCTCCCCGCGCTCGCCGTCACGATGCTCGTCATCCTCATTGCCGAGCTCTCGCTCCTTTCTGTGTTCCGCCTTGTCGACCTCCGCGCGCTTTTTGCCCGATTTTTGTGCAAAAAACGCAAAAAATCTTTGGCGAACCCTTGAAATCGTGTAACAAGTATGATACAATAGGTGCAATGATCTGATAACGGAGGAATACAGAGCGATATGAAAATGACCGAAGAACTGCGCAGATCTCTGCGCATCAGAGTGGATTACACGAACATGACGGACAAGTACCTCGGCGACAAGGGAATTTCCGAAAAGAAGCTGGATGCGCACAAGAAAATCGCCAAAGCTGCACACGCGTACGTTGCGGAGAACCGCGGCAAGGACGAGCTGTTCATGGGCTGGACGGAGCTTCCCTACAACCAGGATGCGATCGTCGCGGATATCCTTGCGACCGCCAAAGTCGTGCGCAGAAAGTTCGATAACTTCGTCGTCCTCGGGATCGGCGGTTCGGCGCTCGGCCCCACGATGGCGTTCAACGCACTCTGCCACCTGCACTATAACGACCTTCCCAAAATTAAGCGCCGCGGCCCTAAGTTCTTCGTCGAGGACAACGTGGACCCCGTCCGCATGAAGGACCTTCTGGACGTCATCGACGTCACCAAGACCTGCTTTAACGTCATCTCCAAGTCGGGCGCGACGAGCGAGACGATGACGCAGTATCTGATCATCGCCGATCTTCTCACCAAGGCGGGCGTGGATATCAAGGAGAACGTCATCTTTACGACGGACGCCGCCAAAGGCAACCTCGTCAAGATTTCCGCATCTCTGGGCGGCGTCAAGAGCTATGTCCTGCCCGACGGCGTAGGCGGGAGATTCTCCGAGCTCTGCCCCGTGGGACTTCTGCCCGCGGCAGTTTTGGGCATCGATATCAAGACGCTGTTAAAGGGCGCTGCGTACATGGATAAAATGTGCAAGACGGCCGACCTCAAGAAGAACCCCGCCCTTTTGTGCGCGACGCTGCAATACATCGCCATGAACGAGGGCAAGAACATCGGCGTGCTCATGCCCTACTCGGACAATCTGCGCTACGTCTCCGACTGGTACGCTCAGCTGTGGGCGGAATCGCTGGGCAAGAACGTCACGCTGGACGGCACGCCCTGCAACGTCGGGCAGACCCCCGTCAAGGCGCTCGGCGTCACCGATCAGCACTCGCAGGTCCAGCTGTACACCGAAGGCCCCTATGACAAGGTCGTGACCTTCCTCTCCGTGGACAGCTACAAGGAAAAGACGCCCATCCCGCACGGCTGCGAGGACATCCCCGACGTCTCCTTCCTGGGCGGGCACACGATGGAAGAGCTCATCCAGGCGGAGAACAAGGCGACGGCGCACGCGCTGACCATGGCAGGCAGGCTCAACTACACCATCCACCTGCCCGAGATCAACGAATTCACTCTGGGACAGCTTTTGTACCTCTTTGAGCTGCAGACGGCGTATGCGGGAGCAATGTTCAATATCAACACCTTCAACCAGCCCGGCGTGGAAGCGGGCAAGAAGGCGACGTTCGCGCTGCTCGGCAAGCCCGGCTATGCGGACAAGAAGGCGGAGCTGGATGCAGCTGCGCCCGATCCGAAGTATATCGTCTGATTGCGTATCGTTTGGAAAGACACCGCCCGCGCGCGGTGTCTTTTATTAAGGAGATCATATGGGAATTTTTGACAAACTCTTCCCCGGCAACGCGGAAAAACGCGCGCAGCGGCAGTGGGAATACATGTGGCGGCTGTGGGCGGAGGGCGCTCTGCCCTCGCCCTATCAGGAACTGCTCACCTACGACAGCGAAATGCAGGACGGCGGGCATCTGCAATTCTTTCTCAATGCGGAGATCCGCGCATACAACATGTTTTCCGTCATGGCACAGCTCAAGGAAGTGCTGCCCGAAGGGCTTTCCGACAACGTGGCAAACGCCTACCGCGCCTATTGCAGGCTGGGCGTGGACGTCAATGACGACAACTCCATCGCCGAGGCGCTGGAGGAAGCGCCGCTCGTCTCCTATGACAGCTACTATTTTGAACACGAAGAAGAACTGATCGATCTGCTGGAAGCATACGCTGCAGCGCTGTGATCATGCTCTCTTACAAAGGACACCCCCATGAAGCATTTTCCCCTCATCCTTACCCTGCTGCTCTGTCTCCTCGGACTGACGGCCTGCGCCTGCTCTCAGCCCGAGGACGAGCATGTGCATGATTGGGACGATGGCGTCGTCATTGCGCAGCCGACCTGCACGACGGCAGGGACGTGGCTGAGAACCTGCCGCATCTGCGGTGAAAACACCTATGCCGCGATTCCCGTCACGGGACATACGTTCAGTACAGTCTGGTCGTACGATGCCTCGCAGCACTGGCACGCATGTCTGGGCGGATGCGGCACGGACACCGACCGACAGGCGCACACCTTTTCGGGCGGCATTTGCATCATCTGCGGCGCAGAAGAGGAAATCGGCGGATCGGACGACACCGGTGGATCGGACGACACCGGTGGATCGGACGACACCGACGGGTCAGGCGACACCGGCGGCTCGGACGACGTCTGCGAAGACGGAACACACAGATGGACTTTGGAGTCCCGCACGGAGGCGACCTGCACGCAGGACGGCGTACTTTCCTACCGCTGCACGCTGTGCGGTACTACGATGCAGCAGACGATCGCGGCGCTCGGCCATGACCCCGATCCGGAATGGTGCTATGACGACAGCATGCACTGGCACATCTGCCGCCGCTGCGGCGGGCCCGATGCGCAGGAAACACACCTGTTCCTCGGCGGGTCCATCTGCCTCACATGCGGTGCGGAGCGCGAGGAGCAGAGCGATATCGGACACACGCACGACTGGGACGACGGCGTCCTGACACATGAGCCGACCTGTACGCAGACGGGCACGCGCCTTCTGACCTGCCGCGACTGCGGCATTACGATGACGGAAGAAGTCCCTCCGACCGGGCACGACTTTGGTACCCGGTACACCGCCAATGCGACCGCGCACTGGCATGTCTGCGCCAACGGCTGCGGTGAGACAGACACGCCGGAAGCACATCGCTGGCGGGAAGATGACATCATCTTGGCTCCTACCTGTACCGCAACCGGGCTTGTCCGCTCTGTCTGCACCGTGTGTGACATGCAGACCACCGAGGTCCTGCCCCTTGCCCCGCACAGTGCGGGCGCCGTAGAATATAACGACTCCTTCCACTGGTCGCGGTGCACCGCCTGCGGCGCCACTCTGGAAGCAAGCGACCATGTCTGGGCGCTGCGCAGCACGACCCCGCCCACCTGCACGTCAACGGGCGCCGCGGTCTATGGCTGCACCGGCTGCGATGCCGTGCGCACGGAGGAGCTCGCCGTCACCGCGCACAACTGGTCGGCGTGGTCGCCGGAGGAGGACGGACATGCGCGCAGCTGCCTCTACGGATGCGGCGCGCGGGAGTGGGAGGCGCACCGCTACGAAGGAGATACCTGCGCCGTATGCGGCGAGACAAACCATGCAATCGGGCTGATCTTTGTGCGATATGATACACAGACGGATGGCTATATGTTTGCAGGCAGTACAGAAAATGCCGAGGAGATTATCATCCCCGACACCTATGACGGGCTTCCCGTCGTCGCCATCGCCAGCGAAGCATTCCTGGGACTGACAGCGCTCCGTCACATAACGATCGGCGACAATGTGACGGAAATCCTGCCCGACGCATTTATGGGCTGTACGCAGCTCGCTTCCATCACCTTTGGCGCGTCCCTCACGCCGGACGCCATTGACGCGGAGCAATTCCGCAACTGCTCCGCGCTCGCGGAAATTTCTGTTGCGCGCGGCAACCAGAGCCTGTACGCACAGGACAACTGCCTCATGAATGGCGGAACGCTCCTCCTTGGAGGGCTGACGGCCGCTATCCCGGAAGGCGTGACGGCAATCGGCGCATACGCCTTCAGCGGGCGGGATATCCTGACGGCGCTCAGCATCCCCGACAGTGTGCGCGCGATCGGCGCGTATGCGTTCTATGAATGCAGCCATCTGGAGACCATCGAGCTGGGAACGGGCATCGCCTCCCTTGCCGGCTATACATTCGCTTCCTGCGCAGCTCTGAAAACAATCACCTTTCATGGGACGCTGACCGAAATCGGAACGGCGACGTTTCAGGGTTGCGGCGCGCTTGAAAGCATCGACCTGCATGCCGTCGTCCTGATCGGCGAACTGGCGTTTGAGAACTGCGAGTCGCTGCGCACCATTGTACTGGGCGAAGCGCTGCAGGCTGTTCTGTACGATGCCTTCTGGAATTGCAACAATCTGGAGATCGCCTACTACCTCGGGACAGAGGACGATTGGATGGCGGTGGACCTCGGCGGCAACGACGCGGTGCTCGATCCGACGCGGGTGTACTTCTATTCCGACACGCCGCCCGCTTTCGGCGGCAACTACTGGCACTACGAGGACGATCTGCCGACATTGTGGGAATGATAATATATTGTAATATACAAGTGCGCGGCGGGGTCCAAAGTCCCGCCGCGCACTTGTATTTGATTGCATTTTTCAAGGTACGTATACCCTGTTTTCATTCCGCCGCATATGTCGGGCGGCGCAGGTCATAACACCGTGATCTTGCCGCCTTCGATCTTCGCCTTTGCCGCAAGGCGGATATCCTCGCTCGAAGCGCCGATCAGAATTTCATAGACGCCGTCCGTGACGACCCACTTGTCATGTGAGGTCGACCAGTGCGCAAATGCACGCATGGGCAGCATCAAATCGACGATCGTTTTCTCCCCCGCCCGGATGGCGGGCTTGACAAAGTCTTTGAGTTCCCTCGTCGGGCGGTAGACGAGGGGCGCGCACTCGTGCACATATACCTGCGCCGCCTCCGCGCCGTCCCGGTCGGAGATATTTTCCACGGCAAAGCTCACGCGCACGCCCGTCTCCATGGGCTGAAGGGCGAGATCGGAATACTCAAACGCCGCAAAGCTCAGCCCGTGGCCGAAGGGGAACAGGACGGGCACATCGTAGGTCGCAAAATAGCGGTAGCCGACGTCCAGACCCTCCTGATAGCGCGTGACGCCCGCGCTCATAAAACTCTCGGCGGCGGGGACGTCCTCCAGTGCATAGGGGAAGGTCTCGCTCGTCTTGCCGCTGAAGTTGCGCGCGCCCGTCAGAAGATCTGCGAGCACCGCGTCGCCGCCCATGCCGGGAAAGCCCGCATACACGACCGCCGCGACGCTGTCCACCCAGCGGCTCATGTCCACCGCCGCGCCCGCAAACAGCACGACGACGGTGTTCTCGTTCTCCTCCGCCGTCTCCAGAATCAGCCGCTCCTGCACCGCGGGCAGGCGCATGCTGCGGCGGTCCCCCTCTTCAAACTCCAGCCAGTTGCCCGTGCCGACGCAGACGATATTGACGGCGCTTCCCGCCGCGTTCATGCGGGCGCGGCGCATATCCATGCGCACCGACCAGACGGTATCGACCGCGCAGCCCTGCTCGTAGGCGTTTTCCACACCGCGCGCCGCGAGCTGTGCGGGAAGATCAAAGACGGCGTCCTTCCAGACGACCTGCGACGAGCCGCCGCCCGCGAGCGTCCTTGCGTCGTCCGGCTTTGCGTAGTACCCGCACACCGCCGCTTTTGTCCCCTTTTGAAGGGGCAGGACGCCCTCGTTTTTGAGCAGGACAATGCCCTCCGTGGCAATGTTCTTTGCCGCCTCGGCGCGCTCCGCTTCCGTGCGCCCCGAAGTGCGTCTGGTACGCATTTCCACCATACGTTCCCCCAATTTGAGGACACGCGCCGCGCAGGCGTCGATCTCGGCTTCCGTGATCTTGCCCGCCTTGTAATCTGCGACTAGCCGCGAATAGTTGTGCTCGTTGAAGGGCATCTCAAGATCCAGCCCCGCCTTTGCCGCGGCGGTCCGATCGCGCACCGCGTCCCAGTCGGAGATGATCGCGCCGTCAAACCCGAACTCCTCCCGCAGAACGTCGTAACCCTTTTGATATTCCGAGCCGTACGTTCCGTTGATGCGGTTGTAGCTGCACATGACGGCGACAGGCTGCGCCTCGCAGGCGATCTCGAAGGGGCGGTAGTAGATCTCGCGCAGGGTGCGCTCGTCCACGTCGCTCGACTGATGCAGGCGGTCAAACTCCAGGTTGTTGCAGCAGAAGTGCTTGACGCACGCGCCCACGCCGCGCGACTGCACGCCCGAAACATACGCCTTGGCGAGCGTGCCCGCAAGGCAGGGATCCTCCGAAAAATACTCGAAGTTGCGCCCGTTCAGAGGGTTGCGCTTGATATTGACGCCCGGCCCGAGCAGCAGATCGACATTCCGCTCCGCCGCGTCGTCGCCCAGGCACTCGCCCATCAGGCGGGCGCAGTCCTCGCTCCAGGTGTTGGCGAGCACCTGCACCGAAGGGTATGCGACGGCGGGCCAGGTCTCCCATGTCCCATTCTCCGCCTGATACATGGTACGCAGTCCGACGGGACCGTCCGACATGGAGACGGCAGGCAGCTTTCCGCCAAAGTCCTCCGTGTGCCACGAGCCCTTGCCGCAGATGAGCCGCAGTTTTTCCTCTATCGTGAGATCGCTGAGTTTCATATACTTCCTCCAAAATTTCTGCGTCTATTATACCCGAATGCCGGTCAAATGTCCACCCTTCGGCGCAAAAAAGAGGCGGCGAAACGAAAAATTCTGTCGGCTGCCCCCTATCTCGAAACGCCGAAAGCGCGCCGCGGCAGATTGCCGCGGCGCGCTTTCGGAAAAATGATTGACTTACTCCGCCGAGCGCTCTTTGATCTCGACGTTGTATTTCTTGGAATCCCTGGGGGTCGCGGCGCGCACGAGCGTGCGAAGCGCCTTGGCGATCTTCCCCTGCTTGCCGATGACCTTGCCCATGTCCGAATCGGACAGAAGCACGGTGATCGTGATGGCGTCCTCCGTCTCTTCGACCTCGTAGGAGACGTTCTCCTTGTCCTCGGCGAAACGGTTGACGATATACTTGACGAGTTCCAGCATCATATGCCTCCTTTTTGATTACGGTGTGTTTGGAGAAAGGAGCAAAAATCGTGCTTACTTCTTTTTCTTCGTCTTGGTCTTGGAAGGCGAGAGCTTGGTGGGCTTTTCCATCGCGCCGGAGCGGATGAGCAGGCTTCTCACGGTCTCGGTAGGCTGAACACCCTTTGCGAGCCACTCCTTTGCCTTCTCCACATCCACGGTGAGCGTGACGGGCTCGGACTTGGGATCATAGAAGCCGATCTTCTCGATATACTCGCCCGTTGCCGCCTTGCGCGCATCCACCACGACGATACGATACACGGGGGACTTCTTGTCGCCCATGCGTACCAATCTCATTTTGACCATTGTACTTACCTCCGGAAATATTCTCTGAAATTATCAGCAACCCGCGCGGGGTGTGCTTGCTCATTTGTTGTTCGTCAGAAAGGCAGGCGCATCTTGCCCTTGCCGCCCTTTAACTGCTTCATTAGAAGCTTGGTCTGCTCGAACTGCTTTAGAAGCTGGTTGATCTCCTGCACCGTCGTCCCCGAACCCAGCGCAATCCTGCGCTTGCGGGAAGAGTTGATGATGGAGGGATTGTCGCGCTCCTTGGGCGTCATGGAGAGGATGATCGCGCGGATGCGCTCGATGCGCTTTTCGTCCACGTCCCCCTCTTTAATTTTAAGTTTGCTCCCGGGGAGCATGCTCATGAGCGCGCTCGCGCCGCCCATCTTTTTGAGCGCCTCGAACTGGTCGAGGTAGTCGGCGAGCGTGAAGGAATTTTCGCGCATCTTGCGTTCCAGGTCCTTCGCCTGCTGCTCCGTGACCGCCTCCTGCGCCTTTTCGATGAGCGAGAGAACGTCGCCCATGCCCAGGATGCGGGACGCCATACGGTCGGGATAGAATGGCTCGAGATCGGTAAACTTCTCGCCCACGCCGATGAACTTGATGGGCTTGCCCGTGACCGCCTTGATGGAAAGGCACGCGCCGCCGCGCGTATCGCCGTCCAGCTTGGTGAGAATGACGCCCGTAATATCCAGACGCGCGTTGAAGGTCTCGGCAACCGTGACGGCGTCCTGACCGGTCATCGCGTCGACGGTGAGCAGCGTTTCTGTGACGGAGACCGTCTTTTTGATCTCCTCCAGCTCCTGCATGAGTGCGTCGTCGATGTGAAGGCGCCCCGCCGTATCGATGATGACGGTATCATAGCCCATCTTCAGCGCATACTCCACCGCCTGTTTCGCCGTCTTTGCGGGCGCCTGCGTGCCCTTTTCAAAGACCTCGGTCTCGACGCGCTTGCCGCCCACTTTGAGCTGCTCGATCGCGGCGGGACGGTAGATGTCGCAGGCAACCAGAAGGGGCTTCTTGCCCTGCTTTTTTAAGAGGAATGCAAGCTTTCCGCACATGGTCGTCTTGCCCGCGCCCTGCAAACCGCACATCATGATGACGGTGGGCGGCTTGGAGGCGACCTCCAGCTTGGCGTTTGCAGGACCCATCAGGTTGATGAGCTCCTCGTTGACGATTTTGATGACCTGCTGGGCGGGGTTGAGGGACTGCAAGACCTCCTGCCCGACCGCCTTTTCGGACACCTCGGCGATGAACTGCTTGGCAACCTTTAAGTTGACGTCCGCCTCCAGCAGGGCAATGCGCACTTCGCGCATGGCGGAGCGGATCTCCAGCTCCGTCAGCTTTCCGCGCTTGGTGAGCTTGGAAAAGATATGATTGAGCCGCTCGGAGAGCGATGCAAAAACTGCCATGTCACTTCCCTCCTTACGAAAGTTTTTCGCGGTTGCTCTCGAAGAGCGCCTTCGCCTCCTCGGAATAATCGCGGTCGATGAACTGTTTGAGTTGCGCGCACTGTTCGGGCGCGAGGTTTTCCTTCGCCCAGTTGACGAGATTTGTCATCATCAGCGACTGCGCCAGTGAGCTCTCCGTCAGCAGGCGGGAAAAGTGCAACTTTTCCTCGTACTCCTCCATGAGGCGGCGCGCCTTCTGGAGCGTATCGGAGACGCTCTGCCGCGAGCACCCCTTCTGCTCGGCGATCTCCGCAAGGGACAGATCGCAGTTGAAATACAGATCGGTGACTTCGCGCTGGGTCTCGGTGAGGAGCGGATTGTAGATATCCCACAGCCGCAAGAAATGCAGATCCATCGTCTCCCTCCGTTTCCATGCCGTATTATACAGGAATCGCGCACGCCTGTCAAGCAAAATCACTTGACAGATGAAATTTTCACGCCGATTTTATCTGCGCTTTTTTTGCATGGCGCGCGCCTGCATATGTCCGATCGCGCGCCTGAGCCTTACGAAGCGGCAACGTGTGCCGCCGCGCAGATGCGCGGCGGCGCACTTGATTCATGCAGCGATATGCGGAGCTTTTACGCACCTTAAAAGAAGCCCTCGACGAACTGTTCGGCGTCGAACAGCTCCAGATCGTCGATCTTCTCGCCGACGCCCGCAAAGACGACGGGGATCTTGAGCTCGCCGCACAGCGAAAAGACAAAGCCGCCCTTGGCGGTGCCGTCCAGTTTGGTCAGCACGATGCCGTCCAGCTCGACCGCCTCGTCGAAGATCCTTGCCTGGCTCATCGCGTTCTGCCCCGTCGTCGCGTCCAGAACGAGGTACTTTAAGAACTGCGCCTCGGGCCACTCGCGCCTGACGACGCGGTCCATCTTCTGCAATTCCTTCATCAGATTTTCCTTGACGTGCAACCTGCCCGCCGTATCGACGAGCACGACGTCCGTTCCCCGCGCCTTTGCCGAGGAGACGGCGTCAAAGATGACCGCCGCGGGATCACTGCCGTCCTCGTGCTTGACAATGCGCACCTTGGCGCGCTCCGCCCAGACGCCCAGCTGATCGATCGCCGCCGCGCGGAAGGTGTCCGCCGCCGCGACCGTCACCGTCTTGCCCTGCCGCACGAACCAGTTGGCGACCTTGCCGATGGTCGTCGTCTTGCCCACGCCGTTGACGCCGACAAACATGATGACGCAGGGATAGGTGAGCTCGGGCACGGGCGCCTCGTTGAGGGTGTCCTCGAGAATGTCCTTCAGAAGATCGGTGACGAACTGTTCATCCTTGACCTTTTGCCCGATCGCCTCCTCTTTGACCTGATCGATGACGTCCTCCGCGGTGCGCACGGAGACGTCGGCGGAGATGAGGATCTCTTCCAGTTCGTCATAGAACGCATCGCCCAGCTTATTCTTTAGAAACAGCTGCCGCATCTTGGCAGACACGCCGTCCTTTGTCTTTTTCAACGCATCGCGAATTTTTCCGAAAAAACTCATCAAAACCTCCTCACATGTTCACGAATTTTCTCACGCAAAGGCGTGACAAAATTCCGTGATTTGAGAGGGCGGTCGCGGGCACGCCGCCTTGCGGCTGACCGCACGTCTCGTGCGGGTAGCCCCCGCCCTCGGTCAAGAAATTGCCTTGCATATGGCAATTTCTTAAGTTCGGACATGCGCCGAAGCCGCACCGCGGCTGTCGGCATAACGCACGTCCTTACCCCTCTCTTGACGCGAACCCTTAAGGGCTTACAATCATCGTTCGCGTCAATTCACACCCTCCCCCATGCCGCTAAAGCAGCAAATAGGGGCATACTGCGGAGGGAAACCCTCCTTGTACCTGTGATTGTGATTCCCCTCATCACCGCCTGCGGCGGAGCTTCTCCCGGGGGAGAAGCCAGCCCCTTCCGTCCCTTCGGGACACCGTCTTGGCGGCGCCAAGGGAAAGCACCGCCTGCGGGCAAGAAATCGCCGCTGAAAAAGGCGATTTCTAAGTTCGGCGTGCGCGCACAGCACACCGTTCTGGTGCGCATGATGCACGCCTCACCCTAAAACTTCGTTTCAGGGTAGGCTTTCACTTTTGCTATCAATTACGGGAAAAGGCTTCACTTGTTATGCCTTTTCCGCCCCAAGTTGCGCGGGAGCGCTTTGGGGAAAGAGTGAATGCGCAGGGGCTAAAATGTAAGCCCTTAAAAGCCCTGCGCAGAGAGAAAACGAGCCGCAGTCTTGTCGCGGCGGCGTTTTTTCTAAATCTCACGGCGAAGATTTTTGCCTTTGCAAAAAGATTCGCGTGAACTTTTTTATTGTATTGTATCTCCCCCCAGCCGGGCTTCGACTTCGGAGAGCTTGACCGAGACGATCTTGCTCACGCCCTTTTCCTCCATCGTCACGCCGAACAGGACGTCCGCCTGGTTCATCGTCGGCTTGCGGTGCGTGATGACGATGAACTGCGTGTCCTTAGAGAACTTTTTGAGGTACTTTGCAAAGCGGTCGACGTTCGCCTCGTCCAGCGCCGCTTCGATCTCATCGAGAATACAAAACGGCATGGGGCGGGACTTTAAGATCGCGAACAGGATGGCGATCGCCGTGAACGCGCGCTCGCCGCCCGACAGAAGCGAGATCTTCGTCAGCTTCTTCCCGGGCGGGCAGGCGACGATCTCAATGCCCGCATTGAGCGGGTCGTCGCAGTCGGTGTAGTCGAGCTGCATTTCCGCTTTGCCGCCGCCGAATAGTTCGCGGAAGATCTGCGTGAAGTTGGCGTTGATCTCGTTGAAGCCCGCGTCAAACTTGCGCTGCATCTCCCCTTTGAGTTCCTCCAGCACGCCCGTCAAATCGGAAATGCCCTTGTCGAGGTCCTCTTTCTGCGTCTGCATCTCGCTGTAGCGGGCGAGCAGGTTGTCGTAGTCCTCCTCGGCATTCTGGTTGATCGCGCCCAGCGCGCCGATGCGGTGTTTTAAGCTGTTGATGCGCGCGGACGCCTGCGTGATATCGTAGTGCTCGTCGCGAAGTGCAAGCGCGCTCTCGTAGGTGAGCCCGTACGCCTCGTCGATGCGCTGCTTCATGTTCTCCAGCGACGCCTCCGCCTTGGAGATCTCCAGCTCGCATTCGTGCTTTTGCTCGGACAGCGTCATCTGCCGCGCAAGCAGGGAGCGCTTCTCCTCGGAAAGGCGCGTCTGCGCGTCGCTGACCGTCTTTTTCTCCTGCTCGATCCCCGCAAGCCGCTCGCGCAACGACGAGACGGCACGCTGTTCCTCCTCGGTGAGCGCCGCCTTCTCCTCCTCGCGCTTGAGCTGTTCGATGCGCTGTTCCGTCTCGGTGACGGCGGCGCGCGTCTCGTCCACCTTGCGCATGAGCGCCGCTTTTTCCTCGCGCATGCGCTGCACGTTCGCCTCATCCGCCGCCTGCGCGGAGGCAATGGACGCACTCTCGACGCGCAGAGCGTTGAGCTTTTGAAGCAAGTCATCGCGCTCGGCTTTGAGCTTGTCCCCCTCCGCCTGCCGCGACGCAGCCTCTGCCGCCGCCTCCGAGCGGATCTTGTTGAGCAGTTCTTCGCTCTCCTCCGAGGAGAGCACCTCGCTCTTTAAGTTGTCCGCCGTACGGCCGAGCGTCTCGAGCAGCGCTTCGTAGTCCGCGACGTCGTGCTGCGCGTCGGCGAGCAGACCTTCGAGCGTCGCCGCGCGCTGGGAGAGCGCCGCATAGGACGCAGCCTCCTCCTGCACCTTGAGGCGGAACTGCTCGCACGCCGCCTGCTTTTCGGAGAGTGCCTGTTCACAGGCTTCCAGTTCCTGCTTGAGGCGCGCCATCTGCTTCTTTCTGGCGGCGATTCCCTCCTCGCACTCCTTGATGCGGCGCTCGCCCGCGAGCAGGTTTCCGCTCTCGCGGCGGCGGGAGCCGCCCGTCATCGCGCCCGACGAGGCGATCGTGTCGCCGTCCAGCGTGACGATCTTGAAGGCGCGCGGAAACTTGCGCGAAATGTGCGTCGCGTTGGCGATGGTGTCGCAGATGAGCGTGTTGTCGAGCAGATACCCGACGATATTCTCATAGTAGGGATCGTAAGTGACCAGCTCGCTCGCGAGCCCGACGGCGCCCTCCTCGCGCAGAGCGGCGCGGATGTCTCTGCCGTTGCCGCGCGGGCGCATGGTGTCCACAGGCAGGAAGGTGACGATACCGCCGCCCGTGCGCTTTAAGTATTCGATGAGATAGCGCGCGTCCTCCTGCGTCGCCGTGACGAGGTTCTGCATCGCGCCGCCGATCGCCGTTTCGATAGCGACCTCGTATGTCTTCTCCGTGCGGACGATATCCGCGATCGCGCCCTTCAATCTCTTGCCGATCTCGGGCTGCGACTTGGCGGTGAGCTGCAGTTTGCGCACCGAATCGCGGTAGCCGTCAAAGCGGTTCTTGAGATTGACATACATCTCCAGATTGTTGGTGAGATTGAGGATGGAGGTGTTGCAGTCGGCGATCTGCGCCGTGAGGTCGCGCCGCTGCGCCTCTGCCTCGGCAAGCTCTGCCTGCAGCGCCGCCTCTTTTTGCGGCTTTTCGTCGAGGAACTGCTCGCAGGCGGTCTTCTCCGATGCGCACTCTGCCGCCTGGCGGACGTACTCGCTGCGGCGCGCGTTCGCCTTTTCGAGCGCCGCCCTGACCTCTGCGATGCGCTCGTCCACCGCGTCGCGGCGGGCGGAGAGGCTTCCGACGTTCGCCCTCACGTCGGCGAGGTTTTCCACCGAAGAGAGCTCGCTCGCGCGCTTTTCGTCCGAGATGCGCTCGAACGCGGCGACCTTTTCGGAGACCTCGGCAAGCTTTGCCTCCAGCCCCGTGCACTCCTTGGCGATCGCCTTGGCGCGCTTTTCGTTTTCCGCCGACTTAGCGGCGCCGCTTCTCTCCAGCTGCTCGATCTCGCGCGTGCGGCGCATGGAGTACTCGATGTCGTCCGTCGCCGTCTGAAGCTGGCGGCGGTAAGACCGGATGCGCTCGCCCAAGACCTTCGCCTCGCCCGTCTTGTGCTCGATGCCCACTTCAAAGGCGCGCAGTTTTTCGTTGACGGCGCGAAGGTCCGCGTCCGCCTGCGCAATCTGCTCGCGGGCAGACTGCTCCTCCTTGTCCAGCTCCGTCAGGCGGGTCTCCACCTGCCCGAGCTCTCTGCCGGCGCGCTCGATCTTCTCGCGCTGCCTGCCCGTCTCATAGGCAAAGTTATCGAAGCGGACGAGGTAGGAATTGACCTCCTCGTGCTTTAACTCCTCGGTATAGGCGCGGTACTTTTTCGCCGTCTCCGCCTGCTTTTCGAGGGGACGCAGCTGATTTTCCGCCTCGTCCATGCGCTGGACGAACACGGTCAGGTTGTCCCTAGCGCTCTCCAGCTTGCGTTCGATCTCCGCCTTTTGCGACTTGAACTTCATGACGCCCGTCGCTTCCTCGAAGATGGCGCGGCGATCCTCGGGCTTGGCGTTCATGATCTGCTCGACCTTGCCCTGCCCGATGATGGAGTAGCCCTCCTTGCCGATGCCCACGCCGTGCAGAAGCGCGACGATATCCTTGAGGCGGCAGGGCTGCTTGTTGAGCAGATATTCGCTGTCGCCCGAGCGATACAGCCGGCGCGTCATGGCGACCTCGTCGTACTCGATGTCGAACATGCGGTTTGTATTGTCAAAGACGAGCGTGACTTCGCAATAGGAGAGCTGGCGGCGCGTCTGCGTGCCGCCGAAGATGACGTCCTGCATGGAGGAGCCGCGCAGCGTCTTTGCCGACTGCTCGCCCAGCACCCAGCGCACGGCGTCCGCGACGTTGCTCTTGCCGCAGCCGTTTGGTCCGACGATACAGGTGACGCCGTCCTCAAATTTGATCGAGGTCTTGTCCGCAAAGGACTTGAACCCCAGAAGTTGGATTTCCTTAAAATTCATTGCTTCGATAGTTTCCCGAATAAGCATCTTGCCGCCGCCCGTTCGGCGAGTTTTTTGGTGGGCGCGCACGCTGTGGCGCTCTCGCCCAGTGCGCTGACCGTACAGACGACGCTCCCATCCGCATCCCGCGAGGAATACACGGGCAGCGCCTTGCTGCGCGCCTGCACATATTCCTGCAGGAGTGCGCGGAAGTTGCCCGCCTCCTGCGGCAGCAGGGTGCGGGAGAGAAATGCCTCCGCAGCCGCATAGCCGCCGTCCAGATAGATGCCGCCGACGACCGCCTCATAGAGGTTTGCCGCCGTCTTGCCGTGCACGAGCACGTCGCCCGTGTAGCGCAGATAGTCGATGAGCCCCAGCGCCTCGCACGCCGCTTCCAGCGCCCCGCGCGAGACGTAACTCTGCCGCTTTGCCGTGAGCGCCCCTTCTCTGCCCCCGTCGGTGCGGTACAAAAGGTCGGTGACGTACAGCTGTACGACCGCGTCCCCTAAAAATTCCAGGCGCTCGTTGCTCTCCTCGCCGCCTGCGTTTGCGGCGGAGGAATGACAGAAGCACCGCGCAAGCAGCGCCTTGTCCGAAAATGTATAGCCGATCGCCGCCTCTGCGGCGGACAAATCAGACATTTTCGCTCTGTGCGGAGGTCTCGGCGAGCAGGTCCTCCATCATGCCGATCAGCCCGCCCTTACAGGCGTCGATCGCCTGATAAATAGAGGGCTTGATGCTCTTTGCCTTGGAGGAGCCGTGCGACTTGACGACCACCTTCTTGAGCCCCAAAAACACCGAGCCGCCGAAGCGGGAATAGTCCAGCGCATTGGAGAGCCCCGAAATGGGCTTTTTGGCGACGAGGTAGCTGAGCTTTCTGCCGAAGGAAGCCGTAAACTCCTTTTTGAGCATCTCGGCAACCGTCTTGCCGCAGCCCTCGATCGCCTTTAAGGCGATGTTGCCCGAGAAGCCGTCCGCCACGGCGACGTCGACGTCCCCGTACATGATGTCCCGTCCTTCGATATTGCCGACAAAGTTGATGCCCTGCATATTCTTGAGGAGCCGGTGCGCCTCCTGGTGCAGCGGATCGCCCTTGTGCTCCTCCGTGCCGTTGGTGAGCAGCCCGACGCGGGGATTTTCCACGCCGTACGCGGCGCGCGCATAGGCGGACGCCATCAGCCCGAACTGCGCGAGGTACTGGGGCTTGCACTCCGCATTCGCGCCGCAGTCGCAAAGAAGCGTCATCTTGCCGCGCACGTTGGGAATGCCGGGGCAGAGCGCGGGGCGCATGACGCCCTTGATGCGCCCGATGAACATGATGCCGCCCGTGAGGACCGCGCCCGTAGAACCCGCGGAGACAAACCCGCCCGCGGAGATATCGTTCTTCAGAATGTTCAGCCCGACGACGAGGGAACTGTCCCGCTTGGAGCGGACGGCATGCGTGGGCACGTCGTCGTTGGTGATGACCTGTGTGCAACCGACGATCTCGACGCGGGAGGCGTCGTAGGTGTATTTGTCCAGTTCATGCTTGATGAGGGCTTCGTCGCCCGTTAAAATGACCTTAAAATCGGAGCGGTCGGCAAGCGACTCCACCGCGCCCTTGACGATCTCGGCGGGTGCGTGATCCCCGCCCATGGCGTCCACAATGATCTTGAGCATTGTTAATTCTCCAACCCTTAGAATTGTCTTGAAAAATTATACCATTTTTTTCGGGAAAACACAATAGTTTGAAGGCGGCGCAGCAAAAAAAGTGCGGTGCAGACCTTGCCGCACCGCGCCCCTTCTTCCTTCTTCGGGAACTTTCCTCTTTTTTCGCTCGTTTACTCACGTTCGACGGTCACGACGGGCTCGTAGTCCCCGAGCACGCGTACCGCCTGTTCGACGGACGATTGGAGTTCGCCGTCCTGAACGGGGCAGTCAAAGGGGATGCCCACTTCGAATACGACCTTTGTCCGCGCCCCGCGCAGCAGGCGGAAATCGTGGATATCCATGCCCTCCGCCATGCCCTCGACGGCGGCGCGCACGCGCTCTTCCATCTCCTTTGCCTCCGCGTCGTCAGGCACGACGGGATCGAGGTGCAGGGTAAGCAGCACGCCCGTTTCCTCCTGCACGGCGCGCTCCAGCCCGTCCAGCACGGTGTGCGAGATGAGCGCGGGAAGGTTTGCATCCATCTCGACGTGCGCCGTCGCAAACGTGGCGTCCCGCCCGTAGCCGTACACGCGGATATCGTGCACGCCGCGCACGCCCTCGCCCGCGAGCAGCATCTCGCGGATGTGCGCCACGAGCTGCGCGTCGGGCGCCTGCCCCAAAAGTTTGGAACCCGCCTCTTTTAACAGTTTGACGCCCTGCCATGCGATGAACACGGCGACCAAAATGCCGATCCAGCCGTCGGCAGCAAAGTCCGTGAACTGCGAGATGAGCGCGCCCGTAAGCACGGCAAACGTCGCAATGCAGTCGCAGGCGCTGTCCGTCGCCGCCGCGCGCAGGGGATCGGAGCCCGTCTTCTTTGCGGCGATGCGGTACATGACAAACATGCCCGCCTTGACGGCGACCGAGATGCCCAGCACGAGATACACCCACCATACGGCGACGCTCTCCGCCCCGCCAATCACCTTTTCGATAGACTCGCGCGCGAGTTCGACGGCGAGCACCAGCACGAGAAAGGCGATGCACATAGTCGCGACGTACTCCGCGCGCCCGTGCCCGTAGGGGTGCTCCCTGTCCGCGGGCTTGCCCGCAACGCGGAAGGAGATGAGCGCCACGATGCTCCCGCCGCTGTCACTCAGATTGTTGACGCCGTCCGCGAGCACGGACAGCAGCCCCGTCAGCGCGCCCGCGGCGATCTTGCCCGCCGCAAGGAGCAAGTTACAGACAAGCCCCGCAATGCCCGCGCGCGTCTCCAAAGAGATTTTCTTTGCCTTCATAGTGCCCTATATTATACGCCAAGCGACGTACGCTGTCAACTCCGAACGCCCCAAAATCTCCGCCGCAGAACAACCGCGGCGGGCAGATGGCGAACCGCATGATGAAAAAAATTTTCTTTGCCGCAATACTTGCAAACCGGAAGTAAGTGTGATATACTCATTCTGAATTCAGGCAAATCGCAGACGTATCCCCTCATGGATGCGCACCGCGTATGACCTGCGAAACAAGAAGAAAATGATGAAACGCAAATTTTGGCCGGCAGCGATGACGGCGCTCATGGCGCTTCTGCTCACATGCGGGTTTGCCGCCTGCGCCGACACGGGAGACACAGGAAACGACAACCCCAACGACAACCCCGATACCCCCGAGGAGCCCTTACAGGCGACGGAGGGATTGGTATTCACGCTCAGTCAGGATGGGACGGAGTACTTCGTGACCGACTACACGGGCACTGCCGCCGAGGTATATGTGCCCGCCACCCATGAGGGGCTGCCCGTCACGACCATCCGCCATTACGGCGATGGGGACGCGTTTGCGTATTGCAAGCAACTGACAAGCGTCACGCTTCCGGACAGCATTACAAGCATCGGAGGCGGCGCCTTCCTGGCCTGCTCGCAATTGACAAGCGTCACGCTTCCCGACAGCCTCGTCAGCATCGGAGAGGACGCGTTCGCCCATTGCGAAAACCTTGCGAGCGTCACACTCCCCGAAAGCCTTGTCAGTATCGGAAACGCCGCTTTCCAATCCTGCACCACGTTAACGAACATCCACATTCCCGCAGGCATCATGTACATCGGCGAGGCGGTCTTTGAACTGTGCAACGATCTGGAGAGCATCACCGTAGCGGAAAACAATGCATTTTATGCCGCTCAGGACGGGATTTTGTACAACAAGGACATGAAGCAGTTCATCCACGCCCCCGCGGCAATCGAGGGCAGTGTCACCGTTCCGGGCAGTATTACGAGCATCGGCACGGACGTATTCTCCCGCTGCGTCCATTTGCAGAGCCTGACCATCGAGGAGGGCGTGGAAAGAATTGAAAGCCAAGCGTTTTGGCTCAACTCTGGTCTGACGAGCGTCACGATCCCGGACAGCGTCTGGTTTATCGGCTCTGCCGCGTTTGCAAATTGTGAAAATCTGGCAGAAATCACGATCAATGGAAGCGTCGAATACATGGCTGCGGGTGCATTTTTCAATACGGCATATTACAACGACGCGGACAACCGGGAGAACGGCGTCCTCTATATCGGCTCCCATCTGATTGAGGCGCAGGATACGCTCTCGGGCACGTATTCCGTCAAGCAGGGCACCACGGTCATTGCGTACAACGCCTTCGAGAACAGAGCGATCACGGGCATTACGCTCCCGGACAGCGTCACCCATATCGGCGACAGGGCGTTCTATGCTTGTTACAACCTTCAACGTGCGGCATTGGGGAACGGCGTCGTCAGCATCGGCGCCTGGGCGTTCAACGAATGCAGCAACCTGCAAAGCATAACGGTAGGCAACACCGTCACGAGCATCGGCATCTTTGCATTCCGCAACACCGCATTCTTCAACGATGACGCAAACTGGGAGGACGGCATCCTCTTCCTCGGGAACTATCTGATCGCAGCACGGGAAACGCTCTCGGGCGCGTATACCGTCAGACAGGGCACTACGGTCATTGCGGATGCCGCATTCGCCGATTGCATCGAACTGACGAGCGTCACGATCCCCGAGGGCGTCACACATATCGGCGCAAACGCCTTTGCGAACTGTTTTGCGTTGGCGAGCGTCGACATTCCGGACAGCGTCACGGGCATCGGGGATTCGGCATTCAGCAGCTGCAGCAGCCTCACGAGCATCACGATCCCCGAAGGCGTCACGCGTATCGGTGATTGGACATTTGTGGGCTGCGGCAGTCTTGAAAGCGTCGTCCTGCCCGACAGCGTCACGAGCATCGGCTATGAGGCATTTGGGGGCTGCAGCAGTCTCACGAGCATCGTCCTTCCCGCAAACCTCACGAGCATCGAGATAAGCGCATTCAGCGGGTGTTACAGCCTTACGAGCATCACGATTCCCGAAAGCGTCGTGAGCATCGAAGATGGCGCGTTCAGCGGATGCACCGAACTTACAAGCGTCACGTTTGAAAATCCCGAGGGCTGGTATGTCAGCGAGGATGCGGAGGCCGGCACACGCATTGAAAGCGATGACCTCTCCGACCCGGCAACGGCTGCAAGATATCTGACGGACATGTACTACTACTGCTACCACAACTGGATCCGATTATCCTGATAATAAACTCATCTTTTCATGCGCGCCGCCGACGCTTTGCGTCGGCGGCGCGCATCGTTTTCCGGCATTCGCCCCATGTGAAAATGTGTCCGCTGCGTATAATCCCCACGCCTGACGGCAATACTTTTGTTGCGGTGCGCAAAATGTCTGCCCGCTACATACAATGATAGCGGAGACCATGCACCCAAGAGGAACGTTATGATCGTCAAACGCGGAGAACTGTATTATGCCGACCTCTCCCCCGTCATCGGGAGCGAACAGGGCGGCGTGCGCCCTGTGCTCGTCGTGCAGAACGATACGGGCAACAAATATTCCCCCACCGTGATCGCCGCCGCCGTCACGAGCAAGATCGGAAAGGCGCGCCTGCCCACGCATATCGAACTGCCGTGCGCGTTCGGGCTGGCAAAGAACAGCGTCATTTTGTTGGAGCAGATCAGAACGATCGACAAAAAGCGGCTGATGAGCCGCATCGGCGAGCTGCCGCCCACGACCATGCGCCGCGTCAACCGCGCCATCCTCATCAGCCTCGGCTTTGACGAAAAAAATTATTTTGCTTAATTGCAAAGACCTGACGAGAAAGCGCCGCTCCCTGCCTGTTGGCAGGGCGCGGCGCTTTATGACTTGTGTATGTTACTTTCTGTCCTTGATCGGGACGTACTCCCTGTGCTCGGCGACGGCCTGGTACGCGGGGCGGATGATCTTGCCCGCGTTGACGAGCTCCTCCATGCGGTGTGCGCTCCAGCCCGCCATACGCGCAATGGCAAAGATAGGCGTGTACAGCTCGATGGGGATATTGAGCATGCTGTAGGCGAACCCGCTGTAGAAATCGACGTTTGCCGAGACGCCCTTGTACATCTTGCGCTTTTTGGAAATGATCTCGGGCGCGAACTGCTCGACGCGCGCATACAGATCGTACTCGTCGTGCAGCCCCTTTTCATAGGACAGCTTTTCGACAAACCCCTTGAAGATTTTGGCACGCGGATCGGAGATGCTGTACACGGCGTGTCCGATGCCGTAAATGAGCCCCGCGCGATCGAACGCCTTGCCGTCCACGAGCGCCTCCAGATACGCCCTGAGCTGATCGTCATCGCGCGTATCGATATTGGCTTTCATGTCCTCGAACATGCGCATGACGCGGATATTCGCGCCGCCGTGGCGGGGACCCTTCAGGGAGGCGAGCGCCGCGACGATCGCCGAGTATGTATCGGTGCCCGACGAGGTGACGACGTGCGTTGTGAACGAGGAGTTGTTTCCGCCGCCGTGCTCGGCATGCAGCACGAGCGCCATGTCCAGTACGCGCGCTTCCAACTCGGTATAGGAACAGTCCTGCCGCAGCATGTAGAGAATATTCTCCGCCATCGAGAGATCGGTGCGGGGGCGGTGGATGACCAGCGAATCGCTCTTATTGTAGAAGCTGGACGCGGCGTAGGAATACACCGAGAAGATGGGTACCTGCGCGATGAGCTGCAGGCACTGGCGCATGACGTTGTCGGGCGCGGTGTTGTTGGGGTTGGGGTCATAGGGAAAGAGCGAGATCACGCAGCGCATGAGGGAGTTCATCATGTCCTCCGAGGGCGACTTCATGATGATGTCGCGCACGAAGTTCTTGGGCAGCGTGTAAAACTCTCCCAGCAGGTCGCAAAAAGAGCGAAGCTCCCTTGCGCTTGGCAGTTTCCCCGTGAGCAGCAGATAGGTCGCCTCCTCAAAACCGAACCGTTTGTCCGTTAAAAATCCCTTGACGAGATCGTTGACGTTGTAACCGCGGTAGTACAGCTCGCCGGGCGCGGGAACGCGCTTGCCGTCCGCCTCCGCCGTCGCCTTGACCTCCGAGATCTCCGTCAGCCCTGCAAGCACCCCTCTGCCGTCCAGGTCGCGCAGACCTTTCTTGACGTCGTACTGCGAATAAAACTTGGGGTCGATGCGGCAGGAATCAGCGCATTGACGCGTCAGATCCCCGATCTTGATCCATTCGTCTTTGGTGAGATACCCTTCGTCTCTTTCATTGGGCATAGTAAATTCCTCCTTTGCCGCGCAAGTCGGACTACGCAACAGAAATAGTATACCACAATTTGTCCGATTTGTCAAATTAAGCGCTTGACTGCGCCCTTCTTTCACGCTATTTTCGCCGTTTTACCTCATTTGTGAGCTTTTTCGTTCAGAATGCATGACAATTCTGCACTTTTACGGCAGATTTTACAAAATGCGCCGCCGAGGCAAGCCTCGGCGGCGCAGGTATCGGGAGAGTGTGATCAGCAATTCAGGCACACAGTTAAGATATATATGTTATCAACCATTTCGACCGATAGTTTTTGTGCGATAATGCTGAGCGCAACGCCGACGACAAAGCAAACGAGAATGGAGATGATATCCTCCTTCTTGAGCCGGAAGGAGCGGCGGTAAGCAAAGTACAGGATAAACGCTCCGATCAGGGAAAGCCCGTAGAACAGATAGTTATAGGAAATGGCCGTCGGATCGAGCATTGCGACCGTCAGTGTCAGATAGAAGGGAAGCAGTACCCTGTAGCCCCACCACGAGGAGGAGATCTGCGCGGCGTTCTCCGCTTTATCCCTTTCCGCATATACAAAAAGCAGCACATACGCCGCAACGGCTTCCGCAAGTCCGACACCCAGCGAAATACCGAAGGTCAGCCAGTCGGAATACTCCGCCGCGCCCGTCAAAATGAACTTATCGAAAAGGGATGCCGACCAGCCGATCGGGCCAAAGGTGAAGAAACAGACGGGAAGATTGGAAAAATAAATGTAACTAGTCGTGCCGTAACGACTGTCGTAATAGGGAATGACAAAGCGGAAGATCTCTGAGAGATACCACATCAGCATGGCGAGCGCGCAGCCCCAGGCAAGCATAAACACGATACCGTCCGAGGCACGGTTTGCTCGAGTAAACAGGAAAGCATTGACGCCGAACAGCCCCGCACCCAGTACAAGCGAGAGAAAATAGTTGGGAAGATACCAGATAAACGCAAACGTTTCTGGCTGCTGCACGGCAACGCCTGCGACGCCCAGCCAGTATGCGAGCGTGTAGGGAACAAAAACAAGGATCAACCCGACGAGCGTACGCACAAGAGTGAGCGACTTCCGCGAAATGGGCAGGCAGTACCAGAGATCGACACTGCGCGTATGCATGCGGTAGGAAAACTGCATGACGGGAACCACGGTACAAAGCACCATGAGCGCCGCCATAAAATACCAGACGCAGGAGTTGCGGGAAACATACCCCGTCAAGTGTTCGACGTCGGTCGTTGAGACTGCAAGGACGCATATTGCTACCGTGATGACTGAGAAGATGACCAGGGGCAGAAGATTGCGCTTGAGTTCGTACAAAAATGCTTTTTTCATGACATATACCCCCTCTTTTGCACCTCGCAGAGGAAGAGTTCCTCAAAGTCGACGGCGATCTCCTCGACAAAGAGCGGGTGCAGCGCCTCCAGCATGCGCATGATATACTCTGCCTCGCCGCGCACGATGATCTTGGCGACCCGCCCTTCCGCCTCGAAGGAGAGGCACTCGAAGGGGATATCCTCCCGCCGCACCTCGCGCTCCAGCGCGAACTGGAACTTGTGCACCTTGCCGAGCGCATCGTGAATGTCACCCGCGTCGGCAATCGTGCCGCCGTCCAGAAGCGCAAACCCGCTGCAGATATCCTCCAGCTCGCGCAGGGAGTGGCTGGAGATGAGTACCGTGCAGTCCTCCTGCTCGATCAGCCCGCGCTTGAGCTCCAGACGGGCGAGCGGATCAAGCCCGTCAAACGCCTCGTCCAGCAACAGGTAGCGCGGACGGCAGGCAAGGGCGAGCGCCGCAAACGCCTGCCTCTTCATGCCCTTGGAGAAGTTGCGGATGGGCGTTGCCAGCTGCAGCCCGAAAATGGACGCATACTTATCGAACAATGCACGATCAAAGGGATAAAACGTCCTGTACAGGTCGATGAGCTTTGCGATCGTCGTGCCCGAGGCGTAGTAGGGATCGTCGGGCAGAAAGAAAAGTTCTTCGCGCTTTTTGGCGTTGCCCGTAACACACTCACCGTCCAGCAGAATACTCCCCTCGTCGGGGCGCAGCACGTCCGCGATCAGCCGCAGGAGCGTGGATTTGCCCGCGCCGTTGATGCCGACCAGCCCGAACTTGGCGCCGTCCGGGACGGTGAGATGCACGCCGTCCAGCACGAGCTTTGTCCCGTATGATTTTTTCAGTCCCTGAATTTCGATCATATTGGCTTCCCCTCTCCTTGTTCGCTTTGCGCGCCGTACACCTCTTCGAGCGCCGCGCGCGCCTCACGCTCCGTGAGCCCCGCGTCCTTCAGCACCGAGAGCTGATGGCGCGCCTCCTCATAAATCCTGCTGTGCGCCTGCGCCCCGAGGACGTAGACGCCCTTCTTGGGAATGGTGCGAATGAGCCCGCGCGCCTCCAGTTCGGTATATGCGCGCTCCACCGTGTTCGGGTTGATCCCGAGTTTGACGGCGAGCGCACGGACGCTGGGCAGCCGCTCCCCCTCCCGCAAAACGCCGAGGCGGATATAGCGTTCGTAGGTATCCGTGATCTCTTCATAGATACTCTTTTTTCCCGTCAGACGAACTTCCATGTCCCTTCACCTGCCCTGTGTTACATCTGTCTTTTCTGTACCAAGTGTATCACATTATATGAATATTGTCAAGCGTTGTGCGAAAAAAATTTGGTATAAAATAAGGCGTAACGTCAAATTCGGGGGTGCAGTTTTAGAAAGAAGTAAACTGTACAAATCAATTTGCTCTGCCGCGCAAATGCGCGGCAGAGCAAATTGCGGCGTTTTGACACCATATGCGCCGCGCGGCATCTGCCTTGCGGTGCATAAAAATCGGTTGATTTCCTGCCTTCCCCCAGGACATCCCGTTCCTACCTCCCCTGAAACGAAGTTTTAGGGGAGGTGCCCCGCAGGGGCGGAAGGGTTTCACTCCTCAGACGCCTTCGGCGCCAGCTCCCCTAACAAAGTCAGGGGAGCCAAAATGATACCCCCCTATTGATTTTCAGGGGAGGCAAGCCCTTTCAGCGGGACAATTGGCGCAAAAAAACCGCACACGGGGTGCGGTTTTTAAGACAAATGATTCAGCCGAGTTTTTCAAGCAACTTGAAGTCGATCCCCTTCTCGCCGATCTTGATGATCTTGACCTTGACCACGTCGCCGACGGAGAGGACGTCCTCCACCTTCTCGACGCGCTTATCGGAGAGCTTGGAGATGTGGATCATGCCGTCTTTGCCGGGTGCGAACTCGACGAACGCGCCCATCGTGGACAGAATGCGCACGACGCGGCCGATGAACAGATCGCCCACTTCGGGATCGCGGACGATGGACTCAACGATCGCCTTTGCACGCTGCGCCGCCTCGGGATCGCCGTAGGACGCGATGCTCACCGTACCGTCGTCCTCGATATCGATCTTGGTGCCCGTCTCTGCAATGATGGAGTTGATGACCTTGCCCTGCTTGCCGACGACGTCGCCGATCTTCTCCGGGTCGATCTTGAAGGAGATGATACGGGGCGCGTACTTGGAGAGCTCGGGCGCGACTTCGGGCACGCACTCCAGCATCTTGCCAAGAATGAACTGTCTGCCCTCGTTTGCCTGCTCGATCGCAGTGTGCATGATCTCTTCGGAGATGCCCTTGATCTTGATATCCATCTGAATGGCGGTGATGCCCTTCATCGTGCCTGCGACCTTGAAGTCCATGTCGCCGAGGAAGTCCTCAAGTCCCTGGATATCTGTCATGACGCGGAATTCGCCCGTTGCCTGGTTCTTGATGAGTCCCATCGCAACGCCCGCGACGGGCGCCTTGATCGGAACGCCCGCGTCCATGAGCGCCATGGTCGAACCGCAGACGGAAGCCATCGAGGAAGAACCGTTGGAGGAGAGGATATCGTTGACCACGCGGATGGCATAGGGAAACTCCTCCTCCGAGGGAAGCACGGGAATGAGCGCACGCTCGGCAAGGGCGCCGTGCCCGATCTCGCGGCGGCCCGCGCCGCGGATCGCCTTCGCCTCGCCCGTGCAGTAGCCGGGGAAGTTGTACTGGTGCATATAGCGCTTTGAGGTCTCGTCGTCCAGGCCCTCGAGCTTCTGCGCCTCGCTCAGCATGCCGAGCGTGCAGGTCGTGAGCGTCTGCGTCTGTCCGCGGGTGAAGACCGCGGAGCCGTGGACGCGGGGCAGAACGTGACGTTCGCACCAGATGGGGCGCACGTCCTTGAGGCCTCTGCCGTCGGGACGGATGCCCTGATCGAAGATCTTGGCGCGCACCTTCTCCTTGGTGAAGTAGTAGATGGAATCCTTGATCTCGCGGGTATTTTCGGGATAGATATCTGCAAAGTGCGCAAGGATGTCCTTTTCGACTTCGTCCTGACGCGCCTCGCGCTCTTGTCTGTCAAAAGTATCCAGCGCCCGGTCGAGCTTGTCCGAGGAATATGCGCGCACCGCAGCATCCAGTTCTTCGGGAATGTGATACAGCTCGATCGCCTGCTTCTCTTTGCCGACCGCAGGGACGATGACGTCCTCGATATAGGTGCAGATCTTGCTGATCTCCTTGTGGCCGAACATGATGGCGCCGACCATCTCGTCGTTCGTGACCTCGTCCGCGCCCGCCTCGATCATGAGGATGGCGTCCTTGGTGCCTGCAAGGTTCAAGTGGATGGTGCTCTTTGCGCGCTGCGCGGCATCGGGATTGATGACGTACTCGCCGTCCACAAGTCCCACGACGACGGAACCGGTGGGTCCCATCCAGGGGATATCGGAAATGGAGAGCGCCACGGAGGAGCCGATCATGGCAAGGGGCTCGGGTGCGACGTCAGGCTCCACGGAGAGCGCGGTCGCCACGACGACGACGTCGTTGAACAGTCCCTTGGGGAACAGGGGACGAAGCGGGCGGTCGATGAGGCGCGCCGTGAGGATCGCCTTGTCGCTCGCTCTGCCCTCTCTTCTTTTGAAGCTGCCGGGAATCTTGCCGACGGCGTACATCTTCTCTTCATAGTCCACCTGAAGGGGGAAGAAGTCGATGCCGTCGCGGGGCGTCTTGGACATGCACACCGTCACCATGACGGCGGTCTCGCCGCAGCGCACCACGCACGAGCCGTTCGCCTGTTCGGTGTACTTGCCCGTTTCGATGGTCACCGCGCGGGAGCCAACGTTCAACTGAAACTGCTTGTAATTCATTTTCTATCTCCTTAACATTAACACCTTTCGTTCTTTGCCGACCGCCCCACCGGCGATGCGGCGGCATTTTTCCGCCCGGAAACCGCGCAGAAAAACGCAAAAAGGAACGGCAAAAAGCCGCTCCTTTCAAAGCTTACTTTCTCAGATCCAGCGCAGCGATGACCGCTCTGTAACGCTCGATGTCCTTGGCTTTGAGGTAGTCCAGAAGACCTCTGCGGCGGCCGACCATTTTGAGAAGTCCGCGGCGGGAGTGATTGTCGTGCTTGTGCTCCTTGAGGTGCTCATTGAGGTGATTGATGCGCTCGGTGAGGAGTGCGATCTGGACTTCGGGCGAACCGGTGTCCCCTTCATGAGCTGCGAACTTTGCGATGATCTCCTTCTTTTCCATTTGCGTTTATCCTCCTATGGAATATTTTGTCGCGCACGCCAGGGGGAACGTGGAGAGCGATCCTCGTCGCGTACGTCTTTATCATCTTACCACATTTGCCGCCCGCTTGTCAAAAGAAATTGCCCCCTTTGCACGGATTTTTTGAGCGGCGGAACAAATTTGTGCGCCGCTCAGACAAAGAGCAGCGTCAGATACCCCACCCCGATGAGCACTGCAAGGAACCCGAAATTAAGCAGCAGGAACATGGCGAGATATTTCCCCGTCTGCCCGGGGTTGAAGCGGCGGAAGGTGTTGAGCGTGATGAGGCTTGCGAGCGAGGCGATGGGCGTCCCCAGTCCGCCCGCGTTGACCGCGATGAGCAGCGCGGGATAGTCCTGCGTGAACTTGGAGAGCAGCACTGCCGAGGGCACGTTGGAGATGAACTGACAGGACAGCGCGCCGATCGCCAGCGGATCCCATTCGACGAGCGCGCCCAGTCCCTCCGCGACGGCGGGGATGCGCGCAAGGTTGCCCGAAAAGATAAAGAAGGCGCAGAAGGTCAGAAGCAGCGCATAGTCCACGCGCAGCAGGGCACGGAAATCGAGAATGAGCAGCCCTATGACGACCGCGAGCAGTCCCCAGTAATAGGGAAAGAGGCGGAAGACGATGCACAAAGAGAGCGCAAACAGCGCGGCATAGACGGCGACGCGCCACATGGGCGGGCGCGCATGTGCATCGAACTGCACGGATGCGGGCTCAGGCTTGACGAACATGCAGATGACGAAGATCATGACGAACGCCGCGGCAAAGGGCAGCGCCATGATCGAGAAAAACTCGCCCGTCGGAACAGAGTAATAGGAGTAGAGATAGAGGTTCTGCGGGTTGCCGAAGGGCGTGAGCATGCCGCCGAGATTGGCGGCGATGTCCTGCATGATAAAGACGAACGCCGTCAGCTTTTTGTTGCCGCACGACTCGAGCACGAAGTACCCGAGCGGCAGGAAGGTGACGAGCGCCATGTCGTTTGCCATGATCATCGACCCGAAGAAGGTGACGAACACGAGCGCAAGCGTGATATTGCGCATGTTCTTGAAGCGGCGCACGATGACGTCCGCCAGCCACACGAAAAAGCGGATATTTTTGAACGCCGCCACGACGGCGAGCGTGCAGAACAGGCATGCCAGCGTGCTCCAGTCGAAATAGTCCGCATACGCCTCGTCAAAGGGCACGAAGATGCAGGTGATCCCCGCCGCAACCAGCGCCACCAGCAGCACGACGTTGCTCTTGACAAAGCGCGCCGCCATGCTCAGGAGGGAGTGATGATGAATGTGACCGTGGACCGCGGCGCTCGCCGCCGCACCCGCCTGTACGCGCTCCGCCTCAGCCTGCTTGTTCTCCTGTATGTCCTGCGGCTGCTCTTCGCCGCTTGGCTGTCCCTCGCGCATATCTCTTCCTCGTTCCGATCGTTTTTTCCGGCGGAAAGCATAGCACAACTGCATGGAAAAAGCAAGCAAAAGTGCGCTGTCCTTCCCATATTTTTTGCAGCAAAACGGCGCGCCCGCCGCATGATCATCATGCGGCGGGCGCGCCTGAGACGAGCGCTTTATGTTCCGAAGAACAAAGCTTCCCGCTCCGCAATCAGGCGATCTACCTTGTTGAGATAGGTCGGGATGTCCTTGGGGCTGCCGTGGCGCTCGATGCGCGTCCCGCCCGCAAAGAGCTTCTTGGAGACGGCGTTCGCGCCCACGGCGAGGTTGTCCGCGATCTCCTCCATGACGTCCACATTGTACACGCACGCATGCCCGGGTTTGGTCCAGCCGACGTTCTCGTGCGCGCCCGCCATATACTTCTGGCGGTATAAATAGTAAGGTTCATACCCGGCTTTCGTGAGCGCCGCACGGGAATAGGCGATCATGCGGGAGAGGTCGCCCTCTTCGAGGCGCGCCGTCTCCTCCTTGAGTCGCGCCCCCTTCTTGAGGCAGAGCGTATGCACGGTGATATTCTCGGGCGCAAGCGCGATCGCGGTGTCCACGCTGTGGCAGAACTCCTCAAAGCTCTCCCCCGTCAGCCCCGCGATGAGATCGCAGTTGATTGCAAAACCGTAGGGACGGGCAAGGTCAAACGCCGCGATGACGTCCGCCGCCGTGTGCTTTCTGCCGATACGCGCGAGCGTCGCGTCCGAAAAACTCTGCGCGTTGATGCAGATGCGCGTCACGCCGCAGCGCTTGCAGACTTCCAGCTTCTCTGCGGTGAACACGTCGGGACGCCCCGCCTCCACCGTGTATTCGCAGCCGTTTTGGCGCAGCGGCGCGATCGCCGCGAGCACGCGCCCGAGCTCCTCCGCCTCCAGCACGAAGGGCGTGCCGCCGCCGATATAGACGGAGCGCAGATTGCCGATGAGGGGCGCGCAGGCAGCCAGCTCCGCCTCCAGTGCGGCAAGATAGTCCGGAAGGTACTTACGCGTCGCCGCAATGGGCGCGGTGATGAAGGAGCAGTACTCGCACTTGGTCGGACAAAAGGGCAGGGAGACGAACAAATCGCAACTTGCATCCCCTCTCTCGTAGATGCCCCTCTGCCCCTCGATGACGCGTGCAACGAGCGAAGTATTCCCGGGCGAGACGCGCATCCGCTCAAAGAGCGGCGCAAAGGGCCGCCCCGCCTCCAGCTCGGCATAGGCAAGGCGGGTGGGACGGATGCCCGTCAGCGCACCCCAGGGAAGCGTGACGCCCGTCACCGCAGAGAGCGCGTCATAGAGCGCAAGTTTTGCATACCTCTTTACCAGGCTCTTGTAGTGCAGTTCGTCCGCCCAGGACGCCTCGTCCCGCGCAGAGAACGTCCGCCCGTCCACCGTGACGGTGTTTATAAACGCGCCGCCCTCATGGGCGACCGCGTGCGAAATTTCCATGTCCTCCGCGCCCTCAAAGAGGCGCACGACGTCCATGAGCTCGGGATGCAAAAAATCAAGATTGGTCGTCAGCATCGCACATACCCGTTGTTGTGGCGCTCATATTCGAGCGTCGTGTCCTCGCCGTGCCCGGGGCAGACGGTGTAGTCACCCTCTAAGGCATACAGCTTTTTCACGCTCGCGACGAGCTGCGCGCCGCTGCCCGTGGGCAGATCGCTCCTGCCGATATCGCCCGCAAAGAGCGTATCGCCCGTGTAGAGATGATCGCCGATGAGATAGCTCGCCCCGCCCGCCGTGTGCCCGGGCGTCGCGATGACGCGGATGTTCAGCCCCGCAAGTTCGATCTCCTGCCCGTCGCGCAGGGTAAAGTCGATCGTGAAGCGCGGAAAGGTGCCCGGCGCATACACGCCGAAGGCGACGGCGAGATTGTCCGCACCCAACGCGAGCGCTTCCTCGCCCGCAAGACAGCCCACCTTGGCGCCCGCCGCCTGCAATGCGGCGACGCCGCCCGTGTGGTCGAAGTGCCCGTGCGTCAGAAGGACGTGCGTCACCGTCAGTCCGCGCGCCCTTGCGAGCTCTGCGACGCGGGGCTGCGCGGGGTCGATGGCAACGGCGGACCTGCCGTCCGCCGTCACGAGATAGGAGTTTGCCGCAAACCCGACCGGGTATATCTTTTCGCTTTGCATACTTTCCTCAATTGTTCAGACGATGCACGTTTAAGATCTTGGGACGGGCGGAAATGCGGTTGATGAGCTCCACGACGTCCTGACGGCTGGGAAGCCCCACCGTGACGTCCACGATGGCGTAGTTGCTCTTGTCGTTCCTGCCGTTGATGGAGGAGATGGAGAGCTTCATGTCCGCCACGACGCCCGAAATGGCGGCGAGCGCCGCGCCCTGATCTTCGGCAGTGACGACGATGGCGACCTTAAAGTTGACGCCGCCCGCCTGCTCCACCCACTCCGCGGGCTGGAGCCTGCCCGGGTCGACGTTGCGCATGTTGGGGCAGTCCTTCCTGTGGACGACCACGCCCCGCCCGTGCGTCACGAAGCCGACGATCTCGTCGCCGGGCACGGGCGAACAGCAGCCCGCAAAGGAGACGAGAAGCCCCGTTTCGCCGTTGATGATGACGGAGCCGTGCTCGTTCTTGCTGCGGAAGGGGCGCGCCACGATGGGCGTGGGCGACTCCTTGCGGAAGTAGTCGAGCAGCTTGAAAAAGACCTGGTTGACGGTCACGCCGCCGTAGCCGATCGCGGAGTACATTTCGTCCGGCGTATCGAAGGAGAACTTCTCCGAGACCTTCTTGAAGCTCTCGGGCGTGACGAGCTCGGCGAGCGTCATGCCCTTGCGCTTTGCCGCCTCCTCCATCATCGACTTGCCGAGGCGGATGTTCTCCTCCTTCATCTCCTTCTTGAAGAAGGACTTGATCTTGGCGCGCGCCGACGAGGACTTGATGAACTTGAGCCAGTCGCGCGAGGGACCCTTGCTGTTCGGGGAGGTGATGATCTCGACGACGTCCCCGAGTTCGAGCTCGGTATTCAGGGGGACGATCTTGCCGTTGACGCGCGCGCCCGTACAGCGGTTGCCCACCTCGGAGTGGATGGCGTAGGCAAAATCGACGGGCGTTGCGCCCTTGGGAAGAGACACGACCTTGCTCTTGGGCGTAAAGACCAAAAGCTCGGTGCTGTACAGCTCGCCCTTGACGGTGTCCATGAACTCCTTGGAGTCCTTTAAGCCCCCCTGCAGCTCCATGACCTCGCGGATCCAGGCGATGCGCGCGTCCAGAGAGGTCTCTTCGTCGCGGTGCTCCTTGTACTTCCAGTGCGCGGCGATACCATATTCCGCCGTGCGGTGCATCTCCTCGGTGCGGATCTGGATCTCGAAGGGCTGCCCGAAGTTGGTGACGACCGTCGTGTGCAGCGACTGATAGAAGTTGGGCTTAGGCGTTGCGATATAGTCCTTGATCCTGCCGGGCACGGGCTTCCACTTCTTGTGGATCTTGCCGAACACCTCGTAGCACTCGTCCACCGTGCCGACGATGACGCGCACCGCGGTCAGGTCGTAGATCTGCTCTAAGGATTTGTGCTTCTCCTTCATCTTTTTATAGATGGAATAGAAGTGCTTTGGTCGCCCGAACACTTCGCCGTGGATGTTGCTCTCCTTTAAGATGCCGTTGATCTCCTCGACGACGTAGTCGACAAAGCGGTTGCGCTCCTCCAATTTCTGGTGAATGTTCTCGACGAGGTACTCAAACGCCCCGGGATCGAGGTACTTCAGGCAAAGATCTTCCAGTTCGCACTTGATCTGCGAAATACCCAGCCTGCCCGCGATGGGCGCGTAGATATCCAGCGTCTCGCGCGCCATCTTCTGCTGGCGCTCCTTGGAGAGGAAGTTGAGCGAACGCATGTTGTGCAGGCGGTCGGCGAGCTTGATGATGATGACGCGGATGTCCTTCGCCATCGCGATGAAGATCTTGCGGAAGTTCTCCGCCTCCTCCTCTTCCTGCGACTTAAAGACGATCTTGTCCAGTTTGGTGACGCCCTCAACGAGCGAGAGGACCTCTTCTCCAAAGTTCTCGCGCACGGTGTCCTCAGTGGCGGAGGTATCCTCGATGACGTCGTGCAGCAGCGCCGCGGCGATGGTCTCCGCATCCAAACCCAAATCGACCAGGATCTCCGCGACGGCGCACGGGTGGATAAAATAGGGCTCGCCTGAGGCGCGCTTCTGGTTGCGGTGCGCTTCGCGCGCGAAGTCATAGGCGCGCAGGAGCATGTCCCTGTCGTCACCCGTGTAGTACTCGTAGATTTTCATGAGGACGGATTCCATACCGATGACCCCCTTTCATGTCGTATGTCAGCCTATTTTGTAAACCGGCAGATGCGGTTTCAAACGCTTTCCTGAAGCCTTGCGACCGCCCGATAGAGTTCGGACGCCGCAAGTTCGGTGTGCTTGCCGCGGAACATCCTGAGCCGCCCCCCTTCCAGCGAGAGAAGCCCCAGTTCCTCGAACACGGCGAGCGCGAAGATGAAGGTCTCCGCGTCCAGCCCGAGGCTGTCACAGCTGCGCGCCGCCTCGGCATAGCTGCCGCCGACGACCTCAGCACTGCGGCTTCGAAGGAGCGTAAACACGGACAAAAGCTGCGTCCGCTCCGTCGGCACCTGCAAAAGGCGCCCGTACCCGCAGATGCCGCCGTTGACGTGCAGCGCGGCATGCCCCGTCTGCAGAGTGTTCGCGGGCGGCATATCCAAAAACACGACGTCGCGATAGGCGCTCACGTCGCAGCCGGGATCGGGCGCGTACAGCACGACGTTCTCCGCATTGCCCGCCGAGAGACGGAACACGTCCGCCGGCACGCCCGCAAGGGACGGAAACGCCGCGAGCGTTCCGATATTGTAGCACACGGCGCACAGCCCGTACGCGCAGTCCGCACGCTTTTGCGCGAGAAAGGCATCCATGGACGCGGTATCATTGTCCGGCGTCACCTTCTTGCCGCGCACGGAGAGAAGCAGGTTTTCAAACGCCTCGAGCGGCGCATCGCCGCCCGCAGGCAGCACCGCGCGCACAAACCCCTTTAAGTACTCTTTTCCGCGAAAAACGGAGAGATTATACTCAAAGACGAGCGTCTTTTTTAAGGAACTGCGCAAAAACTTCAAATCCTCCGCGCCGCCGAAGTACATGAAGTCCAGTCCGCCCAGATTCATGGAGAGGTGCGGCGAGAGCGGCTTGACGGGGTTTGCGTCCACCGCGTCCGCCTCCACCGTAAACAGGGGACGGCGATTGCCCATACCGAAAGGCTCCAGCAGCGCAAGCTCGTGCGCGACGCGGGCATGGTCCTCGCCCTCGCCCGCAATGTACAGCTTGGAGACGAAGTCCTCGCGCGAATAGCGGCTGCCGATATACGCGTTGAGCGCTTCTTTAAGCGCTTCGAACTCGTCGGCGCGGACGTTGACGCCCGCCGCCTGCGAATGTCCGCCGAACTCCTCAATGTGATCGGAGCACGCCTTGAGCGCCTCAAAGATATTGACGCCGTCGATGCTCCTTGCACTGCCGCGCAGCATGTCGCCGCGCTTGACGAAGAGCAGCGCGGGACGGGAGAATTCCTCGGCAATGCGCGCCGCGACGATGCCGACAAAGCCCGCGTTCCAGTGCTCGGCGGCGAGCATGACGACGTTGCCGTACGCCCCCTCCTCCCTGATCTTGGCGACCGCCTGCGCGTACAGTTCATCGCACGCGCGCTGGCGCTCCGCATTGTAGACGTTGAGTTTTTCCGCGAGTGCGGGAACGGCGTCCTCGTTGTCCGTCGTGAACAGCTCGAGCGCGGCGTGCGCGTCCCCCATTCTGCCGGCAGCGTTGATGCGGGGCGCGATCGTGAAGGCAAGCGTCTGTGCGCTCACTTCCGTCGTCTTGCCCATGAGCGCCGTAAAGGCGGGGCGAGGGGCGCGCGCAATGCGCTTTAAGCCCTCGGCGACGATGTCGCGGTTCTCATCCACGAGGGGCACGCTGTCCGCCACGGTGGAGAGCGCCGCAAAGTCGACCAGCGGAAATGCCTCCTCGCCGATGAGCGCCGTCGCGAGCTTGAACGCCACGCCCGCGCCGCAGAGGTTATCGTAGGGATAGTCGTCCGCAAGCTTGGGATTGATCGTGATGCAGTCGGGCAACGTATCGGGCAGTTCGTGGTGGTCGGTGACGATGACGTAAGCCCCCTGCTCCTGCGCGTATTTGACCTCGGCGGCGTTGGAGATGCCGCAGTCCACCGTGACGATGAGATCGGGCAGGAACTCGTCGAAGATCTTATCCAGCGCCGCGATGCTCATGCCGTAGCCCTCCGAGCGCTCTGGCACATACAAGTACGGTTCGATGCCGAATTTTTTGAGCGCGCGCGAAAGCACGGCGAGGGCGCCGATGCCGTCGGCGTCATAGTCGCCGAACAGCGCGACGCGCCAGCCCTCCTCCCTTGCCTGCGACAAAAGCGCCACCGCCTCTTTCATGCCCTTCATCAAAAAGGGCGAGAGGAAATGGCGCGCAGAGGGATCGAGAAAGGCGCGCATCTTCGCCTCCGTCGTCATGCCCCGCGCATAGAGAATGCGGGCGACCGTCTCGGTCAGGTGAAGCGCCGTTGCACAGGCGCGGACGGTCTTCAGCTCCGCGGGGCTCAATTGAAATTCGCGCACGAGTTTTTTCATACTTTTTCTATCGAAAACGGCGGGATATACCCCGCCGCTTCTCTGTTCATTGAAAGTTGTGATCAGTTTTCGCTATCTGCCTTGGCGGACTTCTTCTTTCCCGTATAGCGCGTACGCTTTGCCTTCATGCGGTCAAACACTGTTTTGACCTTGCCATGCAGAGCGGGTGCAATCAACATGGAGAAATACAGCGGTACGAGCACGCACAGGAGCGCTTCGGCAAAGATGAGCATCGCGCCCGTCGTGAAGGTGCACGCCGCGCAGACGATGAGCAGAACCGCCACGATAAGCGCCGTAAGGAGCACGGCCTTGTTGGTAACCGCGACCGCCTTGTCCACCGCTTCCTCTGCGGAGAGGGCGCTGTTTGCAGGATCCTTCGCGTCGTCGCGCAGCCTGATGCAGCGGACGAGCCAGAACGCCACGGAGACGACTGCCGCGATCGCCGCATACAGCATGGGCGCAAACGCATAGACGGGAATGCGCGCAATGGCGAGGATCGCGAGGACGAGGAATGCGTCGTTCACGCAGGCGACGAGCCCCGTGAGCGCACTGCCGACGCCGAAGCGGATGGCGACATAGATGAGCGCCACGATGACCGCGACGACGATGGCAACGGCGCCGCGCCAGATCGCCTCGTTCATGGGCTGCTGCGTGATGGTCGCGTAGGAGACGTAGGTCTCGGCGGGCGTTGCAAACGCGCTGTCCGCCGCGATCGCGCTCTCCAAAGCCGTCTTTGCCGCAGCGAGCGCGCTGTCTGCGGTGTCCGCAGAGAAGGTGTAGCGCAGCAGGAAGTCATTGCCCGTCTCGCTGAACGAAGTCCCCGTCAGGGATGCGGGATCGGACTGACCGTTGAGCGTCACCTGATCGGAGTAGGAGATGCCCGCCGCGGAGAACGCATCTTCGCAGTGCGCCTCGAGGGACGCCTTGCTCTCCTCATTCAGATCGACGACGACGTTGTAATATACGTCAAAGGTCTTTTGCTCGGGCTGATCGAGCGCCGTGTTGAAGCCGAGGACTGCCATCAGGACAATGCCGGCAATGATGAGAACGGCGGAAATCGCCGCCCAGATGGGAAGCAGTTTTTTCTTAGTCATCTTCCACTTCCTCCCGTTTGAAGTTGCAGAACGCGCCCTGGCGCTTGGTCGTACCCATCATGACTGCCCAGCCGAAGCGGTTGACAACGAGCGAGCCGACACCCGAGAACACGATCGCAAGGCCGAGGACAAACGCGGCGACCTGCAGCGAGCCGATGGCGATCGCCGACACAAGGAAGGCGATGACGGCAAGCACAATGTGCAGATCGAAGAGCTTCCAGAAGCACTTTCTGTATCCCGTCTTGACGGAGGACGCCATCGTCTTGCCGAGGGCATATTCCTTTCTTGCTGCCTCGAAGGTGACGACGTTGCTCGCGCAGAGCAGCACGCCCGCAAGCAGGAAGGCAAGGAAGGATTCCACGCTCAGGTAGACGAAGTCGATCGCCCAGCCGCACAGGATCATGGCAAAGGTAAAGAGCAGGAAGGTGTACAGATGGACAAATCCCAGACGGCGGTAGCGGACAAAGAAGAACGCCATCATCGCGACGAACAGCACGCCAAACGCAATGTAGAGCATGATGACCGTCTCGCCGCCGTAGAGCGCTTCATGGAAGTACGCCTCCGTCGGCGTGAAGGTGAGCGCATCTGCGGTCGTTTCGATCGAAGAGTTGAACAGCTCTGCGGTGACCGCCGCCGTCTCGGCGGTGTAGCTGCCGGAGATATAGATGGAGCCTTCCGTCATCTGCTCGGAGACCGAGAGACTTAAAATGGAAGTGTCGCCGACGAAGAAGTACAGCGTGACCGCCGTCTCCGCCGCGCCCGACGTCGCGCTGTTCATTGCAGCCTGTCCCGCCTGGGTAAAGTGCACCTGCAGGAAGGACGTTCCCGCCGTCGTACCCGACGTGACGGACGTCACATAGTCCGCGATCGTCTCATCCGAGCGGATGCCGAAGATATCGGTCGCATCTTCCTCGGAATCGCCGGTGCGGATGCTGAACTCGCCGATATAGGAAAAATGGTTGATGGCGTAATACTCCGACTCCATCATCGCGGGCAGGAACACGCGCACGGTATAGTCGTTCGCGACGTCCACGCGCGCGCCGTCCTCTCTCAGGCTCGCATAGCGCTCGTTGACGATCGCGAGCGACTGCGCGAACGCTGCGTCAAACGCCTCGTCCACGACGCCGTTTTCGTCGCACGCCGTACCGACCTCAAGATAGATCGCGCCATTTTCATCGGGATAGCGGACATACTCCGCGGCGTACTCTGCGGCGTCCTCTTCGGACATATCGCGGATGTTGTCGTCATACTCCTTGGCGGAGATGACGCCCTCGGGATAGTACACCGCGGAATAGCCGCCGCCGATGTACGCGCCCACATCGGCGTTCGCGCCGTATGCAAGCCCGAGATCCGCATCCTTCTCCATCATTCGCATGACGGAGCTGAACGTCTGCATATTGTCCGGCCCGTACGAGAACGAGACGGTGCAGATAAAGCACAAAACGGCGATCACCAGCGTGTATATGATCAGCAGGATCACCGATTTAGTCTTGCTCATTGCCTCCTCCTAAAAAAACGTGAAGCGGGGAATCCCCCTACTGTCTGCAAATTTCGCTCCTCTCATTATATAGAAAAAGCGCGCGCCCGTCAAGCCGAAACGCGCCGCTTTTCTTATTTTTTGTCTAATTTTCGCGCGACTTGCGCTCCGCAAGGACGTGCATGGCGCACTCGATGCGTTTTTTCATCATCGCGCAGGTCAGCTCGTAGGGCTTGTTGATATCGCCGTTGTAGTGGTAATTGTTGGCGTTACACCCGCCCGAGCAGATGAACTTGGCAAAACAGTCGCCGCACTTCTCGCGCGTGAACAGGCAGGACGTTGCAAAGAGATCACGGATCTTCTCATCCAGCTTCCCCTCAAAGACGTTGCCCATCTTCCACTTTGCCTCGCCCGCGAACTGGTGGCAGGGATAGATATCGCCGTTTGGCACGACGGAGAAGTACTCGTTGCCCGCGCCGCACGCCGAGACGCGCTTCTGCAGGCAGGGACCGCCCTCCAGGTCGATGTGGAAGTGAAAGAAGGAGAACCCCTTGCCCTCCGCTTCGCGGCGGATATACTCGTCGCACAGCTTTTCGTACTCCTGCTCGATGACGGGAAGGTGCTCTTCTTTAATCTGCAGATCGGGGATATCGGTGACGACGGGCTCGACGGAGAGCGAAGTAAAGCCCTGGTCGGCGAGGAACAGGACGTCCTTGGAAAAGTCGAGATTCTTCGCCGTGAAGGTGCCGCGCACATAGTAGTGCTTGTCCCCGCGGATGCGCACGAACTTTTTGATCTTGTCGATGACCGCGTCAAAGCTGCCCTTGCCGTTTACCGTCTTGCGCACTGCGTCGTGCACTTCCTTCCTGCCGTCCAGCGACAGAACGACGTTCTCCATCTCCGCGTTAAGAAATTCGATCGCGTCGTCGTCGAGGAGCAGCCCGTTCGTGGTCGTCGTAAAGAGGAAGCGCTTGCCGCGCTTTGCCGCCTCTTCCTTGGCGTATGCAACAGTCGCCTTGATGACGTCCAGATTCATGAGCGGCTCGCCGCCGAAGAAGTCAACCTCGAGCACCTTTCTTTTGCCGCTGTTTTGGATGAGGAAGTCGATCGCCTTTTTGGCGGTCTCCGGGCTCATCATCTCGCGCGCGGCGTGATAGGCGCCCTCGTCCGCAAAGCAGTACTTGCAGCGAAGATTGCAGTCGTGGCAGATATGCAGGCAGAGCGCCTTGACCTCGTGCGATTTGACGGGCGCGGCAGCGACCTCCTCCTTGTAGAGAAGTCCCGCATCCTTTAAGCCCTCGATATCGGCGAGCGCGGCCTTGAGTTCCTCGTCCGTCCACTCGACGGGCTCACCCGCAATGTGACGCGCGGTCTTTTCGTCGCACTCGTGGAGCGCGCCGCTGCCCGTATCGTAGAGATAGTGATGTCCGTGATAATGAAAAACGTGTACCATAAAAAATAAACAGCGCAAAACAGGGAGCAGCGCTCAAGCGCTGCCCCCCGCTCTGCACTCACATTCAGATCTTTTCGATCTTCTCCTCTCTCGTGACGCGCTCGCAGGACTGGTTGCCTACGGTGCAGCTCGTCTTGCATGCGGACTGGCAGGTGCTCCTGCATTCGCCGCAACCCGTGATCTTCTTTTCCTGAGGTTTTGCGATGGTACGAATCATAGCCGTGTACTCCTCTTATACTTTGTTTTTCTCTATTATACAACGAGAATACATTTTTTGCAAGTAATTTTTTTATTTTCACGAATTTCTTTTCGAACTGACGAAAAGAAATTCCGTGAGATTGAGAAAAACCTAACAGTCGCCTGCGGCTTGGTGTTCGTTGGCACCTCTCCCGCCTCCCCTGAAATACCGAAGGTGTCTAGGGGAGGTGCCCCGCAGGGGCGGAAGGGTGTCTCATCTCACCCCTCAGACGCCTTCGGCGCCAGCTCCCCTAACAAAGTCAGGGGAGCCAAAAGGCGCCTGCCTCCCCTGAACCGAAGGTTTAGGGGAGGTGTCTGCGGAGCAGACGGAAGGGTTATAACTCGAAGGGGCGGAAGGATTCGACTCTCCTGAAAATCCGAAGCCCCTATTCCCGGCGCAACTTCACGCCGACGAGCGCGCCGAACGCCCCCAGGAGAGCACAGACGATGAGCTCGACCAGAAAGAGCGCGTTGACGCGGAATCCGCCGCCGATCGCCGCAAACAAGAGCATGGACAAGATCGCCGCAACGACGCCCGTCGCCATTCCCTTGAAGAGCGCGCGCTCGCCGTGGATGCAGATCGCGGACATGAGTAACGCCCCCACGCACTTGATAATCCAGTTGACTGCAACGACGGCGCCGTCCGGCGGTATGTACGCCCTGATAAAGACGGCGGCAAGCGCCGTGGCGACGAGATAGAAGAGCGTTGTAAACAGCGCGGCGATCAGCACTTGCTTCGCCGCACGCAGCCATGTATCATGCATAAAAAGACCCCCGCGTCCGTGATATTCTACGGTATGCGGGGGATGTCCTCTTTATTCCTTTTTCTCGCTCGCCTCGTCCGTACTCTCGGGCTGAGCGGGCGTTTCGGGCTTCTCTTCAGGCTTTGTCTCGGCGGGAGCTTCGCTCTTCTTGCCCTTGGCGGCAGCCTTCGCTTCCTTCTCCGCCTTGCGCTTTGCCTCCGCTTCCTCGCGTGCGATCTGCGTGGGGCCCTTGGCATCCGTCTGCGCGATGAGTTCCTTATCCATCTTGATATAGGACTTGCCGGAATTTTCGCTGCCCGTCTCGATGATGACGGTGTTGTCGTCGCAGACCTCCACGACGATGCCGCAGATACCGCCCGCCGTCTTGACCTTGTGCCCGGGACGGATGGCTTCCAGCTGTTCTACGTACTCCTGCTGGCGCGCCTTGTTCTTCCTGCCGGACAGAAGCATGAAGGCGACAAAGATGACGATGACCGCGATGATCACGATAAACATGATGGTCGAAGAAGAATTGCCGCCTTCTCCGCCCGTACCCGTCGTTGAATTCAAAAGGGATAAAATCATATTATATTCTCCTTGATCTCATTGCCAGACTTTGGCAAATCATCCTTATCATACCTTTTTTTTTGCGTTTTGGCAAGCGATTTACAGTCATTTTTGCCCTTTCACGCATTTTTCATTCCCATGCGGGACGGACTTTCTCACGCCTCGTGCGCGCAATCGCCCTGCAGACGGTAAAACTCTTTGACATAGTCGCGCACATATCCGCCGAGGATACTTTCCCTGAGCCCGCGCATGAGCTTGTGCAGATAGGCGATATTGTGCAGGGACAGCAGCATCGCGCCCGTCATCTCGCCCACGTTGACGAGGTGGCGCAGGTACGCCTTGGTGTAGTTGCGGCAGCAGTAGCAGTCGCAGTCGGGATCGAGCGGGGTAAAGTCCTCCTTATATTTCCCGTTGCGCACGACCACCTTCCCGCGCGAGGTGAGTGCCGTGCCGTTGCGTGCGACGCGGGTCGCCAATACGCAGTCGAACATGTCGATGCCGCGCAAAACGCCCTCGACGAGGCAGTCGGGCGAGCCGACGCCCATGAGATAGCGCGGGACGTCGGTGGGAAGCAGGGGCTGCAGATCGTCCATGATCTCATACATCAACGGCTTGGGCTCGCCGACGGACAGTCCGCCGATCGCGATGCCGTGTTTGACGAAGGGACGGCAGCGCTCCAGGCTCTCGCGGCGCAAGTCCTTATAGAAGTTGCCCTGGACGATGGGAAAGAGCGCCTGATGCTCGTTGTCGTGCGCTAAGTAACAGCGCTCCAGCCAGCGCCCCGTGCGCTCCATCGCGAGCCGAGCCTGCGCGTGGTCGTAGCCGTATTCGGAGCACTGGTCGAATGCCATGATGATGTCCGAGCCCAAATTGTGCTGGATCTTCATGGCGAGTTCGGGCGTAAAGGTATGACGGCTGCCGTCCACATGGGAGGAAAAAGTGACGCCGTCGTCCGTTATTTTATTGAGCGAGGCGAGCGAAAAGACCTGAAATCCGCCGCTGTCCGTGAGGATGGGCCTGTCCCAGTTCATAAACTTGTGCAGTCCGCCCGCCCGCGCGATGAGTTCGTCGCCCGGGCGCATATATAAATGATAGGTGTTGGACAGGATGATCTGCGAGCCGATCTCCTTGAGGTCTTTGGGCAGCATGCCCTTGACCGTCGCCTGCGTGCCGACCGGCATATAGACGGGCGTCTCGATATCGCCGTGCGGGGTATGAAAGATCCCCGCCCGCGCCCCCGTCTCGGGGTCGACTTTCTGAAGTTCAAAAGAAAAATATTGGTTGTTCATAAAAAAAGTTCCTTTTCGCGCCAATCTTTTTGCAAAGGCAAAAATCTTGGCGCGATTTGAGGGCTTAGGCGCAATTCCTGCTGACGCACAATAAAAATCAAGGATATATTGCCCGAAAACTTTTTGCCGATGAAAGGTAACGGGAAGATTTAACGCAAGCGCGACAAAGAGACGCGCCGCTGATACGATCAGCATGTCTCATTCTAAAAACGAGCAAGCGCAGGAGAGCGCGCAAACGAC
>CALVLM010000005.1:0-81664 GCA_944338075.1 Candidatus Gallimonas intestinigallinarum | reverse complement strand
GAATGAGCCCGGTTGGGTACCGTACTCATTCCCATACAATCTAATATTTTTTGTCCAAACTTTGGGGGTCACTTCAAGACCTGCGCGGGCGGCGCCCCTTATTCCGTCACGATGCGCGTCCAGGCGTATGCGCCGTAGGCGCCCAGCAAATTGGCTGCATTGACGGCGGGATCGGAGACGTCGAGCGCCTCTCCGTTCGCCATCCAGCCGCCCGCCGCGCGGAATGTGACGCTCGTCAGCTGATCGCAGCCTGCAAACGCCCCCGCCTCAATCGTCGTCACGTTTTGTCCGATCGTGATGCTGCGTAGCGTTGCGCAGCCGGAGAACGCGTCCGCTGTGACCGTCGTCATGCCCGTACCGATGGTGATACTCGAGAGCGCGGGGCAGTCTGCAAATGTGCCTGCCTCCACGACTTCCACCCCGTTGCCGAGGTTGATCGCTTGCAGGGACGAACAGCCCTTCAACACGCCGGCTTGCAACACTTTGATCCCGCTACCCAGCGTGATGTGGCGAAGGGATCCCCAATCGGAGAAGAAATCGTCCTCAATCGAGGTCACGCCGCTCTGGAATGTGACTGTGGAAACATCTTTGGGATACCCGGATGCACCGTCCGCAAAGATGTACAGCACCTGTGTATCCGGCACAAGGTACCAGCCGTTGCCGGAGGGAAATTCCGGATTGACAGACGCCGTCACGGGACAGCTGCATCGACCGCCGTACGGCTCATCCCACCAGACTGTCGTGCTGCCATAGGCGCTCGGCGTCACCGTGGTGATGCCCATATAATAGCTGCCATCCGTATATTCGGCGCGGTAAGAAACTTCACACGCGGTATGGGCATAGAGTGCATCGCTGAGAATGAGCCCACCTCTGACCTCTTTGCCCTCCTCCTTGGTCAGCTCCGAGCGGTTGGCATCGAGAAAGACGCTGACAACGCCATCCTCATCGAATGTGACGGCTATGTACTGATAGACTTCCTCGCCCAGCGCCTGCTCCGGCTGCGAGGGGTCGACGGACACCTTGGAGGACGCGCCGAGCGTTTCGGCGACGCCGGGCATGCGCGCCGTCGTCAATTCCTCCTGCGGATCCTGATCTTCCTGTCCTGCCTGCTGCTGCAACAAGCGAAGATAATTTTCACTGTAATATTCGAACGTGTTTTCCGAGCGTGCGTACGGCTCGCCGAGCACCTCGATCACGCGCTCACGGCTGTCGCCGACGGCGATCTGCTCCACATGGCTGATGCGGAACTTGCTGGACATTGCAACGCACATCACGATGACCGTCGTCACAAGGAGCAGCACAAGACCGAGCGCCACCAATCCTCCGATGAGACGGTTGCCTGCCGTAGCGCCTTTTTCCCTGCTGCGCTGGTTGTTTGACATTGGTGTTCCTCCGAAACCGAGAACGGCTCTTTCTCTTTGGGCGACGCCCAGTATAGCATATTTCAGAAAAAAGGACAAGTTTTTTGTACAATATTATATAATTATTGTATCACAACTGTGCCCGTGTTTCAAGAATTTGACGCAACTTTTCCGCATTTTTTGAGTGATCGCACCCTCCAGACGCCCTTTGACTGCGTCTGCCGCGATCTTGGCTAACAATACACGATCGTATCGTTGCATCTGCGGCGGCGAAGGTAATGGCTGAGAACGGGCGAAAGATGCACGCAGAGCGCGTGTCTTGGACAGACGCGCACGCATTTTAAGCAGCGGATGCAGGCGCTGTTTGCCCGTCCCTGCCGCATCGCGCCCATGGGACACGCCGCCCCGCAGACGTTACACCCCACGCAGTTCCCGCCGCGCACCAGTCTTGCGCCGATACGGCTGCGCCATGCGGGCGCAAAGTCGGAAAGAATATGCTTTTGCGTCTTGGGGAGTATGATCTCCGTACCGCCCTCGGAAAGTTTGGCAAGCACGGGCGCAAGCGGCGCGCCGTCAAAGCGGTAGCCGTCGCGCGCGAGGGAATGTCCGGTCGGGACGTATGCCCCGGCGATCACGCTGCCGGGGAAGAGCTGCTGCGCGTCATACAGCACGTGCCCGTAGGACATGCCGCCGTACGTTGCGATGAACGCAGCGCATCCGGCTTCGGCGCGGCGCAAAAAGCCGACCACAGGAGGCGGAAGGTTTTCGCAGTAGACGGGAAAGACGATGAGCGCCCGTTCATCCCGGCACACCGTGTCCGCGCCGATGGGAATGACGCGCCCGCCCAGCCGCTCGGCACAGTACGCGGCGACCTCGGCGCTGTGCCCGCCGCCCGAAAAGCAGTAGACGTCAATCATCGCCTGCTCCCGCTTCGGCGCGCATCAGGGCGCACTCTGGCAGCTCTTCCAGCGAAAAGCCGAGGCAATGCTCCATTTCGTAGACGACCTCCTCGCGCGGACGGCCGCAGCGCCTGCTCGAGAGGGAGATCTCCAGCGCGCTGAACGGGATCATCTTGCTCTCGCAGCGATAGTAGCGCACGAACTGGGTGTGATCTTTGCAGCGCTCGATGGAGCAGCTCGTGTGCAGCGCCTTCTTGCTCTCGTCGGGCGCGACCCAACCGCATTCGCGCACCAGAATGTCCTTGACGCGGTTCCAGTCGTACGTCCCGCCGCTGATCGCATCCATATCCAGATGCACAAACGCGGGAACATGACCCGTGAACGACGAACGCAGGATCGCCCGCCTGAGGGGCGGCAGCAGTTCGGGCACGGCGTGAATCGCCTCCACGACGCTGTGCACCGGCTCGCCCTGATAGCCGCTGTATTTTTTGATAAGATTGTCCCCATAGGCGAGCTGCTTCATGGTCATGAGCGCCTGGATCTGCCCCTGTCGCAGAGGCGGATGCAGCGTCAGAATCCGCCCGACGTTATAAAGCGCGGTCAACAGGCGATTATGGGCAAAGGAATAGGCGATCTTCGGAGCGATATGGTTATAGTAGAGCCCGAGCATCTGCACCGGCTCGTTGCCCGCCATAAAGTACGGGACGCGGTTTTCCACCAGCTCGGGATAGAAGAGCAGGTATGCGAGCGACGGACAGGCGCAGGTATTGCGCGCCAGTTCATAGAGTTTGTGATATACGCGCTTTAAGTCGGCGCGGCTGACGGAGCGGGTGATGAACTCCACCCGATCAAATGCCCGTTTTGCGCCCTCGATGCTCGCCTTGGCGCTCTCGGAGATGAACGGGATCTCCCATGTAAGCGCAAGGACGCGCAGCCCTTTGACCCTGGAGAGGTAGTAGAGCAAATAGGTCGAATCCTTGCCACCCGTATAGAAGAGCGCGACGTCAAAGCGCGATTTTTTGGAGCGCTTGATCTCGTCAATGAGGGGCAGAACGCTCTTTAGCCCCTTTGTCTCCTCCTCCGTCTGACACATGGGACAGCGCCCCGCGTCGTCAAATTCCAACCCGGGGAGAATGAAGTCGTTAGCGCAGCAGGAGGTGCAGAAGCGCGCCTCCGACAGCTTTTTCGGAATGTTCCGCACCTGCGACTGCGGCACGACCTGCGTCCCGAGCAGGCCGCCGAGCGCCGTCTTCTCCCTCTCCGTCAGCTCCTTGGGCAGCGCGGCGACGATCTCGCGCTGCTTTTTGGAGAGCTTTACGGTGTTGCGGAACATGACGCCGCGGTTGCGCAGTCCGTAATAGTACAGTTTGTTGCCTTCGAGTTTCCATCGGCTCTGTAATGCGTACATGACATTCCTCCCTGATACATTCATTGTACCATATCAGCGCCGCGATTTCAAGACGCGGCGGAAATTTACCGCCCGATTTTCAGTGACCTGTCTCAAATATATTGCATAAAAAAGGACCGCCGCAGCGGTCTGTTTTCGGTCAGCGCGCCGTACGCACGGCGCCGTTTTCACATTTGTTGCCCCAGGCGTCGATGAGCTCGTCTTCGCGGTAAACGCAGATGATCTCGCAGTGGTTTGCGCACTTGCCGCATTCAAAGCCGCGCGTGCGGAACGCGATATCGGCGGTATCAAAGGAGAAGGGACGCTCCTTGCCGCTGCGCCTTGCCAGCACCGCGACGCCGAACGCGCCCATCAGGTGTCCGTTCTTGTCCACGATGACTTCATGTCCGACGGCGTCCTCGAACGCCTTTTTGACGCCGACGTTCTTGCTCACGCCGCCCTGAAAGACGATGGGCGGCATAATCTTCTTGCCCTTGCCGATATTGTTCAGGTAGTTGGCGACGACCGCCTTGCAAAGCCCTGCGATGATGTCCTCTTTCTTGTGCCCGATCTGCGCCTTGTGCACGAGGTCGCTTTCCGCAAACACCGTGCAGCGCGCCGCGATATTGGTGGGTTTTTTGGAGGTGAGCGCGATCTCGCCGAAGTCCTCCACCGAGACGCCGAGGCGGTGCGCCTGGCTGGAGAGAAAGGAGCCCGTCCCCGCCGCGCACAGCGTGTTCATCGCATAGTCGGTGACGAACCCGTTTTCGATGATGACGATCTTGGAATCCTGCCCGCCGATCTCAAAGATAGTCCTGACGTCAGGATGCACCGTCGTTGTGCCGATGGCGTGCGCCGTGATCTCGTTCTTGACGACGCTTGCGCCCGTCATGACGCCGATGAGCTTTCTTGCGCTGCCCGTTGTGCCGACGGAGACGATCTGCACATCCTGCTCTTTGAGCTGCGCTTCAAGCGCTTTCAACAGGCGCTTGACCGCGCCCATCGGGTCGCCCTCCGTCCAGAGGTACTCCTTGGCGAGAATATTGTTGTCCTGATCGATGACCACGCCCTTGGTGGAGATCGAACCGATATCGATACCTAAATATCCTTTTGTCATGCTTTTCTCCCGTTTCTTGCTTCGACCATGTCGTAAAACGCCTCCAACCGCGTCCGCACGCCCGTCTCGCTCGTCTGCGAATCAAAACTGAAGTGCAGAATGGGCACGCCGTAGTCCCTGCTGACGTTCTGCAGAATGGGCATGGCGTCGATCTCCGGCATACAGCCGAAGGACTTGACCTGAATGATGCCCGCACACCCCTCCCTGGCAAACGTGATCGCCTCGCCGATGGTGGAGTTGGCCGTCGCACCCAGCGCATACTTTGCATACCGCTTGGCGATCTTCTCCTTCTTCCTGCCCTGATTGTGGATAATGGAGTTGGTGAAGTTCATCTGGCGGTACACTTCCATGCCGAACTTGGCGAGCTCCTTTTCCATGAAGTAGTTGGAGAAGGGCTCCTGCACGGTATAGTAGTCCCCGACCATGCCCACTTTGATGGTCTTTGCGGGCTTGTTGAGCGGGATGGCGTGCAGCTTTTTGCGGTACTCCTGTGAGAGTTCTTTGAGTTCCTTGCCGTCTGCAATGTTCTCCAGCTTGTTTAAGAACTCGTGATAGGTCGCGTCAAAATCGCCGTCGTTGATTTCAAACCCGACGTTGTGGCGGATGAAGTCCTCGAACTCGTCCAGCACCTCGATGATCTTGAAGGTAACGGGCACCGCTTTGGCAATTTTTACCATGCTCAGATCGGGGTTGATGATCTTGAAGTGTTCGTAGATATCCTTAGGCGAGCGCCAGTTGACCGCCGCCATGTCAAAGAACTCGAACTCATAGCCCATGTCCCGCAGGATGCGCGCGTTGAGCTCGCCGTAGTAGTTGAGGCGGCAGCCGCCGTAGATCTGCATGAGGCAGTTTGCCCCCAGCTCCAGCGCTTCCAGATAGCAGCCCATACAGTATTTGAAGGGCGAACAGACATAGTCGGGACTCGTCCGGCTGCCCAGTTCCAGCGTGCGCCGCGTGATGGGCGGCGGAATGAGATATTTTACCTCAAACCCCTGTTCGCAGATATATTTGAAGGCGTAGGCGTAGTTCGCCATATGCGGGAAGCACGCCACGATCTCCTTATGCGTCATGTTCTCTCTCCTTTCTGAGCGCGATGATATCGACAAAGCTCTCAAGGCGGGTCTCGATACCCGCAGAGCCGTCCTGCGCATCCACGGTGAGCGTAATGATGGGCGTATCCTTGAAGGTGCGGATGATATACTCGTCCACCATGCTGTCCGTGCCGCACGGGAAGGCGGTGAGCATGACGATGCCGTCCACATGCTCCCTATAAAGCGCGACTGCGCCGACGAGGTGGCGGTTATACGCCCACGGCATATTCTCCGACACCGTATAGGACGCGCGGATACACTCGCGCTCGTCGCCGTACTCGGCGATCACGGGCTCGCAGCCCAGCGCTTTGATCATCTCGATGACGGGCTTGCCGATATAGGCGTCCCCGACGCAGTAGGCGTGCGCGACGAGCAATATTTTCAGCTTTTCGGTCGCCTCGATCTTCTCCTTCTGACGCTCGGTGCGGAAGCGCTCGTAGAACATCTGCGCCTGCTTTGCCGTCTGGTAGGCGCTTTTGTAGACCGACTTCTTGACCTTGAGGTACTTTGCCATCTTGTAGACGGCCTCCTGCTCGGCGTCCGGCTTATTCTCCCCCACGCTGTAAAAGAGGAGCCTGATATCGCGCTCGCGGAAAGTGTTGGCGACAAGGTCGGTCTGCGCCATGAAGCGTGTGCACATCTGCAGCTTGTGCCGGAACGCCATGCGCGGTACGAAGATCACATCGCACTTTCCTACGAGCCAGTCCACATGCCCGAGCAGCAGTTTGACCGGCAGGCAGGTTTCGTCAATGGAGAGCATCTCGCCGCGCGTCAAAATCGCCCTGTCCGTCTCGGGACTGACGATGTACTCAACGCCGATCTCCGTGAAGAAGGTCGTCCAGAATTTTTCGTTTTTATACCAGAGCATTGCCCTGGGGATGCCCACTTTCATCTTACTTTGCAAAGAAGGCGACGGCGATCGCGCCGGGGCCAACGTGCGTGCCGATGGTGCTGCCGATCATATGATAGGGAACGTGATCGGTGTAACCCTTCCAGAGCGACTCGCTGTCGCGGATATATTTTTGCAGGAACGCATCGGAGAGCCCCGAATAGCCCAGGACATAGGGCATCGTAAAATCGATGCCGCCGCAGTCACGAACGAGCTGCGTGAGCAGGTTGTTGCCCTTTTTGGAGCCCATCGCCTTGCCGACGAGCTTGACTTCGCCCCTGACGACGGAGATGACGGGCTTGATGGAGAGCATCTCGCCCGCGATCGCCGTCACAGAGGAAATGCGCCCGCCCTTGCGCAGGTATTTGAGGGTATCCAGCACGGCGAGCAGCTGGATCTTCCCCTTCTTTTCGTCCAGTTCCGCTGCGATCTGCGCGGCGGTGAGCTTTCCTTCGCCCACCAGGCGTACGGCATACTCCAACAGGATGCGTTCGCCGATGCAGGCGTTGAGGCTGTCCACGACGACGACCTTGCCCGCATACTTCTTTGCCGCCTTCACCGCGCTTGCATGTGTACCCGAAAGCTTGGAGGAAAGCGTGATCGCAATGACCTCGCTCCCGTCCGCCGTGAGGGAGGCAAATACCTCGTCAAAGCGGTATTCGTTGATCTGGCTGGTCTGCGGCAATTCGTCCGTCTCAATGAGTTTTTCAAAGAATTCTCTGTGCGTAAGCGACACGCCGTCCAGATACTCTTCGCTCCCGAAACGGATCTGAAGAGGCAATACCGTAACGCCAAGCTCGCTCGCATCCTGCTGTTCCAGATCGGATGCGGAATCTACCAAAATTTTGATCATACGTCCTCCTGCGGATCTGCCTGATTACGAAGCAGATCGCGATAATAGTGTTCAAGGTTGCCGCAAATCTCCAGAAGCGTCTTATAAAAGAGGGTGCGTTGCTCGTCGGTGAGGTCCGCGCTGCCCGCCGCGACGGCCTGCGCCGCGCGCTCCGTAACGTACTGCGCAAGCCGCTCTCCCTTTTCCGTCAGGGTCACGACCGCATTGTGACGCCCCGCGTCGCCGAGGACATATCCCCTCTCGCGCAGCTGCGCGATCGCGCGGGAGATCGCCGCCTTGTCGTCCAGCGTCTGACGACACAGTTCGCTCGCCGTCATTCCGTCCGGATGCATGCGCAGGTGATACAGGCACATGACGTGCACCGCCTTGAGATCGAATTTGTGGATCTCAAGCGACTTGATCTTCTGCACCAGCTTGCTCATTTTGAGAATCGTCATCGTAAACAGCTCAAATACGTCGTCCACCGTGACTGCTCCTTAGTTGATTAATCAACAACATGGGCATTATACACATTTGAAGCACACTTGTCAAATGCAGAACGGCACCTTGGCAATATTTTCCCATGAAAAATTTTTGCGCCCTGCCGCAGACTGCGGCAGGGCGCAACAAACGCCAACCTGAAATATTTCCCTATTATAACTATTATAACTTCAAAAAGACAGCTTTCTATGCGTCACGCCTGCGGCGGTACGACAAGTTCCATATCCGAATCGGGATAGGTGCAGCACGGGTGAATATAGCCGAATTTCTCATCGGCAAGACGGCGCGCATCCTCGCCGGCAATGGAATATTTGCCGGCGACAAGCCGACTGTGGCAGAACCCGCAAACGCCGCCGCGGCACTTGGACGGGACTTTCAGCCCGGCGCGTTCAAGGGCGGTGAGAACGGTCTCGCGGCTGTCCGCGGGGACGGAATACGTCTCAAATCCGATGTGAACGGTGAGCGTATACGTCCTGGCTTCGACGTCGCGCGTGCCCGTGCAGTTGGCCTCCGTGCGAATGCGGCGGCGGGGAAGCGCAAGCTTTTTCAGTTCGCCGTCAAGATGCCTGCTCATGGCGCCCGGCCCGCAGATCATGACGGTATAATCCCCCGTAACATGCGCTTTGATCAACTCCGCCGTAAGAAAGCCGTGCTCGTAGCCCTCTCTTTCCTCGTCGCTCAAAACGTAAATCACTTTGATCTTATCGCCCGCAAGCGCATCCAGTTCTGCCTTGAACGCAAGATCCTTCTCCGTCCGCGCGCCGTAGAACAGGACAAGACTGCAGTTCTCCGTGCCGTCCGCGATCGCCTGCGCGAGAGAATAGAAGGGCGTGATGCCGCTCCCGCCTGCAAGGCCGACAATCGTCCCGGCATCGCGCAGCGGCTCATAGTAAAACTCGCCCGAGGGGTCGCCGATCGTAAAGGCGTCCCCCACCTTGGCTTCGTCGACCAGGTAACTGCTGAAAAATCCCTCCTTTTTGACAGTCAACGTCAGCGACTTTTGCAGCGCCGCCTTAGGTGCAGAGGAGACGGCATACGGACGGGCAACTTCGCTTTCGCCCACCTTGCAGCCGAGCGTCACATACTGTCCCGCGCGGAAATACATGGGCTTTTCCAATGCAAAGGTAAAGGACTTGAACGCAGGCGCGACCTCTCTGACCTCGGTCAGCGTCGCTTTCTGATAGCCCGGATGCAGCACCGCCGCCGTCTCGTTGACGCGGTAGCGCTTGGGAAGCGGCGTCGCAGCGCCCTCGGCGAGCGCTTCACGGCGCTTGGGTACCATCTTTTTGAAACGCAGCAGATCCATGAATCCGAAAATCTGTTTCTTGAATACAAACATGGCTCAGCCCTCCCTCTTGAGATCGCCCAATGTCTGGCGGCCGGAGATGTCGCCCGCATGATAGGAGCTCGAATAGCCCGAAAGACGCATCGCATAGCCGCCCGCAAAGCGCAGCCCGCGCACGCCGTTTGCATAGTCCTCGCTCATCATCTGCAAGCGGGGCATCAGGCCGTCCCAATACTGCGACTCATAGCCATAGATCGTCCCCTGCGGGTGTCCGCAGTAACGGGCATAGGTCATGGGCGTCGCAATCGCAATTTCTTCGATGTGATCGCGGATGCGCGCGCCCGTGTCGTGCTCGAAGCGCTCGATCATGCGGTCTGCAACTTTGTTTTTTGTTTTGACATAGTTCTCGGGCGTGACTTCCGACCATGCGTCCGTACCGTCCTCGCGCTGCATGAACAGCGTTGTAAAGTACATCATGCACGTCCCCTCGGGCGAGCAATCGGGCTGCGCGCGGTTGAGACAGACGGTCGCCTGTACATCGTTATCCTCGATCGTCTCCATCAGATGATACTGTCTCACCGAGTCCGAAGTATCGTACAGGAAATAATTATGGTTTTGTACACCCATCTCCTCTGCCGTGGCGTCCAGCCCAAGAAAGAGCGTAAAGCCCCTGCCCGAGAGCTTGCGCGCATTGGTCGCACGGATGATGCGCTCGGGGACGTCGTCCATCATTTTGCCGTAGACGAGGTGCGGCGAACAGTTGGCAACGACATGGCGGGTCTCAATCGCCGTCCCGTCTGCAAGCACGACGCCCTCTACGCCGTCCTTGCCCGTGAGGATCCTGACAGCCTCGGTATTCATATGGACCTCGCCGCCCAGCTCGAGGAAGCGCTCGATCATTGCGAGCGAGATCTCATGCGAGCGGGATTTGGGGCTGACCGCGCCGCGCAGGAGGTAGCGGTTGACCATGGAGGCATAGTGCGCAAAGCTCATGTCCTCGAGGTGCGCGCCCAGATAGCACCAGTAAGCGCTCAGAATATCCTGTGCCTTCTGCGGCATCTTCAGCGCTCGCAGTACTTCGTTGACCGAATAAGAGCCGCAACGGACGAAGTTGCCGTAGTTCTCTACCATATACTTGGAGTCCGTCTTGCCGTTGACGGAATTGCTGTACGCCTGCGCAAGGCGCACTTCCTCGGCGAGAGCAAAGAACTTTTCCGTAGACTTTCTGCTGCCGGGGACGTACTGCGCCATACGTTCGATAAATGCCTTTACCCCAAAGGGCATGGTCGCATCGAGCCCCTCCGATTTGCAGATGACGCGGTAGGCATCGGGAATTAAGAACCATTCGATCTTATCCGTTACGCCGAGCGAATCGAAGAGCTGGCGCACGTCGCCCGCGTTGTCTGCCGTGCCAAAATCATTGAGCTCGTGCAGCGACGCCTCGAACTCAAAGCGTCCGCGGCGGAAACTCGTTGCAAACCCACCGGGCAGATTGTGTTTTTCTACAAGCAGCGTCTTTGCTCCGCCCTGCGCAAGACGCACCGCCGCCGTCAGTCCGCCGTTCCCGGCGCCGATGACGACTGCATCGTATTTGAAACTCATCCCATCCTCCTTCTCGTTTGGTCAAGCACATTGTACCGCGAAAACCGCTTTTCGTCAATACTTTGCCGAAAATTTCGTCAAGGGCTTTCTAAAAAATTGCACCCCCTTCCGTTATTCTGATAAAAAAACAAAAAATTCCGAAAATTCAGCAAAAAAATCTTGAATATGTCGCGCAGAATGCTTGACAAGCCGGTGTTTTTTTAGTATCATTACCGTTGTTCACGGGGGCGTAGCTCAGTTGGTTAGAGCGCTTGCTTGACATGCAAGAGGTCACAGATTCGAGTTCTGTCGTCCCCACCATAAAGCCCTGTATATCGTGCCGGAGAGATGATAAAAGCGCCGATATGTGGGGTTTTCATTTTTTTGTTCTCCGTTTTGTGTATCGCGCGCCGCCCGTTCCGGGCGGCGCGCGATGCCGTAAAAAGATACATGCTGCGTAAAATGACGCCCTGCGGCAAAAGCTGTCGCAGGGCGTCTCGCAAGAATATGTCCTATTTCTTCTTTTTCGGCGGAAGTCGCAAAATGGTACGCAGCTGCGCGCATTCCTCCTCCGAAAGCAATTTCTTATCGACGGGGTACACCGTGACGCGATTGGGATACAGGAGGAAAAATTCCCTGCTCTCCTTGATCTTCTCAAAATCGGAATACCTGAGGCGCGCCGTAGAGACGTGCTCGCCCGCACGGTAATCGTTGATGACAAGACCCTCAGGATAGAACTCATACTCATTGACAAAGGCGATCGAGAGCTGTTTCTTGTTTACTCTGCCGCTCGTAATAAAGAAAACCAGTCCGAACGCAAAGAGGATTGCCCCTACCCACAGCAGCAAATCCAGCCAGGAATCGTCCTCCAGGGCAATGATTCCCTCCTCAAAGACGACATACAGCGCGATATACGCGATGAGCATGACGATTCCTAAGATCATTGCGCACAATAAAATGATGCGCGCGTTTTTGGAAATGCGCTTTTGCAGCGCCCCGTCTACCGTGACGCGGGTTTTCACGCACGGACTTTCCTGTACGGGCTGTTGCTTTATCTCTGCATGCGATGCGTCGGCATCCGCATGAACTGCGCCTGAAACCGGCTGCTCGGTCTTCTCGTGCAATTCTTCGTTCATCATTTACCTCTCAAAAATAATATTATGTCTGACATAGTACTGTGTAAATGAGCAAAATATGCGTTTACTCGTACATTTCCGGCTTGGTGCTGCGTGCAAACAGGGCGCCGATCGCCTCCCTGCAGCGGCGCTCATCGTCCCCTTCCCCATAGCAGACGCTGTACACCGCCTGCGTGATGGGCAGATCGACGCCATACTTTTCACCCAGAAGCTTCATCGCCTGCGACGTCGCCACGCCCTCTGCAAGTTTTTCAAAGCGCTGCCCCTTTGCCAGCATCTCACCGTACATGCGGTTGTGCGAGTACCTGGAAAAGAGCGTCGTTTCATAATCGCCCAGGTGCGCAAGTCCGTAGGCGGAGAGCTCGTTGCCCCCCATCGCCTTGATGAGGCGGGCGACTTCCCGCGCGCCGCGCGACATCAGCGGCCCTTTCAGGGGCACGCAGATGACGTCCAACACGCCCGCAGCGATCCCCATGACGTTCTTTGCCGCCGCGCCGATCTCCGTCCCAAGCAAATCGTTGCCGTAATAAAAGCGGATGAGATCGCTCTTGAAGCGGTCGACGAGGGAAATTTTCAGCTCCTCATTGACGGAGTCTATGACCATACAGTTGGGGATGCCCTGTATAAAGCTCTGAATATGCCCGGGCCCCACCCAGACGGCGATCCTTTCGGGCGAAATGCCGCTCTCGACCAGGATCTCCGAGAGGCGCTTGCCCGTCCCCGTCTCGATTCCCTTCATGCACAGCACGAAGATCTTGTCCGAAACGGGATACTGAATAATGCGCTGCATGAACCCGCGCAGCCCCTGCGAACTGATGGAGATAACGATGAGCTCCGCCGTCTTCACGGCGCGCTCCAAGTCGCACGTCAGCTTGATACGCTCGTCGAGCGTCACATAGTCGTTCCTGCCCGTCGTTCTCAGGATCTCATAGGAAGGGTCGCCCTCGGGCCCCCAGCTTGTGACCTCGTTCCCCTGACGGGAGAGATACCACGCGATGAACGACCCCCAGCGCCCGCATCCGAGTACGGAAATTTTCATGATTTCCTTCCTTTTAATTCATTTTATTGAATGATTGCATCGCAAAAATTGTTTCAGATCTGTTTTCGTTCGGACAGCGCGCGCGCCAGCGTCGCCTCGTCCGCGTACTCCAACTCAGAGCCGACGGGCACGCCGCGCGAGATGCGCGTGACCACGACGCCGAGCGGCTTTAACAGCTTTGCGATGTACATTGCCGTCGCCTCGCCCTCGACGTCAGGATTGGTCGCCATGATGACCTCCCTGACGCCGCCCTCCGCGACGCGCGCAAGCAGTTCCTTGATGCGGATATCGTTGGGCGAGACGCCGTTCATCGGGTCGATGACGCCGTGCAGAACGTGGTACACGCCCTTGTATTCGTGCAATTTTTCCAGCGCGACGACGTCCTTGGGTTCCTTGACGACACAGATCGTCGATTTATCGCGACTCAAACAGACGTCGCACACCTCGTTCTCGGTGAAGTTGCCGCAGATCTTGCAGAAGCGGACTTTGCGCTTGACGTCCACGATGGCGTCCGCAAAGGCGCGCGCCTCCGCTTCCGACATGTTGATGACGCGGTAGGCATAGCGCTGCGCCGTCTTTTTCCCGACGCCCGGGAGCTTGGAAAACTCGTTCATGAGCCGACCGATGGGCTCGATAAAGACTTCCACTTACAGCAAGCCTCCCATGCCGCCCATGTTGCCGAACTTGCCCATCTTCTCTTCGTAGACGGCATCCGCCTTCTTGTAGCCATCGAGGATTGCCGCCATGATGAGGTCCTCGAGCATCTCCTCGTCCTCGGGATCGATGACCGACTTGTCGATCTCGATGCCGTCAATGATCTTCTTCGCGTTCATATAGACGACGACCGCCTCGCCGCCGGCAGTGCCGACGATCTCCCACTCATCGAGCAGTTTTTCCGTCGCCTGCATCTCTTCCTGCATCTTCTGCGCCTGTTTCATGAGGTTCTGCATGTTCGCGCCCCCCATTCCGCCGTTGAACTTTGCCATATTTCCTCCGAATTGTTACTTGATATCGATCGGGTAATCCGAAAAATCCTTCTTGAGCTGCTCCAGCCCCGCCTTTTCGTCGCGGCGCTCCTCCGAAGCGTAGCGCACTTCAAACTTTTCTATGCCCATCTCCGCAAACACCTCGCGCATGATGGGCGCGTGCCGCTCGCCGTTCAGGGTATCCGCGACCGTCCTGACGTCCGTCGTCAGGACGAGGGTATCGCCCCCCCGGCTCGCCGCAAGATCACGGCAGAGCGTGTACACGACGCCGCTCTTGGGAAGCTTGCGAAGCCTGCGCAGGAACTTGCCGAACACGACCTCGGGCGAGCCATCCCCGCCCACCGCGACGCCTGACGGCGCAGCAACGGGCGCTTCATCAGACTTTGGAAAGGGATCATCCACCGCCTTGCCCTGTGCAGGCATCGCAGACGCAGCCTTTGGCGCAACATCCGGCTCGGGCGCGAAGGGCGGCTCCCACGATGCACTCCAATCCGGCTCGGGCGGAGGCGGAAGTTCGTCAAAGACGGGTACGCTTTTCTGCGTTACAGGCTCACGCACGGGTGGCAGATCGGCCGCTATGGGAGCAGGCCCCTGCTCCACGCGGGACGCAGACGCCGCCGAAGGGATGGGTTTTTCCGCAGCCGCACGGGGCGCACCCGACGAAAGCGCGGCGACTTGCCGCTCCAGCGTTGCAATGCGCGCGAGCAGCGCGTCCGTGTCGCGGTCCTCGCGGGGCATCGCAATGCGCAGCAGCGCCGTCTCCAGTGAAATGCGCGGTGAGGAAGCAAAGCGCAGCTCCGTCTCCACGCCGACGAGAATGTCTGTCGCACGCAGAATGGCGGCGCCGTCCGCCCCATCTGCAATGCGCTTGATTTCAGAGAACATCTCCTTGGGAAGGGAGAGCAGCTTTTCGGCATTGGAGCAGGATTTGGCGACGGCGACGCGGTTGAGCAGTTCCAGCAGATCGCGCAGGACGACGCCCACGCCCTTACCCTCGCCGAGCACACGCTCTGCCGCCGCCAGCGTGCCGCCGAGGTCGGCGGAGAGCATCGCGGAGACGATCGCCGCGTTGGTCGCAAAGTCTGCCGAGCCTAAAACGCTGGTCACGCCCGCGTAGGTGAGTTTGTCCCCGTACGCAAGACACATTTCGGCGATGGAAAGCATATCGCGATCACTGCCCGCGCCCGCACGGGCAATCGCCGCGACCGCCTCAGGCTCGTACGCGCGCCCCATTTCATCCAAAATGCCCGCGAGGTGCTTTTCGAGGTCCTCTTCGGGAATGAGTTTGAAATCAAGGCGCATACAGCGCGAGAGGATGGTCGCGGGGATCTTGTGCGGCTCGGTCGTCGCAAGAATGAACACGGCGTGTACGGGCGGCTCCTCCAGCGTCTTGAGGAGCGCATTGAAGGCGCTGTCCGTGAGCATGTGCACCTCGTCGATGATATACACCTTATACCTGCATGAGACGGGCGGATACTGCACCTTTTCCCGCAGATCGCGCATCTCGTTGACGCCGTTGTTGGACGCCGCGTCGATCTCCACGATATCCAGCGACCCGTCCGCGAGCGCAAGACACGTCGCGCACTTACCGCAGGGCGAGCCGTTTACGGGGTGCTCACAGTTGATCGCGCGCGCAAAAATGCGCGCGACGCTCGTCTTTCCCGTCCCGCGCGGCCCCGTGAAGAGGTATGCGTGCCCGACCTCGCCCCGCTCGATCTGGTTGACGAGGACGCGCACGACGTGCTCCTGCCGCACGATCGCATCAAACGTCGCGGGGCGGAACTTGCGATAGAGCGCAAGGTGTGCCATAGTGCCTCCCTAATTGAGAAACGCCCGCTGCAGCTTCTTTTTGGAGCGCGCCAAGGCGTTGTCGATACTCTTTAATTGCTTGCCCGTCATCTCGGCAATGGCGGCATAACTCATGCCCTCCAGCCAGAGCGTGACGACGCGGAACTCAAAATCGGACAGCTCGCGCATGAGCTTGAGCTGCAGCTCGGCGCGCGATTCGCCCGCCAGGAGCGACTCCTCGGGCGTGCCGCCCGCTTCCAGCGAGTCGGGATCGAGATCCTCTTTGCCCTTTAATTTATTGGCGGCGCGCAGCGCGTCGTAGATGCGGCGCGTCACGCACAGGTAGGCAAAGTTCTTGAAACTCTTGCCGTGCGCGGGCGAATAGGCGCGGATGGCGGTATACAGCCCGATCATCCCCTCCTGAACGAGATCCTCCGTCTCGCCGCCCTCCAGAAAGAACTTGCGGGCGCGGGCGCGCACGGCGTTCTTGTAGCGGTTGAGGAGCTCTTCCGCTGCGCCGTCCTCCCCCGCCTGCGCACGGGCGACGAGCGCCTCGTCACTTTCCCTGAAGTCTTGCACGCACCACCTCGTACACCGCGATCCCCAGCGCCACGGAGGCGTTGAGGGAATTGACCTTGCCGAACAGCGGAATGGAGAGCACGCCGTCGCACTTCTCGCGCGTGAGGCGCTTGACGCCGCTGTCCTCGCCGCCGACGATGAGCGCGACCTTGCCCGTAAGGTCCTTCTGATAGATGCTCTCGCCGCCCGCCTCCAGGGCGTACACCCAGTAGCCGGCTTCCTGCAACTGTTCGACGGCGCGATTGAGGGACACGACTTTTGCAACCTTGATGTGCTCCGCCGCCCCCGCCGAGATGCGGATGACCGCCTCGGTGACAGACGCGCCCTTGACGGAGGGAATGACGACGCCGTCCGCGCCCGCGCACTCCGCAACGCGCAGGATGCTGCCCAGGTTATGCACGTCCTCGACGCCGTCGCACAGGACAATGAGACTGTCCTTCTGCTCCGCGGGCGCGATCAGATCCTCCAGGTCAAAATACTCATACGCCGTCGTGAAGGCGATGACGCCCTGATGCCGCCCGCTCTCGCTCTCCCGATCGAGCGCCGCGCGGTCGACGAACTGCACGCGGATATTCTTTTTGCGCGCCTCCGCAAAGATCTTGCCCAGCGTTCCCTGCGCGCCCTTCTCCATGAGGATCTTTTCCACCGTCTTATCCGTCTTCAACAGTTCGAGAACGGCGTTTCTGCCTTCCGTCTTCATACATTTTCTCCGAAAAATAACTGTCCCATCCGCTCCGTCTGCCCCGTCAGGTACAGGTATCCGATGAGTGCTTCAAAGCCTGTCGAGCGTACATATTCGCCCACCGTCGCATTCTTGCTCTTGGTGGGCTTTTTGGCGTTCCTGCCGCGGCGGAAGATGTCCGCTTCCTCCTCGGTGAGCATGGGCAGGATGCGCGCAAGACTCTCGCTCTGTCCGTGCGCGGAGACCTTCTCGGACGCGCGCTTGTTGAGCGCACCCGTCTTTTCCCAGCTTTCGAGCGCGAGCGCCTCGCGCACGCATAACGTATAGACCGCGTCCCCGACAAAGGCGAGGACGACGGGATTCATCTGTTTTGCCCGCTCCGGGGGAATGGGCGAAGTGATCGTTGTCATTGCAATAATTATACCACATTTACAGACGATTGACAAGCGTTCAGGGAATTTCCGCCAAAAAATCCGCCGCGGGGGTTGCAATTTCCGCGCGTTTCCGATATAATCATGATGAAATAATTTGACCGCATTCAGGAGGATGATCATGAAGTACAGAAATCTCGGAAAATGGGGTCTCAAACTCAGCGAAGTCGCACTCGGCAGCTGGGTCACCGACCTCGCAGGCACGCAGGCGGAGCAGACGGCGCTGGAGACCGTCAACCGCGCATTCGATCTGGGCGTCAACTTCTTTGACTGCGCCGATGCCTACTCGGGCGGTGCGGCGGAGCGCTTCTTCGGCAAGGCGCTTGCCCAGCACGCAAGAAACGAATTCGTCGTGTCCTCCAAGGCATTCTTCCCGATGGGACCGGGCGCCAACGACTGGGGACTTTCCAGAAAACACATCATCGAACAGCTCGATAAGACGCTCAAAAACATGAAACTGGACTATATCGACCTGTACTTTTGCCACCGCTTTGACCCCACTACGCCCATCGAGGAGACCATGCAGGCACTCTCCGACATGGTCGCGGCGGGCAAGATTCTCTACTACGGCGTGTCCGAATGGTCGCCCGTCCAGATCACCGAGGCGCTCGCCGTCGTCCGCGAAAACCACCTGCGCCCCCTCTCCGTCATCCAGCCGCAGTACAACATGGCGGATCGGTACATCGAGGACGAGATCATGGGCATCTGCGAAAAGAACGGCGTGGGCATCGTGCCCTTCTCGCCGCTCGCGCAGGGACTTCTGACGGGTAAGTACCGCAAGGGCCAGCCCCTGCCCGCAGGCTCACGCGCAACCTGGCAGGCAGACAGACAGATCAACAACCTCTTGACGGACGACAATCTGGACAAAGTCGAAGGGCTTTTGAAGGTCGCAGAGGGCCTGGGGATCCCCCTCTCCGTGCTGGCACTTGCGTGGATCCTGCGCAGAAAGGAAGTAAGTTCGGTCATCACGGGTGCGAGCAAGCCTTCCCAGCTGGAGGCAAACGTCGCGGCGAGCGGGTACACCATCCCCGACGACGCGCTTGCGGAGATCGAACGCATCCTCGACTATCACCCCTTTGTGCGCAGGATCGGCTGACACACAGCGACTCTCCCCCTCTCACGTTTCAAAAGAACCATCGATTACGGAGGAAATCTATGCAATTTACAGACGTTCTGAAAACGCGCGTCTCGACGCGCAGCTTCGATTCCCGCCCCGTCCCCGACGGGGCAGTCAAAAGCATTGTCGACGCGGCGCTGTACGCGCCCGTGGGCATGCACCGCTATGAAACGCTGCATCTCACCGTCATCAAAAATCCATATATCCTCGACTATCTCCGCACGCTTGCCGTCAAAGCGACAGGCGACGAAAATGCCGATCCCCTGCACGGCGCGCCCGTGCTGATCGTCGCCTCCACCTCTTTGAAGGGCGAGATCGGCGCGCTCAATGCATCCTGCCTCATCGAAAACATGCTGCTCGCCGCGACCGACTTAGGACTTGCCAACCTGTATGTGCGTGGCATCATTGCGGACGCCGCCAAGGACGCAGACTTCCTGTCGCTCGCCAAAATCCCCGCAGGATTTACGCCCGTTGCGAGCGTCGCAGTCGGCTACGCCCTTAGTCCGACCGAGCCGCGCGAAATCCCCAAAAACGACGTGACAAAGGTCGATTATCTCAACTGAACGATAAAATTGTCTCAGCCGTCGGCGCGCTGCGCCAACGGCTGACGGACATATATTGCAATACTTCTCAGAACAGCACCCCTTTGCCGCGCGCAGCAGCATTTGAGCGGCTGCAAGCGTGCACGATCTTTAAAATATGACAATAAGGCGATAAAAACTATCGCCTTGTTGCCAAATTATAGGGGGATTATGTATAAGCTGTTTCAAACAGGGTGTCGGTAAAAAGTTTGGCCTCAAAATCAGATACGCCGCTCTCCCTGTTTCCGATAAATATTATAGCGAAAATCGACATGTTCCGCAAGTAACGTATTGTCGCGTTATAGACAATTATTGACATTTTTCGCTTGACACTTGAAACATTTCAGTTTATGATGAAATAAACGAGGGGAAAACAATGATCGCAAAGCGGGAAATCTGGAAATATCCGGAAGGCGCGAAGGTGTGGGTCGGAAAATACCGCAACTCGCATAATCTTCTGCACTGGCACTATGACTGCGAATTTATCTATGTGGAGCACGGCTCCATCGACGTGTTCTGCGAAAAAAAGAAGCATCACCTGTGCGAGGGCGACGCGCTGTTCACCGACAGCGGACAGCTGCACTACCAGCGCGCATGCGAGCCCGATACCGTGCTCATTGCGATCCTCTTTGACTACAACATTGTCCGCCCCTTTTTGGAGCAATACCAGCTCTCCTGCCCCAAGTTGTACAACCACTACCCGATCCCGCAATACTATAGGCGGCTTTACGACATCCTGCGCGCCCGTCAGCCCTTCTACGGCGAGGAGGCGCACTGCGCGGTACGGGAAATGATGATCGAGGTGTTCCGCGGCGAACAGCTCGTGCACCGCATCGAGAGTGACAGGACGGAAGAGGCGTTCAAAAAACTGCTAGAGGACATTCAGGAGCGGTACGCGGAGTACTCCTATGAGGAGGCCGTCTCCTCCATGGGGATGAGCGACGCCTATTTTTCAAGGTATTTCAAGGCGATGACGGGAACCACATTTTCGCAGTACTTAAATTATGTGCGAACCGATCATGCGATCAGGCTCCTCCACTCAGGCAAAAATCTGACAATGACGGAGATCTCGGAGCAATGCGGCTTTACGACCATCCGCAGCTTCAACCGCATCTTCAGAGAATTTACGGGCAGCGCGCCCTCCCGGCTGCCGAAAGAGTTTGTCCTGAGCGAACAGTACTCCTACCCGAGCGACAAGGCATTCGATCCCACTCTGTACGACTGCGTCCTCATCGAGAGCTGCGATTAAAGAAACATATAAAAAATGTAAAGAGGCTTGCCGACGGCAGCCTCTTTTTTGCGGGCGCGATCGTCCCGGATTTCCCCCCTGCTTATGCCGCCCCATTTCATACCGCGCGCACTTCTCGCTGCTATTCGACCGTCACGCTCTTGGCAAGGTTGCGCGGCTTATCGGGGTCATTGCCGACTGCAAGCGAGACATGATAGGCGAGCATCTGCAGCGGAATCACCGAGAGCATGGGCGAGAACGCGGGCGGACACGCAGGGATGCACACGGACGCCGTCGCCTCCCTCTGCGCGCAAAGTTCGGGGAAGCATGTGACGAGAAAGACATTCGCTCCGCGGGCGTAGACCTCGTGCACGGCGTTCATCGTCTTGTCGGCGAGCTGTGCATCGGTGATGATCGCAATAACGGGCGTCCTGCCGTCGACCAAAGCAAGCGTGCCGTGCTTCAACTCCCCCGCCGCATAGCCCTCACTCGGGAGATAGGTGATCTCCTTGAGCTTGAGGCTGCCTTCCATCGCGGCGCACCGATCCACCCCGCGCCCCACAAAGAACACACTCCTGGAGCCGAGAAAGTAAGGTGTCCAGCCTGCGACGCACTCACTTTTTTGAATTACTTCGCGTGCAAGACCGGAAAATTGCACAAGCGGCGGAACGGAAGTATTTCTGCATCTCGCAAGGACAACAAGCAGAGAATAGAGCGATGCGAGTTGGGCGTGGAAGCTCTTGGTCGCAGCAACAGCGACCTCCCTGCCCGCGCCCGTGAAGATGGTAAAATCCGCAAGGCGTGACAGGGAAGAATGCGCCACATTGGTGATCGCAAGCACCTTGGAGCCGCGCTCCTGCGCAAGCCGCGCCGCCGCAAGCGTATCTGCCGTCTCTCCGCTCTGGCTCACAGCGATGGTCAGCGTGCCGCGCGGGACGATGGGATCCGCATAGCGGTATTCACTGGCAATATGCACGCGCGTCGGCACGCGCAGGAGCCGCTCTGCGGCATAGGCAAAACACAATCCGCTGTGATATGCCGTCCCGCAGGCGACAATATCGAAGTAATATGTCTGACATAATACTTTGTAAATGCCCTTATTTTGCACTCTTTCCGGCAAAAACAGCGAATTTTGAATGGCATCGGGGACTTCTTCAATCTCCTTGCGCATGAAGTGAGCAAAGCTTCCCTTTTCAGGCGCGAGTTCCGCTTCCTCCAAAATGAACGGCTCACGCAATCTGAGCGCTAAATCTGCACCAAAAATCTGCACAGTTTCTCGCGTCAATTTGGCAAATTCGCCGTCCTCGAGTACATAGGCGCGCCGCCCCTTTGCCGCAAGCGCAGGAACATCGCTTGCGACAAACCCCTCTCCCTCCCCCATAGCTACAATCAGCGGGCTTGCCCTGCGCGCACAGACGATCTCCTCTTCCCCCTCGGCGAGCACGGCAAGCGCAAAGGAACCGACAAGCTCCCCCGCCGCAAGATGCACCGCTCGCAGCAAGTCGCCCTCTTTTTCAAAATAATGAGCAACCACATGCGCTGCGACTTCACTGTCCGTTTCGGAGACAAACAGCTCACCGCGCGCCTCACACGCCGCACGCAGCCCTGCCGCATTTTCGATGATGCCGTTGTGCACGACGGCGATCTTTCCGTAGCAATGCGGGTGGGCATTTCGCTCGCTCGGCGCGCCGTGGGTCGCCCAGCGCGTGTGCCCGATCCCGATCGTCCCGGGAAGCTCTAACGCTTTTTCAAGCGCCGCAACCCTGCCGCGGCGCTTTACGATCGCCATCTTCCCCCTGGAAAGGACGGCAATTCCAGCCGAGTCGTAGCCGCGGTACTCCAGTTTTTTCAGCCCGTCGATGAGGATGGGCGCGGCGCGCCGCCTGCCGATATAGCCGACAATGCCGCACATCAGAGCGCCTCCTCGGCAGAAACGACGGCGCGTTCGATGATGCCGACGGCGTCGCTTGCCGCGCTCTCATCCTCGCACTCCGCCAGGATGCGCAGCACGGGCTCCGTCCCCGACGGGCGCACGACGACCCGCCCGCCCGAGAGCCGCTCCGCCCGTTCGACGGCGCGCCTGACGCCCTCCTGTTGCAATGTCTGCGCGGCGTTCTTGCAGGGAACATCGCTTCTTCTCTGCGGGTACGGCTTGTAGCCGCGCAGCAGGCAGGACAAGGGACTCTTGCGCTCCAACATGATCTCCGAGATCATGATCGCCGTGAGGATACCGTCGCCCGTCCCCGCATACTTGCGGAACACGATATGCCCCGAAGGCTCACCGCCCAGGATTGCCCCGCGCGCCGCCATCTCCTCGGTGACATACTTGTCGCCCACCTGCACATGCGTCACGACGATACCCGATCGCTCCAGGGCGCGGGCAAGCGCGAGGTTGGAGACGATCGTGGTGACAACGCCTCCCTCGCCCAGCTCGCCGCGCTCCTTCATGTGCCTTGCACAGACATAGAGAATGCCGTCGCCGTCCACAATGCCGCCCTTTTCGTCGACGCAGATGCAGCGGTCGGCATCGCCATCGAAGGCAAACCCGACGTCGAGGGAGTGCAGCCGCACGAGCTCCGCGAGCGCGGTGGGCTTGGTGGAGCCGCACCCCGCGTTAATATTGGTGCCGTCGGGCGACGCGCCGATGAGGTAGACCTGCGCGCCGAGGGCGTCGAACACCGTCTTGGCGAGCGCCCACGCGCTGCCGTTGGCGCAGTCCAGCCCCACGCGCAGCCCCCGCAGAGAAGTCTTGGGAAGGGACAAAAGGTAGGCAAGATATCGGTTTCTGCCCGCAACATAGTCCACCGTCCGCCCGATGTCCGCGCCCGTCGCGAGCGGGAGCGTGCCGCCGTCCAAATAATCCTCGACCTGCTGCAGGACATCCTCGCTCAGCTTTTCGCCGTCGCCGCCAAATAGCTTGATGCCGTTGTCTGCAAACAGATTGTGGCTGGCGGAAATCATCACGCCGCAGTCCATGTTCTCCGTGCGCACGACGTAGGAAACCGAGGGCGTCGTGGTGACATGCAAGAGATAGACGTCCGCACCCGACGCCGTTGCACCCGCTGCAAAGGCGTACTCAAAGGTATAGGAGGACAGGCGGGTATCCTTGCCCACGACGATGCGCGCCCGCTTCCCCCGCGAATAATAGCGCCCTAAAAACCTGCCAACCCGAAAGGCGTGAATGGCGGTGAGCGACCCGTTTGCCTGACCGCGAAATCCGTCCGTCCCGAAATACTTCATAGCACCTCCCCGCGCCGCGGCGCATTGCCATCGTATGCGGAGCAGGGAATTTTGGTGCAACCAGGGCAGAACGGAAACGACTTGCTGCGTGCCAGCCCTCGCCGTTCAGGTCAGATATTTTTCCGCGCCGCGGCGCTTGATGCTCTCGCGGCTGCGCCCGATGCAGAAATCCCCGTCCGCCAGATCGCGCGTGAGCGTCGTCCCCGCCGCGACAAAGCTGCCGGCGCCCACTTTAACGGGCGCCACAAGATTGCAGTTGCTCCCCAGAAACGCGCCGTCGCCCACATAGCTCTTAGACTTGCGCCTGCCGTCAAAATTGACGAATACGACGCCGCACCCGACGTTGACGCGCGCGCCAAGCTCCGCGTCCCCGACATAGGCGAGGTGCGCGATCTTGCTGCCGTCGCCGATGCGCGCATTCTTGCACTCGACAAAGCTGCCGATGCGCACGTCGTCGCCGACCTCGGTCGCGGGGCGCAGCGTCGCATACGGTCCGATCGTGCAGCGCTTGCCCACTATTGAGGCCATCAGGCGGCTGGACGTGACCTGCGTCCCCGCGCCGATGACGCTGTCCTCGATGATGCAATCGCCCGCGATGACGGCGTCCTCGCCGACAACGCTCCCGCCCGTAATGCACGCGCCCCGCCGCACGACGACGCCGCGCCCGAGCCGCACTGTGGCGTCCACCCGCGCGCCCTCCTCGACGAGCGCGCCCTGCCTTGCGTGCAGCGTGCCGCTCTCTTTGAGCGCCCGCGTCTGCATAGCGGGATAGTCGGCAAGGGAAAACAGGCCCTCGGAAAGGCAGTCCTCCTCATGAAAGGGCGTGCCGCGCTCTAAAAAGCCGCCGCGAAAGCGTGCGCTCGCGGTGTGCGCGGAGAGGAACGCCGTGACCTCTTCCGCCGTGAGAAAGGGATAGGCGGGATACAGGACGAGCTTTTCCCCCGCAGGCGGCACGTCGACGACCTCCGCGCCGAGGTTTTCCTGCATTCTGACAAGACAGGACTTGCCCGCGAGATCCATATCATAGCTCTTTTGGCCGCGGAAGGTAAAGAAGGAACGCTTGACAAGATAGATCTTCATACCTGCTATACAATGAAGCGCCGCGCCCGTTTAGAACGGGCGCGGCGCACTTTTTCCGCAATTTTCTTTCGACAGAGCGGGTGTCCTGCAAATTAAGCTTTATTTGAGCAATGCGCGGCGCACGGCGTCACGATAGCCCGCATACCCCTGCTCGCACAGTCCGCGGCGCGCGGGATCGGGCGAAAACACCTGCCCCGCCGCACGGAACGAGGGCAGTTCCTGTTCATCCGTCAGCCCCAGCGAGAGCGCGCACAGCATCGCCGCACCCAGCGCCGTGCTCTCCCGCTCGGCTGGACGGTCGACCGCAACGCCCAGAACGTCCGCCTGGAACTGCATCAGAAAATTATTCGCCGACGCCCCGCCGTCACAACGCACGCCCGAAAGCGTGAGCCCACTGTCTTGCTGCATGCAGTCGGTGAGGTCGCGCGCACCGTAGGCGATGCTCTCGAGCACCGCGCGCACGATATGCGCCTTGGTCGTCCCGCGCGTGACGCCCGTGAGCAATGCACGCGCCTCGGGCGCCCAATAGGGCGCGCCCAACCCCGTGAATGCGGGGACAAAATAGACGCCGTCCGTCGAAGGGACGCTCGTCGCCAGAAGCTCGCTCTCCGCCGCCGTGGAGATCATACCCAGCCCGTCGCGCAGCCACTGCACGCCGCTGCCCGCATGGAACATGCTGCCCTCGAGCGCATACACCGTCCTGCCGCCCACGGAATAGCCGATGGTCGAGAGCAGCCCGCGCGAGGAGACGCACTGCGCGCCCGTGTTGAACAGCAGAAACAGTCCCGTGCCGTAGGTGATCTTGCCCGTTCCCGAAGCAAAGCACGCCTGTCCGACGAGCGCCGCCTGCTGATCGCCCGCCAATCCCGCGAGCGGGACAGTGCGGTGCCCGAGCGTCACCTCCCCCATGCGCGCATCGCTCGCGCGCACCTCGGGCAGGATCCCGGCAGGGATCTCAAAACGGTCGAGCAGCGCCACGTCCCAGGAAAGGCCGCGGATATTGTAGAGCATTGTGCGGGAGGCATTGGTCACGTCTGTGACAAAGGACTTGCCCTGCGTCAGCTTCCAGATGAGGTAGCTGTCCACCGTTCCCACGCGCAGCCTGCCCGCTTTGAGCGATGCTTGCACCGCGGGGACATGATCGATCGCCCAGCGGATCTTGCTCGCCGAGAAGTAGGCGTCGGGCACCAGCCCCGTATGCGCGTGGATGAGTTCCACCGTCTCCTTGTCCAGCGCCTCGCACCACGCCGCCGTACGACGGCACTGCCAGCCGATGGCGGGACACACCGGATCGCCCGAGACGCCGTCCCACAGGACGACCGTCTCGCGCTGGTTGGTGACGCCGACGCCCGCGAGCTCGTCTCCCGCAAAGCGCGCGCAGGCGTTGAGGACATACGCCGCCTTGAAGTAGATCTCGTTGGCGTCCTGCTCCACCCAGCCGGGATGCGGAAAGTTCTGCCCCACCTCCTGCTGCGCGCGAAAGACAAACTTTTTCTCGCTTAAGTCATAGACAAAGGCACGCACGCTGGTCGTCCCGGCGTCAAGCGCAATGAGATATTTCATGTTTCCTCCCTTTTATCAAGCGGCGCGCCCGTACGGGCGCGCCGCAAGCATTTTCTCCATGTCGTTGCAGCGATCGGACGCGTTTTTCAGCACCCCCTGCCGCCGCCTCCGCCGAAGCCGCCTCCGCCGAAGCCGCCGCCAAAGCCTCCGCCGAACCTTCCGCCGCCGCCCGAGCGCGAGGGACGGGAGACAAACGTTCGGCTCATGCTCGCATTGAGCGAGCGGAACATACTCGACCAGACCATGACGGTAAACAGATCGCCCGCAAAATTTCCCCTGACATAGTGCGGCGCGGGGACGTCCAGCCCCTCGAACTTATCCGTCCACTCGTCCGTGACGCCGAGCACCTGCGCATAGGGCAGAATGCGGTAAAAGAGCTCGGGATCGTCCTTGAGCATGAAGGCGATCCTGTCCTTTTCCGTGACCGTGATAAACTGCTTGAACCCGAGAATGTGCCCCAGCTTTTCGTTGTATTTCTTGTTGCGCACGACGCTCGCGCCCGCAATGCAACCGAGGCAGGCGCAGCCGAACCCGACGGCGACGAACACCCAGTGCGAGAGCGCGGGGCTGGTCATCAGAAAGCCGATAAGCGCCAGGATACAGCCGAGCACCAGCCCGCCGAGCACGCCGAAAAAGCGCGCCGATTTCCCGATCTTATGGCGGCGGTAGGTCATCAGGCGCGAGACGACAAAGGACGCAACAAAAGCCGCCGCCATGGGCAATACGGGAGTAATCAGGAACACGGGGATACGAGCATAGGACAGGAGCAGCGCCCCCAATCCCAGCAAGACAGCTGCCAGGGTGCAGACCACCGCGGAGATCGTCCCCTTCTTGTCGTAAAAGGAGCCGTCCGCCGCCTTGACCTGCGTCTTCATGACCTCGACCGCCGTATAAAAGTTCTCTTTCAGCGAGGAGACGCGCACGACGTCGCCCGATACGAACAGATTGGCAAGGAAGGTCCTGAGATGAGCAGGAAGCTCCTGCGGAACGGGCTTTTGCGTGCGGATGAGCGTGGGATCGTCCGCATCCTCCGTGAGGTCAATGGTGAGGTACTCCTCTGCCGCCGCCCAAAAGACGAGCGCGCCGACGTCCTCCGAGTCGATGGAGTTGTCGATGAGCCGCCCCATGCGCAGCGGATCCATCTCCTCGGGCGCGGTGAGATTGACCGTCAGCACCAGCTGCGGCTGACGGCAGAGCACCTTTTTCAGGACAAAGCAGACCGCGACCACGACGACGCTCACAATGATCATGATGAGCAGATCGAAGTCAAACGCTGTCGTCAGGACGCCCGCTTCAAAGGAAAGATCGACCGTGACGCCCTGTCCCGGAAGAAGCCGATCTACCGCAAAAGAAATCGTGCTTCCTGACCCCGAATCGGACGGGAAGGAGGCGCCGTAACTGCCCGCATAGATCTGATAGTCCGCATGCGCGGGCAGCGTGACGAGCGCGCTCACGTTGTTCAGCGCCGTCTGCCAGCCGTAGCCGATGACGTCAAGCGGCAGATACCCCTCCTCCGCGAGCGCCGGCACGGTGAGCGTATAGTGCAGCGTATAGGTGCGCTCCTGCCCCGTCACGACCCCGTCTCCGCGCAGATAGTAGGAGAGAAACCCGTCCTCGATCTCAAAATAGGGCGAGAAATCGGCGTGATCACATTCCGCGGTGATATCCGAGTAGGTGACGCCGCCGTCCGTCGCAAAGTCGCGGATGATGCCGTGCGAATCGTATCCGGAGAAAGAGACGCGGATCTCCTCGCGCACGGAGACGGTGCGGTCTGTGTGCACATTCATCTCAACGGTATACTGCTCGACGGTGAAGTCATACGCGCCCGCAGCAGATGCCGCAGTACGCGAAAAAATGGGCGAGGTGACCCCCGCCCAGATGCAGACCGCAAGCAAAATGAGGGCAACGAGGGCAAGCGCTCCCGTCCGCTTTCTCAGTTTCATATTGCTCTCCCTTCGATCAGAACTTGACGGCGGGCGCCTTGCGCTCCTCCGCGGAATCGAGTTCAAAATAGGTACGCTTTTCCAGCTTCATGCGCTTTGCGACGAGGTTGGACGGAAAGGTGTCGATGGCGACGTTGATGGTCTTGACCGTGCCGTTATAGTAGCGGCGGGCGGACGCAAGCTCGTTTTCAATGGAGGTCAGCTGACGCTGCAAGTCCATGAAATTGGAGTTCGCCTTGAGCTCGGGATACGCCTCCTGCAGCGCAAACAGCGATTTGAGCGTGCCCGTGAGCGCATTTTCCGCCGCCATCTTGGCGTCGCCCGTCGCCGTCATTGCCGCATTGCGCGCCGCGATGACCGCCTCCAGCGTCCCGCTCTCGTGCTTTGCATAGCCCTTGACCGTCTCCACCAGGTTGGGAATGAGGTCATAGCGCTTTTTGAGCTGCACGTCGATGGTCGCCCAGCCCTCTTCCACAAGGTTTTTGAGATTTTGCAGTTTGTTGTAGGTGGAAATATACCACGCGACGACAGCGATGATCAGCACGACAACGACGACAGCGATGACGATGCCGACGATCGCGCCGGTCGAAATAGCCAACAGATGATTCATAGTCTCCTCCTGAAATTCCTGCACCCATTATACAATATTCCCGCGGCAATTTCAAGATGCACGACGAAAAAAAGTGCGCCGCCCGCAAAATTTTTGCGGGCGGCGCCAAATTCACGCCATAGACAGAATGCTCTTGTAGATGCTGGTGTCGGCATCCAGGAAGGTATTGAAGAGCACCTTGATGGGCACGTCCCTGTTGCGCATCTTCCATTGCAGGACGGCGCCCGCGGCAAGCTCCGCCGCCTCCGCGCGCGGAAAGCTGAACACGCCCGTCGAAATGCAGCAAAAGGCAATGCTCTTCAGCCCCGCTTCCGCAGCCGTATCCAGGCAGGCGCGGTAGCACGCGCGCAGCAGCCCTCGGTCGCGCTCGGTGACCTCGCGGCGGATCATGGGCCCGACGGTGTGCAGCACATAGCGGGAGGGAAGATTATAGGCGCGCGTGATCTTGCAGTCGCCGCACTCCTCCTGCCTGCCCTGCGCCGCGATGAGCTTGGCGCAGTCGTCGCGCAGCTGCATGCCCGCCGCCGAGTGAATGACGTTGTCGATGCAGTTGTGCCCGGGCAGAAAGCACCCCAAAAGCCCGCTGTTGGCGGCGTTGACGATGCCGTCCACCGCAAGGCGGGTGATGTCCCCCTGCCACAATCCGATGCCGTTCTCGCCGAAGGAGAGATCTGTTTCCTCCACGATGCCGCGCTCGATGCTCTCCGTCCAGAACAGCCTGTCCTGCATAGCGAGGACGTCCGAGGGCACGGGGTGCGCGGGACGCTCGTTCATTGCCGCACGGATGAGGGCGCGCTTTTTTTCCGCCGTCGCGCTGAACGCGGCAATCATGCCCCGCTCGCGCAGCAGCCATTTGAGGAGTGCATCCGTCAGTTCTTCGCGTTCCTCCCCCTCCACCGTCTGCGGACGGGGATAGGGAGAAAGGTTGACCGTCTTTTGCGACAGCTCAAAGGAGGTCATCAGAGGTTCCCCTTGTTGTAGTTGATGAGGCACCCGGCGAGCAAAATCTTGCGCTCCTCTGCGGTGAGCGTGCCCAGTTCGAGTGCGATGTCATGCGTCTTGCCGCCCGAGATGACCTTGGCGACGACGCGCTCCTCGCCCGTTGCGACCGCATCCGCAATGTTCGGGATATAGAGATAGTCCCCCACTTTGAGGTCGATCTTCTTGGTCGTGAAGGGCAGCATACCCCAGTTGATGAGGTTGGAGCGATAGCGCTTGGTCGCATACTCGATGCAGATATTGGCAACGCCGCCCAGAACGCGCTGGCAGGACGCCGCCTGCTCGCGCGCGGAGCCGTCGCCCGGCTTGTTGGAAACGACGACGCTGCCGTAAATCGTCCCCTCCCCGGGCACGAAGCCGCCCAGGTCTTTTGACACCTCTTCGGGCAGCGCGCCCGTCTCGCGGCGCGCCTTCTCATCCGCCATGACCGCCTTGGCACGAGCGACATAGCCGGGGTCCTTTCTGGAGAGCGCGAACTCCGCGAGCTTCATGGGATTGGAGCGGTACGAGCTGGTCTCGCCCGAAGGGATGAGTTCGTCCGTCGTCGTGACGGGATCCTTAAGGACGGAGACGACCTTCATCAGAAGGTTCTTGCCCAGCGCGATCTGCTCGGGCCAGTCGGCAATGTTGGGACCATACACGAGCTGCGCCGCGGGATCGGGATTGCCGACGCCGTGATAGACGCGGTTTTCGTAGATCTTGCCGTCAAAACGGTACTTCTTGATGCGCTTGTTGTAGTTGTAGTCGAGCGCGGACGTCAGAACGCCGCCGTTCGCCGCCGTCGCCGCGATCGATCTGGCATCCATCAGCGCGACCGCCGCAAGCTGTCCCTGTGCGGGCTTGCTTCCCTCGCGGTTTTCAAAATTGCGCGTCGTGTGACGGATGGAGAGTGCGTTGTTGGCGGGCACGTCCCCCGCGCCGAAGCAGGGACCGCAGAAGGCTGTCTTGACGATGACGCCCGCATCAAAGAGCGTGCTGACATAGCCGCCCTCGGTGAGCGCCTTGTAGACGGGCTGAGAGGCGGGATAGACGCTGAGCGCAAACGCGCCCGTGCCGACCGAGCCGCCGCGCAGGATCTCCGCCGCTTCGGCAACGTTTTCATAGCCGCCGCCCGCGCAGCCGGCGATGACGCCCTGATCGACGTACACCTTGCCGTCCCTGACCTTGTCGGTGAGCGTGAAGGAGTCGTCGCCCTTGATCTTCCTGCCCTGCTCCTCCACCTTTTTGAGGATCTCGACGGGGTTTGCGAGGAACTCGCGGATGGTGTAGGCGTTGGAGGGATGGAAGGGAAGCGCGATCATCGGCTCGACGCGCGAAAGGTCGATCGTGACGGCGCCGTCATAGTAGGCGGGCTGCGTCACTTTGAGCTCCTTGTAATCCCCCTCTCTGCCGTGGATCGCGAAATATTCATGCGTCTTTTCGTCCGTCTCCCAGATGCTGGAAAGACAAGTGGTCTCCGTCGTCATGACGTCGATGCCGATGCGGTAGTCCATGGAGAGGTTGGCAATGCCGGGGCCGACGAACTCCAGGATCTTATTCTTGACAAAGCCGCTCGCAAAGGTTGCCTTGACGAGCGCGATCGCGACGTCCTGCGGACCGACGCCTTTTCTGAGCTTGCCCTTCAGGTACACCGCGATGACGGGCGGGCGCTTGACGTCATACGTCTGTTTTAAGAGCTGTTTGACGAGCTCGGGTCCGCCCTCGCCCACCGCCATCGTGCCGAGCGCGCCGTAGCGGGTGTGGGAGTCCGAGCCGAGGATCATCGCGCCGCACTTTGCCGCGCACTCGCGCATGTACTGATGGATGACCGCAAGGTGCGCGGGGACGTAGTCGCCGCCGTACTTTTGGGCAGCCGAGAGACCGAAGACGTGGTCGTCCTCATTGATGGTGCCGCCCACCGCGCACAGGGAATTGTGGCAGTTGGTGAGCGTATAGGGAATGGGAAAGGAGGTGAGCCCGCTCGCCTTTGCCGTCTGAATGATGCCGACATAGGTGATATCGTGCGAGGCGATTGCGTCAAAGCGGATCTTTAAGTTCTCCTCGTCCCCTGCGTTGTGCGCCTTGAGAATGGCATAGGAGAGCGTGTTCTTGACCGCTTCCTCCTTTTTATCCTGCGTGAAGAACGCCTGCGACTCCTTGACGATGCGCCCATCCATATAGTAGACGCCCTGTTTGATGAGTTTGACCATATCAGCCTCCGTCCTTTGATAAACTATGTGATAGTACCATTATAGTAAATTTCGGCATTTTTTTCAAGCGTTCGCGCCCTTTTGCGGGAAAAAGTTTTTTCCAGTCCCCCGCCTGTGCGATGCCGTATATGAAAATTGCGCCGATCGTGCGTACCGTCTTGCTTTTTTTGTATAAATCTGCTATACTGAACGCATGAAAAAGTCGCGCAATATCACCGAAGTCGAACAGACGCCGGGCGTCATCGCGCCCGAGCTTCCCACGGCGCCGGAGCAGCTTGTCCGCTCCGAGCCCGACCGTTCGCGCACGCCCCGTCCCGCGAAGCGCTACCGCTACCGCTTTTCGCCCGTCATTTTTGGCGCACTCCTGTTGGGACTCGCGCTGTGCATCGCGGGCTTCGCGCTGACGACATGGTTTTTCGCCAACTTCCTCTCGGGCGGCGATCTCTCCAACGTCTATGAGTGGCTGCAATATACGCTCTTATATGTGGCGAGCGTCGGCATCGGGCTGTTCATCGTCGCCGTGCTGCTGCGCTCGGAATATGTGCTGACGGACAGCGCGCTCATCGTGCGCCTGGGCTTTCTCAGGAGCCGGACGCCGCTGGAGGACATTGTCTCCATCCACCTCTTCCGCGGCGCGAACAAGCTGGTCGTGTACTTTGACGGCATCAGGAACAATTACCTGGTCATCGTCATCAAGGAGAGTCTGTACAACGACTTTGTTCACGAACTGACCACCCGCAACGAAAAGATCGGCTTCTCCTTCTCGACGCCCGAGGAGGAGGAAGAGATCAGAAAAAAGAAGTGACGCAAACGCCGCCGCCCGAAGCGCTTCGGGCGGCGGCGTGTTTTGCTTAAAATGCGTCCTTTTCCGTCTTGCTCCACATGCGCGCGACAAAGGCAAGGCGGATGCCCGTCGGCACGCACCTTGTCAGTGCGTAGAGCAGTTTGTTCCAGCCGCCGATGACGACCTTGCGGCGGTTGCGCGTAAGCGCCCTGAGCGACCGCTCTGCGACGGTGCGCGGCGGAAGCGCCGAGACCCTGCCAAACCAGCCGTGCGCGCGGATATTTTCCTTGATGTCCTCGCGCGTCGGAATGCCCCCGGGCAGCACGACTGTGACCTTTGCCCGCTCCTTCCATTCGGCGTGCAGAGCGACAAAGAGCTGTTCCAAGCCCTTTTTTGTGGCGCTGTACAGCGCAAAATATGGCATGGGCGTGCTCGCCGACATGCTCCCCACCGCCAGAAACTCCGTGCCGCCGCGCGCAAACGCGCCGCGCGCGAGGTCGCACGCGCCCTCCAGATTGACGCGGGACTGCAAAACGATTTTATCCGCCGTGTACTTCTCCAGCGCCTTCTGCGTATCCACGCCCGCAACGTAGACAAGGCGGGTAATGCGCATTTGTCTCTCGTCCGCAAAGGCAAGGAGCGCGGCGCGGGAGGCTTCGTCCGTCAGATCGCAGGCACAAATCTCCACCGTGAGCGCGGGAAAGTCGGCAAGCAAACTATGTTTCAGCGCCGCAAGCCGCGCCTCTGTTCGCCCCGTCAGAAAGAGCGCCTCGCCGCGCTCTGCGAGCAGCCGCACGAACGCGCCGCCCAGTCCCCCGCACGCGCCCGTGACGAGGGTAAACTCAGGCATGCGGGCCGCCCGTGACGAGGTTGATGAACGCGCGCAGCGAGAATGGCATGTTGGCGTTCTTTGCGAGCGCCAGCCCCACCGAGCGCGACGGCATCGCGGGCGTGACGTTGAGCTCGAACAGCTCGCCGTCCCGCAGGCGCCTTTGGGCATACTCCCTCGGCAGACACCCGATGCCCATGCCGTCCGTCACAAGGCGCTTCATGAAGTCCCAGCTTCCCACTTCGACCGCAGGGCGCAGCGTCACGCCCAGACTCTCGGCATAGTGGTCGATCGCGGCGCGGGCGATCGTGTTCTGCTCCAGCATGAGGAGCGGATATTTTTGCAGATCCCAGACGGTGAGCTCCTTGCCCTTGAGCTCGGAGAACGCCTCGCCTGCGACGAACACGTCGTTGAGGAGTGCAACGGAGGCGCTCAGACGAATGCCCTCGTCCTCCTCGATGGGAAGGTTCAAAAAGCCGACGTCGCAGCGGTCGGTCTTGAGAAATTCAATGATCTTGGGCGAGACGTCCGAAATAAGGTCAATCCTGACCTGCGGATACTGCTTGTTGTACGCGACGATCTTGTCCGCAAGAATGTACTGAAAGATGGTCTCCGACGCGCCGATGCGCAGCGTACCCGTCGCACTCTGCTTGAGTTCGGAGAGCTTGTCCTCCACGCCCGAGAGCAGCTGGAGCGCACGTTCCACGTCCGCATAGATGAGTTCGCCGCCCTGCTTGGACAGCTCCATGCCCTTGTGCATGCGGTTAAAGAGCGAGGTGCCCAGCTGATTTTCCAGCTGTTTGACCGCCTGCGAGACGGCGGGCTGGGAGATATACAGCTCCTCCGCCGCCTTGGTAAGGCTCCCGCAGCGCGCTACCGTGTAAAATACCCTGTACAGTTCAAGATTGACCATTGTGCTTCCTCCGTCATGCGCTTACTTTCCGACGCAGAACTTTGCAAAAATTTCGTTGATGACGGCCTCGTTCGCCGTCTCGCCCGAGATGACTCCGAGCGCCTCCCAGGCGCGGCAGATGTCCTCGGCATACAGTTCGGGGAGCAGATGCATCGCCGCGAGCGCATCTTCGATTGCTGCAAGCGCGTCCGAGAGCGCGCGGGAATGGCGCTCGGAGAGAAGGTACACCCCGTCGTTTTCGCGCCCGAAGCCCTTTTCATAGAGCAGTTCGCGAAGATCGTCCAGCCCCTCGCCCGTCAGCGAGGAGAGCAGGACGTCGCAGCCTTCCTGCCGCGCAAGATCGCTCTTTGCGCCCACCGTGATAACGGGCGTACCGAAAGGAAATTCGGGGGCTTCTCCCCCCTTCAGCCAGACGATGACGTCCGCCGCCAGAATCGCCTGCCGTGCGCGGCGCACGCCCTCCTGCTCGATGACGTCCGCACTCTCACGCAGCCCAGCGGTGTCGGTCAGCAGGAAGTTGACGCCGTGCAGGCTGATCGTCCCCTCGTTGAGATCGCGCGTCGTGCCGGGAATGTCCGAGACGATGGCGCGGTCATACCCCAAAAGGGCATTGAGGAGCGAGCTTTTCCCCGCATTGGGTTCACCGACGAGCGCGACCCGCACGCCCGATCTGATCTTGCGTCCCGCGCTGTGTTGCGCCAGAAGCGCCATAAGCGAGGCTTTTACTTGTTGTAGCCGCGCCGCGATCGCGGGGCGGGAGACGCTCGTCAGATCCTCTTCGGGATAGTCGAGGTCGGCGTCGATCTGCGCGAGACACTCCGAGAGCTCGCCCTGCAGCTGTTTTCCCTGCTTGGTGAGCGTCTCCTGATAGAGGGTAAATCCGGCGCGCACCTGCGCCTGACTGCCCGCCGCGATCATCTCCCCCAGGCCCTCCGCCGCAGAGAGCGAAAGCTTACCGTTCAGGAACGCGCGCTTGGTAAATTCCCCGCGCTCGGCGAGCCGCGCACCCAGTTCCAGCATACGCTTCAGGACTCCGCGAGCGATCTCCGTGCCGCCGTGACAGTGCAGTTCCACAACGTCCTCCCCCGTGAAGGAGTGCGGCGCCCGGAAGTAAACGCACATGCCGTAGTCGGAAAAATCGCCCGCGTCAATCGTGCCCGGATAGAGCATATTGGGCGTAAATTCCCCCTTACGGGAAAACATTTTGCGGACGAGTTCGAGCGCGCCCGCGCCGCTCATACGGATAATGGCGACGCCGCCGACGCCGCTCGGCGTGGCGATCGCAGAGATGAGATCATTCATTGGGATTATAAGAGCAGATTATCTCCTTTGATCATGCTTAACTACTGTATAAATCAAATTTATAATTATATTATAGCACCGTTTTTTTGACTTGTAAACGATTTGCATTTGAATTTTTACAAAAAAAGTGATTCCCTTATCCCGGAAATCACTTTTTGAAACGATGCTCAGAAATCGGAGAACGGGCTGTCACTTCCGCTGCCCGAATCACCCGAACCATTGGCGCCACCGAAGTCGGGGAAGGGATTTTCGCCCGTCCCGCCCTGACCGCCCGTGCCACCATAGCTGCCCGGTTCGCTCTGTCCGCCGTAGCCTCCATAGCCGCCCTGATCGCCATATCCGCCGTAACCGCCGTAATTTCCCGGGCGATTCTGCTGCTGGCGGCGGTTGAACTCCTCCATTTTCCGACGCATCCACGCATCGTAATCGACGGGCGCATTGTTGCGCACGGCAAAGATGACGATGCCGCGGAAGGGAAACAGGGCGCTCAGGAACATCATGATGAAGGGCGAGCGCGCATAGTACTTGCGGTAGAAGGAATAGAACATCAGGCACATCGCAAGAAGCATGAGAATATAGAATACATAGATCAGGATCTCGCACACGGTGTCTGCCGTCAGCATCCAGCGCATCCCGAGAGGCACCCGTTCCGTAACAAGCTCCGCCTGATACACCTCTCCCCCGATGGTGTTCGCAGTTCTGTACGTGAAATAACCGGGCTGGAGCAGCGAAAACAGGAGATAACAGGAAAAAGCGCTCAGACCGACATAGACGAACTCCAGAAACGTCGCCGCGAGCCCCATCCATTTGACCTTTTTGCCGAAGACGTTGACCTCTCCCGCGAGCTTGCCCGCGTACAGGGTATTCAGGAAGGGCACAAACGCCATCCAGCTGCCCTTCATGCCGCGCTTTTTCGCCATGACGTGCATGCCGATGCCGCCCAAAATGAGGCAGATAAGGTAGATGCCCGCTGCCACGCCGAGGCAGATCAGCATGGACTGGCGGTAGGACGCAACCAGCGCTTCTATCTGCGGCTGTATTTCCACACTGACATTGATCGTGCCGCTCGGCAGAAACATCTGCACCAGATTGAACAAATCAAAAAATTCCATCGTTTTCTCCCTGCGTCCCGAAGAGCGGGACGTCAAATTCTACATATTCCAAAGTCAGTCCCTTTGCGGGCATGGTGCGGAAAAGCAGGGTACGGTCCCCCGTTTTCAGCGCCTGTTCGATATCCGCGCACGACGCCCTGCCGCAGCCGACGGCGTACAGCTCTCCGGCGATGATGCGCACCATGTTGTACAAAAAACCGTTGCCAGTGACGCGCACTTCATAGAGGTCCGCGCCATACACGGGCGTACTGTCGACGGTGACGGAACAGACCGTGCGCACCGTCGTCTTTGCGGAGGAACCCGTCGCGCGAAACGCCGCAAAGTCGTGCTCGCCCACGAGCAGAGCCGCCGCCTCCCGCATGCGGGCAAGGTCCACCCTGCCCTCTGCGCGCACGGCGTACCGCTCCAGAAGAGGCATCGCGCTCGCCGCCGTGTAAAAGCGGTAGCAGTACGTCTTGCGCCGCGCACTGCGGGTGCAGTCAAAGCCCTCGGGCGCCGCGGCACTTCTTAGCACCTTCACATCCTCTGGCAGCAGGCGATTGAACGCCTCGCGCAGCTTTTCGGCGGGGATGCTCGTCTCGCCGTCCAGATGGACGACCTGTCCCGCCGCGTGTACGCCCGCGTCCGTCCTGCCCGAAAAGGTGACTTTGACGGGGATGCCAAACACCTTTTGCGCAGCGTCCTCCAGGACGGACTGCACCGTCCGGCACTGCGGCTGCCGCTGAGAACCCGAAAAGTGCGTGCCGTCAAAACTGATGAGAAAGACATATCGCATAGCAGCCTCAGAAGGGAGCGGGCAGGTAGATCCTGAGCAGTACGACGCCCGTAATCAGCGCCGCGCCCACCAGGAATGCCAGCAGATCGCGCCAGGTAAAGTGCAGTTTTTTATACTTGGTGCGGTGCTTGTCCCCCATATAGCAGCGCGCATCCATCGCGTCGCCCAGTTCGTCCGCACGGCGCAGCGCCGACAAAACGAGCGGGACGAGGATAGGAATGGTCGTTCTGATCTTGTGGATGAGCCCGCCGCGGTCGAGATCGGCGCCACGGGCGCGCTGGGCGTTCTTGATGCGGTCGACCTCGTCCATGAGCACAGGGATCATGCGAAGCGCGATGCTCATGACGAGCGCCAGGGCGTGCACGGGGAGTTTGATCCACTTGAGCGGGGTTAAAAGGCTCTCCACGCCGTCTGTGAGCGAGACGGGCGTCGTCGTGAACGTCAGCATGGATGAGCACAGCACCAGCAATACGAGCCGCAGGGAGAGAAGCCCCGCAAACAACAGCCCCTCCCGCGTGATGACGAAGATCCACCACTGCGCGTACACCGTCTCGCCGTCCACAAACAGAATATTGAGCAGCGCGGTGAACACAAGAAGCACCAGAATGCCGCGGATGGAGCGCAGTACCTTCCCGAACGGGATGCGCGCCAGCGCGATGATCACGATGAGCACTGCCGTGCAGACCGCAAGCCCGTAGAAGTTGGTCGCGAGGAAGATCGCCACGATGTACGCGATGAGGAACAAAAACTTCATGCGCGGGTCGAGGCGGTGCACAAAGGAGTCGCGCGGGTAGTACTGCCCGAAGGTCACGTCTTTCATGCGTCGCCCTCCCTTTTGGGGTGCGACGCGGCGTAGGCGAGCACCTTGTCCGCGAAGTCCTCCGTCGTGAAGTCACAGTCGATTGTAATGCCGCGCGCCTTCAAGGCGGCGCACAATTTTGCCGTGAGCGGGACGTCCAGCCCCAGCGCAGTTAACTCCTCCGTGCGGCAGAACAGCTCTCTGGGCGGCAGGACGTACTTGACCGTCCCCTCCGAAAAGACCGCCGCCCGTGTGCAGTTCTCGGAGATCTCGTCCATGTCGTGCGAGACGATGATGACCGTCCTGCACCATTCGCGGTGCAGGCGGTGGAGGAGCTCTAAGATCTCCTTCTTGCCGAGGGGATCGAGCCCCGCTGCGGGCTCGTCCAGAATGAGGATCTCAGGTCGGCTGACGATGACGCCCGCGATCGCGACGCGCCGCTTCTGCCCGCCCGAAAGTTCGAAAGGCGACTGCTCCTTGAGTTCGTCGAAATCCAGTCCCACGACCTCAAGCGCGGCGCGCACGGCGCAGTCGATCTCCTCTTCCGTCAATTTTTGCTCCGAAAAGTTCTTGAGCCCGAACGCCACGTCGTCGCGCACCGTCTCGGCAAAGAGCTGGTATTCGGGATACTGGAATACCATACCCACCCGCCTGCGAAGCGCGCGGAAATCCGTCTTTTTGTCGGAGAGGTCAAAATCCCCCACCTTGAGCACGGGCGCAGGCGGGAGCGGCTGCCCCTTCTTCGCCCTGCGTTTTTTGGCGTGCTTTAACGAGGACGGCAGGCGGATGAGCCCGTTGAGGTGCTGGACAAACGTGCTCTTGCCGCTGCCCGTGTGTCCGATGATGCCGAAGAATTCGCCCTCCTCGATGGACAGGGTGACGTCGTGCAGCGCCGCCGTCTCGAAGGGCGACCTTTCATTATAGGTATAGGAGAGATGCTCGGCTATGATACGCATGCTGCGATCTCCTTTGCCAGCGTCTCCACGTCCAGCGTATCCTGAATATCCATGCCGCCCGCGCGCAGCCTTTCGCAGATGACGCTGATACGGGGCAGGGAAAGATTGTAGGTCAAAAGGTCCTCTTTGCGCGCAAAGATCTCGCGCGGGGTTCCCTGCATGACAATCTCGCCGCGGTTCATAACAATCGCGCGGTCTGCGAGCAACGCCTCCTCCATGAAGTGGGTGATGAGCAGAACGGTGATCCCCTTCTCCTTGTTGAGGCGGGTGACGACATCCACGATCTCCCGCCTGCCGCGGGGATCGAGCATGGCGGTTGACTCATCGAGAATGAGGACGCGCGGTCCAAGTGCCAGCACGCCCGCAATGGCGACGCGCTGTTTCTGTCCGCCCGAGAGGCGCGCGACCGTCGCGGTGCGGTATTCCTCCATGCCGACGGCACGCAGCGCAAAGTCGATGCGCCGCCCGATCTCCTCGCGCGCGAGCCCAATATTTTCCGCCCCGAAGGCGACGTCGTCCTCGACGATGGTCGCGACCGTCTGATTATCGGGATTCTGAAAGACGACCCCGACGTCCTTGCGCACCTCGTACAGGTTCTTGGACGTGATCGGGCGGGAAAAGACGGAGATCGTCCCCTCGTCCGGCTCCAGAAGTCCGTTGGAAAGGCGCGCGAGCGTACTTTTCCCGCTCCCGTTGTGACCGAGCACGGCGACGAACTCGCCCTCCCCGACGGAGAAATTCAAATTTCTTATGGCAAACGCGGCGTCCTCTTCATAGCAAAAGGACACGTTTTCAAATTCGATCGCCTTCATATTCTCCCTTGTGCGCCTGTTGTTCAGCAAAATTCTTACATATTATACCAAATCGTGCGGCATTTTACAATGAAAACGTCGTGAAATTCTTGCAACTTTTCCGCACATGGGCGGAAAAAGCGACGCTTTTGCGCCCCGCGCCGCCCCTGTCATGCGGGCGGCGCGGGCGCGGCAGCAGGCGGCGGCATCCGTTCATGAAGCTACAGATGCATGCGCGGGCAAATTTTTTCATTTTTGCGCCACTTTTTTTCGCGGGCGGGGTTGACTTGTAAGCTAAAAGAGTTTATAATGGACATGTGCGTGCAAGAGCGCTTATTTTGACGTGCTTGAAAGTACGCGTTCGTGCCAGCCCACGCAGAAGCCGCTTTGGCGGCGAACGCCGGGTTTTCCAAAAGAAACTCACGGAAATTGTTTTTGTCAGTTCAAAAACAATTTCGTGAATTATAATGTTATTTTTTATGGAGGTTTTTCGATGACCAAGATGACGATTGACGGCAATACCGCCGCGTCGCACGTCGCATACGCCTTTTCGGAAGTAGCGGCGATCTACCCCATCACGCCGTCCTCCCCCATGGCGGAGTCCGCGGATGAATGGGCAACCCAAGGCAGAGTCAACATGTGGGGACAGAAGCTCCGCATTGCCGAAATGCAGTCCGAAGGCGGCGCTGCGGGCGCTGTGCACGGCTCGCTCTCCGCAGGCGCGCTCACCACGACCTATACCGCGTCGCAGGGACTTCTTCTGATGATTCCCAACATGTACAAGATCTCGGGCGAACTGCTTCCCATGGTCATGCACGTCTCGGCACGCGCACTCGCTGCGCACTCGCTCAACATCTTCGGCGACCATCAGGACGTCATGGCATGCCGCCAGACGGGCTTCGCGATGATCGCAGGCAGCTCGGTGCAGGAGGTCATGGACCTTGCGCTCGTCGCACACCTCTCCACCCTGCGCGCACGCGTCCCCTTCATCAACTTCTTCGACGGCTTCCGTACCTCGCACGAGGTCTCTAAGATCGACGTCATCTCCTATGAGGAAATGAAGGCGATCTTCGACAAGAAGGGGCTTGACAAGGACGTCGCGGAATTCCGCGCACGCGCACTCAATCCCGAGCATCCCCTTCAGCGCGGCACCGCGCAGAACGGCGACACCTACTTCCAGAACCGCGAGACGGCGAACAGCTACTACAATGCGACGCCCGCGATCGTGCAGGAGATGATGGATGAAGTGAGCGCGCTCACGGGCAGAAGCTATCACCTGTTCGACTACGTCGGCGCGCCCGACGCAGAGGAAGTCATCGTCATCATGGGTTCGGGCGCTGAGACGGTGGAGGAATCCATCAACAAGCTCAACGCACAGGGCAAGAAGTACGGCCTCATCAAGGTCCGCCTGTATCGTCCCTTCGTCACCGACGCATTCGTCGCAGCCATTCCCGCGACCTGCAAGAAGATCGCCGTCCTCGACAGGACCAAGGAGCCCGGATCTCTGGGCGAGCCTCTGTACCTGGACGTCTGCACGGCACTGCTTGAAAAGGGCATGAAGGACATCGACGTCGTCGGCGGCAGATACGGCCTCGGCTCCAAGGAGTTCAACCCCTCCATGGTGCTCTCCGTCTACAAGAATCTGGAGCAGGACAAGCCCAAGAACCACTTCACCGTCGGTATCTATGAGGATGTCACGAACACCTCGCTCGACTTCTCCGAGAAGTTCGACGCGGCTCCCGCAGGTTCGACAAGCTGCAAGTTCTACGGCCTCGGCTCGGACGGTACGGTCGGCGCGAACAAGAACTCCATCAAGATCATCGGCGACCACACCGATATGTATGCGCAGGCGTACTTCTTCTATGACTCCAAGAAGTCGGGCGGCATCACCGTCTCCCACCTTCGTTTCGGCAAGACGCCCATCCAGAGCGAATACCTCATCGATGCGGCGGACTTCATCGCCTGCCACAACCCCTCCTACGTTATCCGCTATGACATGGTCAGCGATCTGAAAGAAGGCGGCTCCTTCCTTCTGAACGCGCCTTGGACGACGGTTGAGGAGCTGGAAGTCAACCTGCCCGCAAAGGTCAAGAACATGCTCGCCAAGAAGCACGCGAAGCTCTACGTCATCGACGCGATCTCCGTTGCCGGCAAGCTGGGTCTGGGCGGCAGAACCAACACCATTTTGCAGTCCGCATTCTTCCTCATCAACGAACAGATCATGCCCTATACCGAGGCAGTTGACCTGATGAAGAAGATGGCATACAAGTCGTTTGCCAGAAAGGGCGACGCGGTCGTGCAGATGAACTATGCCGCGATCGACTCCGCGAAAGAGCACCTCGTCAAGATCGACATCCCCGCTTCTTGGGAGACGACGACCGAGGGCGCGGAGATGATCAAGCTGGCGGACAACGACTACTTCAAGAGCGTCATCGCACCCATCCTCGCGCTCGAGGGCGACAAGCTGCCTTCCTCCGCGTTCAACGCAGACGGCTCCGTGCCCACGGGCACCACAAAGTACGAGAAGCGCGGCGTTGCCGTCAAGGTGCCCAAGTGGATTAAGGAAAACTGCGTGCAGTGCAACCAGTGCTCCTTTGTCTGCCCGCACGCCTGCATCCGTCCCGCGCTCGTCGCAGAGGGCGCCGAAAAACCCGCTGCATTCGACACCAAGCCCGCAACCGGCGTCAAGGGATATGAGTTCCGCATGCAGGTCTCCCCGCTCGACTGTATGGGCTGCGGCGTCTGCGCAGATGTCTGCCCCGGCATGAAGGGCAACAAGGCGCTCGTCATGACGCCCTTTGCAGAGCTTGAGACCGTCGAGGCAGAGAACTGGAACTATGCCGTCGATCTTCCCGAAGTCGACCTGTCCGAGGTCAAAATGGCGGACGTCAAGAAGAGCCAGTTCACGCCGTCTCTCTTTGAGTTCTCCGGCGCATGCGCAGGCTGCGGCGAGACCCCTTACGTCAAGGTCGTCACCCAGCTGTTCGGCGACAGGATGATCATCGCGAACGCGACGGGCTGCTCCTCCATCTACGGCGGCTCCTCCCCTACCTGCCCCTACACGGTCAACAAGCAGGGTCACGGCCCCGCCTGGGCAAACTCCCTGTTCGAGGACAACGCGGAGTTCGGCTACGGCATGAACCTTGCATACAAGGCACGCCGCGCCGCACTCAAGGATAAGGTCACCAAGCTCGCAGAGCTTTGGAAGGACTATGAAGAAGGCAAGGCTGCCTGCGAGGCATGGATCAACGGCATGGACGATGCCGAAGCAAGCAAGGCGGCTGCCGCCGCGCTCGTAAAGTGCTGCGAATCGTGCAAAGATTGCGGCTGCGAGTGCGATGCGCTTTGCAAGGAAGTGCTTGCGGACAAGGATTGCCTCGTCAAGAAGTCCTTCTGGATCATCGGCGGCGACGGCTGGGCATACGATATCGGCTACGGCGGACTTGACCACGTTCTGGCTTCGGGCGAGGACGTCAACGTGCTCGTTCTGGATACCGAGGTCTATTCCAACACGGGCGGACAGGCTTCTAAGTCCACGCCCATCGGCGCGGTCGCGAAGTTCGCATCCAGCGGTAAGCGCGTCAAGAAGAAGGATCTGGGCATGATCGCGGCAAGCTACGGCTATGTGTACGTTGCGCAGTGCGCGATGGGTTCGGACAAGGCGCAGCTCGTCAAGGCGCTGAAGGAAGCAGAAGCTTACCACGGACCTTCCCTCATCATCTGCTACGCGCCCTGCATCAACCACGGCATCAATATGAGCAAGTCCCAGTCGGAGGAGAAGGCAGCAGTCGATTGCGGCTACTGGCAGCTCTACCGCTACAACCCCGAACTTGCAGCAAAGGGCGAGAACCCCTTCACGCTGGATTCCAAGGATCCCACGGGCGACTACCAGGCGTTCATCCTCGGCGAGACGCGCTACGCTTCCCTCAAGAAGACGCAGCCCGCCGTTGCCGAAGAGCTCTTCAAGAAAACGGAAGAGTCCTCCAAGGAGCGCCTTGCAGGCTACAAGAGAATGGCAGGCAAGGAATAATCCTTCCTAAAAACACTACAAAAAGAGCGGCTTTGTTGCCGCTCTTTTTGCGTGCACAATAGAAAATGATGCTTTGCTCTTCATCTGTTTCGCCGAAATGCTCATGCGGCACGCAAAAAGGAGCAAAAGAACGCGCGCGAACAAAAAAGAACGCACTATTTCGCCGCGGATATGATATAATCAGGACGAAGGAAGGAGGTGCGCCATGGAATTCAAGGCAAAGCTAAAATCGCTGCGCACGCAGAGGGGCGTCACGCAGCAACAACTTGCCGACATTGTCCTCACCAGCCGCAGCACGGTGGCGAAGTGGGAAAACGGGCTGAGCATCCCCAACGAGCAATCCTTGCAGCTGCTCGCCGACTACTTCGGCGTGGAGCGATCGGAGCTCATCGGCGACGCGGCAGTCGAGACGACGTACGTCAAAAAGAATGCCGTCATCTCCCGCTCCAAAAAAATTATCCTGTGGCTTGCGATCGCCTGCGTCCTGCTCATTGCCGCCGTCGTCGCCGTCGCCGCCGCCTTCACCGCGGAAGAGCAGCCCGTCGGCGGGAGCACGCCGCGCGTCGTGGGCGCTCGAGGAAACCTGACGGAGGAGATGCAGGACTTTGGAGACTACGACGCCGAAGGCGTGCCCCGGGATGAGAACGGCGTCTGCACGCTTGCGGTCGGCGAGACGTACACGCTGTTCGTCGCGCCCATTCTGACAGGCGGAAGCAGAGATGCCATGTTCGACGGTGCGGGGATCAACCTCCTTTTTGACGAGACGGCATTTGCGATCGAGCATGCCTTCCCGCCCGACGAGGGCGATCCATTTATCCCGCCCTATTTCTCCGTCACGGTGTTAAAGCCCCTCTCCTACGCCGCCGTCGTGATCGAGGTAGACGGATTTACCGATACGCTCGTCATCTGCGCGGAATAAACGACATATAATATAGCACGCGCGCCGCCCGAACGGGCGGCGCGCAATATTATGTTTCGCTTTTTGCGAGCGGGAAGGAGAGCGTAAAGCGCACGGCATGGCGGGAGCCGCCTATCAGCTGCGCCGACAGCGCGCCGCCCATTTGTTCCGTGAGCTCCTTTGCGATCGTGAGCCCCAGTCCCGTTCCGCCGCCCGCCCTTGCCGCGTCGCCCGTATAAAATCTGTCGAACAGGTGCGCGATCGTCTCCTCCGTCAGCCCCTCTGCGTCGTTTTCAAACGTCGTGACGACCCGCCCCGACGCGACGGTATTTTCAATCGCGAGATAGCTTGTCGCATACCGCGATGCATTCTGCATGAGATTGACGATCACACGCTCGAGCGCCGCTCTGTCCGCGACGATCTGCGCGGGGCAGTCCAATGTCTGTACGGTGACATCCAGCCCCTTTTCCTCCAATATGATGCAGTTGTCCGCAATCGTCTCGCCGAGCACCCTGTTCTCATCCAACACCGCGCACTCGAGCGCATAGTCGCCCGAGACCACGCGGGAGTACTCGTAAAACGCGGCAATCAGCTTTTGCATGGAGTGCGCCTTCCTCAGGACGATGCCCACCTCCTCTTCGTCCGTGCGGGAGGAGAGCAGGTCAAGATAGCCGATGATGACCGTGAGCGGCGTGCGCAGATCGTGACTGATCGCCTCGATCTGCCCGCGGAACGCCCGCTCCCGCGCGGCATAGGATACCCGCTCCCTGCGCACCTCCTGCAGGGTCGCATTGATGGTGTTCATGAAGTCCCCCAGCCGCCGATCGGGCACGGGCAGCCGCAGGACATGATTTTGCGTGATATGCCCGTTGATCTGCTTGAGCTCCCCGTCCGCCTGCGCGATCGCCATGCGCAGCAGGAAAAAGCGGACGGCAAAGTAGATTGCAGCCGCGGCAGCAATGAGAAACAGAATGAGAAACACCATTTGATTTCCTCCGAGACGCGCAAAAGACCGCACGAAACGTGCGGTCGATGCGATTACATTTCCTTTTTTCGCAGGACGAGCCAGCAGCTTATTCCGAAGACGGCGATGCCCGCTGCGCCCGCGATCATGCACTTGCCGATGCCCTCGCCCGTCCGCCAGAACAGCTCGGTCGCGTTCTGCATGTCCATAAAGTGACCGGGCATCCAGTCTGCAATGCGGGCGAACACATCCACCCGATAGCCGACATAGCGGAATATCTCGGGAATGAGGATCATCACAAGCAGCCACACGAGGATGCCGACGAAACCGCGGTCGGTCATGTTGACGCACAGCTGCGCGAGAATGAGCGAGGCGATTGCCGTGGGAAGCACGCAGAGCACCTGACGGATGACTTCCGTGCCCGCGATCGTCGCATCAAAGTCGAGCAGCGCATAGGCGCATGCAAAGTAGACGCCCAGCGTCACGACCATGGCAGCAAGACTAACGATAGTGCTGACGACAAACTGTCCTGCGAGCAGCTTTTCCCGCGAGACGCCGAACGCAACGGCGTTTTTGAGGTTCCCATTCTTGCCCGCGCCCTCATACAGCACATAGACGATCAGAAGCGCCGCAAACGGGTAGAGCAAGGGAAGCTGGAGCAGAAACTGCATCGCAAAGGAAGTGTTGTCATAGGCGAAGTCGGGCGAAACCGCGCCGAAGCAGGCGAGCACCGCGTTGATGAGAATGGCGCATGCGGCAAGCAGGGCGAGCGTCACATAGATGCCCTTGCTGTGAAAGACTCTGTAAAATTCGCTCCTGATATAGTTAAGCATGGTGCCCCTCCTTGAGATTCATGTAGTAGTCCTCCAAAGAGCAGGCATGATGCTCCAGTTCGGAGACAAGGATGCCGTGTTCGGCTGCAAGTTTGCTGAATTCGTATGCAGGCGCCGCATCGTACAGCCTGATCTTATTGTCGGGCGTGACGATATAGCGCGTCTGCGGGCGCTCCTTATCCAGAATCGCAGCGAATGCCGCCACGTCGGAGAGCGCAATCTCCAGATAGTCCACGCACTTTTCCGTGAGCTCGCGGATGCCGATCTCCTCGACCAGCTTCCCCTTTGCGAGAAAGCCGAACGTCGTCGCCGTCTGCTGCAATTCGGAGAGGATATGGCTGGAGAGAAGAATGGTGATATTCTTCTGCGTGTTCAGTGATCTGAGCAGCTCGCGCATCTCGTGGATGCCGCTCGGATCCAGCCCGTTGATCGGCTCATCTAAAATGAGGATCTGCGGCTCACCGATCAGTGCAATGGCAAGCCCCAGGCGCTGCTGCATGCCCATGGAGAGCGATTTGCACTTCGCCTTTGCCTTGTCGGACAGTCCGACCAGTTCGAGGATTTCGCCCACTTTGCGCTTATCGGGAATGCCCTTGAGCATCCGGCAGTACTCGATATTTTTCTCCACCGTGAGCGAGGGGAAACACCCCACCCGCTCGATCATCGCCCCGACCTGCCGCCGCGCCGCGTTCAGCTCATGCGCGCTCTGGCTGCCAAGGAGATGCACCGTGCCTTCATCGCACCAGATATGCCCCACCAGCGCCTTAAGAAGCGTCGTCTTGCCCGCGCCGTTGTCGCCGATGAGCCCGTAGATCTCCCCGCGGCGCACGCGGATGGAGACCTGATCGAGCGCCCGCAGCTTTCCGTAGCGTTTGCAGGCATTCTGCGTTTCGATCACACAATCCGTCACTTTTCTCAACCTCCTGTCCTGTGCGGCTGTACCGCTCGTGACGCATAGAGCATACCACACCGCCGGTCAATAAGTCCTCAAGAAATGGTCAAGAAAGTGTCAAGATTTTACGAGGCGGAATCCGATGCCGTACACCGACTGGATATACTCCTCATCGGGGTCCGCCTCTTTGAGCTTTTTGCGCAGGTTGCTGACGTGGACGTTGACCGTGTGGTCAGTGCCGTAGTAGCCGTCCTTCCAGACCTCCTCGTACAGCCGCTCGCGCGAGAACACCTTTCCGGGGCTGCGCATCAGCGTCAGCAGAAGATCAAACTCGATCGCCGTCAGCGTCAGCTCCTGCCCGCACACCTCGACCCGCCTGAGCTCGGGATAGACGGCGATGTTCTTGCAGACGAGCGCCTCCTCAGGCGCGCTTTTCTTTCTCCTGCGCAGGACGACCCTGACGCGCGCGAGCACCTCGTCCGGCGCAAAGGGCTTTGTGATATAGTCGTCCGCGCCGCCGTCGAGCAGCCCGACCTTGTCGGTGATGCCGTCCTTTGCGGAGAGAATGATGACGGGAATGTCGCTCCCCGGCTCGCCGCGCAGTTTTGCAAGCACCTGCTCCCCCGACATGCCGGGAAGCATGAGATCGGAGAGAATGAGATCGGGCGTCGCGGTCTTGAGCAGGAGCAGTGCCTCCGTCCCCGAATAGGACTGAAGCACGTCATAGCCCGCGCCTGACAGAATACGTTTGAGCAGATCATTGATATCGCTGTCGTCCTCGATGACGAGAATACTTTGCCGCATAGTTTTCTCCTTTTGTGTTCTGCACAAGTGTACCACACGGAAGCGGCATTGTCAAATACGTCTATAAAATTTACGGCGCGGCGCACAAGATTGTGCGCCGCGCCGTCCCCCCCATAATGCATTATGCTGCAAAGATGATGCGGATATAGCAGATATTGATGCAGAGATCGTCTGACGTGATGTCCAGCGTCAGCGTGCCGTCCATGACGGTGATAACCTCGGAGGTTAGCACGGCATTCACTGCCGCGTCCGTGAAGATCGCCTCGCCGTTCGCCGTCACCGTGGGAGCCTTGGAGCAGTTCCAGGGGTCGGTGAAGTACATTTCGACGACGTACTCCCCTTCCGGAAGTTCAAAGGAGTATTGCAGATTCCTTGCGACGCCGCTCTCGTACTGGTTCTTGGTATAGTGTAAGGGAAAAATACGAACCACGCTTTTGGCGGCGCCCTTTCGGCATCTTTCCGCTCATCTTCCTTGCAATACTTGGGTATTGCGGCGTCATCGCGTCGCGGCAAGGCGCATTTTGCGAAAGTTCGGCTTACGCCAAACATTGCGCTTTGATCGCCTGCCGCTCCTTTTTCTCAAAATTCTTCATAAAGAATTTTGAGAAGAAGCTGAGGTACTCGCCAAAAGTGCTGCGCAATCAAAAGCGGCAAGATGTGCGTCTCAGACGCGGCGAAGTCCGCAGCGCGTGCCCGGTGGCACGGGCAAGGGCTTCAACAAAGTATGAGCGTACAGTTTCCGCTTTTGATCGGGTTCGCATTACTCCCTTACACTATAGCGGTTGGACTCCGTCTTGGAGACGCCGTCGCCGCTGATGTATTCATTCGCCCAGGTGCTGTTGGTGCCAAAACCCTTGCCCGCCACAGGCGCGCCTGCGATATTATCGGGATGATCGTCGACCAGTCCCCAGGTACCGAAGTCGCCTATTACCTGAACTTCCCCGATCCGCACAGCTTTGCCCGCTTTTTTAAGACGATGACGGGAAAAACGGCGACGCAATTTCGGGAAGAGCAGTCGGTCTCTCCCCCGAAGCCGGCGTCCGAAATATAAATGGAGCGCGAAAATTCTGCATACAAAAAAATGAGCTCGGCGATACCGGGCTCGGTTATGCTTTTTTCTGTTGTATCGTCATAATTTTGCGGCGCGCTGCAATCATGCAGCGCGCCGCATATAAAAGATTTTACCTGACGATCTTGCGCCAGCCGTAGGGATCGGGCGTCCGACCGTACTGAATACCCGTGATGGTATCGTAGAGCATCTTGGTGATCTCCCCCATCTTGCCGCCGTTGATGACGTAGTCCTTGTCCTTATAGCGGATGAGCCCGACGGGCGAGATGACCGCCGCCGTACCCGTGCCGAACGCCTCGTCCAGCGTGCCGTTTTCGGACGCCTCCAGCACCTCGTCAATGGAGATGCGGCGCTCGGTGACAGGGATGCCCTTGTCCTTTAAGACCTGGATGCAGCTCTTTCTGGTGATGCCGGGCAGGATGGAGCCGACGAGCGCGGGCGTGATGACCTCGCCGCCGATGACGAAGAACATATTCATGCTGCCCACTTCTTCGACGTACTTCTTCTCCTTGGCGTCCAGCCAGAGGACCTGATCGAAGCCCTTCTCCTCCGCCTCTTCGCCTGCCTTCATGGACGCGGCGTAGTTGCCAAGGCACTTTGCCTCGCCCGTGCCGCCCAGCGTCGCGCGGGTGTAGTAGTCCTCGACGACGAGCTTGGTCGGTTCCAGCCCGTGCGCATAGTAACTGCCGACAGGCGAGAGGATGATGAAGAACAGGTACTCCGTGGACGCGTGCACGCCGAGCATGACGCGCGTCGCGACGATGGTCGGGCGAATGTAGAGCGCCGTGCCGGACAGGGGCGGGATCCAGTCCTTCTCCAGTTTCAGAAGTTCCTCCAGTCCCTCTTCGACGACATCCTCGGGAAAGTTGGGGATGCACATTCTCGTTGCGGAACGGTTCATGCGCGCCCAGTTCTCCTCGGGACGGAATACGGCGATGGAGCCGTCGGGCTGCTTGAATGCCTTCATGCCCTCGAAGATGCCCTGCGCATAGTGGAAAATGCTCGTCGCAAGGTCGAACGGTTTGGGTTCGTTGGGTTCAATTTTTGCATCGTGCCAGCCCTTCTCGGCGGTGTACTTCATTGTGAACATATAGTCGGTGAAGTAGTGACCGAAGCCGAGCGAGTTATCAAACACGGGTTTTTCCTTGAGCTGCTTTCTTTTGATGATCTCCATACGAATACCTCGAAGGCTTGATTTCTTCCTATTATACTCCGCTTTTTTCTATTTATCAAGCGGAAAAGGCGAAAAATATGATTTCCCGCGCAAAATCTCCGCTCTGCCGAGGAGCATATCGCTGCAGCGCGCGCAGAAGTCATCCACGTTCTCCTCGCGGACGGCGACTGTGAAGGACGCCTTCTCCGCAAACGTCCTGTCAAGCACGTTTGCGCCCTCCAGAAAGCGGGTGAGCGCGTTGACTTCGGGGTAGTTGACGGCGATCGTCACCTCGACACAGACGGCGTATTCGCAGATCTCCGCCCGCTCCAGCGCCTCCGCGGCGCTCGAGGAATACGCGCGCGTCAGTCCGCCCGCCCCCAGCTTGATGCCGCCGAAGTAGCGCACGACCGCAACGCCCGTCTCAAACAGTTTGCGCGCGCGGATGACCCCGAGGATGGGCATGCCCGCCGTCCCCTGCGGCTCGCCGTCGTCCGAAAAGCGCATGAGATTGCCGATGCGGTCTGCGACGAACGCATAGCACACATGGGTCGCAAGCGGGTGCTGTGCGCGGACTTCCGCCAAAAAGGCGCGTGCCGCCGCCTCATCCTCCGTGTGCGCGACGTAGGTGAGAAAGCGCGACTTTTCGATGACCTTCTCGTACAAAGAGGGCTTTGCGACGCTCAGGTAGCTCACTGCACGCTGACCTTTAAGCGCACCTTCTTGCCCTTGAACAGCGTGAAGGGCGACGGGGGCAGCGGCGCGTTGACGTCCGTGACCTTTTCGCCGTTGATCGTGACGCCTCCCTGTTCGACGAGACGGCGCGCCTCGCCGTTGGACTTGCACACGCCCGTCGCGACGAGCGCCTGCAGTACCGTTTGCGTATCGGCAGAAATGACCTTTTCGGGCATCTCGCCCTCGCCGCCGAAGGCGGCCTTCGCCTGTGCGCGGACGGCGTCCGCGTTCTCCTGCCCGTGCACCATCTTGGTCAGCTCGTAGGCGAGCACTTCCTTGGCAGCGTTCATGCGCTCGTCCTGATAGCGCGTCAGTTCCGCGATCTCGTCAAGGGGCAGGAAGGTGAGGAGCTTCAGGCACTTCTCGACGTCCGCGTCGGCGGTGTTGCGCCAGTACTGGTAGAACTCATAGGGCGGGGTCTTGTTCTCATCCAGCCAGACGGCGCCCTTCTGCGTCTTGCCCATCTTCTTGCCCTCGCTCGTCGTGAGCAGGGTAAAGGTCATGGCAAATGCGGGCTTTTGCTCCTTGCGGCGGATGAGGTCGGCGCCCGCGAGGATATTGCTCCACTGATCGTCGCCGCCCAGCTCCAGCGCGCAGCCGTACTTTTTGAAGAGCACCAGGAAGTCGTATGCCTGCATGAGCATGTAGTTGAACTCCAGGAAGGAGAGCCCGCGCTCCATGCGCGACTTGAAGCACTCCGCCGTGAGCATCTTGTTGACGGAGAAGTGCACGCCGATATCGCGCAAAAAGTCGATATAGTTGAGGTTTAACAGCCAGTCGGCATTGTTGACGATGATCGCGCCGTTCTCCCCTTCAAAGGAGATGAAGCGGGACATCTGCTTTTTGAAGCACTCGACGTGGTAGGCGATGGTCTCCTTGGTCATCATCGAGCGCATGTCCGTCCTGCCCGAGGGATCGCCGATCATTGCCGTCCCGCCGCCGATGAGGATGATGGGCTTGTGCCCCGCGTCCTGCATGTGCTTCATGGCGATGAGCTGCATGAAGTGACCGACGTGCAGACTGTCCGCCGTCGGGTCAAAGCCGATATAAAAGGGCACGCTCTCCGCGCCGAGCTTTTCATACAGCTCATCTTCGTATACCGTCTGTTTGATAAATCCCCGCGCACGCAGGGTGTCCATCACGTTCTGCATTTTCGTCTCCTTATACTGCCCGTCTGTAACAAAAAAAGCGGTCTGCACGCGCAAACCACTTCCCAGCCTTCGATCTACGCGCGAAAAGAGTATTACGCAACAACGTAATACGCGTAGCCGTAAATTGCAACTGCGAGCGAATGTTTCATGCTCTTATTATACGCCCCTTTTGCGTCTTTGTCAAACGCTTGCACTGTATTCATGCAAAATTCAGCGTATTTTCCGACGGCTCGCCCAATCCCTTCATCGCAAGAAAGCGGGACAGGACGCGCTCCGCCGTCATATCGTCTGCGAGGCGGGCGCGGAGAGCTGCATTGCGTCGCTCTCTTGCTTCGCGGCGCAGAATATCCAGTTGCTTGTCCATAGAGAGCTTGTTCATACTCCCTATTGTACGCATCAAACTTGACAGATATTGTCATATATGCTAAAATTGTTTCAAGAATTTTTTGCGTTATTTCCGAGGAAAAGCCGATGAAGTACCAGATCATGATGGACATCTTCTTTACCCTGCTCAAAAAGAGGCACACGAGCGCAACCGAGCTTGCCGCGCGCTACAACGTTTCCCCCCGCACCATCTACCGCTATATCGACGAGATGACCGTCGCGGGCATTCCCATCGACGTCTCGCGCGGGGCGGGCGGCGGCATCTATATTTCGGATGCCTACAAGCTTCCGCGCGGGTTTATGACGCGGGAGGAGTATGACCGCGCGATCGGGGCAATGCGTGCCATGGAGAGTGAGCTCGGCGATCCCGTCCTGCAATCGGCGATCGAAAAACTCTCCTCCCAGAGAAAGCGGGAGAGCAGCGACGACGCGCTCTCCGGCAATATCCTTGTGGACAGCGGCGCATGGGGCAGCGAACAAAAATTTTCTGACAAACTGCGGCTCATCTCCAGGGCGACGGAGGAGCATGAGACATTGGAGATCGACTACGTTGCGCGCGACGGAAAACGCACGCGCCGCGTCATTTTGCCCCACCTGCTCGTCTATAAGCAGAATATCTGGTATGTGTATGCGTTCTGCCGCCTTCGGGAGGAATTCCGCCTGTTCAAGATCGGGCGCATGCGCTCCATCTATCTGACGGGCGAGACCTTCCGGCCCATCCCCTTTTCCAAAAAGGATGTGCCTCTTTCCTTCTGGACGGACGGCGAGAAGTGCGTGGAGGCACGCTTTCGCATCTTAAAAGAGGTGCTGCCCTTTGCCGAGGAGTGGCTGGGCATTGAGAATGTGTACGAGCGGGAGGGAAACTTCTATGCGGACGTGACGCTCCCGGACGACGAATCGCTCATCGGCAAGATCTTATCTGCGGGCGCGGGCTTTCAGGTCCTCTCCCCCGCCTCGCTCGCCGACCGCGTAAAAGCCGAGGCAAAGAAAATTTTCGAGAGTTATTGAAAAATATAGAAATATGGGCTGCCTCCAAATTGGAAACAGCCCATATTTCATAATCCCTAAAATTCCGCAACGACTGTAAGCGTAGGCGTTGTTACTGTTCTTTGTGCAACTGTTCCGTCCGCTGTGCGATAAGAGAAGGTGTATGTCACCTGTACTTCCACCGTCATCTCATCCCTGCCCGATGCATTGATCGTAGCGCTTGCCGACGAAAGATAACGATATTCGGAAACACTTGCCGTGCGCTCCTGATTATCGAACATAAAAACCCTGGCGAGCTTAAACACATACATCGTTGAGACACTCACACTGCTGTCAGTATCAGTCAGCGCTCCCGCAATCTTTCCTCCGGAGATTTCTACGGTTGCTGAATGATCATATTTGCTATTATACCAACTCCCGCCATTCTTAACCTTAGACTTCCCTGTAACATTTGCTTGTAAATTACTCATCCAAAGTGCAGAGACCGTAGTCTCGTTGCCACCGCCCGTATAGGAAAGGCTGGTTACTTCCGTCAAACCATTTTCACCCACCATGTACCAACCGAGGAAGGTATAGCCATCCGCAGCAGGCGTCTCAAGGGTGTAGGTCATGTCGAACGTGGCTTCCGCAGTCGTAACGTTTGTTGACTCGCCCAGCGTGAAGGCAACGCCGTTGCTCGTATAGATGACCGTGTCGGGCGTAAGCGGGATGAGGATGGTCGCGCCGTTCGCAAGGAGATCAAGTTCCGTCCCATTCCAAGCCACCTGCGAATCGCCGACCACAGCGCCGAGATCAAACACATTGTTTTGCGTGCCGACCGTGAACGTATGGCTGCTTTCTCCCCACCTGATCTCAACCTTGGCGTCATAATCCATCTGCATCGCAAGGGTATAGCTGCCGTCTGCTTGCAGCGTCCAATCATCGCCCAACTTTTCGGGAGAGACAAATGTTACGTCATAGCGTTTCGGCGTATATGCTGCCGAGATCGTCCCGTCCTCCGCGATCGAATCGCTCCAGGCAAGCGTGTAACCCTCGCGCGCATACCCGCTCAAATCGGGATAGGAAAGCTGCGAAAGCATGGAACTGCCATTATACCAAACTGTCTGCTCGCCGAGCACTTCGCCCTCCAGCGTATAGCGAACAATCCGCGGTTCGGGGGCGATGAATCCCTCTGCCTGCGCAGACCAGTCATAGGACGCGAAATCGACATTCTCAAATTGAGCGGCGATATCGTCTGTGAGGTCGGAGTACCCTTCTTCCCATGTGTTCATCGGGTTGCGGAAGGCAAGGTTTGCCGTGAGATCGATAATACTCACAAGTTTTGTGGTAACATCGAGCGTGCGCAAAACGTTGTCTGTCCCGTTGTACTGCTCCGAACCGAGCGAGATACCGATATCGGAGAGAACGCTGTCCGTCAGGTGGTTGCCGTTCATCGTGAGCACCCAATTTCCGCCCGTTCCGTCCGCCTTGGCAGTATAGCTGTACGATTTGAGGTAGTTGTACAGCACAACACCATAGTCCTCAATCACTGTCTCCGGAGGTGTGCTGCCCGGTTTGATCTGAGAGGCAATTAAATCTGTCAAATTGAGGATATATTTGAGCTGGTTTAAAATATCTGCAAAGAAGCTGCTCAACGGCATGACGCGATAGTTCACGATATTGCAATCCGTCCATCCGAAGCCAAGACGAGTCGTCTGTGTGCGCCTCATGTATGCCATGCCGTCAAAGATGGTCATCTCAAATGTCGTATCGCCGTTGGTGACACCAAAAACTGCAGGAATTTCCAGCTTTATGTTGGCAGAAATATTGCCGTTTTCATCAAGGGAGACAGTAATACCCGGAATTTGCGCCGTAATATTCAAAATCCCTATCACTGAAACCGTTGCCGTGCCGCTGATATAGAAGCTGTCATTGAGCGCGTAGCCGTCCTGCGTTTTATGCGTTGCGGAGAGCGCAAGGGACTTCAGCAGATCGTCCACGCCCGCGAAGGTGTAGTTTTGATAGTTTGCAAAGGTGATGTTTGCGATCTGCTCGCCGCTCTGCGTGACGGTTGCAACGTTGCCGTCATTGACAAGCGTGAGCGCCGCGTAATCAAAGGCAAAGGAAATGCTCGTGCGCTCCGCGTTGTTGTTGCCGTAGATATTGGACAGCGCGATCGCCGTGAGATAGCTCTCACCGCCGCTTTCCGCCTTGCTCATGGTAATGGTGAGCGGCTGCATCCCCTCCCCGCCAAAGACGAGGTCGGAATTGAGCCGGAGCGTGAACTGCACTTCGCCGTTGTCGCCATAACTGAGCCCGAACAATTCGAGATAGGCAGCAGGATCGACCGCCATACTGCCGAGGTCGACGTCCTCCAGCGCGCCGCTGACGGTATCCGAGACGCCGCCAAGCATCGTTTCGAGCTTTTCTTTGATGCCGAGCGTATTCATCAGCATATCGCCGACCGCCGCAAACTGTCCCGCCTCGTCCGGCGTGAGCCATTTGTCGACGAGGTATTCATCCAGCACGGTAAAGAGCGCCGCAACCGCTTTTTCCGGCACGCCCATGCCAACGAGGAACTCATCCAGCACGCCGCCCTCTCCGCCGACCAGCGACAGCCCGCCCGAGAGCAGGGTCATCACGTCGCTTGCCGAAACCGCAAAGCGCAGCGGGTTGGACGCCGTGTTACTGTCAGGCAGGAACTTGGAGAGGCTGACAAAGAATTCGAGCTCACGATCGCCGTTGGAATCAAGCATCCAGAATTCAAAGTTGAGATCGGTGCCCGCTTCGTCCTTCTCATCCAGAAGCAGATTGAAGTAGAGGTAGGCATCGGGATCGACGGTGATCACCTTGCCCTGCGTATCCACGACGATCGGGAAGCCCGCGCCGCTAAGCCCCGAATGATAGACGAGCTTTCCGTCGATCGTAAACTTGGTGCTTTCGTCCGCCGTATTGACGGTGACGCCGTCCGTAAAGGCAATGGACAGATCGGGGGAAGCGAGCGTGCCCACCGCCGCGCCGACAAAATCAATGAGTTCGCAGAGATCGCGCACCTTGAGGTATTCGCGCTGCACCTGCACGGTCTCCCCTTCGGATGCGCAAACCTGAAGCATGCCGCCGAGGGACACGCCGCCCAGTGCAAAATCGTTCACATAGAGTGCCACGCCGCGCTGCGCCATGCACAGATCGAGGACCGCGCCGCTCAAAGTGATGGTCGCAATGCTGCCCTCCCGATCGGATGCGCCACCCAATTTGAGCTGCTGAAGCAGGGACTGCAAATCGAGCGATGCCAAAAGGTCGGTGACCGCAGCTCCCGCACCCAGCTGCGAACCAAGCTCCTCCGCCTGTGCGGGAAGGAAACTTCCGTTTGCCGCCGAGCGGTTGACAATTTCGGCAATGCGCGCATACACGTCCGCGAAGGTGGCCTTGAGATCCTCCAGTTCGCTGTAGGAAAGTTCCACCGCAAGCGTGCCGAACACAATGCGGACGCGGTTTTCGTTTGCGTCGACGCTGACGGAGAGCTTCGTCTCGCCCACCGTCACCGTGAGATCGGCGCAGAGGGCGATCCCGTTCTTCCAGGAGAGCACGCCGTTCTCAACGGCAACATCGAGCGCAAGATCGCCGTAGACGACGTCAAGGGAGCCGCTGAGCGCAATTTCCTGCTTTGTGAGGACAGTCATGATCTCGTCAAACAGAGGCGTGACGTCCACATAGTTACGATAGGAACCGCCGTCCACTTCAAAGGGCACGCCGGGAGAGAGGGACAGGGTCAGCCCGAGCGCCTCGATGCGCACGCCGCGCGAAAACAGGCTGAGCTGCACGTCGCCGAGCGCCAGATCGATTCCGAAGAGGGACAACAGCTGCGTCGCATCCGCACGGATGCCGTCCTCCGTGACAGTCAACAGCGTAGATAGATCGAGCGAAAGCAGCTTGGTCAAAAGCTCCTGCACGTCAATGCTCTCATCCGTCTGCGGCATGTCGCCGAGCAACTCAGAGAGGAACGCCGTCAGTTCGGAAGCCGTCGCGCGGATCCTGATGCCGTCAAAATTGCAGAAGATATCGCCGTCGGGGTCGTATGCAAAGGAAAGCCCCTTGCGTACACCTTTAACGTCAATGTTCATGCCGCATGCCACGCTCTCAGATGCAAGGTCGAAAGCGAGAGCGCCTGCAAGGCGGATGTCCTCATCGGGCGACGTGTAAGAGATCTCCAGCATCCATGCCTTCGCCTGTGCAAGAGAAAGGATCGCTTCGATCCAGGGCACCGCGTCCACATAGTCCGCGTAGTCCCCTGCCGTGACCGTGAACGCCTGCGTGGGTGCAAGCGCAATGTCTGCGCCCATTGCGGAGACGCAAACCCCGTTCTCCGTGCGCGTGACTTCCACCTCACCGATGCTCAGATCCACCCCGAGGAGTGCAAGCAACTGCGTCGCGTCCAACGTAATGCCGTCGTTCGTGAGCGTGATCACTTCGGACAGATCGAGCGAGAAAAGCGCCGTGAGCAATTCGTAGGCGTCGACGTTTGTTTCGGGTGTTTTAACGGTGAACAACCCGCCGAGCAGATCCATGACCTCTGCAACGGACGCCTTTACTTTGATGCCGTCCACTGCAAGATAGACAATATGTTCGCCGCTTGCCTGCGTATAGGCAAAGGTAATATTCTTGGTAATTCCGTTCCAGGTGACAGCAGCCTCGCCCTTGACGGACAGCGTCGCAAAATCCAGTTCCAGCGTGCCGTTGACGGCGAGCTCCTCCGTCTTGTAGGCAACATCTGCTTCCAGGGCCTGAGCGGTGGCAAGCGATGCGACCGCCTCCAGCCAGGGCACCACGTCCACATAGTCCGTATAGTCCCCTGCCGTGACCGTGAACGCCTCACCGGGTGCAAGTGAAATGTCCGCACCAAGCGCGGAGACAGAAACCCCGTTCTCCGTGCGCGTGACTTCCACCTCACCGATGCTCAGATCCACCCCGAGGAGTGCAAGCAACTGCGTCGCGTCCAACGTAATGCCGTCGTTCGTGAGCGTGATCACTTCGGACAGATCGAGCGAGAAAAGCGCCGTGAGCAATTCGTAGGCGTCGACGTTTGTTTCGGGTGTTTTAACGGTGAACAACCCGCCGAGCAGATCCATGACCTCTGCAACGGACGCCTTTACTTTGATGCCGTCCACTGCAAGATAGACAATATGTTCGCCGCTTGCCTGCGTATAGGCAAACGCAATTTGTTTCGTGATGTTGTTCCAGGTGACGGAAACCTCGCCCTTGACGGACAGCGTCGCAAAATCCAGTTCCAGCGTGCCGTTGACGGCGAGCTCCTCCGTCTCGTATGCGACATCTGCTTCCAGGGCCTGAGCGGTAGCAAGCGATGCGACCGCCTCCAGCCAGGGGCCGACGTCCACATAGTCCGCGTAGTCCCCTGCCGTGACCGTGAACGCCTCACCGGGTGCAAGCGCAATGTCTGCGCCCATTGCGGAGACGCAAACCCCGTTCTCCGTTTCGCCGATCGTCACGTCGCCGAGATCGAGCGAGACGCCCAGCGCCGCCAGAAGCTGCCCTGCCGCGATTGTAACCCCCTCCTCCGAGGTGGAGACCATAGATGCAAGGTCGAGCGAGAGAAGCGTATCGATGAGCGACGCCGCGTCAACGGAAGCCTCCGGCATGGCGAGCGATGCGCCGAGGAGATCGGTGACGATTTCCATCACATCGCTGACAGCGACGCGCACCTTCACGCCGTCCACGGCAAGATAGACGACGGACGCATCGCTCTGATAGGCGAAATCAAGCGTCTTTTGCGCGCCGTTGAAGGCAAGATCGAGCGAGCCGCGCGCGGAGAGGGAGGCAAAATCCAGCGCGACATTTCCGCGCAGTGCAATGTCTCCGAGCTCCGTCGGAAGAGTATAAGCAAGATCGACGTCCATCGCGTCGCCCGTGACAAGGTCCGCAAGCTTGAGAACCATGCCTGTGAGGTCGGAATAGGTGGCAGGATCTCCCACTTCGGGAACGGACGCGGACGAATAGGAAAGTTCTGCGCCCACCTGCATGCCCGCAAGCGTCAGCTGCGTCGTGACGCTGTCCAGAGAGACAGTCTTGCCGTCCTCTGCGATATCAAAGGCAAAATCGACGGGAAGTTCCATGCCCGAGATCGTGAGCACAGAGGAAAGCGCTGCGCTTCTATTATCCTGCGCGACGGTGAACGTACCGCCGCCCAGCTGCTCTAAGAGCGCATCGGTATCCAGCGCGCTGCCATCCCCCTCGCCCGTCATTGCCGTAAACAGTGTCGCAAACTGCATGGGATCGAGCGAACCGCGGAAATTGTCGCCGATGCGAAGATAGACGTCCTCGCCCGCATAGGCGACATACAGCGTCCCGATCTGCGCGCGCAGTTCCATGGCGGAAAGATCTGCCGCATTGACATAGACAAGCCCCTCGACCGCTTTGTCGTCGAGCGTCAGCCCGAGGCGGAAGGTAGCAGGCCCCTGCAAGACGGGTGCAAACGCCGACGAAAGGCAGCCAGCTGCTGTCACCGGGCTTTCCTCCTCCGCGCCCGTCGCCGGCTTGGAGGCATACTCGGAATAGTAGTCCTCATAGACGGTCGATTCCGCCTTCTCGGTGCCGTACTCGTATGCCGTATGATAGGTCGCGCGGCAGCCGACGGAGATGCCCATCGTGGCGGTATAGCTCTCGTCGATATCCGAGGCGAGCACCTGCCAGGTGGAATCAAAGGTATAGGTGACGGTGATATACTCAAAGGTGGGCAGCCCCGTGAGTCCGCCCGTCGTCATCATCTGGTTGACATAGTAGGCGGGCGCCTTGTCGGTCGCGGGGTCGAGATAGTAGGTCTGCGAATAGGTGCCGTCGCCGTTGCTGACGACTTCCTCCGCGCCCAGGAGCGTATCCTCATTGATGACATACACGGAGAACTCCGTGCCGGGAAGTCCGCGCGATGCCTTGAAGTCATCGATGGTCATATTGCCGGCAGGATCCCCCGTCTGCCATTCGGTATCCAGTCCGTTATAGGTGGAAGGTCCGCCCGCCGCGTCCCGCCAGATGACGCGGTCGCCGACATAGCAGAACTGGCGCGCGGAATTGACCATGCTCGAACGGGTGATGTCCGTCTGAACGAGCACGCCGCCACTATACTGTTTCCAGGTGTTGACCTGCTGGGTGAGCATCGTATCGACCGTGCCGCTCATCTCCGAATAGTAGTTGGTCTGCGCACGGAAGCGAGTGTTCATGTAGCCGATATTCTCCAGCGCGCTGTGCATATCGGGCGTGGAGCCGTCCGTCGGAAGCTCATACGAAACGGTGACGAACCCCTCCTCCACCGTATTGGGCGCCGCCTTGTTGAAAAAGAGCGCGTTGACCGCGAACGTGCCGCCCACCAGGACGGCGCAGGCGGCAACGCCTGCAAGCCCCTTGACGAGGCGGCGGTGATGCTTCGCCTTGAGACGAAGCCCGTTCTTCTTTCGTACCGCCTTGGGAATGTCGCTTCCCTGTAATTCGGAAAGTCCGTTTTCCTGCTGCGTACGCTGTTTTTTCATACCCTATCTCCAATCCGCAGAATGCCTGCAGTACTGTAACATTTTAGTATGACAACAGTTTATCATCCCATGCGGATAATGTCAACAAAATATATGACATTTTTCATGATTGCACAAAAATTCTTTCACGGTCTTACCATAGTATAGCAAAAAATTTGTCTGCACAAAAAAAGACGGGCACGTGCCCGTCATGGAAAATAATGACTAGCTTTTTTCTTCGGTGAGAATGCGCACAAGCCGATCTTCGCACGGCGAATGCGCAAAGAAGTCGCGCGGCACCGCTCCTTCCACGGCCAGATCGGAAACGATGCGCCCGTGCTTCAGGACGACGGCACGATGTGCGAGCGTCGCTGCCTCGTGCACGTCGTGTGTGACAAAGACGATGGTGTTTTTCGACTGCACCCAGAGGGACGCGACCAGTTCGATGAGTGACTTTTTGAGCGAAAGGTCGAGGGAAGCGAACGGCTCGTCCATGAGGAGCATTTCATGCGGGTACAAAAATGCGCGCGCGATCGCGACGCGCTGCCGCTCCCCGCCCGAGAGCTCGTGCGGGTACGCCCTCTCCCGCCCCGCAAGCCCCACCTTTGCAAGCATCTCGCCCGCCGTAGCATGCATAGCCTTGGGCAGCACGAATTGAAGGTTTTGCCCGGCAGTCAGATTGGGCAGGAGCTTGGGCGACTGGAAGAGATAGGAGCAAGCCTTTCTCCCCTCCACACTGCCCTCGAACGCGGTCTGTCCTGCGAGGACGTTGAGAAGCGTCGTCTTTCCCGCGCCACTCTCGCCCAGAATGGCGGTGATCTCCCCCTCGTTCAATGTAAGCGAAATATCGTCGAGCGCGGTGATCCGGTCATATTTCTTGCATACGTTCCTTAAAATCATGTCCGCCACCTCACGATCAGCCGATAGGAAAGCCAGCACAGTCCCTCCAACGCAAAGCCCATGAGCACGACAAGCAGGGTGAGCGCCATGAGCCGCGGCATGTTGAGGTACATCTGCGCATCCTGCATCATGCCACCCAGCGAACGATAGGTGCTGGCGAGCACTTCGCCCGAGATGACGACCTTGAGCCCCAGCGAAAAGATGCCCCCCGCCTGCTTGAGCATGACAGGCGCGGCGAGCGGGAGATACATTTTTCCGATGCGCCTTAGTAGCGGCACGCGGAAGGCGCGCGTAAGTTCGCCGTAGTTCTCCCCGACCTCGTCCAACGCGGCGAGCGCGGCGGCGTAGACGGCGGGAAACAAGACGAGCGCAGAGACGATGACAGGCACCATGTTGGGCGTCGTCCATAACAGCAGCATCAGAATGACTGCCATCGTCGGCACTGTGCGCACGACGGAGATGATTGGCGCAAAGAAGGCGCGAAGCCCCTTTACAAGATGCGCGCAGACCGCCATGACGATGCCGAGCGCCATGGACGCGAGGAACGCCCACAGCGTCCTTAAGAAAGTGTTCCAAAATGCGCGCCAAAAGGACGCATCGGTAAGAATGCGTCCCATTTCAGCAAATGCGTCCCAAAAGGAGGGAAGCACATATTCATTGCGCACAATGTAATAGGCGACGATCCACGCAAGCCAGAGCGCGAAGATTGCCGTCAGAGACAGGAGCGCATTCTGATACTTCTTTGCAGGCTTCACGGCTGATAGTAGAAGGCGTCCGAAACAGCCGAGGTAAATTCGGGACTGATCTCGATCAGCTCTGCAAGGAAAGCATTGACGCGCTCCTTGCATTCCTGCGCGGGCGTAAAGCGCACCGAGCAGTTGGCAATGACCGCGCTCGTCAGGTTGTTGGCGTTGAGCGAAGGCGTCATGCCCTCGGTGTACTTGTCCTCCAGCAGCGCAACGACATCAGCAGCGTCCGCCTCGGCGAGGAACTGCGCGCTGCCCTCCATGTATCCGATCATATCTTCGACCATTGCGGCGCCGTATGAGTGCCCGATGACAGAGGTCTTTGCCACGAGCACTGCCTGCGGATAGCCCGTGCCGTCGCCGTAGAGTTCCTGCAGGCTGCCTGCAAGCCGGAAGGGATTGGCGCTTGCCGCCGTCCCGTTTAGTTTAGCGGTCGCAGCGGGTTCGGGGCAGAGATAGTAGTCGCACCCGCCTGCGGGCGTGACGCCCGTCGCCGCGTCCTGAATGCCTTGCAGGTTGACCATATCATCGGAGGGCAGGACTTCGCTGGAGAGGATCTGATAGTCGAGGTTATTTGCTTTCAGCACCGTCTGGAAGGTCAGTCCGGGCACGTTGCTCAGCTGGACGACGCCCACCGTCTTCCCGATGAGCACGTCCAGATTGTCCGTCGTGAGCTCCACATTGCCTCCCGTCGTGAGGAAGTACATGTTGCCGTTGGTGACGGTGCCCAGCATCTGATAGGTCTCGCCCGTGCCGAGCAGATTTGCCGCCGCATTGACGGGCAGGACGCAGAAGTCCGCCGCGGGATTCTCGCCCGTCACCTGCGCCGCGATCGTGTTCGACGCGACGATATGGAACTCAAAGCTGCCGTCCGTCGACTTGTCGATGGCGTTTGCAAGCGCCAAAGCGGGCGCGCCGTCGGGCGCGTAGACGGTATAGACGGGCGGGTCGGGCGCGCCGTCGTCCCCCGTGTCGTCGTTCTCGGGCGTACAAGCTGCAAATGCAACGAGTGTTGCCGCGCTCATGGCGAGCGCCATGGTTCCCATAAATAATTTTTTCATACATTCCTCCAAAATTTTTATCTGAACAATGCCTTTGCCGTGACGCCTTCCAGCTTTCCGATCTTGCCCGTGAGGGCGTTGACCGCCGCGGAGGGCGCGTCCAGCACGACGCACAGAACGGAAACATTCCGCTCCCGATAGGGTATTCCCATGCGCCCGACGACGTATTCCCCGTACTCGGAGAGATAGCCGTTGACCTTTTCCGCCTCCTTCCTGTCCCCGACGAGGATGGAGAGCACACACAGCCGCTTTTCTTCCATACTGTCACCTTCTCATGCCTTACAACGATATAACGTACGATAAGCCCCTTTTGCTCACCGCAAAAACCGCCCGCATCAAAAAACCCCATGCCCGCGCGGACATGGGGAGACGGCGCACCGAATGTGCGTATGATTCTCTTCGTCTCCTTTACGGTCAGACCGCTCTTTCCGCTCAGGCAGGAACTATTATACTACAATCTAAGCGGCGCGTCAAGCAGGACGCGCCGCAAATTTTATTCTTTTATCGTGACGATAACTTTTCCGCCCAGCAGCAGGATCATCTTGGCGGCTTCCATGGAGTAGACGTCCGCCTCCACTTCCAGCGTCTTGGTCAGGAAGCCGCGCGCCAGCACCTTGACGTACGTTGCGCGCTTGTCAAAGAAGGGAATACGCGCCTTCATCGCATCGATATCGACATACTCGCCGTCCTCGAAATAATCGCTGAGTGTATCGATATTGACGATCGCTGTGCGCGTCTTGTCCGCTACCTTTCCCGAGCGGATGACCTGTCCCTCTGCCTCCTCGTCTGCCATTAGCTCCGCCGCGACAGAGGCGCTCACGCGGTGCTCTGCCTTCGGGTCGGGACGGGGCGCGGGCGTTTCTTCGGGTTCCTCGACAGGTGCAGGCTCCTCCATGGGAGCGGGGTCTTCTGCGGGCACCTCTTCGGGCGCAGGTTCCTCTGCGGGAACTTCCTGCGGCACGGGGTCCTCGGCGGGCTCAGGTTCTTCCACGGGCACGGGAGCCTCCACGGGAAGGGGCACGGGTTCGGGATGCGGCAGCGTTGCAAGTGCCGCAGGCGGCATGACTGCAAGTTGTGCGGGCGGCTTGATCGCAAGCGCCGCAGGCGGCATGACGGTTACTGCGACTTCCTGCTCTGCCTCAGTCGCCGCCGGGACAGGCTGCGCCTCGACCGGCGCGGCGGCGGGCCGCTCCGGGCGTACCCAGCGGATGGTGAGCGATTTTCTGGGCGCGGAGGTATCCGCCTTGTACTTTTTTACACTGCGCACAAAATCAGCGATGACGAGCGCCGCAAGCAGCGCCGCGACGATCCCAAGCGCAACCAATAAGACGGTCGCATCGGGCGCAAGTAACATGGTGACCATAGCGTATGACCTCCCGTCAAAGGATATATCTATTATACCAAGCGCACCCCCTGTTGTCAATCCCCCTTTTGAAAATTTCACCGCAGTCGGCAGGATTGCTGCAACGTCGACGGCATTCGCCCCCTTTCGGCAATGCCGAAAGGGGGCGAATCAACTTTTATAACAGGATACAGATGACGCCGCCCCTGCCCTCGTTGACGATGCGCGTGACAGTGCGCCGCATCTTTTTTTGCAGCGGCTCGCTCATGGCGCGGTTCTTGACAGCGAGTTCTCCGCCCAAAAGGTCTTTGAGCGATTTTCCGAACATGTTTGTCTCCCAGGCGCGCGCAGGATCGGTCTCCATGTCCGCCGTGAGCTGCCGCACAAACGCGGCGCTCTGCTCCTCGTTGCCGAGCGCGGGCGAGACCTCCCCCGCCACGTCCACGCGGATGACGTGATAGCTGGGCGCGTCGGCGCGCAGGCTGACTCCCGTCCTTCCGTTTTTCTTGACGAGCGACGGCTGAGCGAGCGTCATTTCGCTCTCCTCGGGCGGGACGATGGAGTAGCCCGTCTCCTGCGCCTCCTCAAACGCCTGCCCGACGCGGTCAAAGAGCCGCTTGGCTGCATTGAGCTGCGTGCAGAACTTCATCAGTGTCAGATCGTCCGTGATGGGCGCGCCGCACTGCTCGCCGAGAACGGAATAGAACACGCCCTCCTTGGCGTCGATCGCGCAGTGCACTCTGCCCGTTGCGGCGTCCAGTTCGACGGACCTTGGCGGCAGGAGCCGGTCGCTCTCTGCATACAACGTGTCCAGGAGTGCGCAGTCGCTCATCTTATTCAGTCTTGGCGCGACGCTGCGGATGCCTTCCAGCACCTCGGAGACGATCGGGCTGTCCGCGTCGAGGATGCGCATCCAGTCGGAAAGGTCGACGTCCACGCAGGACACGGGGAACTCGTACAGCACCCGCTCCAGGACAGAGCTCAACGTCTCGCCCGTCGCCGCTTCCACATTGATGGCGAGCACGGGCGCGGCGTACTTCTCCTCCAGTTCGGCGCGCAGCGGTTCCGCCGCTGCAGGATCGAGGCAGTTAAGCACGATGACGTAGGGTTTGCCGAGCGCTTTTAATTCGCTCTGCGCGCGCTCCTCCGCCCCCTCGTAGGCGGAACGGGGAAGTTCGGTGACGCTGCCGTCCGTCGTGACGAGCACGCCGATGGTCGAATGGTCGCGGATGACCCGCCGCGTGCCGTCCTCCGCCGCCTCGTTGAAAGGCATGCTTTCCTCGCTCCAGGGCGTCTTGACGAGGCGGGGCATGCCGTTCTCCTCAAAGCCCGTCGCGCCCTCTGCGGGGTAGCCGACGCAGTCGATGAGCCGCACCCGCGCGACGGCGTCCCTGATTTTGATCTCCGCCGCTTCCTCCGGCACGAACTTGGGTTCGGTGGTCATCACCGTTTTCCCGCTCGCCGACTGGGGCAGTTCATCGGTGTACCGCTTTTTCTTACTGCCTGTGACCTGCGGCAGGACAAGTTCCTGCATGAACTTTTTGATAAAGGTGGATTTTCCCGTTCGGACGGGTCCCACGACGCCGATATAGATCTCGCCGCCCGTCCGCGTCGCGATGTCCTCATAGATGCTGAATGTCTTCATGGCCTCCTCCTGACTCGCCCGATTGCTTTGCATGAATAGCGTATGCGGCGGCGGCGGAGAATATGACAACGGATCATGCCTGCGCCCGCGGTCAGATAATTGGCATAACAAAGTGCGTAATGACGCCGCTGCCCGTTTGCTTTGTTTGACATGCAGCGCTGCGTCGCCTATAATAGCATTATGAATACGCAATTCCAAGCTCTCCTCTTCGATCTGGACGGCACGCTCACCGACCCCTTTGAGGGCATCACCGATTCCATCGTCTACGCGCTCGGCAAGTTCGGCATCGCGGTCAAAGACAAGCGCCCGCTCGCCGCGTTTATCGGTCCGCCGCTCGTGCAGTCCTTTTGCGATTATTGCGGTTTTTCCCCGGACGACGCTCTGAAAGCCGTGGACTATTACCGTGAATACTTTGCAGACAAGGGCATCTTTGAAAATGCCGTCTATGATGGTGTCATCCCCATGCTGAAGGCGCTGAAATCGCGCGGGAAGCGGCTGTATGTCGCCACATCCAAGCCGGAGGTCTTTGCTGTCCGGATCGTCAAACATTTCGGTATGGCGGAGCTTTTTGACGGCGTTGCGGGCGCGACGCTGGATACGACGCGCAACGAAAAGGCGGACGTCATTGCCTATGCGCTGCGCACCTACGCGGTCACGGCGGACAGCGCGCTCATGATCGGCGACAGAAAGCACGACATTCTCGGCGCAAAGGCGAACGGACTGCGGTCGATGGGCGTTCTCTACGGCTACGGCAGCGAGGAGGAGCTTCGCAACGCGGGCGCAGACATGATCGCAAAGTCACCGCAAGAGATCGCGGAACAGCTCTTATAACATGCAGACAGGAAAAAACAGCGCACCCGTGGGTACGCTGTTTTTTTCTTTGTACTTGGCTTATTCCAGTTCGAACGCGCCTGTGTAGAGCTGATAGTACTTGCCCTTTTGCTCGATGAGCTGATCGTGCGTGCCGCGCTCGATGATGCGGCCGTGCTCCAAAACCATAATGACATTGGAGTTGCGGACGGTGGAGAGGCGGTGCGCGATGACAAACACCGTTCTGCCCTCCATCAGCTTATCCATGCCGTGCTGGACGATCGCCTCCGTGCGGGTATCGATGGAGCTGGTCGCCTCGTCGAGGATCATGACGGGCGGGTCTGCGACTGCCGCGCGCGCGATGGACAAAAGCTGGCGCTGTCCCTGCGAGAGATTGGAGCCGTTCTGATAGAGCATCGTGTTGTAGCCCTCGGGCAGGCGGGTGATGAAGTCGTCCGCGCCGACCAGTTTTGCCGCCGCGATGCACTCCTCGTCCGTCGCGTCCAGCCTGCCGTAACGGATATTGTCCATGACGCTGCCCGTGAACAGGTTGGTGTCCTGCAGGACCATACCCAAAGACCTTCTCAGGTCCCCCTTCCTGATCTTGTTGATATTGATGCCGTCGTAGCGGATCTTGCCGTCGGCAATGTCGTAGAAGCGGGTGAGCAGATTGGTGATGGTCGTCTTGCCCGCGCCCGTCGCGCCGACGAAGGCGACCTTCTGCCCGGGCTTTGCGTACAGGCTGATGTCGTGCAGGACGATCTTTTCGGGAACATAGCCGAAGTCGACGTTGAAGAGCCGCACGTCGCCCTCGAGCTTGGTGTAGGTGACGGAGCCGTCCGCCTTGTGCGGGTGCTTCCATGCCCACATCCCCGTGCGATCGGCGCACTCGGTGAGCTGCCCGTTGACGTAGGTTGCATTGACGAGCGTGACATAGCCGTCGTCCACTTCGGGCTTTTCGTCGATGAGGTTAATGATGCGCTGCGCGCCCGCAAGACCCATGACGACCGAGTTGACCTGGTTGGAGACCTGCCCGATATTGTTGGAGAACTGGCGGGTCGTCTGCAGGAAGGAGACGATGAGCGCGGGTCCGAACAGGAGCAGCTCCTTGACACCGAGCGCCGCGCCGATGCCGACGTTGGATACGCCCTTCACGGCGAGTGCCGCGCCGATAAGCGCCACGATGACGTACATGACGTTGCCGATGTTCGCGATGATGGGCATGAGCATATTGGCGTAGCGGTTCGCCTTATCCGACATTTCAAAATGATAGCCGTTGACCTTGTCGAAGTCGGCTTTCGCCTCCTCCTCATGGCAGAACACCTTGATGACCTTCTGTCCCGCCATCATCTCCTCGACGAAGCCTTCCGTGCGGGCGACCGCCTTCTGCGTGGCGAGGAAGAACTTGCTCGCGCCGCCGCCGACGAGTTTGGTGACAAAGACGATGGCGATGATACCGACGAGCACGATGAGCGTGAGATAGAGGCTCGAGTACAGCATGAAGCACAGGAGCGTGAAGCACATGATGCCCGAGATCATGAGCTGCGGGATGGACTGCGCGATCATCTGACGGAGCGTATCGATATCGTTCGTATAATAACTCATGATATCGCCGTGGTTGTGCGTATCGAAGTAACGGATGGGCAGATCCTGCATCCCGTTGAACATCTGCTCGCGCATACTCCGCAGGTACCCCTGCGTGATGATCGCCATGAGCTGGTTGTAGGTCGCGCCCGCGACGAGCGAGATCGCATACATCCCGATCAAGATGCCGATCTGCTGCGCGACGTAGCCCGAGACCGCGTCCCAGGGCGTGCCTGCCGCGACGCCTTCGAGATAGTCGAAGAGCGGGAGCATAATGAAGGCGGGCAGTGAGGAGATGACCGCGTTGACGACGATGCACACGAGCGCGATGGTCAGCATCCGCGGATAGTAGTGGAAGAGAGACTTGATGAGCCGTTTGACGATCCCCTTCTGCAGAGGCGGCCGCTTTTGCATCTGCTGCTGTTTCATTGCTGTTCGCCTCCTTCTTTTTCTTCTTCCCTTGCCGCGAGCGATGCGGAAAGGCTCTCGCGCAAGGCGGCTTCGTTGGCGGAATCCTGCTCCTTATCGCCGCTGCCCTTGACCTGCGAATAATACACTTCCGCATAGATCTGGTTGTTTTTGAGCAGTTCCTCGTGCGTGCCGATGCCGTTGATCCTGCCGCCGTCCAGAACGATGATGCGGTCGGCATCCTCGACCGAGGAGATGCGCTGCGCGATGATGATCTTGGTGGTCGAAGGGATATATTCGCGGAATCCCTTGCGGATGAGCGCGTCCGTATGCGTATCGACCGCCGACGTCGAGTCGTCCAGGATGAGGATCTTGGGCTCCTTCAAAAGGGCGCGCGCAATGCAAAGACGCTGCTTCTGCCCGCCCGAGACGTTGGTGCCGCCCTGCTCGATGTAAGTGTCGTAGCCGTCGGGGAAGGAGCGAATGAAGTCGTCCGCCTGCGCCATCTTGCACGCTTCGACGAGCTGTTCGTCCGTCGCCTCCTTGTTGCCCCAGCGCAGGTTCTCCTTGATGGTCCCCGAGAAGAGGACGTTCTTTTGCAGCACGACGGCGACCTGATTGCGCAGGGTCTCCAGATCGTACTCCCTCACGTCGTGTCCGCCCACTTTGACGCAGCCTTCGGAGACGTCGTAGAGACGGGAGATGAGGTTGACGAGCGAGGTCTTGGAAGAACCCGTGCCGCCGATGATGCCGATGGTCTCGCCCGACCTGATATGCAGGTCGATCCCTTCGAGCACGTCCTTTTCGGCGTTCGCCGCATACTTGAATGCGACGTTTTCAAAGTCGACGGAGCCGTCCGGCACGTCGTAGAGCGGCTGTGCGGGATTGGACAGCGTGCTCTTTTCGTTGAGGATCTCGCAGATACGGCGGGCGGACTCCATAGACATGACGATCATGGCAAAGACCATGGAGAACATCATGAGCGACGAGAGGATCTGCATCCCGTAGACGATGAGCTGGGAGACCTGCTCGGTATGGATGGGATCGGTGCTGCCCGACGATCGGATGATGAAATAGGACCCGATGAAGAGCACGGCGCTCAGCACCCCGTAGAAGCAGAACTGCATGATGGGGTTGTTCCAGGCAAGCAAACGCTCCGCCTTGGTAAACTCCTTGCAGAGCGCACCCGAAGTACGAGCGAACTTCTCCTTTTCATGCTCCTCTCTGACATACGACTTGACAACGCGGATGCCTTTGATGTTCTCCTGCACCGACTCGTTCATATCGTCGTATTTGGGGAACAGCTTTTTGAAGAGCGGCAGCGCCTTGAGCATGATGAGCCCGAGCGCGATGACGAGCACGGGAATGACCGCAAGGAAGATCCATGCAAGATTTCCGCCCATGACAAAAGCCATGACGGCAGCGAAAACGATCATAACCGGGCAGCGGACGGCAATACGGACGATCATCATATACGCCATCTGCAGATTCCAGACATCCGTCGTCATACGCGTGACAAGCGAAGGAGTGGAATACTTATCGATGTTCTCAAAGGAAAACGTCTGGATATTATAAAACATATCCTTTCTGACGTTCTTTGCAAAACCCGCCGAAGCGCGCGCGCAAAAAGCGCCTGCCAATGCACCGGCAGCAAGCGATGCAATCGCCATCGCCACAAGGACGCCGCCCCACATCCACACCTGTCCCATGCCCTCTTCGCCAAGGCGGATCGCGCCGAGAAGCAGCGTAATGATGAAGGGGATGAGGCATTCGAGAACGACTTCGATCGTGACGAACAAGGGCGAGAGAATGGACGCCAGCTTGTATTCCCGAATGCATTTCGACAATGTTTTCAGCACCGAACAATAACCTCCTTTCTCCTTCCCGCCGCTTGCGAATTTCTTCACAATGTTGAAAAAAATCTCATCCAAAGCAAAAAAATAACGCCAAACTTCGCGGGGAATTTCAACGTCTGACTGATAATATTCATATTTTAGCATTTCATCATGACAAAGTCAACTGTTCACGAAACACAAATTACCACTTCACAAAAAAATCACATTTTTAAAGGGCGTCAGGTGCTGTTTTAAGCCTGACGCCCTCTTGTTTACGAGGATGAAACTTCCTGCAAAAATGCCGAAATATCCGTACGCGCGTTCTTATAGTAGCCGATCGCGGCGGACGGGTGACGGTTGTAAAGCCCCGTTACCAGATAGGCAAGATCGTACCCCCACATGGCGCCCGCTTCTTTTAAACGCTGCATGTGCCCCGCTTCGAGAAAGGCGAGCACGGGCGCGAGATCAAAGCGGCCCTTCAAATAGGCGAGCAGAAGCTCGAGCGCGCAGTTGCCGGCGCCCCGTCCCATGCCGCTGACGGTGGCGTCGAGATAGTTGACGCCCGCTGCGTAACAAGTGAGCGTATTGGCAAATGCCAGATTTTGGTTGTTGTGTGCGTGAATGCCGATCTCCTTTTTGTACTTCTGCCCGGCAGCCAGGTAGGTCTCGGCGAGCGCGCGAACGCCGTCCGGATAGAGCGCGCCGTAGCTGTCGACGAGATAGATCGCCTTTGCGGGACTGCCGCCCAGCATGTCGAGCGTTCTTTTTACCGTCTCGCCCGACTCCCTGGAGATCGCCATGATATTGACGGTCGTCTCGTACCCCAATTTATCGCAATACTCCAGCATCCCGATCGCCTCGGGAATGGTGTCCGCGTATGTCGCGATGCGATACATATCAATGGGCGAGTTGCCCTTTGCGCAGATATCGCGGCGGAAGTTACACCGCCCGACGTCCGCCATGCAGGCAAGTTTCATGCGCGAAGTGCGCCCGCCCAAGACCGCGGCGACATCCTCATCGCGGCAGAACTTCCACTTGCCGAACTTGGTTTCATCAAAAATATCCCTGTCCGCCTTGTAGCCGACTTCCATGTAGTCCACGCCCGCGGCGAGATCGGCCGCATAGAGTGCGCGCACAAAGTCATCCGAAAAGCGGAAATCGTTGACCAGCCCCCCGTCCCGAAGGGTCGCGTCCACCACTTTGAGCGCGGGGCGCAGGGAAGGCTGCGCCCCGGCTGTTTCCTCTGTCATAGTCCTTTGTTTCTCCTGCCTTTTATTTGTGTCTGCGCTTGAGCTCGGTGCAGACGTCCTCCAGCGTCACCCCTTTGCTCTCCATGAGCACCATGAGGTGATAGGTAAGGTCGGCGATCTCGCGCACCAGCTCGTCCTTGTCCTCGTTCTTGGAAGCGATGACGACTTCCACCGCCTCCTCGCCCATCTTCTGCGCGATCTTATCGATGCCGCGCCCGAAGAGGTACGCCGTGTACGAGCCCTCGACGGGGTTCGCCTTCCGGTCGTCCACGACGCGCTCCAGCTCCCCAAGGAAGGTGAGCCCGCCCTTTTTCGTCTCGATGACGGGATCGTGGAAGCAGCTGCGCGCGCCCGTATGGCACGCGGCGCCCGTCTGCTCGATGCCCAGAAGAATACAGTCTCTGTCGCAGTCGAAGGTCGCGGAGACGACCTTCTGCACATGCCCGCTCGTCTCGCCCTTCTTCCAAAGGCACTTTCTCGAGCGGCTGTAATAGTGCGCATAGCCCGTCTCCAGCGTCTTTGTAAGCGCCTCTTCGTTCATATACGCCTGCATGAGCACTTCGCCCGTCGCATGATCCTGCGCGATCGCGCAGATGAGTCCATGCGATGAAAATTTGACCGTTGACATATCCAGTTGCATTTGTAGATCCTCCTTATATCCCCTCCGCACGCACGGAGACCCCGCGCTCTGCAAGGTAGCATTTCAAATCCCGCATATTGATGATGCCGAAGTGGAAGAGCGAAGCCGCCAGCGCCGCATCGGCTTTCCCTTCGGTAAGGACGTCATAGAAATCCCCCATTTTGCCTGCCCCGCCCGAGGCGATGACGGGCACGTTGACCGCCTCCGCCGCCTGACGGGTGAGTTCGATATCATAGCCTGCCTTGGTGCCGTCGCGGTCCATGCTGGTGAGCAGTACTTCGCCTGCGCCCAGCTCCACCGCTTTGACGATCCAATCAATCGCATCCAGCCCGGTGTTCACTCTGCCGCCATTGAGGTAGACATCGTACCTGCCCGCATCGTTGCGCTTTGCGTCCACCGCGAGCACGACGCACTGCTGCCCGAACTTCATCGCGGCGTCCGTAATGAGCGAAGGCGTTCTGATCGCCGCCGAGTTGACCGCAATCTTGTCCGCCCCGCAGGAGAGCATGCGCCGGAAGTCCTCCGTCGTGCGCATGCCGCCGCCCACGGTGAGGGGCAGAAAGACCTGCTCGCTCGCGCGGGAGATGACGTCCCACATGGGCGAATCGCCGCGGTAGCTCGCCGTGATATCTAAAAAGACGATCTCGTCCGCGCCGAACGCATTATATACCTTTGCCGTCTCGACGGGGTCGCCCGCGTCCGTGAGGTCGACGAAGTTGACCCCCTTGACGACGCGCCCGTCCTTCAAGTCCAGGCAGGGAATTATCCTCTTTCGTACCATGAAAACTCCTTTAGCGCCGCTGCAAGATCGATCGCGCCCGTATAGATGGACCGACCCAGTATAGCGCCGTACACGCCCTTTTCGGCGAGCGCGCGCAGATCGGAGATGCTGCTCACGCCGCCCGAAGCGATGATGTTCAGCCCCGTTTCGCCCATCTTGACGGTATCTTCGACGTTGACGCCCGTGAGCGCCCCGTCCCTGCCGATGTCCGTAAACACCGCGTCGGTGACGCCCAGCGCGCGCGCCTCGCAGCCGAAATCAAAGGCATCCTTTTCGGCAATCTCCGTCCAGCCCCTGACGGCGAGTTTGCCGTCCTTGGCGTCGATGCCCGCGACGATCTTGCCGCCGAAGGTTTCCGCCGCCTCCTTTAACACTTCGGGCTGTTCCACGCACACCGTTCCCAGCACGACGCGGTCCGCGCCCATGCGGAAGCGGTGACGGATGGCCTCCATCGAGCGAAGTCCGCCGCCCGACTGGACGGGCACGCCCAGCGCCGCAATGCGCTCCAGGCTCCTGTGAAAGGTGCTCTTCTCCCCGAACGCGCCCGAAAGATCGACGACGTGCAGAATTGTCGCACCCATGTCCACCCAGCGTTTGGCGCAGTCCACGGGATCGCCGTAGTCGGTGACTTCGCTGCGCTTGCCGTGCAGCAGGCGTACCGCGCGCCCCTCTAAAATATCGATCGCAGGATATAAGATCATGTCACTTGCTCCGCTCGTTACAGCTGCATGAAATTGCGCAGCAGCTGCAGGCCCGCCGCGCCGCTCTTTTCGGGGTGGAACTGGACGCCGTAGACGTTGCCCTTGCCCACCGCCGAGGCGTAGACGCGGTAGTATTCCGTCTTGCCGATCGTGAACTCGTCCGTCGTATCGGCATAGTAGCTGTGCACAAAGTAGAACCCCGTCCCCGAGGGAATGCCCGCAAACAGGGGCGAGCGCATCTCTTCCACGCTGTTCCAGCCGATATGCGGGATCTTGCCCTCGGTAAAGCGCACGACCCTGCCGTCGATCAGCCCCAGCCCCGCGTTGACGCCGTCCTCCTCGCTCTCCTGCAGCAAAAACTGCATGCCGAGGCAGATGCCGAGGAGCGGCGTATCCTGCGTGCGGCGCACAATGTAGGGCGCAAGCCCCGTATCATTTAAGTTCTTCATACCCGCGGCGAAGCTCCCGACACCCGGAAGGATGAGCTTTTCGCAGCCGTCCAGCTCGCTCCGATCGGAGGAAATACACGCCCTGCCGCCGAGGTATTCGATCGCCTTTTGCACCGAGCGCAGATTGCCCATGCCGTAGTCGATGATGCCGATCATTCCAGCATCCCCTTGGACGAGGGCACCTTGTCCGAGACGACGCGCACGGCGTCGCGGATGCACAGCGCAAGCGCCTTGAAGATCGCCTCCGCCATGTGGTGGCGATTGCCCGCGCTGAGAATTCTGACGTAAAGATTACAGCCCGCGTGCGATGCGAACGCCCGCAGGAACTCTTCGATCAGCTCCATATCGAAGTTGCCCACCTTGCCCGAGAGCGCATTGGGGAAGATGAGCGCCGATCTGCCGCTGAAGTCGACGGCGACCTGCGCCGCCGTCTCGTCCATCGGGACGAGCCTGTCCGCAAAGCGCGCGATGCCCTTCTTGTCGCCCAGCGCCTGACGGATGCAGTCGCCCAGCGCGATACCCACGTCCTCGACGGTGTGGTGCGCGTCCACCTGCAGATCGCCCTTGCAGGAGAGATTGATATCCATGCCCGAATGCACGGTCAGCAGTTCGAGCATGTGGTCAAAAAATCCTACCCCCGTTGTGACGTTTGGCGTACCGTTGCCGTCCAGTTTGAGCGAGAGCGCGATGTCCGTCTCCCTGGTCTTGCGTTCGATTTGTGCAGTTCTGATTGGTGCAGCTTTCATATCTTTTCCTCCAGCCGAATGGCGACGGCGTTCGCATGCGCGTCGAGCTGTTCGCTCCTCGCGAGCCGTACAATGTCCTCTCCGTCCGCAAAGAGCGCTTCCCGGGTGTAGGAAATGACGCTCATCTTGCGGGTGAACGTGTCCTCATTGAGTACCTGGAAGAACTTCGCGCTGCCGGAAGTCGGCAGAATGTGATCGGGTCCCGCGAAGTAGTCCCCGACGGGCTCGGGCGTGTAGTGCCCCAAAAACACGGCACCCGCATGCGTGATCGAGGGCAGCAGCGCTTCGGGGTGCTCGGTGCAGATCTCGAGGTGCTCGGGCGCGACGGTATTCGCAAGCGCGCACGCCTCCTTGAGACTGTCGACAACGACGATGCCGCCGCTCGTATCGATGGACTTGCGCACGACCTCCTTCCTCGGAAGGCGCGCAAGCTGCAATTCCACCTCCTTTGCGACAGCCTCGGCGAGCGATCTGCTCGGCGTGACGAGAATGGCGCGGGCGAGCACGTCGTGCTCCGCCTGCGACAAGACGTCCGCCGCGACATAGCGCGCACTCGCGCTCTCGTCCGCGATGATGAGGATCTCGCTGGGGCCCGCGAGCATATCGATGCCCACTTCGCCGTACACTTCCTTCTTGGCGAGCGTGACGTAGATATTGCCGGGACCCGCGATGACGTCCACCTTTTTCACCGACTGCGTGCCGTAGGCGAGCGCGGCGATCGCCTGCGCGCCGCCCATCTTGTACACTTCGCTGACGCCGCACTCCTTTGCCGCGACGAGGGTCAGCGGCGCGACGGCGCCGTTTTTGGCGGGCGTTGCGAGCACGATGCGCTCCACCCCCGCCGCCTTTGCGGGCAGGACGCCCATCAAGACGGAGGAGGAGAGCGGCGCGGTGCCGCCGGGCGCATAGATGCCCGCGGCGCTCACGGGGCGAACGACATAGCCCGTCGTCCTGCCATCGTGCGTCTCGACGCTGTCCTTACGCCCTGCGCGGCTGTGATAGGCGTAGATGTTATGAATCGCCTTCTTCAGGCTCGCCAAAAGCTCGGGAGAGACCGCCTCGTACGCCGCTGCAAATTCCGCTTCCGAGACGCGAAAATTCTCCTGCGTCAGCGTTGTTCCGTCAAATTTCTTCTCATAGTCGAACACCGCCGCGTCTCCGCGCGCGCGCACGTCCGACAAGATCTCCTTGACCGCGGCAAGTTCCTTCTCGCGCGCGGCAAAGGCGCGCTCCAAGAGTTGCGAACAGGAAGTTTTGTCGTAAATCTTCATAGGACCTCCTTCAGGCGCGCGATGAGGGGAAGAATAAGCGCCGCCTTGGTTTTCAGACTGACTTTGTTGACGACCAGCCGCGCCGTGATGCCCGAAAACACCTCTTCCAGCACGACCAGTCCGTTTGCCTTTAAGGTCGAGCCCGTCTGCACGACGTCAAAGATGACGTCCGCAAGCCCCGTGACGGGCGCAAGTTCGATGGAACCGTGCAGCGGGATGATCTCGATCTCCTCGCGGTCGGCAAACACGCGGCGCGCGGTATTGACGTACTTGGTCGCGACGCGCAGATGGGGATTGGTGAGCACGTCCCGCCGCTCGGGATAGCCCGCGATGCACAGGCGGCATTCCCCCATTTTGAGATCGAGCATCTCATACAGATCGCGTCCCTCTTCGATGAGGGTATCCTTTCCGACGATGCCAAGGTCTGCGACGCCCGACTCCACGTAGATGGGAACGTCGGCGGGCTTGACGAGGAAAAAGCGATATTCCCCGTCCGCACTCTCGAGGACGAGTTTGCGCGTATCTTCTGAGAGGACGGCGGTATCCACGCCCGCCGCCGCAAGCAGCTGCCCCGCCTTCTCGGCGAGCCGTCCCTTGGACAGAGCAAACGTGATCATAGCTGACGTACCCCCGTTTTGGTGACCAGATATTTTTGTTTTGCGGCGATCCTGTCAAGCGCCGCCTCGCCGTACGCGGCGGCGAGCGTGACCCGCTTGCCCTCGGCGATCATGCTTTTCGCGAGCGCATCCGCCTGCCCTTCCGCGCCCTCCTCGCATGCAACTGCGGCGTCGGGCACTTCGCTTCCCGGGAGCCTGCCCTGCCGCTCGAGCGCGACAAGCACGCGCTTTAATCCGATCGCAAAGCCGACGGCGGGAATGTGCTTTCCGAAGTCGTCGGCAAGACCGTCGTACCTGCCGCCGCTGAGGATGGGCGCGCCCACCTCCTGCACCAGCCCCGAAAAGACGATGCCCGAATAGTAGGAAAGGCTCTTGCCCGTCCCCAGATCGAAGCAGACGTCCTGCTCGTAGCCCATGTCGGTGAGGATGCGATGCACTTTTTTCAGATACGCGATCGCCTCGCGCGCCTGTGCATTCCCGGTGAGCGTTTCGGCACGGTCGAACACCTCCGCACCGCCGAACAGCGTCGGGAGCGCGCGCACGGCAGAGAGCGCCTCTTCGTTGGCGCCCGCCGCACGCAGGACACGCTCGGCATTCAGCCCGTCCTTGGCGTTGATATAGGCACGCACCTCCTCCGCCCGGGCGTCGCTCAAACCGCAGCCCGTCAAAATGCCCTTCATGTAGCCGACGTGCCCCACTTCGACAATGCAGTTTTCCAGCCCGACTTCCCGCATGCAGTCCACGGCAAAGGCGATGGTCTGCGCATCCGAAAAGGCGCCCTCCTCGCCGAAGCGCTCTACGCCCGCCTGGATGATCTCGCGGCTCTTGACGCCGCCCGTGTTCTGCGCGTCCCACTTATTGAGGAAGTAGGAAAGGCGCACGTTCGGATCGGGCAGTTTGGTCGCAGCGATGCGAGAGATGGAGAGCGTCGCATCGGGACGCAGGACAAGGAGCTTGCCGTCCTGGTCGGTGAACTTGAACATGCGCTCCTGGGGCAGCGCGTTGGTGATCTTGGAATAGGTATCATAATAATCGACGGCGGCGGAGATCACAGGCTCGTAGCCGCGCGCCTCAAAAGCGCGCGAAAGGCGCTCGCGCACCTCGCCGAGAATGCGGCATTCGCGCGGCAAAATATCCTGTACGCCCGTCGGCAGCTTGCGGAAAGTCATGTTTTGCCTCATTTTACGGTTGTTTCCTCTTAATTATATCATCATCGCACGAGGAAAGTCAACATATCCAAGCCAAAAGTTCGCAAGTGACTTTTTTGTGTTGATTTCTTTTTCAAATGACGAAAATCGAAAAAACAAAAGAGGACGCATCTCTGCGTCCTTACTTCAGTTCCTCCTTGAATTTTCCCATGATCTTGCTCTCGATGCGCGAGATCTGCACCTGCGATACGCCGATGCGACGCGCGACTTCACTCTGCGTCAGATCCCTAAAGTACCGCAAAAACACGATCTTCTTTTCCCGCTCGGGAAGTTTTTCGATCGCCTGCTTCAAGAGCATATGTTCGATCATCTCGTCCTGGTCGTCATCGGAGGGCAGCCGCTCGGCGAGCGTCGTCCCCTTCTCGTCCTTGTAGTCCCCCTGCTCATAGATGGAGACGGGCATGCGGGAGGAGCCGAGCGTGAACACGACCTCGCCCTCGTCCATATGAAAGACCTCGGCGAGCTCTTTGACGGTGGGCTGTTCGCCGCGCTCCGCGCTGCATTGCTCGATATAGGCGTTCATGTCGCGCGCCGCCTTCTTCATGAGGCGGGAGACCTTGACGCTGCCGTCGTCGCGCAAAAAGCGCTTGATCTCCCCAGCGATCATCGGGACGGCGTAGGTAGAAAAGCGCACGCCGAAGCTCTCGTCAAAGCCTGCGATCGCCTTTAAGAACCCCATGCAGGCGAGCTGATACAGATCGTCATACTCCACGCCCTTGCCCAAGTATCTTCGCAGGATGCTCTTTAAGAGGGATGTATTGTGTACGAGCAGCGCCTCCTTTGCCTCGTTGTCCCCCTCCTTGGCGCGGCGGATGAGCGCGAGCGTCGTACCTTCATCGAGCATCTTCCGTCGCCCTTGCGCCGAATTGCTTGCTCATGCGCACCGTCGTCCCCCTGCCCGCCTCAGAGACAACGGAGAACGTGGTCATGAACGTCTGCATGATGGTAAACCCCATACCCGAACGCTCCTCGTCCGGCAACGTCGTGTAAAAGGGCGTGAGCGCCTGCTCCACGTCCTCGATCCCCCGTCCGTCGTCGGAAATTTCGATATGTAGGGTATCCCCGTCCGTGCGGCACATGAGCGTGATCCAGCCTTCGCACGCGCGGTAGCCGTGTACGATGCTATTGGTGACCGCCTCCGAAACGGCGGTCTTGACGTCGGAAAGCTCGTCCAGCGTGGGATTGAGGGGCAGCGCAAACGCCGCAACGACGTTGCGGGCAAAGTTCTCGTTCTCCGAGCGCGACAAAAATTTTAAGTGCATTTCGTTCATAAAAACCCCTCTAAATCTTCGGCATGAGCGAATAGATGCCGCTCAATGTGAGTATTTTGTCTGCATCGGGGTTGGGATTTTCCAGATACATTCCCATGCCGTACTTCTGCAATTTTTTGTAGCGGCCGATGAGAAAGCCGATGCCCGTCGAGTCCATGAAGCGAACGCCTGCGAGGTTAAACACCGCCCGCGAACACCATGCGCTGTCATCGATCAGATCGTCTGCCTCCTCCCGCGCACGGGACACCGTATATTCATCCAGCTCGCCCGTGAGGTAAATATAGAGACTGTCTCCCCTGCGCGCAGACTGCGTCTTCATGCGTAGACCTCCGTAAGTTGCGATTGCAATTATTATAACGGCGGGCTGCACGCCTGATTTGTCGGCTTTTGAAAAATGCGGGCGAAAAATGTCGGACGCCGCCCGTAAAAAATTTTTTTGACCGTGAAAAAAAGTTGTAAAAAATGCGGAAAAAATACTTGACTTTTCCCTTGGTTTGTAATATGATAGTCAAGCATTGCGGTTGCGGCATCCCCAAGCGGGCCTTTAGCTCAGTGGTCAGAGCTGTCGGCTCATAACCGATTGGTCCGCGGTTCGAATCCGTGAAGGCCCA